>NZ_RBCK01000001.1:611504-1223009 GCF_003626515.1 Streptococcus chosunensis | reverse complement strand
ACACCTGTACCCATGCCGAACACAGAAGTTAAGCCCTAGAACGCCGGAAGTAGTTGGGGGTTGCCCCCTGTGAGATATGGAAGTCGCTTAGCTCTAGGGAGTTTAGCTCAGCTGGGAGAGCATCTGCCTTACAAGCAGAGGGTCAGCGGTTCGATCCCGTTAACTCCCATTTAAGCGGGTGTAGTTTAGTGGTAAAACTACAGCCTTCCAAGCTGTTGTCGCGAGTTCGATTCTCGTCACCCGCTTTGAACTTTGTTCAATTACCAAGTTTTTTAACTTGGGCGCGTAGCTCAGGTGGTTAGAGCGCACGCCTGATAAGCGTGAGGTCGGTGGTTCGAGTCCACTCGTGCCCATAAAGTTTGGTCCGTTGGTCAAGGGGTTAAGACACCGCCTTTTCACGGCGGTAACACGGGTTCGAATCCCGTACGGACTATTTTGGAGGATTACCCAAGTCCGGCTGAAGGGAACGGTCTTGAAAACCGTCAGGCGTGTAAAAGCGTGCGTGGGTTCGAATCCCACATCCTCCTTTTGTATTAACGCGGGATGGAGCAGCTCGGTAGCTCGTCGGGCTCATAACCCGAAGGTCGTAGGTTCAAATCCTGCTCCCGCAATAAGGCTCGGTAGCTCAGTTGGTAGAGCAATGGATTGAAGCTCCATGTGTCGGCGGTTCGATTCCGTCTCGCGCCATTTATATATTTTGGAAGGGTAGCGAAGAGGCTAAACGCGGCGGACTGTAAATCCGCTCCTTCGGGTTCGGGGGTTCGAATCCCTCCCCTTCCATTTTACGGGCATAGTTTAAAGGTAGAACTAAGGTCTCCAAAACCTTCAGTGTGGGTTCAATTCCTACTGCCCGTGTTAATAGAATTATGGCGGGTGTGGTGAAGTGGTTAACACACCAGATTGTGGCTCTGGCATGCGTGGGTTCGATCCCCATCACTCGCCTATTTTATATTATTGGGGTATAGCCAAGCGGTAAGGCAAGGGACTTTGACTCCCTCATGCGTTGGTTCGAATCCAGCTACCCCAGTTACTATTTGCCGGCGTGGCGGAATTGGCAGACGCGCTGGACTCAAAATCCAGTGTCCGCAAGGACGTGCCGGTTCGACCCCGGCCGCCGGTATAGTATAGAGTAAGGAACGTTGTAAATCTTCGTTCCTTTTTATATTATTTTTGGTATAATAATACTTATCCAAATTTTATTTAGATTATGAAAGTGTAGGGAAGTATGTCTCGTTCTAGCGAATTGTTAAAACTTCGGTATTTGAAAAATATTAAAGAAAATCCTGAATTGTTTGTCGGGATTGAGCTGGAATATCCTGTTACAAATTTAGAAGGGGATGCTACAGATGTTGAAGTTATCAAGCGGTTATTTCGTTATCTAGTTTCTGCTTTGAATTTAGCTGTAGAAAAGGTGGATGATTTTGGGAATCCTATTCAGCTAGTGGATCCAGTAAGTCAGGATGCTATTTTATTTGAAGTTTCCTATACCACGATAGAGTTTGCATTTGGTAAGGCTGAAACGATACAAGAGGTTGAAGAACGTTTTAGTATTTATATGGAAGCAATCCAGAAGAAGTTAGCTGAATCAAATCATGCTATTGTTGGCTGTGGTATTCATCCCAACTGGGATAAAAATGAGAATTGTCCCGTGGCTTACCCACGCTATCAGATGTTGATGGACTATTTGAATTTGAGCAGAAATGTTACTAAATCAAACTTACATCAATTCCCTGAATACGGAGCGTTCATTTGTGGGAGTCAGGTTCAGTTGGATGTTTCAAAGTCTAACTACTTACGAGTGATTAATGCTTTTACCCAAATTGAAGCAGTTAAGGCTTATTTATTTGCCAATTCTGAGTTTTTAGGTGCGGATTGGAATACGAAAATTTCAAGAGATATTTTCTGGGAAGAATCGATGCATGGTATCTATCCAGAAAACGTCGGGGTCAATGTTAGACTCTTTAAAGATGAGGATGATTTTTTTGATTATCTAGATCATTCTGCAATTTTTACTGCGGAACGTGATGGGCAAACCTATTATTTTTATCCAATTCAGGCAAGGGACTATTTGGTTACACCTGAAATTCAAGCATTTGATCTTAATGGGGATGTGGTTCCTATTTACCCTCAAGAAAAGGATTTTGAAACTCATCGTAGTTACCAGTATCAAGACTTAACGACTCGCGGAACGGTTGAGTTTCGTAGTGTGTGTACCCAGCCTCTAGATAGAACCTTCGCTTCAGCAGCTTTTCACTTGGGGTTGTTGGTTAATTTAGATAAGTTAGAGGCTTACTTAGCAACAGCACCTTTCTTTGAGTCATTTGGTCATGATTACAAGTTTTTAAGGAGACAATTTTCTAAGAAGAAGCTCACAGATGAGGAAGAGACTACGATTATTGGATTTTCCAAAGACTTACTCCTGCTAGCTGAGGAAGGACTGGAGATGAGAAATAAGCAAGAAATGACCTTTTTACAGCCTTTGAAGGAAGAATTGAGCCTATAATTTCTCTTATAAAGGGAGAATTTTCTGAAAAATCATGATATAATGGAAGAGACTATAGATAAAGGATAGAGAGTAATGACATTAGTTTATCAATCAACGCGTGATGCCAACAATACAGTAACTGCCAGCCAAGCTATTTTGCAAGGTTTGGCGACGGACGGTGGTTTGTTTACACCGCTTACTTATCCAAAGGTAGATTTGGACTTTGACAAATTGAAAGATGCTTCTTATCAGGAAGTTGCTAAGTTAGTTTTGTCAGCATTTTTAGATGACTTTACAGCTGAGGAGTTGGACTACTGTATCAATAATGCCTACGATAGCAAATTTGATACTCCAGCTATCGCACCATTAGTGAAATTAGACGGGCAATACAACCTGGAACTTTTCCATGGTTCAACGATTGCCTTTAAGGATATGGCCTTGTCTATCTTGCCATACTTTATGACGACAGCTGCTAAGAAACATGGTTTGGAGAACAAGATTGTCATCTTAACAGCAACATCTGGTGATACTGGGAAAGCTGCTATGGCAGGATTTGCAGATGTACCTGGTACTGAGATTATCGTCTTTTATCCAAAGGATGGTGTCAGCAAGGTTCAAGAGTTGCAAATGACCACTCAGACTGGTGATAATACTCATGTTATAGCTATAGACGGTAACTTTGACGATGCCCAAACAAATGTGAAGCATATGTTTAACGATGTGGCTCTTCGTGAAAAATTGGCTACCAACAAGTTGCAATTTTCATCAGCTAACTCTATGAACATTGGTCGTCTGGTACCACAGATTGTCTACTATGTTTATGCTTACGCTCAGTTGGTCAAGACTGGTGAGATTGTGGCTGGTGATAAGGTCAATTTCACAGTGCCAACTGGAAACTTTGGAAATATCTTGGCTGCCTTTTATGCTAAGCAAATTGGCCTACCAGTTGGTAAATTGATCTGTGCTTCAAATGACAATAATGTCTTGACAGACTTCTTTAAAACACGTGTTTACGACAAGAAACGTGAGTTTAAGGTAACAACTAGCCCATCTATGGATATCTTAGTATCTTCAAACTTGGAACGCTTGATTTTCCATCTTTTAGGAAATGATGCTATTAAGGCTGCTGAACTCATGAATGCCTTGAACAAGCAAGGACAATATGAGTTGATAGACTTTGATGCAGAGATTCTGGAACTATTTGCAGCTGAATATGCGACTGAGGAAGAAACTTCGGCAGAAATCAAACGTGTTTATCAAACAGATACCTATATCGAGGATCCACATACGGCGGTTGCCTCGGCAGTTTATAAGAAATACCAAGCGGCTACTGGCGATGTGACTAAGACAGTGATTGCTTCAACAGCGAGTCCATACAAGTTCCCGGTAGTTGCTGTAGAAGCGGTAACAGGGGAATCAGGCTTGACAGACTTTGAAGCCTTGGCTCAATTACATGAAATCTCAGGAGTAGTTGTGCCACCTGCAGTTGATGGGCTTGAGACAGCTCCTGTTCGTCACAAGACAACAGTAGCAGCTGCTGACATGCAAGCAGCGGTTGAGGCTTATCTAGGACTTTAAGACAGAGGGAGTAAACTCGGTTGGGAAACCAACTGAGTTTCTTTTCATCAGGAGGAAGGATTGTTTAAGGAAAATAAAGATATTCTTAATATTGCCTTGCCAGCTATGGGCGAAAACTTTTTGCAGATGCTCATGGGGATGGTGGACAGTTATTTGGTTGCTCATTTAGGATTGATAGCCATTTCAGGCGTATCAGTAGCTGGGAATATTATCACGATTTATCAGGCGATTTTCATTGCTCTGGGAGCTGCTATTTCAAGTGTTATTTCAAAAAGTTTGGGGCAGAAGGATCAATCTATGCTAGCCTATCATGTGACTGAGTCCTTGAAGATTACCTTACTATTAAGTTTCCTTTTAGGATTTTTGTCCATCTTCGCTGGGAAAGAGATGATAGGATTTTTGGGGACGGAGAGAGATGTAGCTGAGAGTGGTGGACTCTACCTATCCTTGGTAGGCGGATCGATTGTTCTTTTGGGCTTGATGACCAGTCTGGGTGCCTTGATTCGTGCAACGCATAATCCACGTCTGCCTCTCTATGTTAGTCTTTTATCCAATGCCTTGAATATTCTTTTTTCAAGTCTAGCTATTTTTGTTCTGGATATGGGGATAGCTGGTGTTGCTTGGGGGACAATTCTGTCTCGTTTGGTAGGTCTTGTGATTTTATGGTCGCAATTAAAGTTGCCTTTTGAGAAACCGACTTTTGGTTTAGATAAGGAACTATTGACCTTAGCGTTGCCAGCAGCTGGAGAGAGGCTCATGATGAGGGCTGGAGATGTCGTGATCATTGCCTTGGTTGTTTCTTTTGGAACGGAGGCGGTGGCTGGAAATGCAGTCGGAGAAGTCTTGACCCAGTTTAACTATATGCCTGCCTTTGGCGTCGCTACTGCAACGGTCATGATGGTGGCCCGAGCAGTTGGGGAGGATAATTGGAAAAAAGTAGCTAATTTGAGCAAGCGAACTTTTTGGCTTTCTCTGGTCCTCATGTTGCCTTTGACCTTCAGTATCTATGCCTTGGGTGTACCACTAACTCATCTCTATACGCCTGATCCTCTAGCGGTTGAGGCTAGTGTTCTAGTGACACTGTTTTCACTACTTGGTACTCCTATGACGATAGGAACAGTCATCTATACAGCAGTCTGGCAGGGTTTGGGCAATGCTCGGCTTCCCTTTTATGCGACAAGTATAGGAATGTGGTGTATCCGCATTGGAACGGGATATCTGATGGGGATTGTGCTTGGTTGGGGCTTGCCCGGTATTTGGGCCGGAACCCTTTTGGATAATGGTTTTCGTTGGTTATTTCTACGTTACCGTTACCAGCGTTATATGATCTTGAAAGGATAGGAAATGCAAAAAACAGCTTTTATTTGGGATTTAGACGGGACTTTATTGGATTCTTACGAAGCGATTTTGTCAGGGATTGAGGAAACTTTTGGTCAGTTTGCTATTCCTTATGATAAAGGGAAGGTGAGGGAGTTTATTCTCAAGTATTCTGTTCAGGATTTGCTTGTGCAGGTGGCGGAAGAGAGAAAGCTGGATGTGGAAATGCTAAATCAGGTGCGTGCACAGAGTCTGGCTGAGAAGAATGCTCAGGTAGTTTTGATGCCAGGTGCGCGTGAGGTGTTGAATTGGGCGGACGAATCAAGAATTCAGCAGTTTGTTTACACTCATAAGGGAGACAATGCTCGTACCATTCTCAGAGACTTGGGTTTGGAATCTTATTTTACAGAGATTTTAACCAGTCAGAGTGGTTTTGTGCGGAAGCCAAGTCCAGAAGCGGCTAACTATCTGTTAGGCAAGTATCAGTTGGATTCTGAGAAGACCTATTATATAGGGGATCGGACTCTGGATGTGGAATTTGCCCAGAATAGTGGGATTCAAAGTATCAACTTTTTAGAGTCGACTTATGAAGGAAATCATAGGATTCAAGGGTTAGCAGATATTCCTTATATTTTTGGGGATTGGGAACGATAAGATTGTGTCAGTTTTGTGACAGAGACCTAACAAACTATTTCAAGTAACCGAGTTTGTTACAAGGAATAGACAGTTCTGTTAAATAGGCCCGAGAGGGCTTTTTTTCTGCATTTTTTGTGTTATCATAGACAGGTACTCATTTGAAAGGAATTTGAAAGAATGAAGAAAAGAATATTATTAGCCTCAACGGTAGCCTTGTCATTTGCCCCAGTATTGGCAACTCAAGCAGAAGAAGTTCTTTGGACTGCACGTAGTGTTGAGCAAATCCAAAATGATTTGACTAAAACGGATAACAAAACAAGTTATACCGTTCAGTATGGTGATACCTTGAGCACCATTGCAGAAGCCTTGGGTGTAGATGTTACAGTTCTTGCGAATTTGAATAAAATCACTAATATGGACTTGATTTTCCCAGAAACTGTTTTGACAACGACTGTCAATGAAGCAGAAGAAGTAACGGAAGTTGAAATCCAAACACCTCAAGTAGATTCTAGTGAAGAAGTGACAACTGCGACAGCAGATTTGACAACCAATCAAGTGACAGTAGATGATCAAACTGTTCAAGTTGCAGATCTTTCTCAACCAATTGCAGAAGCACCAAAAGCAGTAGAGACTACAAGTACAAAAGAAGTAGCATCAAGTTCAGAAGTTACAGAGACAGTGACTGCTTCAGAAGAAGTCGCGCCTTCTACAGGAACTTCTGTCCCAGAGGAGCAAACAGCAGAAACAAGTAGTGCAGTTGTAGAAGCAGCTCCTCAGGCAACGACTCAAGCTGAGAAGCAAGAAACACAAGCAAGCCCTCAAGATGAGAAGCAGGAAGCACAAGCAAGTCCTCAAGCTGAATCAGCAGTAGAAGCAACTACAGCGCCAGTAGAAGAAAAAGCAACCGAAACAACTGCAACAAGTTCAGAAGAAGCAAAAGAAGCTACACCAGCAGTTTCGACTTATCAACCAGAAGAGACGAAACCAGTTTCAACAACTTACGCAGCTCCAGCTGCGCCTGATTATGCTGGACTTGCAGTAGCAAAATCTGAAAATGCAGGCCTTCAACCACAAACAGCTGCCTTTAAAGAAGAAATTGCTAACTTGTTTGGCATCACATCCTTTAGTGGTTACCGTCCAGGAGACAGTGGAGATCACGGAAAAGGTTTGGCTATTGACTTTATGGTACCAGAAAGCTCAGAACTAGGGGATAAGATTGCGGAATACGCTATTCAAAATATGGCCAGCCGTGGTATCAGTTATATCATCTGGAAACAACGTTTCTATGCTCCATTCGATAGCAAATATGGGCCAGCTAATACTTGGAACCCAATGCCAGACCGTGGTAGCGTGACAGAAAATCACTATGATCACGTTCACGTTTCAATGAATGGATAAATCAGACTTTGTAATATCATTTTGACGAATGAGATTTAGCTTTCGTGATAGGAAGCGATTCTCGTTCGTTTTTTTATCATACTCTTTGAAAATCTCTTCAAACCACATCAGCTTTATCTGTAAACTCAAAACAGTGCTTTGAGCAACCTGCGGCTAGCTTCCTAGTTTGCTCTTTGATTTTCATTGAGTATCAATATGAATGGAAAATGGGAAGTTTCCATCTTGTAATAATCCAAGTAACATTCTTGCAATCTATTTTACTTTGTATTATAATTGATTAGTCAATTATTGATAAATCAATAGAAAAAGGGAAAGAAATGTTAGAGATTCAAGATTTACTTTATCAACTCCGCTTGTCTGAGCAAGCGAGTACGCAATTGTTTGAAAAAAGACTTGGAATTAGTTTGACACGGTATCAGATTTTATTATTTTTGCTGGAGAATTCTCCTTGTAACCAAATGGCAGTTCAGGAGCGTTTGAAAATTGATCAGGCTGCCTTGACACGACATTTCAAGATTCTGGAAAAGGAAGGTTTGGTGGAGCGTCATCGCAATCCTGAAAATCAACGGGAAGTGTTGGTAGAGGCTACGAAGTATGCGAAGGAGCAGTTAGTGGTGAATCCTCCTCTGAAGCATATCAAGGTTAAGGAAGAGATGGAAAGTATCTTAACAGAGTCTGAAAGAACAGAACTCAGCCGTTTATTAAATAAATTGGTTTTGGGTATTGAAAATATAGAAATTTAAGGAGAAATAGATGTCAATTATGACAATCATTTTAGCAACGATTGTTGCTTTGGAGCATTTTTACATTTTTTATTTGGAAAGTATTGCAACGCAATCAGATGCGACTAGTCGTGTCTTTAACATGGACAAGGAAGAACTGGCTCGTCCGTCTGTAAGTTCATTGTTTAAAAATCAAGGGATTTATAATGCTCTGCTAGGAGTCTTTCTCTTGTATGGGATTTATTTCTCACAGAATTTAGAAATTGTGACTATTTTTGTCTTGTTTGTGATTGGTGCTGCGGCTTATGGCTCTCTCACAGCAGATAAAAAAATTATTTTAAAGCAAGGCGGACCAGCTATTTTGGCCTTGATTAGTATTTTACTTTTTAAATAAAATCAAAAGGTCAATCCTAGTCTCGCTAGTCCTTTTCACTCCAGAATAAGGGAAATATGTTATACTTGTCTTTAAGAAAAGAGTTTTATTGAAATGGTTTTGAGGAGTTAGAAATGAAAGTATTAGTGACAGGCTTTGAGCCCTTTGGAGGGGAAAAGGTCAATCCAGCTTTGGAGGCCATTAAAGGTTTGCCATCTGAAATCCATGGCGCTGAGGTCAGCTGGCTAGAAGTGCCAACAGTTTTTTACAAATCTGCTCAAGTATTGGAAGAAGAGATGAACCGTTATCAACCTGACTTTGTCCTTTGTATCGGCCAAGCAGGTGGAAGGTCTAGCTTGACACCTGAACGAGTGGCCATTAATCAAGACGATGCACGCATTCCTGATAACGAAGGTAATCAGCCGATTGACCTTCCCATTCGAGTGGATGGTGCCTCGGCCTACTTTAGTAGTTTGCCGATTAAAGCGATGGTTCAAGCTATAAAAAAAGAGGGCTTACCGGCCTCTGTTTCCAATACTGCAGGGACTTTTGTCTGCAATCATTTGATGTATCAGGCCCTCTATTTGGTAGAAAAGAAATTTCCACATGTTAAGGCGGGTTTTATGCATATTCCTTATATGATGGAACAGGTGGTAAATCGACCGACCACTCCAGCTATGAGTTTGGTGGACATTATGCGAGGAATAGAAGTGGCAATCGGCGCCATTATAGAACATGGAGATCAGGACCTCAAGTTGATAGGCGGAGAAACTCATTGATAGAAAAAAGCTTGAAGGGTTACCTTCAAGCTTTTGGACGTTTTCGAGCCAATACTGCTCGGTAAAAAATTATTTTATTTATTTGAATATAGGGTAGGAGTGAGAAACTAGCAATTCCAAAGGTAATCCAATTGAGGAAGTACCAAGGAAGGAGTTGTAAGTCTAGGACAAAGCGTTGAAATTTGTAGCCTTTCATCAGGAAACGGCTGGTTTTAAGGATTTGTCCTGGTTTGGTCTGTCCCAAGTCTAGGGTGTCACAGAGGAGCAATTCTACCTGTGAATAAGCATAGTATTGTGGAATATAGAGACTGTTTCCTACAATTATCAAGAGGATACTTGCTAGAAAGTAGAGACCAAAGGTCATGAGGAAGCGCTCAGTTTCAATTGACGTGAGATCCAGATTAGGAAACTCAGGATGGATGGCAACGAATTTCTTTGCTAGAAAGCTACTGTAAAAGAGGAAGTAAATCCCAAGTAAACTAGGAATGCTCCATAAGAAGAGGTAGAAACGTTTGAGAAGAAGAGTCAAAAAGGTTTGTGAAAAGTGTTCTTCGTTAAAGAGAGTGAGACTATTTTTGACGGATAGTTCTGTATCAGGTTTCTTGATGAGTTTCAGCGTTGTATAGACTGAGCTGGTTAGAAGTATTGCCCCTATAAAGGAGACTAATAGTGGAAAGAGGTAGGCTTGGAATACATGGCCAAACACGCTTAAAAAGGATTGCTCTAAAATAGACTCGTTGATGCGCTCTAAGGGATTGAGGAAGCCAGACAAGATGACCAGCATGCTCGGTAAGAGATAGACGAGAAAGAGGCGGGGATTTTCAGCTTGAAATTGTCTAGCCTGCAGACGAATGGTTTTTAAATCAATTTTTGGGTATTTCATTCTCTCATTATACCATAGTTCGTGACAGTTCCAGCTTTTTTTGATAAAATCATACAGTATGCCCTTGGGCACAAAGTATGAACTGGGACTGTCTTTCCCAGCTTCGGAGGTAAAAAATGTCAGATTCACCAATCAAATATCGTTTGATTAAGAAAGAAAAACACACAGGAGCACGTCTAGGGGAAATTATTACCCCACACGGGACCTTCCCAACACCTATGTTTATGCCAGTTGGAACACAAGCCACTGTCAAAACTCAGTCGCCTGAAGAATTGAAGGAGATGGGGTCGGGAATTATCCTATCAAACACTTATCATCTCTGGCTCCGCCCTGGAGATGAACTCATCGCACGCGCAGGTGGTCTTCACAAGTTCATGAATTGGGATCAACCAATCTTGACAGATAGTGGTGGTTTCCAGGTTTATTCTCTAGCAGATAGCCGAAATATCACAGAAGAAGGGGTAACTTTTAAAAACCATCTCAATGGTTCTAAGATGTTCCTGTCTCCAGAAAAGGCCATCTCTATCCAAAATAATCTGGGTTCAGACATCATGATGTCCTTTGACGAATGTCCTCAGTTTTATCAACCATACGACTACGTTAAGAAATCAATCGAGCGTACCAGTCGTTGGGCTGAGCGTGGTTTGAAGGCTCACCGTCGTCCACATGACCAAGGTTTGTTTGGAATTGTGCAGGGGGCAGGATTTGAAGACCTTCGTCGCCAATCAGCGAATGACCTTGTCAGCATGGATTTCCCAGGCTACTCTATCGGTGGCTTGGCAGTGGGAGAAACCCACGAAGAAATGAATGCGGTCTTGGACTTTACAACTCAACTGCTACCTGAAAATAAACCTCGTTATCTGATGGGTGTGGGAGCGCCAGATAGCTTGATTGATGGGGTGATTCGTGGGGTGGATATGTTTGACTGTGTCTTGCCGACTCGTATCGCTCGTAATGGGACTTGTATGACCAGTCAGGGACGTTTGGTTGTCAAAAATGCTCAGTTTGCTGAGGACTTTACGCCACTAGATCCTGAATGTGATTGCTACACATGTAAGAACTATACACGCGCCTACCTTCGTCACCTGCTCAAGGCTGATGAAACCTTCGGTATCCGCTTGACTAGCTACCATAACCTTTACTTCTTACTTAACCTGATGAAGCAAGTGCGACAAGCCATCATGGATGACAATCTCTTGGAATTCCGTGAGTATTTTGTGGAAAAATATGGCTATAATAAGTCAGGCCGTAATTTCTAAAATGGAATTGATATAAGCTAAAAATCCTAAGTTTTCTCTTGGGATTTTTCTTCTTTTTTTGATAGAATAAAGTGTATAATGAAAGGGAGAATAAACTCGTATGCGCATTAAATGGTTTTCCTTGATTAGGATTACAGGTTTACTACTGGTACTCTTGTATCATTTCTTTCAGACGATCTTTCCTGGAGGATTTTTCGGGGTGGATGTCTTTTTCACATTTTCAGGATTTCTGATTACGGCTCTACTCATCGAAGAATTTTCTAAAAATCATGAGATTGATTTGATAGGATTTTTTAGGAGACGTTTTTATCGGATTGTGCCACCTGTGGTGTTGATGGTTCTAGTGACTATGCCCTTTACCTTCCTAGTCCGGCAAGACTATGTTGCTGGAATTGGGGGTCAGATTGCGGGAGTCTTAGGCTTTATGACCAACTTCTATGAACTCCTGACAGGTGGGAGTTATGAATCTCAGTTTATTCCTCATTTGTTTGTTCATAATTGGAGCTTGGCTGTTGAGGTGCACTACTATATCCTCTGGGGATTGGCAGTTTGGTTCTTATCCAAACAGGCTAAATCAAATGGTCAGTTGAAGGGGATGGTCTTTCTCTTATCTGCTGCTGCCTTCTTGATTAGTTTCTTCTCCATGTTTATTGGTAGTTTTCTAGTAACCTCTTATTCCTCTGTGTACTTCTCCAGTTTAACCCATGTCTATCCATTCTTTTTGGGAAGTGTGTTAGCAACTATCGTAGGCGTTCGTCAGACGACTTCTTTAGTTAAGCAATTGGATAAAATCTGGGATTTACGCAAGACCCTTTTGGTTTTTGCAGGAGGTTTTGGCTTCTTACTCATTTTGACCTTCTTTGTCAAATTTACCTATCTCTTTGCCTATCTTATGGGCTTCTTGCTTGCCAGCCTTGCAGCCCTTGCTATGATTTTAGCGGCGCGTGTCTTACATGAAAAGACTCCTAACATGCAGGAGCCAAAGATTATTAGCTTTTTAGCGGATACTAGCTATGCGGTTTATCTTTTCCATTGGCCTTTCTATATCATTTTTTCACAGTTGACATCAAATCTTCTTGCTGTGTTATTAACTTTGATTTTTTCTTATGGATTCGCCAGCCTATCATTTTATGTGTTGGAACCTTGGATTGCAGGAAAGGACACACCTATTATACAAACCCTTCGTCCCCTGCCTCATATTCACACAATCCTTGCTGCAAGTACAGGAATCTTGGCCTTCATTGTCTTCTTAGTGACTTTGATGGCGCCACAAGTGGGAGGGTTTGAGACAGACTTAACTGTCAATGGCTTGAAGCAAGCTGCAACAAATATTAGCCAGACCAAGTTGATGGCAGAACGAGCAGAAGCTGATAGTTTAGGAATTGCTGATGGCACTATGTTAATTGGTGATTCGGTAGCACTAAGAGCTAATACAGCTTTGCAGACAGCCC
Source organism: Streptococcus chosunensis (assembly GCF_003626515.1). Lineage (GTDB taxonomy): Bacteria > Bacillota > Bacilli > Lactobacillales > Streptococcaceae > Streptococcus > Streptococcus chosunensis. Next base: position 1,210,128 of record NZ_RBCK01000001.1, on the reverse strand, counting down.
TTCCTGGAGCACAGATTAACGCGCAGGTCAGCAGAACAACCAAGACTGCTAATGAAATCATGCTAAATAATAGCCAGAATAAATTTCTACCAAAGATGGTGATTATTGCAACAGGCGTGAATAATCCTGAAAATTACAAGGAAGACTGGGATAGTATTGTGAAAAATCTTCCTAAGGGCCACCACATGGTTTTGGTGACTCCTTATGAAGGAGATAAGACAAAAGAGACCTATGCAATCGTTGAGAAGGCGGCTGCCTATATGAGAGAATTGGCAGAGAAGACTCCTTACGTCACGATAGCAGATTGGAATCAAGTTGCGAAAGAGCATCCAGAAATTTGGACTGGAACAGACCAAGTCCATTTTGGAAGTGACAACAGTAAAATTGAAGCAGGAGCAAAATTGTATGCAGATACGATTGCTACAGCCTTGCAAACAGCTCAAGACAAGCCAGTCAAATCAAAATAACTTGTATTTAAAAGAGAAGAGTTGGAGAAATCCAGCTCTTTTAAAATATCTCTAGAAAATAGGTCTATACCATTTACAAATAAAAAAGAAAGGTTTATAATGTAATTGACATAATAAATTGTAGAATCAATCTTTTAAGGAGGTTAACATTATGCCTAACTATATTAAAGCGGATCAGTTTTTCTACCCACACGGAGTGCGTCGTGGCGGTTACTTGGAACTTGTGGACGGCAAGTTTGGAAAGCATGTAGAAGATATTCCTGAAGGCGCTGACGTCATTGACTATACAGGATACAGCATTGCGCCAGGACTTGTGGATACTCACATTCATGGATTTGGTGGTGTGGATGTTATGGATAATAATATCGAAGGAACCCTTCATACCATGAGTGAAGGACTCCTCAGCATGGGGGTAACGAGCTTCTTGCCAACCACTTTGACATCATCTTATGAGCAATTGCTTGCGGTAACTGAAAATATCGGTGCTCGTTACCAAGAAGCAAGTGGAGCCAAGATTCGTGGAATCTATTTTGAAGGACCTTATTTCACAGAGAAATACAAAGGAGCTCAAAACCCTGCTTACATGAAAGACCCTCGTATGGATGAGTTTCGTGCTTGGCAAAAAGCAGCAAATGGTCTGCTAAATAAAATTGCCCTTGCGCCAGAACGTGAAGGTGTAGAAGACTTTGTTCGTACGGTTACGGGCGAAGGTGTGACGGTTGCTCTTGGGCACTCAAACGCGACTTTTGATGAAGCTAAAAAAGCAGTCGATGCTGGAGCGAGTGTTTGGGTACACGCCTACAATGGCATGCGTGGGTTAACTCACCGCGAACTGGGTATGGTTGGAGCCATGTACCAATTGCCACATACCTATGCAGAGTTGATCTGTGACGGCCATCACGTAGATCCAAAAGCCTGCGAAATTCTTATCAAACAAAAAGGAACTGAAAATATTGCCCTTATCACAGACTGTATGACAGCGGGTGGATTGGAAGACGGCGACTACATGTTGGGAGAATTCCCAGTTGTCGTTGCAAATGGAACTGCTCGTCTCAAATCTACAGGTAACTTGGCGGGTTCTATTCTCAAACTCAAAGACGGTTTGAAGAATGTGGTTGACTGGAACATTGCCTCTCCACACGAAGCAGTTATGATGGCAAGCTTCAACCCAGCTAAATCCGTTCATATTGACGATGTCTGTGGTCAAATCCGTGAAGGCTATGACGCGGACTTTATCGTACTAGATAAAGATTTAGAATTGGTAGCAACCTATCTAGATGGCGTGAAACGTTATCAAGCATAAGAGAGAAAGCAGGAGTTAAAGACTGATTTCTTTTCAGGTTTTATAAAGAATAAATTGCACCCCAAAAGTTAGATTTTTTCCGCCTAACTTTCGGGGTGTTTTCGTTATGTGTAAAACGGAACTAAATTCACTAGGTAAATTATTCATCTAACTTTTTTGGGGAGGGAGTACTGTTTGGAAGATTTTTTCATTTCCCTAGGTAAATATCCTTAAATGAGGGGTAAGGATATACATAAGAAAATTCTTTGTTGTCTTGAAGTGGCTTCCTTTTGTCTTTAGAAAACACCTCTAAGTATGGTAAAATAGTAGGAGAATAATGTGAGGAAAATGAATGTCAAATAGTTTTGAAATTTTGATGAATCAATTGGGGATGCCTGCTGAAATGAGACAGGATCCTGCTTTATCGCAGGCTGATATTGAGCGAGTTGTGGTTCATAAAATTAGTAAGGTATGGGAGTTTCATTTCGTATTTTCTAATATTTTACCGATTGAAATCTTTTTAGAATTAAAGAAAGGTTTGAGCGAGGAATTTTCTAAGACAGGGAATAAAGCTGTTTTCGAAATCAAGGTTCTATCTCAAGAATTTTCAAATCAACTCTTGCAGGCCTATTATAGAGAGGCTTTTTCTGAGGGGCCATGTGCTAGTCAAGGTTTTAAGTCGCTTTATCAAAATTTGCAAGTTCGTGCGGAGGGAAACCAACTCTTTATTGAAGGTTCCGACGCGATTGATAAGGAACACTTTAAGAAGAATCATCTTCCTAATTTAGCTAAACAACTTGAAAAGTTTGGTTTTCCAACTTTTAATTGTCAAGTCGAGAAGAATGATATCCTAACCCAGGAGCAGGAAGAAGCCTTTCATGCTGAAAATGAGCAGATTGTCCAAGCTGCCAATGAGGAAGCGCTTCGTGCTATGGAACAACTAGAACAGATGGCACCGCCTCCAACGGAAGAGAAACCAGCCTTTGATTTTCAATCTAAAAAAGCTGCAGCTAAACCCAAGCTGGACAAGGCGGAGATTACTCCTATGATCGAAGTGACGACGGAGGAAAATCGTTTGGTCTTTGAAGGGGTTGTTTTTGATGTAGAGCAAAAAGTGACCAGAACAGGGCGTGTTCTAATCAACTTTAAAATGACCGACTACACTTCAAGTTTTTCCATGCAGAAGTGGGTTAAGAATGAGGAAGAGGCTCAGAAATTTGACCTCATCAAGAAGAATTCTTGGCTCCGAGTGCGTGGAAATGTGGAGATGAATAACTTCACACGCGATTTGACGATGAACGTGCAGGATGTGCAGGAAGTTGTTCACTATGAGCGGAAGGATTTGATGCCAGAAGGTGAGCGTCGGGTTGAGTTTCACGCTCATACTAACATGTCGACCATGGATGCTCTGCCAGAGGTTGAAGAAATCGTTGCGACAGCTGCTAAATGGGGACACAAGGCGGTTGCCATCACGGACCATGGGAATGTCCAGTCCTTCCCACACGGCTATAAGGCGGCCAAGAAAGCGGGAATCCAGCTGATTTATGGTATGGAAGCTAATATCGTGGAAGACCGTGTCCCTATCGTCTATAACGAAGTGGAGATGGACTTATCGGAAGCGACCTACGTGGTCTTTGACGTGGAAACGACGGGGCTTTCAGCTATCTATAATGATTTGATTCAGGTTGCGGCCTCTAAGATGTACAAGGGGAATGTCATTGCTGAATTTGATGAATTTATCAATCCCGGGCATCCCTTGTCGGCCTTTACCACGGAGTTGACTGGAATTACAGATGATCATGTCAAAAATGCCAAGCCACTAGAACAAGTTTTGCAAGAATTCCAAGAATTCTGCAAGGATACAGTCTTAGTTGCCCATAATGCTACCTTTGACGTTGGCTTTATGAATGCCAATTATGAGCGTCATGGTCTGCCAAAGATTAGTCAGCCAGTTATTGATACACTGGAGTTTGCTAGAAACCTCTATCCTGAGTACAAACGTCACGGTTTGGGGCCTTTGACCAAACGTTTTGGTGTGGCTCTAGAACATCACCACATGGCCAACTACGATGCGGAAGCTACTGGTCGTTTGCTTTTTATCTTTATCAAAGAGGTGGCAGAAAAACATGGTGTGACCGATTTGGCTAGACTTAACATTGATTTGATTAGTCCAGATTCTTATAAAAAAGCTCGGATTAAGCATGCGACCATTTATGTCAAGAATCAGGTAGGTTTAAAAAATATCTTTAAACTGGTTTCTTTGTCCAATACTAAGTACTTTGAAGGGGTGCCACGGATTCCGAGAACGGTTTTAGATGCCCATCGGGAGGGTTTGATTTTAGGTTCAGCTTGCTCCGACGGTGAAGTTTTTGATGCAGTCGTTTCCCAAGGTGTGGATGCGGCGGTTGAGGTGGCCAAGTATTATGACTTTATTGAAATCATGCCACCAGCTATCTATGCTCCCTTGATTGCCAAGGAGCAGGTCAAGGATATGGAAGAACTCCAGACCATTATCAAGAGTTTGATAGAGGTGGGAGACCGTCTTGGTAAGCCTGTTCTGGCTACGGGGAATGTCCACTATATCGAACCAGAAGAAGAAATTTACCGTGAAATTATTGTCCGTAGTTTGGGACAGGGGGCGATGATTAACCGGACTATTGGTCATGGCGAACATGCCCAACCAGCACCACTTCCAAAGGCTCATTTTCGAACGACTAATGAGATGTTGGATGAATTTGCCTTCTTGGGAGAGGAATTAGCTCGGAAATTGGTCATTGAAAACACCAATGCCTTGGCAGAAATCTTTGAACCTGTTGAGGTTGTTAAGGGTGACTTGTACACGCCTTTCATCGACAAGGCTGAAGAAACAGTTGCTGAGTTGACCTATAAGAAAGCTTTTGAGATTTATGGAAATCCGCTACCAGATATTGTTGATTTGCGGATTGAAAAAGAATTAACTTCTATTCTGGGGAATGGATTTGCTGTGATTTATCTAGCTTCCCAGATGCTGGTGCAACGTTCCAATGAACGGGGCTACTTGGTGGGTTCTCGTGGGTCTGTTGGGTCCAGTTTCGTTGCGACCATGATTGGGATTACAGAGGTTAATCCTCTCTCGCCACACTATGTCTGTGGTCAGTGTCAGTACAGTGAGTTTATCACTGATGGTTCTTACGGTTCAGGTTTTGATATGCCCAATAAGGACTGTCCTAAATGTGGCCACAAACTCAGCAAAAACGGACAAGATATTCCTTTTGAGACCTTCCTTGGTTTTGATGGAGACAAGGTTCCTGATATTGACTTGAACTTCTCGGGAGAAGACCAGCCTAGCGCCCATTTGGATGTGCGTGATATCTTTGGTGAGGAATATGCCTTCCGTGCAGGAACGGTTGGTACGGTGGCTGCAAAGACCGCTTATGGCTTTGTCAAGGGCTATGAGCGAGATTATGGCAAGTTTTATCGTGATGCAGAAGTAGAACGCCTCGCTCAAGGTGCGGCTGGTGTCAAGCGGACGACAGGCCAACACCCGGGAGGAATTGTTGTTATTCCGAACTACATGGATGTTTACGACTTTACGCCTGTCCAGTATCCAGCGGATGACGTGACGGCTGAATGGCAGACGACTCACTTTAACTTCCATGATATCGATGAGAATGTCCTCAAACTCGATGTACTGGGACATGATGATCCGACCATGATTCGAAAACTCCAGGACTTGTCTGGGATTGATCCTAATGAAATCCCTATGGATGACGAAGGCGTGATGGCCCTCTTTTCTGGGACTGATGTGCTAGGTGTGACTCCTGAGCAAATCGGAACGCCGACAGGTATGCTGGGGATTCCAGAATTTGGAACCAACTTTGTACGTGGGATGGTAGATGAGACGCATCCGACGACTTTTGCGGAGTTGCTTCAGCTCTCAGGTCTGTCCCATGGTACCGACGTTTGGCTGGGCAATGCTCAAGATCTGATTAAGCAAGGAATAGCAGACCTATCGACTGTTATCGGTTGTCGGGACGACATCATGGTTTACCTCATGCATGCTGGTCTGGAACCTAAGATGGCCTTTACCATCATGGAACGGGTGCGTAAAGGTTTATGGCTCAAGATTTCAGAAGAGGAGAGAATTGGCTATATCGAAGCCATGAAGGCCAATAAGGTGCCAGAGTGGTATATCGAGTCCTGTGGGAAAATTAAGTACATGTTCCCGAAAGCCCATGCGGCAGCCTACGTTATGATGGCCTTGCGTGTAGCCTACTTCAAGGTTCACCATCCGATTTATTATTACTGTGCTTACTTCTCAATCCGTGCTAAGGCTTTTGATATCAAGACCATGGGTGCTGGCTTGGATGCCATCAAGCGCAGAATGGAAGAAATCTCTGAAAAACGCAAGAATAACGAAGCCTCTAATGTGGAAATCGATCTCTATACAACTCTTGAGATTGTCAATGAAATGTGGGAGCGTGGGTTCAAATTTGGCAAACTCGATCTCTACCGTAGTCAGGCGACAGAGTTCCTCATTGACGGGGACACCCTTATCCCGCCATTTGTAGCAATGGATGGTCTGGGAGAAAACGTTGCCAAGCAGTTAGTGCGAGCGCGTGAAGAGGGAGAATTCCTCTCTAAAACAGAGTTGCGCAAGCGTGGAGGGCTCTCATCAACCTTGGTTGAAAAGATGGATGAAATGGGCATTCTCGGCAATATGCCAGAGGATAACCAGTTGAGTTTGTTTGATGAATTGTTTTAAAAAATTGCTTATTTTGATCAAGTGGACAAAATATGTCCACTTGATTTGTTATAATTCTCTTAAAAATAATAGAAAAGAGAGTATAATATGGTGGATCAAGAAATTTTAAATTCTAATGTGTCAATTGAAGAGGAGATTTATAATTTTGAAAAAGGCTTGAAAGATGATGGGAGTGATTGGACCGGATTCCCACAAATAGACTTAAAAGAAGATTCTCAATGTATTTACATTCGCGGTATTTCAGAGACTGACAGATGGCATTTGATTTATTATACGTTAACTAAAATAAAACCTGCTACTCCAATAGCATCACTTGTATATTATCGAGTGAGAGATAATTTGATTTTTTCTAAACATAGTCAATGGATAAAACTGCAAATGGGGTATACAGAGTATGACTTGATTTTTCTGGAGGGAGTTCAATTTTTGGGAGAAGCTGATCAAAGGGTACAGGAATACTGGATGCAGCAATTCAAAGAGAGTAAGAAAAGAAACAAACTCTTCATTGTATATTCAGACTGCTTACCCGAAGACTTAAAAAATATGCCTGAATCCGTAGTTGAGTTCTTCGAATCTGGCATAGTGGTACAGTTGAAATCATCTAAGGGCTAGTTTATTTTGCTTTAATCGTTTTGAATATAAAGTGCTAGTTAGACTATAGAAGTGATAATAATGTACTGGAAATAGTATTGTTTGAATAATATGTAGAAGGACTGCAAATGAATGATCAAGAGAGACTGCTAACGATTTTTTTACGTTTACAGTTTGGGACTCCGTTAGGAAAAAAGCAACTGGCTCAGGAATTTGAGGTTAGTGAAAAGACGATACAGAGAGATTTTTCGCTACTCCGTGATATTTTATATAGTCACACCAGTTATAGTGGAGATTTGCTTTATAACCGTAAAACGAATAAGTATTGTTTATCTAGTAAGTCAGTTTTTAATAAAAAGGATATTCTAGTTATTTCAAAGATTTTATTGGAAAATCGAGCACTGAACAGACCAGAAATTGCTAGCTTACTAAATAATTTACTGAACTTAGTTCCCCGTGATGATCGGAAAGAAATCGAGCAGATTATTGGAAGTGAAAAGCTTAACTATGCTCCCTTAACGGATCAACAAAATAGAATAGAGAAAATTTGGAATTTATCAGAAGCTATTTTACATGAACAGGTTCTAGACATTATCTATCAAAAACCTTATTCTGAGTCTTCTAAGAGGCAGACTGTTTTGCCAGTCTCTCTTTATTATGATAGTCATTATTTCTATCTAGTTGTCTACCAGCTGAAACATGCTACTTATATTACTTTAAGAGTAGACCGCATCCGGTCATGGTCTCTTAGTGATATAGAGAAACCCTCTATTTCTTATCGAAATAAATTTAGAGATGGTGACATTCGTAACGAGAGAGTAGATGCTTTTATCGGGAAGAAAATCAGTATTGAAATCGAGTATTTGTACGATCCGACGATTGTGATGGATCAATTTCCAAATGCAAAAATAGTTGGGAAAAATGGCAACTGGACTCATTTTAAGTTTGAAAGTCAACACACACCAGGGCTTAAACGCTGGTTGCTAGGGCAAGGGGAAGCAGTTACTGTTTTGTCTCCTCGGATTTTAGTAGAGGATATGAAGCAAACAGTTCAAGAGATGATAGATAAATATAGATGAGGATAAAATGACTATTCAATTTACTTCTAAAAAGGTTGGAGAACTATTGAAAGAAGAGGGTTTGCGGATTCCTTCTTATCAAAGACCATATAAATGGAACAGAAAACATATCCGTAATCTTTTTTATGATTTACGAGATGCTATGGGGAAAAAGGAATATCAGATTGGTTCCGTTATCTTACATAAAAATGATGGATATTTAGATATTGTCGATGGAAAGCGATATTTAGATATTGTCGATGGACAGCAACGGCTAATTTCAATTTCTTTGTTTCTTCATTTATTAGATGATTTAGTGAATTATAAGGGTGCTAAGCAACTGCTGAGTGCTGCTGTATTTGGGGAGCTATCTTGCTATCATGCGAGTGAAAATTATAATGAGTGGGAAAATTTGACTCAATTGGTTGGCGAAAATCAGGCAAAAGATATTTGCAATTTTTTATTGGAAAATTGTTCTGTCTCCGTGATTACTATGTCACAGGAACGATTATCTGAAGCCTTTCAGTTATTTGATTCTCAGAATAATCGTGGAAAATCTTTAGAACCTCATGATTTGCTCAAAGCCTATCATCTTCGCAAGGAAGATTCAGAAGATGAAAAGATTGTTGAAAAGTGGGAGCAATTTGTAGAAGATAAAGATTTAAGTCTCAAAGAGTTGTTTGATAAACATCTTTTCCGTATGAGACGTTGGTCTCGAGGAGAGACAGGATTGACAAACAAGCGTTATGGATCTTATCTGCGTTTTACAGAGGATTTTATTGACGATTTTAAAGGCGTTGATTTGAATCAGAACTTTCCATATCTAGAATTGTATCGTCATATTGAAAATCTCCCCATGTCCATTACTATGCCAATCATTGATGGAAGTAAATTTTTTGAGTATATTGAATCTGCTCATGTAACTATTAAAGAGCATAAAGATTTTTTAAATGAAGAGTTAGGATTTTCTGATGAACCTGAAGGGGAAGGAAAAAATCTAGTTTACCCAAAAGGTATGTTGAACATTTACAATAGCTCAAAGGGGCGCTACCTCAAGTGTTACAATATATTCCTAAATATTTGCTCGCTTTTTGCTGAGAGATTTGGAAAAGATGAGCTATCAAAGGAGATAGTAGAAACCTTGTTTATTTGGTCTTATTACCCTCGAGTTAAGTCTAAAGCAATATATGATGCGACGGTAGGAAACTATGTTGCTGGTGGAAGGTTTAGACAAAAAGAGGCTCAAAAGCTATTTCAACTTTTATCTCATGCTGTCACTCCGAATGATTTCATGATTAAGATAGATAGAGAATTATTTGAAAATTATACTGTGGACAAGATTATAGAAGAGGAAAAAGGTAAATGGTAGAAACACATATAAGCTTATCAGTTAATCGTTTATTAAATGAAGATACCTATGCTATTCCTCTTTATCAGAGAAATTTTGCCTGGACTTATGATGAAGTTGAGCAGTTATTGAACGACGTAGCAGATGCTTTTCAAGAAAATAGAGACAATTACTATATTGGAACATTAGTCGTTAATAAAGAGAATAACATTTTCAAAATCATAGATGGTCAACAACGGACAACAGCCCTTAATTTGATTGCCTTAGCTTTGAAGCATGAGTTTGGTTTTGATAGATTGGAAGCTGTCAATCTTACCTTCCCAGCTAGGAAGAAATCAAATAAGAATATTAAAGATCTATTTGCCAAGCAAGAAATTTCAGAGGGCGATGAAAATGAGCTGACTAGAGGTTACAGATATGCTAAAGACGCATTGAAAAAAGTGCTAGAGGAGCGCCGTCTTGATCCTCAGTCTTTCGTTGATTATCTTTTTGATTATGTCATCATTTTTCGGAGTATACTTCCTGAAGATTTAGATTTGAATCTTTATTTCGAACGTTTCAATTCTCGAGGAGAACAACTAGAGGCTCATGAGATTCTTAAGGCGCAAATGATGGCTAAGTTCGGTACAGATCAAGAAATGGCGCAAAAGTTTGCAAGAATTTGGGATGCCTGTGCAGAGTTTGATAAGCCGGTAGCAAGTCAGTTTAAGATGCGGCGGAAGAGAGCAGATGACTTTCAAGAACGGGAACGTATTTTTGGATGGCATTTTACAAATTATTCATTTCATAATATTTATAATGATATTGATTTTCATCAAAATGTAAGAAGAAAGTTATCAGATATATTAGGAAAAAAGATAAATGAAAAAAATATAGAAGTAGAAAAAGATTTTGGCGATTATACTACAATCATTGATTTTCCAACATTCTTACTCCATGTATTGGCAATTGCGGAAGGTAAGAAAACTGATGAAATTCAACTAGATGATAAGAAACTCTTAGCACTATTTGATATAAAAAATAAAGATAAAACTTGGGTTATTGAATTTAGTGAATTTCTTCTTAGAATAAAACATATTTTCGATAATTACATCGTTAGAAATTCGAATACGGATTCTTCAAGTAGAAATAAGGATGAATGGTTTTTACAGAAGGGGACTTATTATGAATATCAACCAAATGGAAAATCTAAAGAGCATTATATAGTCGAAGAACGTTTTACTAATAATACGTTTTCGGATTCGGAAATTAACCAAAACATCATTCTTCTCCAATCCATGTTTGCTGTGACCTTTACTGCTAATCGTGATAGTCGTTGGTTATATGAAATCTTGCAATTCCTGTTTAACCATATTGAAGAGTTAAATCAAACAGAATTTGCTAGTCTCTTTAAGGATTTTCTTGAAAAAATGGCAGTGAGATATGCAAAAGAAAGATTGTTCACCGAAGATAAAAGTATTAAAAAATATGGGGAAATTCCTGTTTATGCTTTTAACTTTGTAGATTATGTTTTATGGAAAAATCGTACCGCATTAGAGAAAGAGTACAAGGATATTAATTTTGATCATTTCAAATTTGCATATCGTCGCTCCATAGAGCATTGGTATCCTCAGAATCCAAATGGACATGATGGAGAGAGCCAATTACCTGCTGAGTTTTTACATTCCTTTGGCAACCTTTGTATTATTACCGATAGGCAGAACTCCAGGTTTGGCAATTCCTATCCAGAGGCTAAATTAGAACAATGGCAAAGAGAAGGGATATTCCATCGTCAGAGTTTAAAATTACAGATGATGGCAAAGATAACTTCTAAAAAAAATAGATGGGATATTGGTGAGATTCAATCTATGGAAAAAGAAGTGGAAAGATATGTACAAAATTTTTGTAATAGGTAATAGCTAATTAAAACAAGCTTCAGTAAGCTTGTTTTTTAAAATACCAATATATGTGATATACTAGTAAGGGAAGGATTTTGTAAAAGACAAACTAGCTCAAAAAGTTTTTGACTATCAGCTATAGCTGGCAGATGAAACAATTCTTCTGTCAACAGCACTCTTGTCAGGTGCTATTGCTTTAGCAGGATTATTTTCTGCTTTGAAAGAAAAATAAAAATAGAAAAGAGAAAACAGAATGGTTTTACCAAATTTTAAAGAAAATTTAGAAAAATATGCGAAATTGTTGGTTGCAAATGGAATCAATGTGCGACCTGGTCATACTTTGGCTCTCTCAATCGATGTAGAGCAACGCGAGTTGGCGCATCTGATCGTGAAAGAAGCTTATGCCTTGGGTGCGCATGAGGTTATTGTTCAGTGGACAGATGATGTGATTAACCGTGAGAAATTTCTCCATGCGCCGATGGAGCGTCTGGACAATGTACCAGAATACAAGATTGCTGAGATGAACTATCTCTTGGAGAACAAGGCTAGTCGTCTTGGTGTCCGTTCTTCTGACCCAGGTGCTTTGAACGGAGTCGATGCTGACAAGCTTTCAGCTTCTGCCAAAGCTATGGGACTTGCTATGAAGCCAATGCGTATCGCAACTCAGTCTAACAAGGTTAGCTGGACAGTGGCTGCCGCTGCTGGACTAGAGTGGGCTAAGAAGGTCTTCCCAAATGCTGCGAGCGACGAAGAAGCAGTTGATCTCCTTTGGGACCAAATCTTCAAAACTTGCCGTGTCTACGAAGAAGATCCCGTTAAGGCTTGGGAAGAACATGCAGCTATCTTAAAGAGCAAGGCCGATATGCTTAATAAAGAGCAATTTTCAGCACTTCACTACACAGCGCCAGGGACAGATTTGACACTTGGTTTGCCAAAGAACCACGTTTGGGAATCAGCTGGTGCTATCAATGCACAGGGCGAAGGATTCTTGCCAAATATGCCGACAGAGGAAGTCTTCACAGCACCTGATTTTCGTCGTGCAGATGGTTATGTCACTTCTACAAAACCACTTAGCTATAACGGCAATATCATTGAAGGTATTAAGGTGACCTTTAAGGATGGACAAATTGTGGATATCACTGCAGAAAAAGGCGATCAAGTCATGAAAGACCTAGTATTTGAAAATGCAGGTGCGCGTGCCTTGGGTGAATGTGCCTTGGTGCCAGATCCAAGCCCAATTTCTCAGTCAGGCATTACCTTCTTCAACACCCTTTTCGATGAGAATGCATCAAACCATTTGGCTATTGGTGCAGCCTATGCGACTAGCGTCGTTGGTGGAGCAGATATGAGCGAAGAAGAGCTTGAAGCTGAGGGGCTTAACCGTTCAGATGTTCACGTAGACTTTATGATTGGTTCTAACCAAATGGATATCGATGGTATCCGTGAGGATGGGACACGTGTACCACTCTTCCGTAACGGAGATTGGGCAAATTAAGGAGATAATATGTTAGGAAGTATGTTCGTTGGTCTCCTAGTGGGATTCTTGGCAGGTGCTTTGACCAATCGTGGAGAACGAATGGGATGTTTTGGAAAAATGTTTCTCGGATGGATTGGTGCCTTTATAGGCCACTTGCTTTTTGGGACTTGGGGACCGATAATAGCAGGAACCGCCATTATTCCGGCAGTACTAGGTTCCATGATTGTCTTAGCGATTTTCTGGAGACGAGGAAGTTAATTTCTTAAATCTGATACTCAATGAAAATCAAAGAGCAAATTAGAAAACTAGCCGCAGATTGCTCAAAGCACTGTTTTGAGGTTGTAGATAGAACTGACGAAGTCAGCTCAAAACACTGTTTTGAGGTTGCAGATAGAACTGACGAAGTCAGTAACATATATACGGCAAGGCGACGTTGACGCGGTTTGAAGAGATTTTTGAAGAGTATGAAACGAAAAGGAGGTTGGTCATTGTACCAGCCTCCTTTTGAGTGTGATATAATAGTTCTATGAGATTAGATAAATTTTTAGTTGCCTGCGCTGTAGGAAGTCGGACAGAGGTCAAAAACTTGCTCAAGGCTGGGCGCGTGACGGTAAATGGAAAAAAAGAGAAATCAGCTAAATTGCAGATTGATGAAGAAAGAGATGAGATTCGCTTTGATGGGCAAGTGCTGGAGTATGCAGAGTTTGTCTACTACATGATGAACAAGCCCAAAGGAGTTATCTCAGCGACTGAGGATCCCAAGCACAGAACCGTTCTGGACTTGTTGGATGACTTGTGTCGGAGCAAGGAAGTGTTCCCAGTCGGGCGCTTGGATATTGACACGCATGGTCTTTTGCTCTTGACCAATGATGGCCAGCTTGCCCATGCTCTTCTTTCGCCCAAGCGTCATGTGGACAAGACTTATCAGGCACAAGTCAAGGGAATTATGACCCAAGGAGATGTGGAGACATTTGCCAAGGGTATTCCTCTCAAAGACTTTACTTGTCAGCCTGCTAGACTGGAGCTTGTGTCTGTAGATACAAAAAAGAATCAAAGCCAAATCCGTGTGACCATTGCAGAAGGGAAGTTCCATCAGGTCAAGCGTATGGTGGGCTACTGTGGCAAGGAAGTAGTAGACTTGCAACGTTTGACTATGGGAACTTTAGTTTTAGATGAGAACTTGCAGCGAGGAGAATGGCGTCGCTTGACCAAGAAAGAATTAGAGGTTCTCCTTGCAAGTATTGCTTAGTTTGGTTTATATTCGAAAAAGGTGAGGGAGAATGTCCTTGCCTTTTATGTTTTTCAGTTGCTTCCTTTGTGAAAAGAGTTATAATAGACTGTAGAATAAAAGGAGGAATCTATGAACGCAATTCAAGAATCATTTACTGATAAACTATTTGCCAATTATGAAGCAAACGTAAAATACCAAGCGATTGAAAATGCTGCCAGCCACAACGGAATTTTTGCAGCCCTTGAGCGTCGCCAAAGCCATGTGGACAATACACCTGTTTTCTCATTGGATTTGACCAAGGACAAGGTCACTAACCAGAAGGCTTCTGGTCGTTGCTGGATGTTCGCAGCTCTCAATACCTTCCGCCACAAACTCATCTCGCAATACAAATTGGAAAATTTTGAGTTATCACAGGCCCACACATTCTTCTGGGACAAGTATGAAAAATCTAACTGGTTCTTGGAGCAAGTCATTGCGACTGCAGACCAAGATTTGACGAGCCGTAAGGTTAAATTCCTACTTCAAACTCCACAACAAGATGGTGGTCAATGGGATATGGTTGTTTCTCTCTTTGAAAAATACGGTGTCGTGCCTAAGTCAGTTTACCCTGAGTCTGTTTCATCTAGTAGCAGCCGTGAGCTAAATGCAATCCTTAACAAATTGCTTCGCCAAGATGCTCAAATCTTGCGTGACTTGCTTGCTTCAGGCGCAGATCAAGCGACTGTTCAAGCTAAGAAAGAAGACCTCTTACAAGAAATCTTTAATTTTCTTGCTATGTCTTTAGGACTTCCACCACGTAAATTTGACTTTGCTTATCGTGATAAAGATAACAACTACCAAAGCGAAAAAGGTATCACACCACAGGAATTTTACAAGAAATATGTCAATCTTCCTCTAGAAGATTACGTTTCTGTTATCAATGCTCCAACTGCTGACAAGCCTTACGGCCAATCTTACACAGTTGAGATGTTGGGAAATGTGGTTGGTAGCCGTGCAGTTCGCTACATCAACGTGCCGATGGAGCGCTTAAAAGAATTGGCGATTGCTCAAATGCAAGCAGGTGAGACTGTTTGGTTTGGTTCAGATGTCGGTCAGCTCAGCAACCGCAAAGCTGGAATCCTTGCGACAGATGTTTATGACTTCGAATCAAGCATGGACATTCAATTCACTCAAGACAAGGCTGGACGTTTGGACTACAGCGAAAGCTTGATGACCCACGCCATGGTCTTGACAGGTGTTGATTTGGATGAAAATGGCAAAACAATCAAGTGGAAAGTTGAAAACTCATGGGGAGACAAGGTCGGTACAGATGGTTACTTTGTTGCTTCAGATGCTTGGATGGACGAGTACACTTACCAAATTGTTGTTCGTAAGGAATTACTAACAGCAGAAGAACAAGCTGCCTGTGAAGCAGAACCAATCGTCCTTGCACCATGGGATCCAATGGGTGCCTTGGCTGAATAAATGAGATATAAAAAGAACGGTTCTATAATTTTTAGGGTTGATGGAAATTTTCCACCAACCCTATTTTAGTGTATACAAAAAGGCCAACATCCATTATATTAAAAGCGCTGAAACCTAAAACAAAAGGATGATGACCATATGAACAATATACTAGAAGCTACACTACAAATCAAAGATAAAAACATTATTTGGGATAATAAAGTTCAAGAGAAGATATTTAAAAAGAGAAAATCTTTATTTTATGCAGCTACTTATACGCATAAACCAGAATTTTGTACCGTTTGTGGGTGTGTTAGCCGAAATAATAATATCGTTAAAAACGGCACGAAAACATCTCGTATCACTCTCTGTTCTGTTTCAGGCCTAGCGGCCTACTTAAATCTACGCAAGCAGAGATTTCTCTGTAGAGAATGCGGCTCTTCATTTACCGCAGACACTAGTCGAATCGTAGAAAAACACTGTCATATCTCTAAACGCTTAAAAAACGAAATTAAATCAAAAATAAGTGAAACAGTATCTGAAACCTATATCGCAAAAGAAACAAATGTTTCAGTTCATACGGTAAGACGTATCATAGATGATACAACACGTTTACTAAAGATTAAACCATTACACGATTTACCTGAGCATTTGTGTTTTGATGAATTTAAATCCGTCAAATCTTCCGATAGTAATATGAGCTTCATTATTTGTGATAGCACTACACACAAGCTGGTCGATGTTGTACGAGATAGAAAATCTTACAGCTTGAAAAAGTATTTTCATCGTTTTGAGCCTAAGACTAGATTAAAGGTAAAAACTATCTCCATCGACATGTACTTACCGTACATTCAATTAATAAAAGAAATGTTTCCTAACGCTAAAATTATCATTGATCCTTTTCATATCGTACAAGCCTTAAATAGAGAATTAAATCGAACTCGGGTACGTGTCATGAATAAGCATCGCTATAAAGACTCTAAATTATATCGAAAGTTAAAACATTATTGGAAGTTAATTTTAAAGAACTCTAATGAACTTCAGAACTATAAATATAATCGTTATAAGCTTTTTGAAAGCTTCATAACAAGTAAAGGAATCGTAGATTATATCTTAGAAAAAAATCCATCTCTTAAAAATGATTATGAGGTTGTACATTCACTTCGTGAATGTATACAGGATAGAGATTATATAGAATTCAAGGAAACGATTGAAGCAGCTACACAATTAGACCTATCTCCTGGTTTAAAAAGAGTATTAAAGACTCTTATGACTTACTTGCCATATATTCAAAATACTTGTGAGTATCCAACTAGAACAAATGGCCCTATTGAAGGAATAAACAATAAAATAAAAGTGCTTAAAAGAAATGCCTACGGCTTTAGAAACTATTACCATTTTAGAAATAGGATTATTTTAATAACAAAAATGTTTGGCCCAAAACAAAAAGGAATTAAGCAACAATTAGTTGCTTAATCCCTTCCTAAATTTCTTCATCAACACTATTTGACAAAGAGCCAATATTCGTCAATTTAAGTACCAGGTAAACGCCTCTAAAAGAGCTGCAAAAGTTGCAGGAAAGCTATCTAAGTATACTATTAAGCATAGTTATGGTCAGATTAATAAAAGCTATAATTTCATCAGAGGGCGAGGATATACTCGAACACCAAAAGAGTTCTCCTGGGAAGGAAAACTCAGCAAAAAAATGAAACATGCCAAAAAGCGACTGGGACGTTCAAAGTTTGGGAAGGCATCAAAACGTACAGGAAAAGTCTTAAAGTTTTCGTCAAAAATACTACGTTCGATTTTAACAAATCCTTTAGCTGTCAAGTCCTATTTCTTAATGTTTCTCATCTTTGCAGTATTTGGGATATTTATGTCTGTTTTTGGAGGAAGTGGTCCAGTCCAACAAAATGAATTTGACTTGAACAAATCCTGGCTTCAAATCAGTAAACGAGATCGAGATAAGTCCAATGATAAGGTAGACTATTGGACAAACATCGATGACATGATCTTTTTCATGAACTTTCGCTACGGTAGCGAGTGGAAACCAGAAAGTAACTGGAATGATGGGACTGGTGGTGAATGGGCTGGGACGTTAGGTTTTAATCACTATTCTGATGCCTTGAATGATCTTTGGAATCATTTGAATGATGACCCTCACAACTTGAAAAAGATGGTTGACTTATATGGTCCCTCGTCAGATTTAAAGTGGACTAAGTTGAGTGATAGCGAGCTAGAAGAGTATAAAGAGTTAGAGGAGTTGACCAAAGAGGTTGGTCGATACCCCTCTTATCAAGAACTAGCTAACCCTTTTTACCAGGAGGACGATCCTTCTTATCAAGCCCCTTTAGTTATCCTGAAGCGGTTTGGTTATACCTCTAAGAGTGAAATCTATGAGAAAACACAACTAAAAGCTTCAACAGGACAAGCTCTAAGAGCTCCTATTGACGGTCAAGTCAGTGTAACAGATGATACTACTGTATCCATCAAAACAGATAAAGCCATCTTTACTTATGAAGAGGTAGGAAATATCCGTGTTTCTGACGGTGATCAGGTCAAAGCTGGAGACGAGGTTGGAAAGGTAACGACAAATGGTTACCAAGTCATTCAGTATCAAAAACTGGAGGAAAAAGAGACAAAGGATAAGAAAGAAAAGTGGACATCAGTCAATCCAGGCTTTTACTTTCAATCTGTCACGTACAATCAGACAACCTCAGTCATTACTACACTTGATGGCGATTTGGGGCAAAAATCACGAGCGATAAAAGACTACTTGAAGCAAAAGCTCCCAGCGCTAACAGATAATGGTTTGGCAGCCATGCTTGGGAACTTTGCGACTGAAAGCAATATCAATCCTAAACGTGCTGAAGGAGATTATCTTAGCCCACCAGTAGGGGCTGATTCTTCTTCCTGGGATGATGAGTCCTGGTTAGCTATAGCAGGACCTGCTATTTATAACGGGAGATACCCAAACATTCTTCATCGAGGTTTAGGATTGGGACAGTGGACAGATACAGCGGATGGCTCCACGAGACATACTCTATTATTAAACTATGCAAAATCTAAGAATAAAAAGTGGTATGATTTAGAACTGCAGTTAGATTTTATGTTAGAGGGAGATAGTCCCTATTATGTCACTGAATTAACATCAATTCTGACTAGCACAGAAGACGTAGCAACACTTACAGAGCGTTTTTTGGTCAACTGGGAAGGAAATTCTGGAGACAAGGTCATAGAGCGCCAAAATAATGCTAAGCAGATCCACGCTTTTCTTACTCAACAAGTTCGAGGAGGTGGAGCGTTAGCATCTTCCTGGAATTTCCCTGCCGAGTATCAGTCAAAAGTGGAGCACCCTCCTACACAAGCTTCTATGACTACACAACAAGGAAGCGGCTACCCAGTTGGTCAATGTACTTGGTATGCGTATAATCGTTTAGTTGAACTAGGAACGATTACAGACTTATCAGGGTCCTATGGTTACCTTGGAAATGGTCAGGATTGGGTAACAAGCCTAGTCGCAAAAGGATGGAAGTACAGTACGTCACCAACGAGAGGGGCTGTTGTATCAATTCTAGGTGGATTTGGTGGGACACCAGGTGGATACGGTCATGTTGCGATTGTGGAAGCTGTGAACCCAGACGGTTCATTCCTAGTTTCGGAATGTAATGTCCAAGGTGTACAGGATAAGGTCCATTTTCGTGTTCTCTATCCAGCTGACTACTATACATTTGCGACACCGAATTAAAAAAGAAAGAAGGTAAATCATGAAAATGATAGATATGGAGAAATTGAAACTCCTGAAAATAGGAGGAATCCTTATAGGAGTTGTGCTAGTTCTAGGATTCGTATTCTGGATTGGAGCAGCAACCTCATCACAAAAGAAAGCTAAACAGGAAGCTGAAACTACGCAACAAGAAACCAAAGCAGAGGGAAGCGAACTAACGCAAGAATATGTAAAGGAATTTTTGACGGCTTACTTCAATAAGCAGGATCTGGGAGAAAATAGAAATCGCTATTTGCCCTATATGACAGAAGCTGCTTACAATCAGGAAGTGAACTCTGAAGAAGAACCAACGGTACAAACCTATAAGGGCTATGTAGTGGATACACAGATGAAGTCTTCTACCATCTACATCGATCAAGAAAACCATGTTGCCCTAGCTCAAGTGAGATACACTCAGACACAGTTACAGAAGAAGTATGATTATACTAACGCCCAAACAAACGTAGGATCTTCAAGAACCATACGGATTCGCTTCAGCAAGCAAGATGGGAAATACCTGGTCAATCATATTGACCCCATTTTGATTGTGGACAGCTTGAATGCCAGCGAAAAGGCGAGTATTCCATCGTTAAACAAACCAATCACTAACCAAACACAAAGTACAGAAGGGAAAAAGGAACAATGACAAAATTAGAAACTTTGGAAAAACAAAAACAGAAAGCGGAAGACCGCTTAGCTGACTATATGACCAAGGTCAATAGAGAAGAAGAGAAATTGAAGGAGCTAGAAACTCAAATCATTTTGGCCAAACATGAGGAACGGTCAAACTACTTGGCTAAACATAATTTAACCTGGGCTGATATTAAAGCAGCTCTTGCTGAAGGAAAATTGAAAGGAGTTGAAAAAGATGTACCGTTTAACCAATCTGACACAAAATACGACCACAACGTATAAAAATCGGGACCTTGTGTATCAAGCGCTGGAGCGAGAAAATGCTAAGGTTAAACACCAGGAGGCAGAGGCCGTTTTATTGGTAGAGGAACTGGATAAAAAGAATGTAGTGATCTATCAAGAAGATGTCTATTTGCCGTTTGAGGGGATCGCAGATAGCCTCTTCCTGAAGCCTAGTACGGTTAATAACAAGGAGGCTAAAGTAAAAGAATCAAAAAGCTCACTCTTTAAGCGCCAGCCAAAAACAAAACATCAAGAGAAGACTCCTGAAGAAAAAGCTGAAGCCTCTTCCTTGAAACATGAAACTCCCAAACCTCGAACCTCTTCTAAACGCTCTTTTTGGGTGTATTTAAGAAGAGTTTTGGTGTTATTGAGTCTAGTAGGAAGTCTGACACTTGCTGGCTTATCACTTACGCTAGTTTACCATCAAGAAAAGCAACTCTCGGCCGTATCCAAGGAACTTTCAAATCTAAAAACCATTCAGTCAAAAACAGGGGAACTAGATGCCTTTTCACGTTACTTTTTGCCAGCCCTTTACTCTGATAAAGGGAAAATGGCTGATTTCGTAGCTCCTCAATTAACGATAGATAGACAAGCAGGTCAACTGCAGTCTGTGATTTTGGAATCTAGCTTGATTGTTGATGAAGCAACTTATCAGCTAACCTATGTAGTGGCCGTGAAAGACGGTGAGAACAGAAGTCAGAAACGCTTGGTAGTTACTGTGAAGGAAGAACCTTCAGCACCTTACGGATTCCAGGTTATTGCTAAGCCAGAACTATCCAATTATCCAAAATAAAGGAGGTCTTACATGGATCAAGAAAAAGTCAGTCATTCTCTGGCTTTAAAAGGAAAAGTTACCCTGGAGATGACGATACAAGCTCTGTATGCCCTCGCAAAAGCCCATTACGACAAGAAACAACATAAGGCGGCAAATCGAACATTTGAAGGTGAGACACGCTTTAATGACTTTATGGCCACAAAATCAAAAAAAGATGTCGAGACTTTATTAAATAGTGAAGTTCATTTGGCCAAGTTGAAGCATTACTTGGAAGAGTATAAGGTGGGTTTTACTTATCATCAAAAAGATGGTACAACCTATCTCTTCTTTGAAACAAAAAATCGCACCTTGGTAGAAAAGGCTCTCAAAGAGATGTTGGCAGACATCACGAAAAGCCCAGAAAAATTGGAAGAGTTTGCGAAAAAGGTACTGAAGAAACCACATGAAATGACTCCTGAAGATAAAATCAATTACTATAAGACAAATAAGGTCTATAAAGGAATGATGCCAGTTGTTACGAAGGAGATTGGGAAGGAGAAGACACGATGATTAGAAAACCTATATGGCCCTACCTGGTGGTGGGGTTATTTTCATTTGTTATTTTTCAGTCCTTTTACCATTACTACCAACTATCGACTGCAGCAGTACCTTTCATGGGAACGTTGCGATTTCGTTGGTTGCTAGAACACTGGGAACGCTTCTCCTTTGGTGTTTTCTTTGATTCAGGTTCCTTATATGCAGGGTTGATCGGATTCGGCCTCCCAATGCTTGTCTATGCTTCTATGGATAAGAATTTATATCGTCAGGGAGAAGAACAAGGTAGTGCTCGTTTTGCGA
Organism: Streptococcus chosunensis; assembly: GCF_003626515.1. Taxonomy (GTDB): domain Bacteria; phylum Bacillota; class Bacilli; order Lactobacillales; family Streptococcaceae; genus Streptococcus; species Streptococcus chosunensis. Next base: position 1,188,317 of record NZ_RBCK01000001.1, on the reverse strand, counting down.
CTTTGAAGGAAATGAGACGTTTTGAAGACGTTGATTTTGAGAAGAATATGATTTTTTCAAAACAAGTCAAAATGGGGCTATTTAACTTTCGCTTAGTTTACAATGTGCAACTCAACAAAAATGTGATTGTCATAGGTCTTCCAGGAGACGGTAAAACCTTTACTTTTGTATTGCCAAATTTAATGCAGATGAACTCAAACTTTGTTGTGACAGATCCAAAAGGAAACCTGGTACACGAAGTTGGGAAGATGCTTGAAAAAGCTGGCTTTGCTGTTAAAATCTTTGATTTGATTCGACTCAAGAATTCAGATCGTTTTAATCCTTTTCATTACATGAAGTCTGAGCTAGATATTGATCGTATCTCTGAAGCAATTACTGAGGGAACGAAGAAGAGTGAGCATACTGGAGAAGACTTCTGGGTTCAAGCAGAGTTGATGCTGCAACGTGCATTGATTGGTTATCTCTATTTTGACTCTAAGGATCCTGAAACTGGAGTCCAGTTATATATGCCAAACCTGGGCCACGTTGCAGATCTATTAAGAAATATGTATCGAGAGGATCCAGATGTACCAAGCCCTGTCGAGCAGATGTTTGAAGAACTGAACGAACATCAACCTAACAACTATGCTTATAAACAGTGGAAATTATTCCAAAACTTCAGAGGCGAGACAAGAAACAGTGTGGTAGCGATTTTGTCTTCTCGTTATTCTATCTTCGACCACGAAGATGTCCGAAACTTGATTAGTGAGGATACCATGGAAATGGATACCTGGAATACGAAAAAGACGGCCGTTTTTATTGCTATTCCTGAAACCAATAACGCCTTTAATTTTCTTTCATCAATCTTGTTTGCGATTGGTTTTGAGGTTCTTACACATAAGGCTGATGATATCTTGCAAGGGAAAGTACCTGGCTACAGTAGAAAAAATCTTCGCCACATTCAGTTTATCTTCGATGAGTTTGCACAAATTGGCCGTATTCCAAACTTCGCCCAGGTCCTCTCTTCTATTCGTAGTCGTGAGATGTCTATTAAGATTATCATCCAAGCTGTCAATCAGCTAGAATCACTTTATAAAAGTGATTGGAAGACCATCTTTAATAACTGTGCTACTCACCTATTTTTAGGGACAAATGACAAGGATACGATGGAATACTATTCTACAAGGTCAGGTAAGCAGACTATACGTACTAGATCCACCTCAAAATCGCATAGTTATCGTAATGGCTCATCAAGTGAAAATAAACAAATTCAAGGCCGTCCCCTTCTAACTCCAGATGAAGTCGCAAGAATTGGGGTAGAAGAAGGATTGGTCTTTATTTCTAAACAAAATGTCTTCAGAGATAAAAAAGCAAGTGTCTATGATCATCCTAGAAAAGATGAGATTGCAAGTTCTCCTGAAGACAAAGAAAACTGGTACGAATACACTCGAAAAGGAACAGACATCGACGGCTTGCTTTTATATGCTAACGATTTGACTCCGCAGCTAAAAGAGTTATTCGTGGCCTAACATACAGAAAGGATAGTAGGATGGAAACACCAAAAATACAATTAGGATACCTGGAGAGTATCTCACAAGTTTTAGCATTAAAGCTAGAAAATTTAGCTACAGAACGTTATGCTATTTGGCAGCTATTCAAACAGGCAGATGAGGAGACTTTCTATCAATTAGCTCCTCATCTTTTTGTGACAACGAGTCAGGAAGATCCAATAGTTGTTAGTGAACTAGATGCAACTCCTGAAGGATATCTTTTATTTAAGGAATTAGTAGAGGAGGAAAGAGTATGCCTTTAACAAAAGCACAGGCAAAATCGCTGGATATTTTAGAAGTAGCTCGTAGCCTCGGAATGGAAATGAAGAGGAAATCACATCGAGAGTATTATTGGGCTGAGCATGACTCGTTTAAGATTGATACTGTGAAGAATACCTGGCATTGGTATTCTCAAAACCTCTTTGGTGATACTATCAATCTCGTACAGCAAATGCAAAATGTCAGCTATAAGGAAGCCATGGTATTCTTAGAGACAGGTTCCTTCCCTGAAGCAAAACCAGTAGAGGAAGAACGTAAACCTTTCAACTATACACTAGCACCTTACGAACAACCATTTGTGGAAGCGAGAACCTATCTCAAGGAGATTAGAGGTCTCTCTGATGATACAATCGACTTCTTCATTGAGAAGGGAGTATTAGCCCAAGCTAAACGTAAGGATAAAGATGGTGTTATAGAAGATGTCTTAGTTTTTAAATACTTGGACAGCAATCAGCAACTGGTAGGTGCGAGCCTCCAGGGACTTGTTCCTGATCAAGAACGTCATCCTGGCAAAGGATACTTGAAACAAATCATGTATCAATCAGAAGCTATCAGCGGATTAAACGTGTCTATAGGGTCTCCTAAACGTTTAATTGTAACGGAGGCACCCATTGACCTTATGAGCTATTATGAGCTTCATAAGGACGAATTAAACGATGTTCGACTGGTTGAGATGGAAGGATTGAAAGAGGGAGTATTATCCCACTATGTTCTTGAAATATTACAGGAGCGAGGGGATATTCCTATGGATGAAAGGGATTATACCAAGTCTAGTGAGCTAGCACGTACCTCAAGATTCTTATCTGTTGCAGCAGAAACCTCTACACTTTTCCAAAATAACAAATACGATGATCTCATCACGCTGGCTGTAGATAATGATGCTGCAGGACAGAATTTTATCACTCAATTGCAGGAGAAGGGGATTCCAGTCCAGATTGCCATTCCACCTATCGTCCAGCTTAACCAGGAAAAGAAAGATTGGAACGATTTCCTGAAGAGGGGGAATGAAGCTCCTAAGGAGCTGGCGCACGTTTACACAGCAGATGAAAAGTCCTGGCATTACCAGGGATTTTTTGAGAAAGAAATAGCTCTCGCAAAAGCGCAAGAGCTAACTGCAGATGATGTAAAAACCTTTGTCTCAGCTAGGCAACTGACGAAGGAAGAAGTCCATCAGGAATATACAAGGATTGTCAATCAAGAGAAAGAAAGGCAACATACTATGTCGGAAGTACATGAAGCAGGGGTTGAGTATGAAGCAGAAAAACCAGATAATAGTCGCTTGGCGCAAGCTAGACGAAAGCTAGAGCGACTCAAAGGAGAAGCTGATGAGGCAATCAATGCGGTCTACTCTCATCAATCCCTAACAAATGGCCAGCCTATGAATGATAAACGAGGCGGTGCTAACTTTATGCGCAAACAGGAGCAAATAGAAGGTCGAGTTTTCTCAAAGATGGATGAAATTAAGCAACAGGAAGAGCGAGTAGAGCGCCTGGAGCACCAACAACATTTGAAAGAAATGGGGTTGAATCGTCAGGGAAGTGGTCTGGATATGAGTGTTCAAAATATACCTAGAATCCGTGAAGAGTTAGAAAAAGCTAAACGTGGGGAGTCGTTCTTTACTAAAGCTACTCTCAAACGCTATCAAGAAGAGTTGACTAGACTTGAAGCTATATCTGAACAAATGGACAAAACGAGCATTCAGCCAGCAACTCAAGCTTTGATTGATGAAGGTCTAGTGAATCAGTGGCAAAAGCAACCAAATACGTATTTTGTAAAAGGGTTACGAAGAGTTGCCCTGGAGTTGACTGAAGAAGGAGAGTTTCAATTATCTTCACAAACCAAGTATCATCCGAAAACAGATGAGGAACGACTGAAGGTGGATGAATTACTTGCCAAACAAAAAAAGCAAGGTGAACTAGTCCTAGAAGATGATCAGAGTTCTGAATTGAACATAGATAATAGTAATCTATCTCCAGAAGATGCGGAATGGCTGAAGCAGAACTGGGATAATATCAGCTTTTCAGTAGAGCCTAAAAAACAGATGGTTATTGATTCAGATAAAACAGTGACCTTTGAAAAACCTTCCAATCCTCTTGGAGATTCTAGTAGAGCACTGGAAGAAAATCAGAGCACAGAAAAAGCTCTTGGGAAGTCTCAAGAGCAAAATATGAATTCAGAGTATCAAAAAAATGAGAGGACCAATGGTAGTCAGGGGTCTTTACAGCCCAAGGCTGAAGGCAGTCCCACACCCGTACCAGAAGTTGGTACCTTTGAACGCTCTGTTACCAGTCGCCCTACGTTATCCTCTCATTTATTATATTTTAGCATAAATGAAGAGTTTCAGTCAAGTAATGATGGCCACTATCATTCTATTTCCTCGCATGAATTAGCTAAATTGAATCGTCCAATTCGTAGTCAAACTATACAGAATGCAGCGCAGTATTATTTGGCTGAATTGGCTAACTCTAAGATTTATTATGTCACTCCTGATAAGACTGTACAAGTAAATTTTGAAGAAAAACACTTCATGCACTTGACGGGGATCAAGCCACTTGCACCAGGGCAGACACCTGAAAAAACTTTACGTGATTTTGCAGAGGGAAACGGGCACTTTGATAATATTCTTTTGGCTAACAATGATGCAGCTTTTGACAAAATCAACGTCCTGTCAGATCTTTCAGTCGCAACAGAAAGTACGTCTTTCTATTTTGATGACTTAACTAATCTTAGACGATATAATGGGCGCTTTGACAGTCTTATAAAGTCTGATGATAAAGATATTATTTTACTGTTTAAAGAGCTGGAAGAAGAAAATTATATTCCAGTATCAGTATTTCAATCTAGAGCCAGACTGGTCAAAGAACTGGAGACGGCAGATAAAACTCCTATTCTTGCAGTATTCCGTGAACGTAATGGCCACATTGAACAGCTATCGATCAATGAGGACTATATTAAGGATGGGGGCAAAGAATTGCAATCCATTATGAAAAATGGCTTGTTTGAGGAAATCAAGCCTGATACAACTAAAGAAATTGAACATATTGCTCCAGAGGACACATCGAATAAAACTTCACTTGATTCGGCTACGTTTACTCAAGTCCTAGATACTGTCTATAATTTAGGTGTGCCAGGTGATATCTCAAAAACTCCAGAAGAATTTCATCAAGCCTGGAATCAGTATCTTGACTATGCAAAACAGCACAATGATAATTTTGATCAGATTGTTGCTGCAGCTGGTGCAGATCATCTCCTAGATACAAATTCAGATTTTTATAAAGAATGGCAACAAGATCACATCTATAAGGAGAACTACCATGTACGTCTTCAATGGGCTGAGGAGCGACCAGATGGGCCTAAATTGCCATTTAAAGAAACCGAGCTGATATCTTATCAAGATTTCGCTAGGGAGCTATATAAGGCCAACCAGAGCTTTTATCAGTTACATCAGGAAGGTCTAAAACAAGTGACTGGTGGTCACCCAGAAGGCTACATCTCTCCAACAAAGGTCCAGTTTAGTATCTACGCTCCTGATGGTGAACTGATCCAGGATAGCATTCGTTACAATATCGGTGAGGAGATTAACCCAATCGCTCATAAAGAAAGACTTGGAACACGAGAAATGCGAGAGCATCCAGAGTTGATGAAGATAGATGGGGCAATATTCACTCAGTATCATCTGGAGAGATTGGCGAGTGAGTTAGATATTTCTCAGTTTAGCTACGCTTTGGAAGATACTCCTTACGCAGAACAACTTTTATCTCAGGTACCTTACGGAATGTTAGAAAATAGTCCGATTGGTTTTTCAGATAGTAGTCATGATAGTCGTCTAGGATTTATTTCTTTTGATGGAATGGATAGTGTTGAGGTCGAAAATCTATCTGCTTGGTTTGAGAAGTTGGGTGTCAAGGACTCACCTATGGAACAAGTAGCTCTTGTAGAAAAATGGCAAAAAGAGATTAAAGATTTATCAGAAAAAGTTGAACAAACCATCGAAAACATTCGAGATGAATTTGAAAAAATCCAAGAGGAAGAAATCAAACTAGAAGAACAAGGGCACAACAAGCAGGAGTTGAAACGTGATGCAGATGCTGACGGAGTTTCTGATGATGATGAGTTGCTGCAGGGAACAAATCCGTATGATTTTAGATCGAAACCAGGTTCTAAACCAGATGTCGAGGAGGGGCTACAAGCGGAAGAAGTTGTTTTAGCAGCTGGTAGTCTTGCAGTCGCAGATTTAACTCAAAATACAGATATAGGACTATACATTCGATTTAATTGGAGTGAAAACAAGGCTATTCGAGATAGGTTTGAAGAAGATGAACTAGTACCATACGAAGAATTTATAGAAATTCTATATTTTGAAAATGAGCGTTTAAGACCTGAAGGAAATGGATATTATAAAACCAGTTTTGATATTGAAAATGAAAAAGGAGAAAGTTATACATTCGGTATAAGATACGATATAGGATCTGAACTATACCCACTTTCTGAGATGATGGATGAAAGATTCTCAGAAGAATATATAGAATATGCTAGTAAATTAGATAAAAAAGCTATAGAAAAGGTTCAATCTGAATTAGATGAAACTAAAAATAATCGGAAAGAAATAATAGATGCCGACGAGGAGCTAAAAGCGGAAGAAGTTGTTTTAGCAACTAGCAGTCTTGCAGTCGCAGATTTTATTCAAAATAAAGATATGGCAGGATTAAGCCGTCATATTAAAGAAGGAATTAAGGAGTTCCTGGACTCAGATAAGTACAAAGACTATCTAACGAAAATGAGTCAACTAAATAATTATTCTAATCGCAACTTACGCTTAATTCTTGCACAAAATCCTGAAGCAAGGCAAGTAACTTCTTTCAAACAGTGGAAAGAAAACTTTGGCCGTCATGTAAAAAAGGGCGAGAAGGCTTTACGTATTTTTAAACCTATGACGAAGATCAAAAAGGATGAGAATAACCAACCAATATTGGATAAAAACGGGAAACCAGAAACAGTTACATTCTTTGGTTTAGTACCAGTTTTTGATGTTAGTCAGACAGAAGGAAAGGAGATGCCAAAAGCTGCAGAAGTTAAAGAACAACTGACTGATTTGGACTATGCAAATCTTTACCGTGCCCTGATGGCTATTGCGAAAGAAAATGATGTATCAGTTCGATTTGAAGAGATGGAAAATAATAAGCACGGATATTATTCTGTCCCAGAAAATCAAATTGTTTTGCGTAGTAATGAGATGAACAAGGCCCAAATTATTAAAACTTTCTTACATGAAATGGCTCATGCAGAGTTGCACCATGCAGATAATCCTCAGAAGGAAAATCTAACTAGAAGCACAGCTGAACTTCAGGCTGAAAGTGTCGCTTATGTTGTTTCTTCATACTACGGTATTGATACGTCAGAGTACTCTTTTAACTATCTATCTGGATGGTCTGCTGATAAGGAGACACTTGCTGATTTAGAAGCACAGTTGGATATTGTCCAACAAGAAGCTAAAAGTTTAATGGTTCGGATGGATCAAGCATTGGAACAATTAAGATTGAGTCAAGAGAAACAAACGAAACGTAGTTTTGAGCAAAAACTGGAGAAGTTTAAAGATCAGAATAAGCAAGCTGTCGAAGAACATAAGCAGGAGTTGAAAGCAGATGCACAATCAAAAAAAGAGAAGGGTTTCTCGAAATGACCGAACGGGACACCCAAAATAAACCAAAGGTCAAATTAAAAACAAATCATCATCAAGGAGGACAACAATCATGAGCAATGAACAAGAAGAACAACTGATCATCATCCTTTCAGACTTTATTCCAATCATGGATGGAGACAGAGTTGTAGGAGTATCGCCAAACGCTAAAGACTTGACTCGCCAAAAAGTTCTGGAGCAACTAGAGGAAGAACAGTCTCAACTTCCTGAAGGAGATCCTGCTCTTTTGGAGTGGGAAGAAGAAAATATTGAGCTACTCAAGATGATTACAGATGAAGAATTTCAAGCTGTACTCACTGAAAAAATCTTACTGACAGAAATACAAATTGGGCAGTCGATTTTCCAGCCTCTAACTGCTCAACAACTTTCTGTCCTAGCTGAAAAGTTACAAGGTCAAAAAGAAAAAAGTGTAGAAAATAGTGATAAGCAATCATCTATTTTCAAAAACATCTTCAGTTGGTTACGATAAATTGTTAGAAGTTGTACTCCAAAAGATATAAGAAAGGGGCTTGGGGATTTCCCCAAAACTGAGAAAATCAAGAAGGAAAACTACAGGGTTCTCCTTCTCTGATTTTTTTAAATTTCGCAAATGGATATCCATTTGCTACGCTTGCCACAAGGAAGTCAGGGGCTGATGCCTGGTCAGAAAATGCCAGAGACTTTGAGAGAAAGAGGATAAAAAAATAATGCAGAAACGAGAAAATAGAAAACGCTATATACAAAAATTGATACGACTAACACCAGAGGAAGATCGTCAAATTAAAACAGCGATGGCCCAAATGGGAGTTCCATCTTTTCAATACTATGCGAAGAATCAACTGGTACAAGGGAAGGTGGTTCAAATTGATTTTTCTGAATTGAAAGACCTTCGAGTTGCTATCAATCGAGTGGGTACGAACATCAACCAAATTGCCAAACATGCCAATGAAAATCAAGGGGTTACGCCAGAGGAAGTGGCACAAGTCATTGACTATCTATCTGAGTTGAAAGAGATGGTGGCTGTCAAACTTTCTAGTGCGGAGAAGAAAAGTTTACAGGAACGAAAAGTGAAAACAATAAGGACGTATAACGAATGGTAGTAATCAAAACACCCAAACAAATTAAAACTCCTTCCAATTTAAAAATAGCTATACGCTATATTCTGAATGAAGCGAAAACTCTTGTATCGGAAACTGCAGAAAGTGATCTGGATTTTCCTCTTGTCTATCATAATGGTGAGCTTCAAATGAAGCTAGTATCTGGAAATGGGATCTCTGATTTTAGTGTAGCAGATGAAGAAATGGTCATGACAAAATTAGCTGCAGCCTTTAAAAAAGGAGATGATGACTTGAAAGAATTATCTTCAGGAAAACAAGTATTGGCTCATCACATTATCCAGTCTTTTTCTCCAGATGATAACTTGACTCCTGAGCAGGTTCATGAAATTGGCCGTCAAACGATGTTAGAATTGACAGGTGGAAATTATGAGTTTGTGATCGCAACCCACACGGATAAAGATCATCTTCATAACCATATCATACTTAATACCACCAATACCTCAACGCTCAAGAAATTTCGCTGGGAAAAGAAAACCTTGAAAAATTTGAGGGCAATATCGGACAAGCATGCGGCACGTTATGGCGCTAAAATTATTGAGCCTACAATGAAAAATTCTTATACAAAGTATTCTGCTTGGCGGAGGCAAAATAATTATCGGTTTGAAATTAAGGAGCGTCTGGATTTCCTTCTGAAGCACTCTTTGTCGTTAGAAGATTTCAAACAAAAGGCAGCTGCGCTTAATCTTCAGATTGATTTCTCTGGTAAATTTGTGAAGTATAAATTGCTCGATCAGCCCCAACAAAGAAATGTCCGAGATGATACATTATCGAAGAAAGGACTCTATTCTCTTGAAAAAATAAAAGAGAGAATTTCTAAGAATCAGTTAGTCTTTGATGTGGAGGAATTGAAAGAACAATATCAAGAATCAAAAGAAAAAACGGCAAATGATTTTGAATTGAAATTGGAAGTGGAATCCTGGCAGGTCGAGCAAGAAAGCAAGCAAGGCATTTACGTGCAGATGGATATGGGAGCTTTAAATAGTGGTACAATTTTAATACCTTCTCATAAAGTTGATAAAAATGAGGATGGAAACTATACCATCTATATCAAAGAGAAAGACTATTTTTATTTTCTCAATCCTGATCAATCTCAAAAAAATAGGTACATGATGGGCTTGACTGTCGCAAGGCAATTGGCCAAACAAAATGGAGAAACACTTGTAACTAAAAACGCTCAAATTTCCTCTATGCGTGAACTGATTAAGGAATATAATTTCTTAGTCGAGCACGGCGTGACAGATGGAACACAATTTCAACATTTGGAGGAGCGCTTTAATGAAAAGATAGAAGCTACCCAGGAGGAATTAAGACAGCTAGATGAGCGACTTGGACGTTATCATAAAATTGAAGGAGCACTTTTAGCCATCCAGCAATCTCCAGAAAATAGTCTTGCGGCGGTACAACTATTGGATGATTTAGGAGTTCCAAAAGATATGGGACTGGAAGATGTCAGTCAACTGATCAAACAATTCCAAATTGAAAAAGGAGCCTTACAAGAGTTCTTTGACGATACTCTAAAACATTACACAGATTATAGAGATATTAAGGAGCACGTGCGTAGTCGTGAAGAGAAAGTTGACCGACGATTTGAGGATGAAAAAGTCTTGTAGAAGTTTCTGATGTTTTTAATATAGTCTTGATTTCAGTACAGAGAGGACAGTCCTCTTTACGTTTGGAAAGATAACCTTTTCTAGGAATTGCTGACGAAAGGGAAGGAGAAACTTCATTGCGAAAATAATTATAAATATAATTATAAACATATTGACAAATATAATTATAATGGTATAATAGAAGTATAGAAAAACAGGAGGATATCAAATGAAGATTATCACATTTGCCGCTATTAAGGGCGGTGTTGGGAAAACAACTTTAACATTTAATTATGGGGAATGGCTGGCCAAGAAAGGGCATAAGATTCTTTTGATTGATCTTGACCATCAGTGCAATTTAACCCAGTGCTATGATATTTACGAGAGCAAGAATACGATTGCTAATGCTTTTAAAGGAGGCGACGTGGATATTAAGCAAGTCAAGGAAAATATCAGTCTAATTCCAGGCTCTGTTCAACTTGACACTGTAGAACGAGATCTGGAGAACAGCGATAAGAAAAATATGCTACTTTATCTTTGGCTAGAGGATAACTACGAAAAGAAGAAGTTGGATCAGTTTGACTATATCTTGATTGATTGTAGACCAGACTTTGCGACAGCTACTAAAAATGCTGTTGCGGTCAGTCACGCTATTATTAGTCCCTTGACCCCTTCAGAGTTTGGTTATAATGCCAAATTCAATCTATCAACTCGGTTAGAAGCATTCAGAAAGGATGTAATTGACTATCGTACAAGGGAATCCTACATTACTGCTGAGTTATATTTCTTAGCAAATATGATCCGACCAAACTATGGGTCATCAAGAGAGTTACTGGAGGCCCTGGGACTTGAAGCTAAAGAAAAGGGAACAGATAACCTTCTAGGAATTGTACCAGCAAAAGAGCTATTCAATCATTCCACAATCGATAAAATCTCTATTGCAGATATGGAGAAGAATCCTGAGCTTTATCAAAAACACAAAAAGTTTTTCGCTGAGCTGGAGCAGACTTTTTCAAAAATTTATGATACAATATAATTATATTTATAAACACAAATACAATTATAAATATAATTAGAAGGAGATCGTTATGGCATTCACACCAAAAGAAAAAGAGATTTCGCAGATTATTGAAGCAACTCATCAACCTGAGCAGCTTTCAGATGTAGCTAGCTTTGAAAGTTTTGAAAGTTTTGAACGTAAGAAACAATTTCAGTTTACTTTGAAACCAAGCAATCGGAAAAAATTAGATAAAATTGCTAAAGCAGCTGGTGCAAAGTCTGCATCAGATTACCTTGATAAGCTAATCGAAAGTTTATCGTTATAATTATAATTATACTTATAATTATAATCAAATAACCTTCCCAATAAGGGAAGGCTTTTATTTTTGAAAGAGTCTTGTAGAAAGTTTGTGATGTTTTCAATCTAGTTGTGATTTCAGTACAATAGAGAGTATGTTTAGATTTGATGAAAAAGAATTTATCGCAGAACTAGATCGCAAACGTGAGCAGCAATTCCTGAAGCGTGTAAGAGATTATGACGAGCAGATAGCTTCTTCCATGAGACTGAGGGGATATAAGCGGATAGATAGTACAGAGAGGACAGTTGTCTTTACATTTGGAGAGGTGACCTTTTCTAGAAATCGCTGGCGAAAGGGAAAGAAAAACTGTTATCCCGTAGATGAGTGGCTAGGTCTAGAAAAGTATATGCGTTATTCTCCTGAGTTGATTTTTCACATGGCAAAACACGCTTCCGTTTTATCCTACCGTGAAGTTTGTCGAACAGTTAAGATGGCTTATCGCTTGGAGATAACAAAGGATGCTGTGTTGAAGTCTGTAAAAATGGCAGGTAGGCTCTTTTCGGAGAGGGAACGTTATCGGCTTTTTAAAGGTGATGAGCAGCCTAAAAAAATCCAGGCAGATAAAATTTACCTGGAGGGAGATGGTGTGCTTGTCAAGACAACATCAAGCAATGATGAACGACACAATACAGACTTAGCACATTTTCTGATTCATACTGGAGCGAAGAAGGTTGGTAATAATCGGTATGTACTGGAGAATAAGCATGAGATTATCCATACAAGCCATGAACAAGCAAAGGAAGAATTGATCGACTATCTCTACAATCATTTTGAAATCACTGACCGAACTCTTCTGATCACTAACTCGGACAATGGCAAAGGCTATTCTCGCAGAATATTTCAAGAAATCAAGAAAGCTCTACGGATTAAACGTCATGAGCATTTCTGGGATGCCTATCATGTCAATGAAGAACTTAAAAGATTCCTGAAGCCGTACCCATCTACACTACTTGATCTTGCTTTTAAGGCCATCAAAAATCATCAGAAGAGCCTGCTTCAGACCGTACTAGATACAGTTGAATCTCTCATAGAAAGCCAGGAAGTTCTTGATAATTTTTACAATTTTCGTAAGAAATTATTAAGAAATTTCTGTGACACTAGACCACCTAAACTTAGAGGATTATCCTCACGTGGTATCGGGGTAATGGAGAGTCAGCACCGAAAAGTCACTTACCGCATGAAACATCGAGGGATGTATTGGTCCATCGAAGGGGCTTGTACCATGTCCAGGATGATTCTTATTGAACGAATTGATCAGCTATACGAGCTGTTTTTTGGAGCTTGGAGACAAGAGTATGAAGAATTTAGGAATACGGGATTAGGCGCAGGGTTTCGTATTAACCATAAACCACACGGCGCTGTCATCAGAAAAAGAGGACATAAATAGAATTGGAGGGCAAACAAAAGCCTCTAAAAAAAGAATTTTTAGAGGTCTTTTTGTCATGTTTTTATACAAAATAGTTGCTTTTTTGCCTAATGTGTGTTACAATAATAAGGTAAATAAAACGAAAAAAGGTGTAGAAGTAGCAACTCCTACACCACCGATTAAGACAAAACAACCCTTTGCTTAATCAGTCAAACAATATTGTAGCATAAATAGTGCAATATAGTCAAGGACTGGGGTAAAGTGAAGAGAACTTTTTCCAGTTTTTTTGTCTGAAAAATCTCGCTTTTTTATTGAGTTATAAGGATATTTGATTAGTCCCAAAAATTTAGACACAAACAAATCTTCCAATTCCCTTGCAAAAAAGAAGAAAGTGTGATAACATAGTACGGTATGTGGTGCTAGCACATCCGCTATATTAGATCTAATAGGAGGAAAACACAATGGCTAAAGTATGTTACTTTACAGGTCGTAAGACTGTATCAGGAAACAACCGTTCACACGCGATGAACCAAACAAAACGTGCCGTAAAACCAAACCTTCAAAAAGTTACTGTTCTTATCGATGGTAAACCTAAAAAAGTTTGGGCTTCAGCTCGTGCTTTGAAATCAGGTAAAGTTGAACGCGTTTAATAATAAAAGTAAGGAGACCTTAGGGTCTTTTTTCTTTTATTGTGGGTATAACATCATTTGAAAAATAGAGTAAATATCCGCTGATACAGTATTCTGCTTTTACACTTGGGATGAAATATGATAAAATAGAGTATCAACTAGTTGAGGTAAAAAGGATGACTGTAAAAATTAATACAAAAGATGGTCAAATCGAACTAACAGATGAAGTGATTGCAACCGTCGTAGGTGGAGCAGCAACTGAGATTTTTGGTGTGGTCGGTATGGCTAGTAAAAATGCCCTCAAAGATAATTTCCAAGCCCTTCTAGGTAAGGAAAATTATTCCAAAGGTGTCGTCGTAAAGGCAGCCGAAGATGGCAGTATTGCAGTTGATGTATATACCGTGTTGAGCTACGGAACAAAGATTAGCGAAGTGTCAAAAAACATTCAAGAGCGTGTTCGTTTTAGTTTGGAAAACCAACTTGGAATTACTGCTCAGACTGTAAATGTCTACATTCAAAATATCAAAGTTGTAGGAGAATAACCGTGTCAAAAATTACTACTAGCTTATTTCAAGAAATGGTGCAGGCTGCATCAACTCGCTTGAATAAGCAAGCTGAATATGTCAATTCATTAAACGTCTTTCCAGTTCCAGATGGAGATACTGGAACAAACATGGGAATGACCATTGAAAATGGAGCTAAAGAAGTTGCAGACAAGCCAGCTTCTACAGTTGGCGAGGTAGCGAGCATTCTTGCCAAAGGTCTTTTGATGGGTGCGCGTGGGAACTCAGGCGTTATTACGTCTCAGCTTTTCCGTGGATTTTCACAAGCCATCAAGGATAAAGACGAGTTAACAGGTCAAGACTTGGCCCTTGCATTCCAATCAGGTGTGGAAGTTGCTTATAAAGCAGTTATGAAGCCAGTTGAAGGAACGATTTTGACAGTTTCTCGTGGAGCTGCTATCGGTGCTAAGAAAAAAGCTGAGCAAACAGATGATGCTGTTGAAGTCATGCGCGCAGCCTTGGAAGGTGCTAAAACAGCACTAGCTAAAACGCCAGACATGCTTCCGGTATTGAAAGAAGTTGGCGTTGTGGACTCAGGTGGTCAAGGACTGGTCTTCATCTACGAAGGTTTCCTTTCAGCCCTTACTGGCGAATATATTGCATCTGAGGACTTTGTAGCGACTCCTGCCAACATGAGTGAAATGATTAATGCAGAACATCATAAGTCTGTAGCGGGTCACGTAGCGACTGAAGATATTACGTTTGGTTACTGTACTGAAATCATGGTAGCTCTTAAGCAAGGTCCAACCTATGCCAAAGATTTTGACTACGACGAATTCCGTAGCTACTTGAATGAACTTGGGGATTCTCTCCTCGTTGTTAACGATGATGAAATTGTCAAAGTCCATGTCCATACAGAAGATCCAGGACTTGTTATGCAAGAAGGTCTTAAATATGGTAGCTTGGTCAAGGTAAAAGTTGACAATATGCGGAACCAACACGAAGCACAGGTTGAAAAAGAAGTTGCCCAAGTTAGCAAACCAGCTGAAGAAAAAGAGTATGCTTTGATTGCTGTGGTGGCTGGTAAAGGTCTAGCAGATATCTTCCGTTCTCAAGGCGTGGATTATGTTATTGAAGGCGGTCAAACTATGAACCCTTCAACTGAAGACTTTATCAAGGCTGTTGAACAGGTCAACGCTCGTAACATCATCTTCCTGCCAAACAACAAAAACATCTTCATGGCAGCTCAATCTGCAGCAGAAGTTTTGGAGCAACCAGCAGTAGTGGTGGAAGCTCGCACTCTTCCTCAAGGTTTGACAAGTCTTCTTGCCTTTGATCCAAGCAAGTCCATCGAAGAAAACCAAGAGCGTATGACTGCTGCTCTTAGCGATGTTGTTAGTGGAAGCGTTACAACAGCTGTGCGTGATACAACCATTGATGGCTTAGAAATTCATGAAAACGATAATCTTGGTATGGTTGATGGGAAAATTCTCGTGTCAAACCCTGACATGCACCAAACCTTGACAGAAACATTGAAACATATGTTGGATGAAGATAGTGAAATCGTAACCTTCTATGTCGGTGAAGACGGAAGCGAAGAACTTGCCAATGAAATTGCCCAAGAAATCGCAGAAGAATTCGAAGATGTTGAAGTCGAGATCCACCAAGGCCAACAACCAGTTTACCCATACCTATTTAGTGTGGAATAAGAATTTAAAAGATTAAAAAGAAAGTTGATTTTGCAACTTTCTTTTTTTATGACATTTGTCATATCTCCTCATGACAGAAGCTTCTAGTGATTCTACCTTCAAAGAATTATACTAGATGTATCAAATGGAGGAAGAAAAAATGAAACATAAAGTAATTGTCGCAATGAGTTTAGTAGTAGCAGGAGTCATGACTTATCTCATGTTTTCAGGATTGGATGAAGGATTCTATCATTTTCCTTGGGAGTTGTTTGCAGGATTTGGCATGATGTCTTGGCTTATCCGAGAAGGATTAAAATTGGTCTCAGATGTGAAAAAGGAGTTTGAAAAATGAAAAAAGCGATTCTCTATCTTTTTATTGGACTGTCACTAGTGGTATGGTTGGTAGAAATGTTTACAGGTTGGTTTGATCAAGCCTTCCTTCACCAATTCATCCGTGGTGCATGGGGATTAGGATTTATGATTTTTATCGCCTTTCCGATGGGAAAGGAGTGGCTGGAAGGAGAATATCATGAACATGATTAAGGTTCAAGGCTTACATAAAAACATCAAGGGCAAGGCTATTTTGAAGGATATTTCCTTTGAGGTAACAGAAGGTGAATGCGTCGCCTTGATTGGTCCCAATGGTGCTGGGAAGACCACACTCTTGGACTGTTTGCTTGGAGATAAACTGGTCACAAGCGGTCAAGTATCCATCCAAGGCTTGCCAGTGACGAGTTCTCAGTTAGACTACACAAGATCCTATCTCCCTCAAGAAAATGTCATCGTTCAGAAATTAAAGGTCAAAGAGTTGATTGCTTTCTTTCAAAGTATTTATCCAAATCCCTTGAGCAACCAGGAGATCGATCAACTATTGCAGTTTGACAAGCAACAAAAAGAGCAATTTGCAGAAAAATTGTCAGGTGGGCAAAAGCGTCTTTTCTCTTTTGTCTTGACCTTAATTGGGCGACCAAAGCTTGTCTTTTTAGATGAACCAACTGCGGCCATGGATACTTCAACCCGTCAACGCTTTTGGGAAATTGTTCAGGAGCTAAAAGCTAAGGGAGTTACCATTCTCTATTCGTCCCATTATATCGAAGAGGTAGAGCATACAGCAGACCGAATCTTGGTCTTGAATAAGGGAGAGTTGATTCGCGATACAACACCTCTAGCCATGCGCAGTGAGGAAATTGAAAAGCATTTTATCATTCCTCTGACCTACAAGGAAGTCGTTGAGCAGTCAAACTTGGTTGAAAACTGGTTACAAAAACAAGATGCCTTGCAAGTAGTCACTCGCGAAGCGGATGCTTTCTGGGAACTGTTAGTTCAATCAGGATGTAGCATACAAGAAATTGAAGTTAATAATCGTAGTTTGCTGGATACAATCTTTGAAGAAACACAAAAGGGAGATGACTAAGATGAAACGATGGATAGCATTAAACAGGATAGAGTTCTTATTAACTAGACGACAATTAGTCTATTATCTATTGTCAGTAGGGATGCCGACCGCCTTCTATTTATTCTTTTCAGGCATGTACCAGGACACACCAGGTGGACCGGCTAATTTTATGCGCGACTACCTCATCTCCATGACGGCTTTTTCCATGATGTCGACAGCTATGTTTTCATTCCCAGCTGTTTTACATACAGATAAAATCAACAACTGGCAGAAAACATTGCGCCATACTCCGGTAAATATGGTAGAATATTATCTATCAAAGATAACAAGTATGATAGCTGATTATTTGGTCTCAATTCTGGTTGTTTTCACAGTTGGGCATTTTGTAAGAGGTGTGGACATGCCTCTAGGAAGCTGGGTTGGTGCTGCGCTCTTGCTGATAGTTGGAAGTGTAGCTTTTGTAGCCCTTGGTTTGGCCTTGACTCTCTTACCAACTAGTCAGTTGATGTCTGTCGTGGGCAATCTTCTTTATCTAGGATTGGCTGTTTTAGGCGGACTCTGGATGCCCATCTCTTTATTTCCAGACTGGATGCAAGCAATCGGGAAGTGTCTACCAACTTATCAGTTGATGGAGTTGCTCAAGACCTTCTTAAACGAGGGTAGCATCAATCTATCAGCCACAGTTTATCTACTTGTTTTTTCAGCAGTTTTGTTTGGTTTGACCATTTACCTTCAAGGTCATAAGGAGAATGCTTAATGCTTGAAAGACTGAAAAGCATACACTATATGTTTTGGGCCAGTTTGATTTTTATGATTTTCCCCATCCTACCTGTATTGATTGGGGAGCTTGCTGTCTGGCATTTATTGGTTGATATTCTATTTGTAGTGACGTATTTGGGTGTTTTAATAACTAAGAACCAGCGCCTATCTTGGCTTTTCTGGGGGATCATGCTGGTCTATGTAGCTGGGAATACCGCCTTTGTTGCTGTGAATTATATCTGGTTTTTCTTTTTCCTTTCCAATCTCTTAATTTATCATTTTGGCGTACGTAGTTTAAAGTCTTTACATGTCTGGACATTTCTCCTTGCTCAAGTCCTTGTTGTGGGGCGACTTTTGATTTTTCAGAGAATCGAAGTTGAGTTTCTAGTTTATCTGCTTGGAATTCTTACTTTTGTCGATTTGATGACTTTTGGCTTGGTTCGGATTCGAATTGTAGAGGATCTGAAAGAAGCGCAGGCCAAGCAAAATACCCAGATAAATCTATTGCTGGCAGAAAATGAGCGCAATCGTATCGGTCAGGATTTGCATGATAGCTTGGGCCATACCTTTGCTATGCTTAGTGTCAAGACAGATTTAGCCTTGCAGTTATTTCAAATGCAGGCTTATCCACAGGTGGAAAAGGAATTAAGAGAAATGCAGCAAATTAGCAAAGAATCAATGCGTGAAGTACGAACCATTGTAGAAAATCTTAAATCTAGAACTTTGACATCCGAACTAGAGACGGTGAAAAAGATGTTAGAAATTGCTGGAATTGAGGTTGAAGTAGCTAATCAACTAGATACAGCTAGCCTAACTCAGAAATTGGAGTCAACGGCTTCCATGATTTTGCTTGAGTTAGTGACCAATATCATTAAGCATGCTAAAGCGTCTAAAGCTTACTTAAGATTAGAACGGACAGAGAAGGAACTCATTTTAACAGTAAGTGATGATGGCTGTGGTTTCGCTTTTATAAAAGGAGATGAGCTCCATACAGTTCGAGATCGTGTTCTTCCATTTTCAGGAGAAGTAAGAGTAATCAGTCAGAAACAACCAACGGAAGTGCAAGTTCGACTACCTTATAAGGAGAGAAACTAAGATGAAACTACTTGTTGCAGAAGATCAAAGTATGTTACGAGATGCCATGTGCCAGTTGCTTGCCTTTCAAGCCGATGTAGAGTCTGTCTTACAAGCCAAGAATGGACAAGAAGCAATCCAACTCTTAGAAAAAGAGTCCGTAGATATCGCCATTCTTGATGTAGAGATGCCTGTTAAGACAGGTCTTGAAGTGCTGGAGTGGATACGATCAGAAAAGCTAGAAACAAAGGTGGTTGTGGTAACGACCTTCAAGCGCCCAGGTTATTTTGAACGTGCGGTCAAGGCTGGAGTAGATGCGTATGTCTTGAAAGAAAGAAGAATTGCAGACCTCATGCAAACTTTGCATACTGTCCTCGAAGGACGCAAGGAGTATTCGCCTGAATTGATGGAAGTAGTTATGACCCATCCCAATCCATTAACAGAGCAAGAAATCGCCGTTTTAAAGGGAATTGCTCAAGGCTTGTCTAACCAAGAAATTGCAGATCAACTTTATTTATCAAACGGAACCGTCCGAAACTATGTCACCAATATTCTTTCTAAACTAGATGCTGGTAATCGAACAGAGGCAGCTAATATCGCGAAAGAATCTGGTTGGTTGTGATACTATCATATCTCGAAAACCATTATGTGCTAAAATTGATGGGATTGAATGGAACAATACTAACTTTAGGAGGGTGGGATTCCTCCTTTTTCTTTTTTGGGGGAGCACTACAAAAGAGCTAAAATTAAGAATGAAAAAGAAAAATATCTTGACAACCAATAGAAAATTTTGATACAATAATAGACGGTACTTTTTACTTTTGGTCTCTCAAGAGTGTACAGGGACGTGCTGACAAATGTTGCAAAAGTACACACAGATGATAGCTGTCACCAAGTGTATCATCACCAAAAATAAAAAAACACAGGAGAATGTAGATGCCTACAATTAACCAATTGGTTCGCAAACCGCGTAAATCAAAAGTAGAAAAATCTAAATCACCAGCTTTGAACGTTGGTTACAACAGTCATAAAAAAGTTCAAACAAACGTTTCTTCACCACAAAAACGTGGTGTTGCAACTCGTGTTGGAACAATGACACCTAAAAAACCTAACTCAGCCCTTCGTAAATTCGCTCGTGTACGTTTGAGCAACCTTATCGAAGTTACTGCCTACATCCCAGGTATCGGACACAACTTGCAAGAGCACAGCGTGGTGCTTCTTCGCGGTGGACGTGTAAAAGACCTTCCAGGGGTACGTTACCATATCGTCCGTGGTGCACTTGATACTGCAGGTGTTAACGATCGTAAACAAGGCCGTTCTAAATACGGTACTAAACGTCCAAAAGCATAAGGAAAGGGGATAAAGAGAAATGAGTCGTAAAAATAGAGCTCCAAAACGTGACGTATTGCCAGATCCGCTTTACAATTCACAATTAGTTACTCGTCTTATCAACCGCGTTATGCTTGACGGTAAACGTGGTACAGCTGCTTCAATCGTTTACGGTGCTTTTGAGCAAATCAAAGAAGCTACTGGCAACGATGCACTTGAAGTATTTGAAACAGCTATGGAAAACATCATGCCTGTACTTGAAGTACGTGCACGTCGTGTTGGTGGTTCTAACTACCAAGTCCCAGTTGAAGTTCGTCCAGAACGTCGTACAACACTTGGACTTCGTTGGTTGGTAACAATCGCTCGTCTTCGTGGTGAACACACAATGCAAGACCGTCTTGCAAAAGAAATCTTGGATGCTGCTAACAACACTGGTGCAGCTGTTAAGAAACGTGAAGACACTCACCGTATGGCTGAAGCTAACCGTGCATTCGCACACTTCCGTTGGTAAAATCATGATGCTAGGAACGGTAAGGATGCAAGGTGAATATAGGAAACTGACGCAGTATTCGACGAATACAAGGAAGTTTATCTTTTTCACACAGCATCCCGTTCCGGCTCAAATCGGCTAATTAACTTTAGCCCGAGTTCAACTCAACTTACCATCTCGTAAGTTGAAACCAACAATAGCATGAAAACATTGAGAACGGGTAGGTCCTGCCTATCCGTTTTTATTAAAATCGTGTTATAATAGAATAGAAATCAAAAATAAATAGGAGAAACAAACCTCATGGCACGCGAATTTTCACTTGAAAAAACTCGTAATATCGGTATCATGGCTCACGTCGATGCTGGTAAAACAACAACTACTGAGCGTATTCTTTACTACACTGGTAAAATCCACAAAATCGGTGAAACTCACGAAGGTGCGTCACAAATGGACTGGATGGAGCAAGAGCAAGAGCGTGGTATCACTATCACATCTGCTGCGACAACAGCTCAATGGAACAACCACCGCGTAAACATCATCGACACACCAGGACACGTGGACTTCACAATCGAAGTACAACGTTCTCTTCGTGTATTGGATGGTGCGGTTACCGTTCTTGACTCACAATCAGGTGTTGAGCCTCAAACTGAAACAGTTTGGCGTCAAGCAACTGAGTATGGAGTTCCACGTATCGTATTTGCCAACAAAATGGACAAAATCGGTGCTGACTTCCTTTACTCTGTAAGCACACTTCACGATCGTCTTCAAGCAAACGCACACCCAATCCAATTGCCAATCGGTTCTGAAGATGACTTCCGTGGTATCATCGACTTGATAAAGATGAAAGCTGAAATCTATACTAACGACCTTGGTACAGATATCCTTGAAGAAGATATTCCAGCTGAATACCTTGACCAAGCTCAAGAGTACCGTGAAAAATTGGTTGAAGCAGTTGCTGAAACTGACGAAGAATTGATGATGAAATACCTCGAAGGTGAAGAAATCACTAACGAAGAATTGAAAGCTGGTATCCGTAAAGCGACTATCAACGTTGAATTCTTCCCAGTATTGTGTGGTTCAGCCTTCAAGAACAAAGGTGTTCAATTGATGCTTGATGCGGTTATTGACTACCTTCCAAGCCCACTTGATATCCCAGCAATCAAAGGTATTAACCCAGATACAGACGAAGAAGAAACTCGTCCAGCATCTGACGAAGAGCCATTTGCAGCTCTTGCCTTCAAGATCATGACTGACCCATTCGTAGGTCGTTTGACATTCTTCCGTGTTTACTCAGGTGTTCTTCAATCAGGTTCTTACGTATTGAACACTTCTAAAGGTAAACGTGAGCGTATCGGACGTATCCTTCAAATGCACGCTAACAGCCGTCAAGAAATTGACACTGTTTACTCAGGTGATATTGCTGCTGCTGTTGGTTTGAAAGATACTACAACTGGTGACTCATTGACAGATGAAAAAGCTAAAATCATCCTTGAGTCAATCAACGTACCAGAACCAGTTATCCAATTGATGGTTGAGCCTAAATCTAAAGCTGACCAAGACAAGATGGGTATCGCTCTTCAAAAATTGGCTGAAGAAGATCCAACATTCCGCGTTGAAACAAACGTTGAAACTGGTGAAACAGTTATCTCAGGTATGGGTGAGCTTCACCTTGACGTCCTTGTTGACCGTATGCGTCGTGAGTTCAAAGTTGAAGCGAACGTAGGTGCTCCTCAAGTATCTTACCGTGAAACATTCCGCGCTTCTACTCAAGCACGTGGATTCTTCAAACGTCAGTCTGGTGGTAAAGGTCAATTCGGTGATGTATGGATTGAATTTACTCCAAACGAAGAAGGTAAAGGATTCGAATTCGAAAACGCAATCGTCGGTGGTGTGGTTCCTCGTGAATTTATCCCAGCGGTTGAAAAAGGTTTGGTAGAATCTATGGCTAACGGTGTTCTTGCAGGTTATCCAATGGTTGACGTTAAAGCTAAGCTTTACGATGGTTCATACCACGATGTCGACTCATCTGAAACTGCCTTCAAGATCGCGGCTTCACTTGCCCTTAAAGAAGCTGCTAAATCAGCACAACCAGCTATCCTTGAGCCAATGATGCTTGTAACAATCACTGTTCCAGAAGAAAACCTTGGTGATGTTATGGGTCACGTAACTGCTCGTCGTGGACGTGTAGATGGTATGGAAGCACACGGTAACAGCCAAATCGTTCGTGCTTATGTTCCACTTGCTGAAATGTTCGGTTACGCAACAGTTCTTCGTTCTGCATCTCAAGGACGTGGTACATTCATGATGGTATTTGACCACTACGAAGATGTACCTAAGTCAGTTCAAGAAGAAATCATTAAGAAAAACAAAGGTGAAGACTAATCAGTCCTCCCTCTAGAAGGAAGTCACTTAGTGGCTTCCTTTTTTGTAACGTTACGACAAATTTTATACATTCTGAAAATATGACTTAAAGAACTTTCATATAACATAAGTTGAAGTAATTTGCGAAGGAAATTTACAACATAAATGATAATAAGTTGCTAAAGAATATAAATTACCTTTTAAAACTTATAAAAAATAGAATATTATTCATAAATAAACGTTAAAATAGAAAATTCAGAAAATTTCTTCTTTTCTCTTGAAAAATTTTGAAAAAATGGTATGATAGTAACAAGTTATTTTTAAGAGAAGAGAAAGGGGAACAATGGAGAAAATCAGTTTAGAATCTCCTAAGACGGGGTCGGACCTAGTTTTGGAAACACTTCGTGATTTAGGAATTGATACCATCTTTGGTTATCCTGGTGGTGCGGTCTTGCCTTTTTATGATGCGATATATAATTTTAAAGGCATTCGCCACATTCTAGGGCGCCATGAGCAAGGTTGTTTGCATGAAGCTGAAGGTTATGCCAAATCAACTGGAAAGTTGGGTGTTGCCGTCGTCACTAGTGGACCGGGAGCAACAAATGCCATTACAGGGATTGCAGATGCCATGAGCGATAGTGTTCCCCTTTTGGTCTTTACAGGTCAGGTAGCGAGAGCAGGGATTGGGAAAGATGCCTTTCAGGAGGCAGACATTGTGGGAATTACCATGCCAATCACTAAGTACAATTACCAAGTTCGTGAGACAGCTGATATCCCTCGAATCATTACGGAAGCTGTCCATATCGCAACTACAGGTCGACCGGGGCCAGTTGTAATTGACCTACCTAAAGACGTATCTGCTTTGGAAACAGACTTCATCTATTCACCAGAAGTAAATTTGCCAAGCTATCAGCCAACTCTTGAACCAAATGATATGCAAATCAAGAAAATCTTGAAGCAATTATCTAAGGCTAAAAAGCCAGTCTTGCTGGCTGGTGGTGGGATTAGCTACGCTGAGGCTGCAGCAGAATTAAATGAGTTTGCAGAACGCTATCAAATTCCAGTGGTAACCAGCCTTTTGGGGCAAGGAACGATAGCAACGAGTCATCCACTCTTCCTTGGAATGGGAGGGATGCACGGGTCGTTCGCAGCAAATATTGCCATGACGGAAGCTGATTTTATGATCAGTATTGGTTGCCGTTTTGATGACCGCTTGACGGGGAATCCAAAGACTTTTGCTAAGAATGCTAAGGTTGCCCACATTGATATTGATCCAGCCGAGATTGGCAAGATTATCAGTGCTGATATTCCAGTAGTTGGAGATGCTAAAAAAGCCTTGCAAATGTTGCTGGCCGAACCAACAGTTCATAACAATACTGAAAAATGGATTGAAAAAGTCACTAAAGACAAGAACCGTGTTCGTTCTTATGATAAGAAAGAGCGTGTGGTCCAACCGCAAGCTGTTATTGAACGAATTGGTGAATTGACCAACGGGGATGCCATTGTGGTCACAGACGTTGGTCAACACCAAATGTGGACAGCCCAGTATTATCCTTACCAAAATGAGCGTCAGTTAGTGACTTCAGGCGGTTTGGGAACCATGGGATTCGGAATTCCAGCAGCAATCGGTGCTAAAATTGCCAACCCGGATAAGGAAGTAGTCTTGTTTGTTGGGGATGGTGGTTTCCAAATGACCAACCAGGAATTGGCTATTTTGAACATTTACAAGGTACCAATCAAGGTGGTCATGCTGAACAACCACTCACTTGGAATGGTTCGCCAGTGGCAGGAATCCTTCTATGAAGGTAGAACGTCAGAGTCAGTCTTTGACACCCTTCCTGATTTCCAATTGATGGCACAGGCTTATGGCATTAAAAACTATAAGTTTGACAATCCTGAGACCTTGGCTCAAGACCTAGAAGTCATCACTGAGGATGTTCCTATGCTGATTGAGGTAGATATTTCTCGTAAGGAACAGGTGTTACCAATGGTGCCAGCTGGTAAGAGTAATCATGAGATGTTGGGGGTGAAGTTCCATGCGTAGAATGTTAACAGCAAAACTACAAAATCGTTCAGGAGTCCTCAATCGCTTTACCGGTGTCCTGTCTCGTCGTCAGGTCAATATCGAAAGCATCTCTGTGGGAGCAACAGAAGATCCGAATGTATCGCGTATCACTATTATTATTGATGTAGCTTCACATGATGAAGTGGAGCAAATCATCAAGCAACTCAATCGTCAGATTGACGTGATTCGCATTCGTGATATTACGGATAAACCACACTTGGAGCGCGAGGTGATTTTGGTTAAGATGTCAGCGCCAGCTGAGAAGCGAGCTGAGATTCTAGCCATTATTCAACCTTTCCGTGCAACGGTGGTAGACGTAGCACCAAGCTCAATTACCATTCAAATGACAGGAAATGCTGAAAAGAGTGAAGCTCTATTGCGAGTCATTCGACCATACGGTATTCGCAATATTGCTCGAACGGGTGCAACTGGATTTACCCGCGACTAAAAATCCAACTTAAATTTGTTAAACCAGCCTAAAAGGCAATAAATAATAGAAAAGAGAGAAAAAACTATGGCAGTTCAAATGGAATACGAAAAAGATGTCAAAGTAGCAGCACTTGACGGTAAAAAAATCGCCGTTATTGGTTATGGTTCGCAAGGGCATGCGCATGCTCAAAACTTGCGTGATTCAGGTCGTGATGTCATTATCGGTGTACGTCCAGGTAAATCTTTTGACAAAGCAAAAGAAGATGGATTTGACACTTACACAGTAGCAGAAGCAACTAAATTGGCTGACGTTATCATGATTTTGGCACCAGACGAAATCCAACAAGAATTGTACGAAGCAGAAATCGCTCCAAACTTGGAAGCTGGAAACGCAGTTGGATTTGCTCATGGTTTTAACATCCACTTTGAATTTATCAAAGTCCCTGCAGAGGTAGATGTCTTCATGTGTGCTCCTAAAGGACCAGGACACTTGGTACGTCGTACTTATGAAGAAGGATTTGGTGTGCCAGCTCTTTACGCAGTTTATCAAGATGCAACAGGAAATGCTAAAAACATTGCTATGGACTGGTGTAAAGGTGTTGGGGCAGCTCGTGTAGGTCTTCTTGAAACAACTTACAAAGAAGAAACTGAAGAAGATTTGTTTGGTGAACAAGCTGTACTTTGTGGTGGTTTGACTGCCCTTATCGAAGCAGGTTTTGAAGTCTTGACAGAAGCAGGTTACGCTCCAGAATTGGCTTACTTTGAAGTTCTTCACGAAATGAAATTGATCGTTGACTTGATCTACGAAGGTGGATTCAAGAAAATGCGTCAATCTATTTCAAACACTGCTGAATACGGTGACTATGTATCAGGTCCACGTGTAATCACTGAACAAGTTAAAGAAAACATGAAAGCTGTCTTGGCAGACATCCAAAATGGTAAATTTGCAAATGACTTTGTAAATGACTATAAAGCTGGACGTCCAAAATTGACTGCTTACCGTGAACAAGCAGCTAACCTTGAAATTGAAAAAGTTGGTGCAGAATTGCGTAAAGCAATGCCATTTGTTGGTAAAAATGACGATGATGCATTCAAAATCTATAACTAATTGATAGAAATTAAGGTGAAGGCGAGTTGGGGGACTAACTCGCTTTTATAATCAATTCATCTCTCTTTTTAGAGGATGAATTGTGATAGTATGAAATAGTCTAGGAGAAAAAGATGTTAAGTTCAAAAGATATCATCAAGGCTCATAAGGTCTTGAATGGTGTGGTTGTGAATACACCGCTTGATTATGACCATTATTTATCGGAGAAGTATGGTGCTAAGATTTATTTGAAAAAGGAAAATGCCCAACGTGTTCGTTCATTTAAAATTCGTGGTGCCTATTATGCCATTTCTCAGCTCAGCAAGGAAGAGCGTGAGCGTGGGGTAGTCTGTGCCTCTGCGGGAAATCATGCGCAGGGAGTTGCTTATACTTGTAATGAGATGAAAATTCCTGCTACTATTTTTATGCCCATTACGACTCCGCAACAAAAAATTGGGCAGGTTCGCTTTTTTGGTGGGGACTTCGTAACCATTAAACTAGTTGGAGATACCTTTGATGCCTCAGCCAAAGCAGCTCAAGAATTTACAGTTTCTGAAAATCGTACCTTTATTGATCCTTTTGATGATGCTCATGTTCAGGCAGGTCAAGGAACAGTTGCTTATGAGATTCTAGAAGAAGCTCGAAAAGAATCGATTGATTTTGATGCTGTCTTGGTTCCTGTTGGTGGTGGCGGTCTCATTGCTGGGGTTTCTACCTATATCAAGGAAACAAGTCCAGAAATTGAAGTCATTGGGGTAGAGGCTAATGGAGCGCGTTCCATGAAGGCTGCCTTTGAAGCTGGTGGACCTGTTAAGCTCAAGGAAATTGACAAATTTGCGGATGGGATTGCTGTACAAAAGGTAGGTCAATTGACCTATGAAGCAACTCGTCAACATGTTCAAACTTTGGTAGGTGTTGATGAGGGATTGATTTCTGAAACCTTGATTGACCTCTATTCTAAGCAAGGGATTGTTGCAGAACCTGCTGGAGCGGCTAGTATCGCCTCTCTAGAGGTGTTGGCTGAATATATCAAGGGGAAAACCATTTGTTGTATCATTTCTGGAGGAAATAATGATATCAACCGTATGCCAGAAATGGAAGAACGTGCCTTGATTTATGATGGGATCAAGCATTACTTTGTGGTCAATTTTCCACAGCGTCCAGGGGCTTTGCGTGAGTTTGTAAATGATATCCTAGGACCAAATGATGATATCACACGATTTGAGTATATCAAACGAGCTAGCAAGGGGACAGGGCCTGTATTGATTGGAATCGCTTTGGCAGATAAGCATGATTATGCAGGCTTGATTCGTCGAATGGAAGGTTTTGATCCATCTTATATTAACTTAAATGGTAATGAAACGCTCTATAATATGCTTGTCTGAGGACTAATAAAAAAATATCATATTATTTGCACAACTGATGTATAGGTGCTATAATGAGAGTGAGGAAAGGGGGCGATTCCTATGGACTTAGGAAATCGATTACGCTATTTCTATCACAAGTCATTATAGTACCTATTATTTTTTGATTGGGTTTATAGTAAGGGAGTAAAATTACTTGTTATATATAAGGAGTATTTTTAGAATCCACTATTTTATATATGTCTAATCTGAAATTTGGTTAAATATAATAGGAATTAGAAAAAATAATCAATACTAATGAGAAGCTTTATACTGAGTTAACTGAGAAGAGTGATAAGATACTAAGAAGATAAAAACAGTGGAAGATGTTGGAAGATAAGATACTATGGTTTCCTAACTACTCATCTTTTTATAGGTTTGAAGAAATAAAAAGGAATATTGATAAAGTAAATAAATAGTACCAGTTGAGCAAGTGAAAAGTGCTTATAAAGGCAGGAAGAATATCAAAGAAGGAGAAGAGAAATAATAGTTAGTAATAGTGTGGAGAGAAAGTCTTCTGCTATTAGAAATATCATTTTAAAGTTAGGTAAATAGAATAAAGTTGAAGATAAAACCTGTCTAATCTATCAAGAATTGGTATTTGTAAAGTATGAATATTTTTACAAATAAAAGAGTTAATAATACAATTATTTTAAAGGTGTTTACTAATGGTTTATAGTAATTAAAAACCTATATATTATCGGCTTTAATAAGATAGTAACAGAAAAATAAATCATTAATTTTATTGAATATATGTTTTTTTATTGACAAAAGGCATAAAAACGTATACGATTAAATATCGTAAAGAAGAAAATAGGAGAAGGACATGGCTAAGTCAAACTTTGAAAAAGTAGAATCAGTTGTTGGCTGGGTTCGTGATAAGAAGATCACAGGCTACCGTATCTCTAAAGAAACGAATGCGCGTGAAATGTCTATCATTGCTCTAGCGCAGGGGCGTGCAAAAGTAAAAAATATTTCGTTTGAAACAGCTCTAGGTTTAATTGATTTCTATGATAAAAATCATGAAAAATTTGAAGATTAATCTTTGGATAATGGCGGATTCTTGAATAAGGTCTGCCTTTTCATTTTTTGGCTAGTAAAAAGACTGCACGGTTGATGCAGCCTTTTCTTTTTATTTGAGATAACGTTGAAGGAATTCTTTTGTACGCTCTTCTTTAGGATTGGTGAAGAGGTCTTCTGGTTTGCCTTCTTCAGCAATCACGCCCTTATCCATAAAGATAACACGGTGAGAGACATCACGGGCAAATTCCATCTCGTGGGTTACAACAATCATAGTCAAGCCTTCCTGAGCTAAATCCTGCATGATTTTGAGGACTTCTCCAACCATTTCTGGATCGAGAGCTGATGTTGGTTCATCAAAGAGAATAGCGTCAGGATTCATTGAAAGGGCACGAGCGATGGCCACACGTTGTTTTTGACCACCTGAGAGTTGTTTTGGCTTGGCTTGCCAGTAGCGTTCTCCCATGCCGACTTTTTCTAGGTTTTCTTTGGCAATCTTTTCAGCTTCTGCACGTTCGCGTTTAAGGACAGTTGTCTGAGCGACAATTGTGTTTTCAAGAACGTTGAGATTTTCAAAGAGGTTAAAGGATTGGAACACCATCCCCAACTTTTCACGGTATTGTGTGAGGTCATAACCTTTTTCGAGGACGTTTTGTCCATGATAAAGGATTTGTCCATCAGTTGGCGTTTCAAGTAGGTTAATGGAGCGTAGGAAGGTTGATTTCCCGCTTCCAGAGCTTCCGATGATAGAGATGACCTCTCCCTTGTGGACAGTGAGAGAAATGTCTTTTAACACTTCGTTTTGGCCATAGGATTTTTTGAGGTGTTTAATTTCAAGGATTGCTTGTGTCATTATTTCAAATCCTCCGTTTGCATTTGGTTAGCACCTGTAGTATAGGTATCCATGTCCATGCGGCGTTCGATGAAGCGTAGGATACGTGTTACTGTGAAGGTGAGGACAAAGTAAATCACGGCGATGATTGTAAATGTCTGGAAGTATTGATAAGTTTGAGTTGCCACGGTATTTCCAGAGAAATAAAGTTCGACAACAGAGATAACGTTCAATACAGATGTATCTTTGATATTGATGACAAATTCGTTACCAGTTGCTGGTAGGATGTTACGGACTACCTGAGGTAGGACAATCTTACGCATGGTTTGGTTATGAGTCATACCAAGAGCGGTCGCTGCTTCAAATTGTCCCTTGTCAACTGCTAGGATACCGCCACGGACGATTTCAGTCATGTAGGCACCGGTGTTGATTGAAACGATGAAGATAGCGGCCAGTGTACGGTCAAGGTTGATACCGAAAGCTTGGGCAGTTCCATAGTAGATAACCATTGATTGAACAATCATAGGTGTACCACGGAAAATTTCGATATAGACATTGAGAATCCAGCCGACTAGTTTTTGTAGGCCATAAATGGCTTTGTTTTCAGATAGAGGAGCTGTACGGAAGACACCAATGGCAAGACCGATAATGAGACCTATGATGGTTCCGACGATAGAGATTAAAAGAGTGATACCAGCACCACGCAAGAGTTGTTGCCAGTTTTCAGAAAGAATTTTAGCGACTTGGCTAAAGAAACTACTGCTAGTCTCTTCAGTTGTTGTAGCTTCGGCAGGCTGTTCCTTGATCATACGATCCATTAGGGCAACTTGCTCATCTTTTGAAATAGTTTCAATGCTGGCATTGATCTGGCTAATACGATTGTCATCTTTACGAAGTCCAATGGCAATAGCTGTATCTTCTTCTCCAGTTTTGAAACCTGGTTCTACTTGAACCATTTTAAACTTAGAGTTCGCAGCTTCGGCAGTCAGTGCTTCTGGGCGTTCAGAAACATAGGCATCGATGACACCAGCCTCAAGAGCTTGGCGCATTTGAGCGAAGTCTCCCATGGCAGTTTCTTTTTTAGCGCCTGAGATTTGTGAGATCAAGTCGTAGAGGTAGACACCTTGTTGAGAAGTGATTTTTGCACCATTAAAGTCATCCAAAGATTTGGCATTTGCATAGGCAGAATCTTTTTTAACTAGTAGAACTGGTTCGCTAGTGTAGTAGCTGCTTGAAAAGGCAATTTCTTGTTTACGCTCGGCAGTAGGACTCATACCTGCGATAATCATGTCAATTTTACCAGAAGTAAGGGCAGGGACTAGACCTTCCCACTTGGTTTTAACAACCAAAGGTTCTTTACCTAAGTCCTTAGCGATTTTCTTGGCGATTTGAACATCGTATCCGTTAGCATACTGGTTAGTCCCATCGATTTTGACAGCCCCATTGCTATCATCATCCTGAGTCCAGTTAAAGGGGGCATATGCCGCTTCCATACCGATGCGTAAATATTCATCAGCTTGAGCAACATTGACAAGTCCCAGCATCAGCAAGAGACTTGTGAAAATAGATAAGTATATTTTTCTCATGATTTCTCCTATTTCTAATCTATTAAAAAATAACTGTCTCCTATTTTATCGAAAAAAACTCTATTTTTCAATATAGGTAAGCCCTTACTTGAGAAAAAATGATATAATGATAGCAAAGATAAAAAGGGGGCTTAGTTGATGAAAAAAACTTTTTTCTTACTGGTGTTAGGCTTGTTTTGCCTTCTTCCACTCTCGGTTTTTGCCATTGATTTTAAGATAAACTCTTATCAAGGAGATTTGTATATTCATGCAGACAATACGGCAGAATTTAGACAGAAGATAGTTTACCAGTTTGAGGAGGACTTTAAGGGGCAAATCGTGGGACTTGGACGTGCTGGCAAGATGCCTAGCGGATTTGAGATAGATCCTCAACCAAAGGTTCAGGCCTCGAAAAACGGTGCTGAACTGACAGACGTTACTAGCGAAGTGACAGAAGAGGCGAATGGTTATACTGTGAAAGTCTACAATTCAGGTCAAGAAGGCGACACAGTTGAAGTTGACCTCGTTTGGAACTTAAAGAATTTACTTTTCCTTTATGATGACATCGCTGAATTAAATTGGCAACCTCTGACAGATAGTTCAGGAGCTATTGGAAAGTTTGAATTTCATGTAAGGGGAGACAAGGGGGCTGAAAAACTCTTTTTCCATACAGGGAAACTTTTTAGAGAGGGAACGGTTGAAAAGAGTAACCTTGATTATACTATCCGTTTAGACAATCTTCCGGCTAAACGTGGAGTTGAGTTACATGCCTATTGGCCTCGGACCGATTTTGCTAACGCTAGGGATCAGGGATTGAAAGGGAATCGTTTAGAAGAGTTTAATAAGATAGAAGACTCGATTGTTAAAGAAAAAGAGCAAAGTAAACAACTCGTTACTTGGGTCTTCCCTTCGATACTTTCTATCTCCTTGTTATTGAGTGTCTGCTTCTATTTTATCTATAGAAGAAAGACCACTCCTTCCGTCAAATATTCCAAAAATCATCGTCTCTATGAACCACCAATGGAATTAGAGCCTATGGTTTTATCAGAGGCGGTTTACTCGACCTCCTTGGAGGAAGTGAGTCCTCTAACCAAAGGAGCAGGAAAATTCACCTTTGACCAACTTATTCAAGCTACCTTGTTAGATGTGATAGACCGTGGGAATGTCTCTATCATTTCAGAAGGAGATGCAGTTAGTTTGAGGCTAGTAAAAGAAGATGGTTTGTCAAGTTTTGAGAAAGACTGTCTAAATCTGACTTTTTCAGGCAAAAAAGAAGAAACTCTTTCCAATTTGTTTGCGGATTACAAGGTATCTGATAGTCTTTATCGTAGAGCAAAAGTCTCTGATGAAAAACGGATTCAAGCAAAGGGGCGTCAGCTCAAATCTTCTTTTGAAGAAGTATTGAAAGAGATGCAAGAAGGAGTGAGAAATCGGGTTACCTTCTGGGGGCTTCCGGATTATTATCGTCCTTTAACTGGTTTGGAAAAAGCCTTGCAAGTGGGAATGGGACTCTCTACAGTCCTGCCTCTATTTATTGGATTTGGTTTGTTCTTGTACAGTTTAGATGTTCATGGCTATCTTTACTTCCCCTTGCCTATATTTGGTTTTCTAGGTTTGGTTTTGGCTGTTTTCTATTATTGGAAGCTTCGGCTAGATAATCGTGATGGAGTCCTAAATGAAGCAGGAGCAGAAGTATACTATCTCTGGACCAGTTTTGAAAATATGTTGCGTGAGATTGCACGATTGGATCAGGCTGAACTGGAAAGTATTGTGGTCTGGAATCGCCTCTTGGTTTATGCGACCTTATTTGGCTATGCGGACAAGGTTAGTCATTTGATGAAGGTTCATCAGATTCAAGTGGAAAATCCAGATATCAATCTCTATGTAGCTTATGGTTGGCACGGTATGTTTTATCATTCAAGCGCGCAAATGAGCCATTATGCCAGCATCGCAAACACAGCAAGTACCTATTCCGTATCTTCTGGAAATGGAAGTTCTGGCGGTGGCTTCTCTGGCGGTGGAGGCGGTGGTAGTATCGGTGCCTTTTAAAGAGAACTGTCACAGGCTGAAAAAATATGCTATAATGGAAGATAGAAAAAAAGGAGTAATCTATGTATCTTATTGAAATTTTAAAATCTATCTTCTTCGGGATTGTTGAAGGAATTACGGAATGGTTGCCGATTTCCAGTACAGGTCACTTGATTTTAGCAGAGGAATTTATCCAATACCAAAATCAAAACGAAGCCTTTATGTCCATGTTTAATGTCGTGATCCAGCTTGGTGCGATTTTGGCGGTTATGGTGATTTACTTTAATAAGCTCAATCCCTTTAAACCGGGTAAAGACAAGCAGGAAGTTCGTCGAACTTGGCAATTGTGGTCTAAAGTTCTTGTAGCTACTTTACCTTTGCTTGCTGTATTTAAGTTTGATGATTGGTTTGATACCCACTTCCATAACATGGTTTCAGTTGCTCTCATGTTGATTATCTATGGGATTGCCTTTATCTATTTGGAAAAGCGCAATAAAGCGCGTGCTATCGAGCCAAGTGTAACAGAGTTGGATAAGCTTCCTTATACGACAGCCTTCTATATCGGCCTCTTCCAAGTTCTTGCCCTTTTACCAGGAACCAGCCGTTCTGGGGCAACGATTGTCGGTGGTTTGTTGAATGGAACCAGTCGTTCTGTTGTGACAGAGTTTACCTTCTATCTTGGAATTCCAGTTATGTTTGGAGCTAGCGCCTTAAAGATTTTCAAATTTGTGAAAGCAGGACAACTCTTGAACTTTGGGCAATTGTTCTTGCTCTTGGTTGCGATGGGAGTAGCCTTTGCAGTCAGCATGGTCGCTATTCGTTTCTTGACCAGCTATGTGAAAAAACACGACTTTACCCTTTTTGGTAAATACCGTATCGTGCTTGGTAGTATCTTGCTACTTTATAGCTTTGTCCGTTTGTTTGTATAAGAAAAACCTTGAAGAGTCAGCTCTTCAAGGTTTTAAAATCCAGTCACGGTAATCCCCAACAGGCGGACACCTCTTTCTTTCTCGCTTAACTCTTCATAGAGTTGCAGGGCTATTTGGCTTATCTGACTAGCATCCTGTGTTTTTTGAGGCAGACTTTTTCGTTTAGTGAGAGTTGAAAAGTCCTCGTAGCGGATTTTCAAAATGACAATTGTTCCAGCTTTTTCTTGTTGACTGAGATTGAGAGCGACTCTTTCTGATAGGAGAGTCAGCTCTTTTTTGATATCTTCCTCGGCACGGAGAATCTTTCCATAGGTTTTCTCCTTCCCGATGGATTTACGGATACGATTGGATTTGACTGGAGAGTTGTGAATGCCACGAGCCTTTCGATAAAGGTCATAACCCAGTCTACCAAAACGGTCTATCAGAGTCACTTCAGGAACTTCAAGTAGGTCAGCGCCAGTAAAAATACCCATTTGATGAAGTCGTTCCACCGTCTTTTTTCCTACTCCATGAAACTTGGAAATATCCATTTGTTTGAGAAAGTCCTCAGCCTGGTTAGGTAGAATCACTGTCAGACCATGTGGCTTTTGATAATCACTGGCCATTTTAGCTAAGAATTTGTTGTAAGAAACGCCAGCAGAAGCAGTCAGGTGTAGTTCCTGCCAGATATCCTCTTGAATGAGACGAGCTATTTTGACTGCTGACTTGATACCGAGTTTATTTTCCGTCACATCCAAATAGGCTTCGTCAATGCTCATGGGTTCAATCAAATCTGTATAACGCTTAAAGATAGCTCGAATCTGGAGTCCCACAGACTTGTATTTCTCATAATTTCCTGAGATAAAGACAGCCTGGGGACAACGTTCATAGGCTTCCTTGGAGCTCATGGCTGAATGGACACCAAAAGCTCGCGCCTCATAGCTACAAGTGGAAACGACACCACGCCCACCTGTTTGCCGGGGGTCGCTTCCAATAATGACAGGTTTTCCTCTGAGTTTAGGATTATCCCTGATTTCTACCGCAGCAAAAAAGGCATCCATGTCAATATGGATGATTTTTCTTGACAAATCATTTAATAAAGGAAAAATCAACATGTCTACTCCCCTTTTTATCGCTTATTTTCTTTTATTATACCCTTTTTTCTGAAAAAAAGAAAAAAGGCTTTATTTTTTTCAAAAATATAATACAGTTTGGGATGAAATATAGACTGTTTTAGAAAAGAAAGTGTAAAAATAGGGATTTATCACTTGTTGAAATCGGTTACTGTATGGTATACTTGTCTCATGAATGTAACAGATGACTGTTACTAGAAAGAAAAAAGAGGACATTAACATGGTTGTTAAGACAGTTGTTGAAGCACAAGATATTTTTGACAAAGCTTGGGAAGGCTTCAAAGGCGTAGATTGGAAAGAAAAAGCAAGTGTATCACGCTTCGTACAAGCTAACTACACACCTTACGATGGAGACGAAAGCTTCCTTGCAGGACCAACAGAACGTTCACTTCACATCAAAAAAATTGTAGAAGAAACTAAGGCTCACTACGAAGAAACTCGTTTCCCAATGGACACTCGTCCAACTTCTATCGCTGATATCCCTGCAGGATTTATCGATAAAGAAAACGAAGTTATCTTTGGTATCCAAAACGATGAACTCTTCAAATTGAACTTCATGCCAAAAGGTGGTATCCGTATGGCTGAAACTACTTTGAAAGAAAATGGATACGAACCAGACCCAGCTGTTCACGAAATCTTCACTAAATACGTAACAACAGTTAACGACGGTATCTTCCGTGCTTACACTTCAAACATTCGTCGCGCTCGTCACGCACACACTGTAACTGGTCTTCCAGATGCATACTCACGCGGACGTATCATCGGTGTTTACGCACGTCTTGCTCTTTACGGTGCAGACTACTTGATGCAAGAAAAAGTAAACGACTGGAATGCAATCGAAGAAATCGATGAAGAAACAATCCGTCTTCGTGAAGAAATCAATCTTCAATACCAAGCATTGCAACAAGTTGTTCGCTTGGGTGACCTTTACGGAGTTGATGTTCGCAAACCAGCGATGAACGTTAAAGAAGCTATCCAATGGGTTAACATCGCCTTCATGTCTGTCTGCCGTGTTATCAACGGTGCTGCTACATCCCTAGGTCGTGTGCCAATCGTATTGGACATCTTTGCAGAACGTGACCTTGCTCGTGGTACATTTACTGAATCAGAAATCCAAGAATTTGTTGATGATTTCGTTATGAAACTTCGTACAGTTAAATTTGCTCGTACAAAAGCTTACGACCAATTGTACTCAGGTGACCCAACATTCATCACAACTTCTATGGCTGGTATGGGTAACGACGGTCGTCACCGTGTTACTAAGATGGACTACCGTTTCTTGAACACTCTTGACAACATCGGTAACTCTCCAGAACCAAACTTAACAGTTCTTTGGACTGACAAATTGCCATACAACTTCCGTCGCTACTGTATGCACATGAGCCACAAACACTCTTCTATCCAATACGAAGGTGTAACAACAATGGCTAAAGACGGATATGGTGAAATGAGCTGTATTTCATGCTGTGTGTCTCCACTTGACCCAGAAAATGAAGAACAACGCCACAACATCCAGTACTTCGGTGCGCGTGTAAACGTATTGAAAGCCCTTCTTACTGGTTTGAACGGTGGTTACGACGATGTTCACAAAGACTACAAAGTATTTGACATCGAACCAATCCGTGACGAAGTTCTTGAATTCGAATCAGTTAAAGAAAACTTTGAAAAATCTCTTGACTGGTTGACTGACACTTACGTAGATGCTTTGAACATCATCCACTACATGACTGATAAGTACAACTACGAAGCTGTTCAAATGGCCTTCTTGCCAACTAAACAACGTGCAAACATGGGATTCGGTATCTGTGGATTTGCTAACACTGTTGATACATTGTCAGCTATCAAATACGCTACAGTTAAACCAATCCGTGACGAAAACGGCTATATCTACGATTACGAAACAATCGGTGAATACCCACGTTGGGGTGAAGATGATCCTCGTTCAAACGAATTGGCAGAATGGTTGATTGAAGCTTACACAACTCGTCTACGTAGCCACAAACTTTACAAAGACGCAGAAGCTACAGTTTCACTTTTGACTATCACATCTAACGTTGCTTACTCTAAACAAACTGGTAACTCACCAGTCCACAAAGGTGTATATCTCAACGAAGATGGTTCTGTGAACTTGTCTAAACTTGAATTCTTCTCACCAGGTGCTAACCCATCTAACAAAGCTAAAGGTGGATGGTTGCAAAACTTGAACTCACTTTCTAGCCTTGACTTTAGTTATGCAGCTGACGGTATCTCATTGACTACACAAGTTTCTCCACGTGCTCTTGGTAAGACTCGTGACGAACAAGTTGATAACTTGGTAACAATACTTGATGGTTACTTCGAAAACGGTGGACAACACGTTAACTTGAACGTTATGGACTTGAACGATGTTTACGAAAAGATCATGTCAGGTGAGGACGTTATCGTACGTATCTCTGGATACTGTGTAAACACTAAATACCTTACTCCAGAACAAAAGACTGAATTGACACAACGTGTCTTCCACGAAGTTCTTTCAATGGATGATGCCTTGGATGCATTGAGCTAAGATTATATAAAATAATACAAAGAAGGACTAGTTAAAAGCTAGTTCTTCTTTTTGTAAAATTTATTGGTCAATTAAAGTCAAATCTCTTGACCTTTTCTGACTAATGTAGTATATTATGAACGTAAGGTAAATGAAAGCCTTACGTGAACACTTATTTAAAGTAAAATAGAAAGAGGTGTGTCTATGTTTAATCTAGAAATCTTCAGAAGTAAAGATAGTCTACTCCTGCTTGAAAAAGAAAAACCAGAAATAGTACGTAGAGTAGCCATCTAGCTAGTCTAAATTTTTTAAAACAAAGGTCAAAGATAGTCAATATCAGTAATCGTAACTAAGTAAACAAAAAGAGGTAAAGAATATGAACAACAACTTTAATAATTTTAACAACATGGATGATTTATTTAACCAATTGATGGGTGGTATGCGAGGATACAGTTCTGAAAATCGCCGTTACTTAATTAATGGACGCGAAGTCACACCTGAGGAATTTGCTCACTATCGTGCAACTGGTCAATTGCCAGGAAATGCAGAATCTGATGGACAAATGCCACAACAGGCTTCAGGTATGAAACAAGACGGTGTTCTTGCTAAACTAGGTCGAAACTTGACAGCAGAAGCGCGTGAGGGCAAGTTGGATCCTGTTATCGGACGAAACAAGGAAATTCAAGAAACATCTGAAATTCTTTCACGCCGTACCAAGAACAATCCTGTTCTAGTCGGAGATGCAGGTGTTGGTAAGACAGCAGTCGTTGAAGGACTAGCGCAAGCCATTGTGAACGGAGATGTCCCAGCTGCCATTAAGAATAAAGAAATCATTTCCATTGATATCTCAGGTCTTGAAGCTGGTACTCAATACCGTGGTAGCTTTGAAGAAAACGTTCAAAATTTAGTCAATGAAGTGAAAGAAGCAGGGAATATTATCCTCTTCTTTGATGAAATTCACCAAATTCTCGGCGCTGGTAGCACTGGTGGAGATAGTGGATCTAAAGGCCTTGCGGATATTCTCAAGCCAGCCCTATCTCGTGGAGAATTGACCGTGATTGGGGCAACGACTCAAGACGAATACCGTAATACTATCTTGAAGAATGCAGCTCTTGCTCGTCGTTTCAACGAAGTCAAGGTAAATGCTCCTTCAGCAGAAGATACCTTTAAGATCCTCCAAGGAATTCGTGACCTTTATCAACAACACCACAATGTCATCTTGCCAGATGAAGTCTTGAAAGCAGCAGTGGATTATTCTGTTCAGTATATTCCTCAACGTAGCTTGCCAGATAAGGCTA
Organism: Streptococcus chosunensis; assembly: GCF_003626515.1. Taxonomy (GTDB): domain Bacteria; phylum Bacillota; class Bacilli; order Lactobacillales; family Streptococcaceae; genus Streptococcus; species Streptococcus chosunensis. Next base: position 1,148,880 of record NZ_RBCK01000001.1, on the reverse strand, counting down.
TTGACCTTGTGGACGTAACGGCGGCTCACTTGGCAGCTCAGCATCCTGTAACGGATGTACATGCTGTCGAACGTGAAATTGAAGCAGAAAAAGACAAGCAAGAAAAAGCAGTTGAGGCGGAAGATTTTGAAGCAGCTCTAAACTATAAAACACGCATCGCAGAATTGGAAAAGAAAATCGAAAACCACACAGAAGATATGAAAGTGACTGCAAGTATCAACGATGTGGCTGAGTCTGTAGAACGAATGACCGGTATTCCAGTGTCACAAATGGGAGCATCTGATATCGAACGTTTGAAAGATATGGCTCATCGTCTGCAAGATAAGGTAATCGGTCAAGATAAGGCAGTTGAAGCTGTAGCCCGTGCTATCCGTCGTAACCGTGCTGGTTTTGATGAAGGCAATCGCCCAATCGGTAGCTTCCTCTTTGTAGGGCCTACTGGAGTTGGTAAGACAGAACTTGCTAAGCAATTAGCGCTGGATATGTTTGGAACTAAGGATGCAATCATCCGTTTGGATATGTCTGAATACAGTGACCGCACAGCCGTTTCTAAGCTAATTGGTACAACAGCAGGCTATGTGGGTTATGATGACAATAGCAATACCTTAACGGAACGTGTCCGTCGCAATCCATACTCTATCATTCTCTTGGATGAAATTGAAAAGGCTGATTCTCAAGTCATTACCCTTCTCCTCCAAGTTCTAGATGATGGTCGTTTGACAGATGGTCAAGGAAATACAGTAAACTTCAAGAACACTGTCATTATTGCGACCTCAAATGCTGGATTTGGCTATGAAGCCAACTTGACAGAAGATGCGGATAAACCAGAATTGATGGATCGTTTGAAACCTTTCTTCCGTCCAGAATTTCTCAACCGCTTTAATGCAGTTATCGAGTTCTCACACTTGACTAAGGAAGATCTTTCTAAGATTGTGGACTTGATGTTGGCCGAAGTTAACCAAACCTTGGCTAAGAAAGACATTGACTTGGTAGTCAGTCAAGCGGCTAAAGACTATATCACAGAAGAAGGTTATGATGAAGTCATGGGTGTTCGTCCACTCCGTCGTGTAGTGGAACAAGAAATTCGTGATAAGGTAACAGACTTCCACTTGGATCATTTGGATGCTAAACATCTGGAAGCAGATATGGAAGACGGTGTTTTAGCCATTCGTGAAAAAGCCTAAGACAGAATTTTGAGAATAAAAAAGAAGGAACCGGCTGAAAAAACTGGTTCCTTTTTTATGTTTAAATCACATGACGCTCAAAGGCATCATCTGAAATTCCTTGTTCTAGGATGAGTTTTGCCCATTCTTTAGCAGAGAAGAGGCTGTGATCCTTGTAGTTTCCGCAAGATTCGATGGTTGTTCCAGGGACATCTTCCCAAGTAGTAGTCTCAGCGATTTCTTTGAGCGAATCCTTGATAACAGCCGCGATTTCAGCACTGGTGTGACGTCCCCACATAATCATGTGGAAGCCTGTACGGCATCCAAATGGTGAACAGTCAATCATACCGTCAATGCGGGTGCGGATGAGTTTTGCCAAGAGGTGCTCAATAGTGTGAAGCCCAGCGGTAGGGATAGAGTCTTCATTTGGTTGCACCAAGCGAATGTCATAATTGGAGATGATGTCTCCTTTTGGTCCTGTTTCTTCCCCAATCAAGCGAACATAGGGTGCTTTAACAATAGTGTGGTCAAGTTCAAAACTTTCAACAATAACTTCTTTTGACATGGTAAATCCTTTCAGTTTTCTAATTTCATTATAACATAAAGCCGGCTCCTGAGACAGAGAGAAAACCTCTCCGAGAGTGGAGAGGTTGAAATCTTTATTTACGATACAAGCGGTCGTATTGGTAGTAAGGGTCAAAAGATACGTTGATACCTAGTTTGCGAAGGACATTCTTGTCTTCATCTGTCAAGATGATAGTTGAGTGAGCTTCACTTCCTTTGAGGTTGCCAAGTTCTTCCATAGCGCGGGCAGCGTCAGGATTTTCCGTAGCTGTGATAGCTAGTGCAATCAGAATTTCATTTGAATGAAGGCGTGGATTGCGGCTACCGAGATGATCGATTTTAAGACCTTGGATTGGCTTAACAACTTCAGGTTCGATTAGTTTTACTTCTTTAGCAATGTCAGCTGATTTCTTGATGGCGTTGATAAGAGCAGCGGCTGTAGGGCCAAAGAGTTCTGAGTTTTTACCAGTCACTATTTCCCCATTTGGTAATCCAAGGGCTAGGGCTGGTCCGCCAGTTTCTTCTGCTTTTTGACGGGCAACGACAGCAACCTTACGGTCTGCAGGTGTGATACCGAGGTCGTTCATAAGCAACTCAATTTTCTTGACAGCTGTTTCACCAACTTTTTCTGCTTTGAAATCAAGAACAGTCTGATAGTAACGGCGGATGATTTCTTGTTTAGAGGCTTCAATAGCAGCCTCATTATCTGTAATAGCGAAACCAACCATGTTGACACCCATATCAGTCGGAGAAGCGTATGGAGACTCTCCTAGAATGCGTTCCAACATGCGCTTGAGCACTGGGAAAATCTCGATATCACGATTGTAGTTGACAGTGGTTTCTCCGTAAGTTTGGAGGTGGAAGGGGTCAATCATGTTGACATCATCAAGGTCAGCTGTGGCAGCCTCGTAGGCCAAGTTGACAGGATGATGAAGGGGGAGATTCCAAACCGGGAAGGTTTCGAATTTAGCATAACCAGACTTGATACCATTGATTTGGTCGTGGTACATATTGGACATACAAGTTGCCAATTTTCCAGAACCAGGTCCAGGAGCAGTTACGACGATCAAGTTGCGACTGGTTTTGATGTAATCATTTTTCCCCATGCCTTCAGGTGAAATGATGTGATCCATATCTGTCGGATATCCTTTGATTGGATAATGAAGATAAGAATCAATCCCGTTTTTCTCAAGTTGGTTGCGGAAGGCATCTGCAGCAGGTTGGCCAGCGTATTGTGTGATGACAACTGAGCCAACAAAAATGCCTAATTCATTGAATTTGTCAATCAAACGAAGAACTTCTTGGTCATAAGAAATGCCCAAGTCACCACGTGCTTTAGAATGTTCGATGTTACTTGCATTAATAGCAATCACCACCTCAACCTGCTCTTTCAATTCTTGCAAGAGCTTGATTTTGTTGTCAGGCTCATAACCAGGAAGCACGCGAGCAGCGTGGAAATCTTCTAACATTTTGCCACCAAACTCTAAGTAGAGCTTGCCGTCAAATTGGTTAATGCGCTCCAAAATGTGGTCGCGTTGTAGATTCAAATATTGTTCAGAACTAAAAGCTTGTTTTTTCATTTTTTTACCTCTGACCTCTATTATAATAAAAAATTGGAAGTTAGGAAACTATGGAGTTAAAAAAGAAATCAAAAAGATTAGGCAAACGCTTGCATAAAACTCTGAAAAGCGCTATCATAGACTATAGATTATTAAAATAATGAGGTAAGAAGATGCAAGAAAAATGGTGGCACAATGCCGTAGTCTATCAAGTTTATCCTAAGAGCTTTATGGATAGCAACGGAGATGGAATTGGCGATTTGCCAGGTATTACCAGTAAGTTAGACTATCTAGCTAAGTTAGGAATCACAGCGATTTGGCTTTCTCCCGTTTATGACAGTCCCATGGATGATAATGGCTATGATATTGCTGATTATCAAGCGATTGCAGCTATTTTCGGAACTATGGAGGACATGGACCAACTAATTGCGGAAGCTAAGAAACGTGATATTCGTATCATCATGGACTTGGTGGTCAATCATACCTCAGATGAACATGCTTGGTTTGTCGAGGCCTGTGAAAATCCTGACAGCCCTGAGCGAGATTACTATATTTGGCGGGATGAGCCTAATGACCTAGATTCTATCTTTAGTGGATCTGCTTGGGAGTATGATGAAAAGTCAGGTCAATACTATCTCCACTTTTTCAGTAAAAAACAGCCCGATCTCAACTGGGAAAATGAAAAACTTCGCCAGAAAATTTATGAGATGATGAACTTCTGGATTGATAAAGGCATTGGCGGTTTCCGTATGGATGTTATTGACATGATTGGCAAAATTCCTGATGAGAAGGTAGTCAATAATGGACCTATGCTCCACCCTTATCTCAAGGAGATGAATCAGGCCACCTTTAGCGATAAGAATCTCTTGACAGTAGGGGAGACTTGGGGAGCAACTCCAGAGATTGCCAAGCTTTACTCTGATCCAAAGGGGCAAGAATTGTCTATGGTCTTCCAATTTGAACACATCTGTCTTCAGTATCAGGAAGGTCAACCTAAATGGCACTATCAAAAAGAGCTGAATATCCCTAAGTTAAAAGAGATTTTCAACAAATGGCAGACAGAGTTAGGTGTTGAGGACGGCTGGAATTCACTCTTTTGGAACAATCATGACCTCCCTCGTATCGTCTCAATCTGGGGTAATGACCAAGAATACCGCGAAAAATCTGCCAAAGCCTTTGCCATCTTGCTTCATCTCATGAGAGGAACTCCTTATATCTACCAAGGTGAGGAAATTGGGATGACCAACTATCCGTTTGAAACACTGGACCAAGTAGAGGATATTGAATCTCTCAACTATGCGCGTGAGGCTCTTGAAAAAGGCGTTCCGATGGAAGAAATCATGGACAGTATCTGTGTTATTGGACGTGACAATGCCCGTACTCCAATGCAATGGGATGAGAATAAAAACGCTGGTTTCTCAACAGGGCAACCTTGGTTGGCAGTTAATCCAAATTACGAGACAATCAACGTTCAAGAAGCGCTGGCAAATCCAGATTCTATTTTCTATACTTATCAGAAGCTGGTTCAAATTCGTAAGGAGAATAGCTGGCTGATTCGAGCTGACTTTGAATTGCTTGATACGGCTGACAAAGTCTTTGCTTATATCCGTAAGGACGGTGACCGTCGATTCTTAGTTGTGGCTAACTTGTCCAATGAAGAGCAAGACTTGACCGTAGAAGGAAACGTCAAATCGGTCTTAATTGAAAACACCATGGCTCAAGAAGTTTTTGAAAAACAAATCTTGGCTCCATGGGATGCTTTCTGTGTGGAATTACTATAAACATTTTTTACAGAAAAATCTAAAAATCGAAATCGTATAAAAACAAGGGAGGACTGTATGAAAGGCAGAAATCCTTTGTTTTTTTATGGCTAAGATTTATAAACTTTCATTCTAGAAATTCAATTAACTTTACAAATTTCCACTATTTTGGTAAAATAAACCTATGTTATAAAAACTAACATAAAGGAGAAAGAAGATGACTACAAAAAAGCGTATCCTTAGTGCAGGCCTGACTTTTGCGGCTGCTTTGCTTTTAGCTGCTTGCGGACAATCAGGTTCAGATACAAAAACTTACTCATCAACCTTTAGTGGAAACCCAACTACATTTAACTATTTACTAGACTACTACGCTGATAATACGGCTATCATTACTAATTTAGTTGATGGTTTACTTGAAAATGACAATTATGGAAATCTAGTTCCGTCTTTGGCAGAAGACTGGTCTGTTTCAAGCGACGGCCTAACTTATACCTACAAATTGAGAAAAGATGCCAAATGGTTCACAGCTGATGGTGAAGAGTACGCCCCAGTCAAGGCACAGGATTTTGTGACAGGTATAAAGTATGCAGTGGATAATAAATCACAGGCGCTTGACTTGATTCAAAACTCGATCAAGGGCTTGAATGATTATATTACAGGGGCAGATTCTGACTTTTCTAAGGTTGGAGTGAAGGCCATCGACGACCAGACTGTTGAGTATACTTTGGTACGCCCAGAACCGTACTGGAACTCAAAAACAACGAACAGTATTCTTTTCCCAGTAAACGAAGAGTTTCTAAATTCAAAAGGGAAAGATTTTGGGACTCTATCTCCAAATAGCATTCTCTACAGTGGACCTTATTTGTTAAAAGACTTCACATCAAAATCATCGATCGAGTATGTGAAAAATCCGCATTACTATGATCATGACAAAGTATCGATTGAACACGTGAAATTGGCTTATTTTGATGGCTCAGACCAAGAATTGACCATCCGTAACTTTGAAAGTGGAGCTTACTCAATCGCTGGGGTTTATCCAAATAGTTCTAACTTTGCTAAGACCAAGGAGAAATATAAGGATAATATTGTCTATAGCTTGCAGGACAAGACTTCTTGGTATTTCAATTTCAATGTCAATCGTAAGGCTTACAATCACACTTCTAAAACGACAGCTGAGCAGAAGAAGTCAACTGAGACAGCTGTCTTGAACAAGAACTTCCGTCAAGCAGTGAACTTTGCCTTGGACCGCACAGCCTATTCTGCTCAGTCAAATGGGGAAGAAGCAGCTAGCAAGACCCTTCGTAACACCCTAGTGCCTCCTACATTTGTCCAAGTTGGAGACAAGACCTTTGGAGAAGTAGTCGCTTCTAAATTGGTTAACTATGGCACAGAATGGTCAGGTATTAACTTGGCAGATGCTCAGGATGCCTATTTCAACAAAGAAAAAGCCCAAGCAAAATTTGCGGAAGCTAAAAAAGAATTGGCAAGTCAAGGTGTGACTTTCCCAATTCACTTGGATGTTGCAGTTGATCAGACAAGTAAAAATGCTGTGACAGGCATGAACTCAGTTAAGCAGACCCTTGAATCAGTTTTGGGTGCTGATAACATTGTCATTGATGTTCAACAACTTTCAACAGATGATTTTAATAACGTAGCTTTCTTGGCACCAACGCCAGCTGATCGTGACTATGATTTGAACTTTGATGGCTGGGTAGGTGACTACCAAGATCCGTCAACTTATCTTAATCCTTTCAATGCTGAGGATGGATTCTACCTCAAGATTTTTGGTTTAGATGCTCAGGAAGATAAAGCTAAAATTGCTAGCTTGGGTCTTGATACCTACACCAAGATGCTCAAAGATGCAGATAGCGAAAATAAAGATGTAGCCAAACGTTATGAAAAATATGCTGAAGCACAGGCTTGGATGATTGACAATTCTCTGATTATGTCAGCTATGTCGAGCGGTGGAACAGCATCTGTAACCAAAGTAACGCCATTTACAAGAGGTTATTCACTAGTCGGCATCAAGGGCGACGGCAATAACTACAAGTACATGAAACTGCAAAAAGACACTGTGACTACCAAGCAGTATGAAGAAGCTAAGACCAAATGGGAGCAAGAAAGCAAAAAAGCAATCGAAAAAGCTCAAAAAGAAGCAGAAAATCATGTTAAATAGATGAACGAGGTTCCGTAAGGGACCTTGTTTGTTATATTTTTGATTCGTATTCCTCTGTCTATGAAACGAGAATGTCAAAATAGGAAGCGATAGATACTATACAGGTTATAAAAAAACAATTATTCCTTCGGAGTGCATTTAGAAGATGTATTGAAAACGCTGATAAAAAAAGGAATAAATGGAAATTATTTCATGATTGTGATATAATAATTCTGATAATCAACATATAGGGGAAAACTATGAATAAACGTTCAAAAAGAGCCCGTTCGGGTAAAGTTAAGCGGAGTATTAATATAGCCTTATTAACCATTTATGTATTATTGGGTGGTTTTTTGCTGTTCTTGATTTTTAGACATAATATATTAGCGTTTAGATATCTGAATGTCATAACGGCAGCTGTAGTGATTTTGGTCGCTTTAGCGAGTCTGCTTTTGATCATTTATAGAAAAGCAGAAAAGTTTACGATTTTCTTTTTAACACTAGCTATTTTAATGAGTTCAGTTTCTTTTTTTGCACTGCAACAATTTGTCGGCTTTACTAGTCATATCAATTCTACGTCAAATTACTCAGAATACTCAATGAGTGTTGTTGTTCTGAAAGATAGTGACGTTCATAATGTCACGCAATTAGATAGTATTACAGGACCTACGGGTACTGATAATGATAATATTCAAAAATTGATAGCTGATATCAAAACTAGTCAGAGCAAAGAATTGACGGTTGAACAAAGCACTTCATACCTTGCAGCTTATAAGAGCTTGGTATCAGGTGAAGCAAAAGCGATTGTCTTAAATAGCGTCTTTGAAAATATTATAGAATCTGAATACCCTGATTACGCATCAAAAATTAGGAAAATCTACACTAAAAATATCACCAAAGAAGTAGCTGCTCCTAAAGTTTCTAAGAACAAATCCTTCAATGTCTATGTGAGTGGTATTGACACTTACGGACCAATTAGTTCAGTTTCTCGTTCAGATGTCAACATTTTGATGACTGTTAATCAAGATTCAAAAAAAATTCTATTGACAACAACTCCTCGAGATTCTTATGTTCCGATTGCTGACGGCGGGAATAATCAAAAAGATAAGTTGACTCATGCAGGTATTTATGGAGTTGACTCCTCTATTCATACTTTGGAAAATCTTTATGGAGTTGATATTAATTACTATGTTCGTCTAAACTTCACTTCGTTCTTGAAATTGATTGACCTTTTAGGTGGTGTAGATGTATACAATGATCAGGAGTTTACATCTCGTCACGGGAAGTTCCACTTCCCAGTAGGAAATGTCCATTTAGATTCTGAACAAGCTCTTGGGTTTGTTCGTGAACGCTATTCGTTGGCTGATGGAGATCGTGACCGTGGTCGTAATCAACAAAAGGTTATTGTCGCAATTATTCAGAAATTAACTTCTACTGAAGCCTTAAAAAATTATAGTGATATTATTCAAGGTTTGCAAGATTCCCTTCAAACAAATATGCCTATCGAAACGATGATAGATTTGATTAATACTCAATTGGAGAGTGGTGGTAGTTATAAAGTCAACTCTCAAGACCTCAAAGGTACAGGTCGAATGGGACTTCCTTCTTATGCTATGCCAGATAGTAACCTTTATATGATGGAAATCGATGATAGTAGTTTAGCAACTGCTAAAAGTGCGATACAAGATGTGATGGAGGGAAGATGATATGATTGATATCCACTCTCACATTGTCTTTGATGTAGATGACGGGCCAAAGTCTATAGAAGATAGTAAAGCTCTTTTAATAGAAGCATATAATCAAGGAGTTCGGATGATTGTTTCGACTTCCCATCGTCGAAAAGGGATGTTTGAAACTCCAGAAGAAAAAATAGCGACGAATTTTTTAAAGGTTCGTGAGATTGCTAAAGAAGTGGCAGATGATTTGGTCATTGCTTACGGAGCAGAGATATACTATACTCCGGATGTTCTAGAAAAATTAGAAAACAAGCGCATTCCTACTCTCAATAACAGTCGTTATGCTTTGATTGAATTTAGTATGAATACACCCTATCGCGATATTCATAAAGGGTTAAGCAATATTTTGATGTTAGGGATTACCCCAGTGATTGCTCATATTGAACGTTATGATGCGTTGGAAAACAATGAAAAACGTGTTAGGGAACTGATTGATATGGGATGCTATACGCAAGTAAATAGTTCTCATGTTCTAAAACCTAAGCTCTTTGGTGAAACCTATAAATTTATGAAAAAGAGAGCCCAATATTTTTTGGAGAGAGACCTGGTTCATGTCATTGCAAGTGACATGCATAACTTAGATAGTAGACCTCCCTACATGGAGGATGCTCGTCAGATTATTTCTAAAAAATATGGTAGAGCCAAGGCAGAAGAGCTATTTGTAGAGAACCCTAGGAAAATTATAATGGATCAAATAATTTAGGAGAAAATATGAAAGAACAAAATACTATGGAAATCGATGTATTTCACCTGTTTAAAATTCTTTGGAAAAGAAAAATTCTAATTGCATTGGTAGCAATTGTAGCTGGAGCCTTAGCTTTTGCCTATAGTGCGTTTGTCGTTAAACCGGAGTTCACTAGTACTACACGGATTTATGTAGTCAACCGTAATCAGGGAGATAAGCCTGGTTTGACAAACCAAGACTTGCAAGCTGGATCATACTTAGTTAAAGACTATCGTGAAATTATTTTGTCTCAAGATGTTTTGGAAAAAGTTACATCTAATTTGAAATTAGATCTATCACCAAAAGCTTTGGCTAGTAAAGTCAAGGTAACTGTACCAGTCGATACTCGTATCGTATCTATTTCCGTTAATGATAGAGTCCCTGAGGAAGCTAGTCGTATTGCTAACTCATTGAGAGAAGTAGCAGCTGAAAAGATTATCAGTATCACACGCGTTTCTGATGTCACAACACTTGAAGAAGCTCGTCCGGCTACAGCACCATCTTCTCCAAATATTCGTAGAAATACAATTATCGGGCTACTTGGAGGAACAGCATTTATGGTTATCGCTGTTCTTATCGTTGAACTGGTTGATACACGAGTGAAACGTCCAGAGGATATTGAAGATGTTATGCAAATTGCATTGTTGGGAGTTGTTCCAAATCTGGATAAATTGAAATAGGAGAGAGATATGCCGACATTAGAAATAGCACAGAAAAAATTAGATCTGGCCAAAAAAGCGGAAGAATACTATAATGCCTTGCGTACGAATATACAATTGAGTGGAAATAATTTACAAGTAATTTCTATCACTTCTGTAAAACCGGGTGAAGGAAAGTCAACGACTTCTACAAATATTGCTTGGGCATTCGCGCGTGCAGGTTACAAGACCCTGTTAGTAGATGCTGATATTCGTAATTCTGTCATGTCAGGTGTCTTCAAGTCACGTGAAAAAATTACTGGATTGACAGAATTTTTATCTGGAACAACAGACCTATCTCATGGTTTATGTGATACCAATGTTGAGAATCTATTTGTGGTTCAAGCTGGGTCTATCTCACCCAACCCAACTGCTTTATTGCAAAGTGAAAATTTTAGCACTATGATTGACACACTTCGCAAGTATTTTGATTATATTATTGTTGATACAGCGCCTATTGGTATCGTAATCGACGCAGCTATTATTACACAAAAATGTGATGCATCTGTTTTAGTTACTGCGGCAGGAGAAGCTAACAGAAAAGATGTTCAGAAGGCTAAAGGTCAATTGGAACAAACGAATAAACCATTTTTAGGAGTTGTATTAAATAAATTCAATACTTCAGCTGAGAAATATGGTTCTTACGGTGAGTATGGTTCTTACGGTAAAAAATAGGGGATAGAATAAGGGATAGACTAAGGAAGTAGTTATGGAAGAGAAAGGGATAAAAATATCTCTGGCAGTAATCCAGAGTTTTATAGTAGTGTTACTGGGGTATTCTCTTAGTTTTGTTAAAGAGACAGATATTCTTTCAACAACAATGATTGTCCTATATATTCTCCACTACATAGTATTTTATTTTAGCGATTACGGTCAAGATTTTTTTAGACGAGGGAGTTTGATTGAACTTGTTCGCTTGACAAAATATATCATTTTCTTTGCGTTGGCAATTAGTCTTTCTAATTTCTTTTTAGAAGAACGCTTTAGTATCTCTAGACGAGGCATGGTGTATTTCTTAACCTTACACTCGATTCTAATGTATCTAGTCAATATTTGTATCAAGTATTATTCGAAACGGGTATTTCCTAATTTGAAATGGAGTAAAAAACTATTCTTGATTACAGCAACATCTAGAGTTGAGAAAGTGATGGATAAATTACTTGATGCGGGTGATTTCTTTGGAGAACTGGTGGCAGTTAGTGTATTAGATAAACCTAATTTCCAACATGATACTATTACAGTCGTACCAGTCGAAAATATTTTAAATTTTGCAACTCACGAAGTTGTGGACGAAGTGTTTATCAATCTTCCTAGTGAAGAATATGATATTGGTGAATTTATTTCTCGTTTTGAAACGATGGGAATTGATGTAACGGTTAATCTAAATGCTTTTGACCATAATCTAGGGCGTGACAAAAAAATCCGTGGGATGGCTGGTCTAAATGTCATTACTTTTTCGACGAAATTTTATAAGAATAGTCATGTAATTGCTAAGCGTGTCATAGATATTATTGGTTCTATTTTTGGTTTAATGATTTGTGGTCTAGTTAGTATAGTTCTAGTTCCAGCTATTCGAAAAGATGGTGGACCTGCTATTTTTGCCCAGACTCGCATAGGAAAAAACGGCCGACATTTTACTTTTTATAAATTTAGATCAATGTGTATTGATGCTGAGGATAAAAAGAGAGAATTGTTGGAGAAAAATACCATGCAGGGTGGTATGTTTAAGATGGACAATGATCCTCGCATTACAAAAATTGGTCGCTTTATCCGTAAAACTAGCTTGGATGAACTTCCCCAGTTTTGGAATGTTCTGAAAGGAGATATGAGCCTAGTGGGAACAAGACCGCCAACAGTTGATGAATATGAGACATACACACCTGAACAAAAACGTCGATTGAGTTTTAAACCGGGTATCACTGGACTTTGGCAAGTTAGTGGTAGAAGTGAGATTAAGAATTTTGATGAAGTTGTTAAATTAGATGTAGCTTATATAGACGATTGGACAATTTGGAAAGACATTGAAATTTTACTAAAAACTATTAAAGTTGTACTTATGAGAGATGGAGCGAAGTGATTTTATGAATAAAGTGAGGGAAATTCAACTAGGAGAATTATCTTTATTGAAAAACTTTATTGCTATTTGTAGTAAACATGATTTAAGATATTATGCTTTGGGAGGAACATTGCTAGGAGCCATTCGTCATAAAGGATTTATTCCTTGGGATGATGATATGGATTTAGGGATGCCTCGAAAAGATTATGAAAAATTTTTATCTATTTGTAAAAAAGAACTTCCAGAACATGTTATTTTGAGACTTCATGATGACAATTTAGGTAATACCTCTATTATGGATACATCCTTACAAATTCCATTTGGAGATGAACCATGTAGTCCATTCATAGATATTTTTCCTTTGGATGGTTATCCAGATGATCGTTTTCATTATTTTATTCATACAAACAAAATCAAATTCTATCGTGCACTTTCTAAAATTTCGGTAATCGATCGTCTACATGACAGAGATCGGGGAAGTTTTGAAAATGCAATTGTGAGTATATCAAAAGTTTTGAAATTAAATAAACTTCTAAAAACAGCCACTATTAACAACAAATTACAAAATCTAATTAAACAATATGATTTTGAAACTAGTTCAATAGTAGGTAATGTATTAGGCTCTTACAGAGAACGTGAGCTTGCTAGAAAAGAAGTATTCGGTGAACCACAATTACTAGAGTTTGAGAACTTAGAAATAAGTTGCCATGCAAACCCAGATGAATATTTAACAAAAATATATGGTGATTACATGAAGTTACCAAAAGAAGCCGAGCGTAAGGGTCATTTTGAGTCTACATGGGGAGATTAATTTGAATAGTTTTAATTTTATGGGGGTCAGAATTGACCCTTTAACAATGGATGAAACAGTACAAGAGGTTGAGAAATTTGTAATTGAACAACGTCCTCTTCATTTAATGGGCGTAAACGCTGATAAGATTAACCAATGTCAATCAGATGAAGCTATTAAGAAGATAGTTAACGAGTCTGAGATCATCAATGCAGATGGTGCATCAGTAGTTCTAGCTTCTCGATTTTTGGGCTACCAAGTTCCAGAACGAGTTGCTGGAATTGATTTAATGCAAAGATTATTAAAATTAGCCGATGAAAAATCTTATTCAGTGTATTTTTTTGGTGCTAAAGAAGAAGTTTTGCAAGATATGTTACAAAATTTTAAAGAAGAGTATCCAAATCTACGAGTTGTTGGACATCGTAATGGTTATTTTTCTGAGGAAGATGAGCAAGATATTCAGGAAGATATTCGTGAAAAGAATCCCGACTTTGTATTTGTTGGAATTACTTCACCTAAAAAAGAATACATCATCCAAAAATTTATGGATAATGGAGTGAATTCTATTTTTATGGGTGTAGGTGGTAGTTTTGATGTATTGTCTGGTCACATTCAGCGTGCCCCACTTTGGATGCAGAAATCAAACTTGGAGTGGTTGTTCCGAGTTGCTAATGAGCCAAAGCGTCTCTTTAAACGATACTTTGTAGGGAATGTTACCTTTATTAAGCGAGTTTTAGATGAGAAACGAAAAACGAAAAAATAATATTTTACATATTTCACGAACGATGGATATTGGTGGTGCGGAGAGAATCGTGTACCAGTTGAGTTCTGATTTGAAAGATGAGTTTGATAGTGTCCATGTTGCTTCTACAGGAGGCCTTTGGGAACCAGAATTAGAGACCCAAGGAATTATCCATCATAAGATTCAAGATATAGACAGCAAAAATCCTCTTACAGTGTTGAAATTGCTTCTTACTATTTATCAAATTATTAAGACAAATGAGATTACTCTGGTTCATACACATCATCGAATGGCAGCTTTTTATATTCGTCTATTAAAACTGATCAATCCCAAGCTAGTCCACGTTTACACTGCTCATAATGTCTTTAAAGATAAGTTGTCTTTATATAGATTTTCACTGAAAAATGCCTATAGTATTGCAGTTGGTCAAGCAGTTAATCAAAATTTGAAAGATGATGTGGGAGTTGCAGACAGCACTGTTATCTATAATGGAGTGATCTTGAAACAGTCAAATAGACAAGTTGATGAGATTATGAAGTTTGATGGAATCAAGCTAGGCTGTATTGCAAGATTATCTGAACAAAAAGGTTTGACCTATTTGATTGATGCTATTTCTTTGATTTCAGATGAAAACCTTCGTTTATTTATCGTTGGGGATGGAGAGCTTAGAGCTGAATTAGAAAACAAGGTTAAAGAACTAAATCTGGAAGATAAAGTATCTTTTTTAGGGTATAGACAGGATATAGTCGAGTGTATTAATAGTTTTGATTTCCTAGTGTCTTCGTCATTATTTGAGGGCTTGGCTCTAAATGTTATCGAAGCATTTATGAATGGAAAAACCATGGTTGCGACAGATATCCCTGGCATTAATGAAGTTGTTACAAAAGAAAATGGGATCTTGGTTCCGGCTAAAGATGCTAGGGCTTTAGCTTTTGCTATTGAGAGTCTGGCGACTGACTCAACTCTTAGAACTAGATTAGCTAATCAAGCTAAAAAAGATTATGAAGAGAAGTTTAGTTATCCTTTATTTTTAGAGAACTATCGTAAATTTTATCAAAAACTAATGGGAGTTTCCAAATGAAAAAAGTAATGTTAGTTTTTGGGACGCGTCCAGAAGCAATAAAAATGTGTCCCTTAGTGAATGAATTGAAGAAAAATGATTCAATTAAAACACTTGTGTGTGTAACGGGTCAACATAAAGAAATGTTAGAGCAAGTTTTAGATGTCTTTAAAGTTGTTCCTGATTACGATTTAGGAATCATGAAGGCAAATCAAACACTATTTACAATCACGACAAGTATTTTAGATAAAATTCAAGCCGTTTTAGAGCAGGAAAAACCAGATATTGTTCTTGTTCATGGGGATACTACAACCACTTTTGCGACAGCTTTAGCTGCATTTTACATGGGAATTAAAGTTGGACATGTAGAGGCAGGATTGAGAACTTATAATCTTCAAAGTCCATTTCCTGAAGAGTTCAATCGTCAGACTACTTCAATTATTTCGGATTTCAATTTTGCTCCGACAGAAGTGGCTAAAGAGAATCTTCTAAAAGAGGGAAGAGAGAATATCTATGTTACCGGAAATACTGTCATCGACGCCTTGAAGACAACCGTTCAAGAGCATTATGACCATCCTATTTTAGAGTGGGCTAAGGACAGTAAACTAATCATGTTGACAGCCCATAGACGTGAAAACCTTGGTCAACCTATGGAAAATATGTTTAATGCAGTTAATCGTATCCTGAATGAGTTTGAAGATGTTAAAGTCGTATATCCTATTCACAAGAATCCTAAGGTTCGTGAGCTAGCAAGTAAAGTGTTTGGCGACAATGAACGTATGAAAATCATTGAACCTCTAGAAGTTATTGATTTCCATAATTTTATGAATCAAAGCTACATGATTTTAACAGATTCTGGTGGTGTACAAGAAGAAGCACCTTCTTTAGGTAAACCAGTATTGGTAATGCGTGATACAACAGAACGTCCAGAGGGGATTGCTGCAGGAACCTTGAAATTAGTAGGAACAGAAGAAGAAAATATTTATACTAATTTCAAACTGCTTCTAGAAGATGAAACAGAGTACAGCAAGATGAGTAAAGCAAGTAATCCATATGGAGATGGAAAAGCTTGTGAGCGTATTGTTGATATCATTTTGGAAGGATTATCATAATGGATCAGATTTCTATTGTTGTACCAGTGTACAATGTCGAGAACTATCTTCAATATAGTGTAGGCAGTTTAAGGAAGCAGACCTATGAGAATATCGAGATTATCCTGGTAGACGATGGTTCGACGGATAGTTCTGGAGAAATTTGTGACCAATATGCTCGAGAAGATGACAGAATAAAAGTTCTGCATATTGAAAATGGCGGACAATCTAGGGCTAGAAATATAGGAGTAAAAGAGGCTTCCTCTGATTGGATTATGTTTCTAGACTCAGATGACTATTATGATTTAAGAGCGGTTGAATACTTAGTTGATTTAAGAGACAAATATGACGTCGATTTGGTTGTGACTTCAATTATTGAAGTAAGAAATCATAAAATAAATAGTGTAGGCGAGGGTTTTTCATTAGAAAATAGTAAGAAACTAGATAAAGGTGAAGCTCTTGTTCAAATGTTTTACGGGAATAGTGTAGGCACTCATCCTGGAGGAAAACTTTATAAGAAAGATATTTTATTAAAATATCCTTATCCAGAAGGAATGATATATGAAGATTTAGCTATTGCTTATGAACATATTGCCACTAGTGGAGAGATTGCGGTAGGTTCCATTAATCTATATAAATATTATCGGAGACCAGGTAGTACCGTGAATTCTGCATATAGTACAAGACTTCTAGATTTTTACAAGGCAATGGATTGTAATAGGAGCTATGTAGAACGAGACTATTCAACCAACCAAGAAATGCGTAGAGCTTTAAATGTACGATATGTTTTTAATGGTCTTCACATTGTCCATGCATTACTCGGTTCCAATATGTATCAAGAGGTTAATAAGGTACGTAAAGAATACATTCAGTATTTCAAGGACGTTATTCCGAATCCAAATGTCACAAGAAAAAATAAATTGAAATATATATTGTTTCTCGTATCTGCAAAATTGTATAATACTATTCGAAATAAAATTGGATAGTCTAGATAAACTTAGGAAAAATATGAAAATAAAAATAAAATTATCAGAGTTGTTATATTTTTCAGCTTTCTTTATTTGGTTGTTCTTTAATTTTATAGTTCAAACCAATTTAATCTATAAATACCCTGAAATTTATCGTTTTCGAATAGTTGCTATGATAGTGTCTATTGTCATACTTCTGTTTAAACTACTATTAGAGAGACACTCAAGTAAGTTTCTGATATTCTTCTTTTCAGCTTTTTGCTTGGCCATAATTATCGGGATTACAACACATAAGCTTTTTGATGCCCTCACAATAATTTCAACAATTTTATTTATTATTTCTATAAACAATGTGAATTTTAGAAAAGTTTTGATTCTCTGGACAGTCTCTATTGTTCTCTTAATGATTTCCATATATGGTCTATTAAAGTTTGGCATTATTGAAAATACGCTGAGAGTCCAATTAGGAGGACGATTGCGTTTAAGCCAAGGATACCAATATGTTACTCTCGGTGCTAATTATTTATTTCATCTGACATTGGTATATCTATATTTAAGAAAAAGTAAAATCAGATTATTAGAAATTCTAATGCTTGGAATACTGAATTATTATTTTTACGTTAATACTGATACGAAATCAGCTTTCTTTCTTTCAATTCTAGCATTAGTATTGGTGTACATATTCAAAAATAAAGTAGTTAGTCAAAAAATCCTTAATGCCATTGGTAAAATTACGTTGACTGCAGGGATTCTTATTCCTATCATTTTGACTTATTTTTATAACGCAAACAGTAAATTCTTTCAAATTTTAAACGTAGCTTTGACAGGAAGACTAAGTTTAGGACATAAGACATTATCTTTATATGGCGTACATATGTTTGGTCAAAGAATTGATTGGGAATTGCAACAAAGGGCTACGTCTGTTTTTGATAATTATTTATACGTTGATTCATCTTTTGTAAATATTTTATTGCATTATGGAGTGATTCTACTAGTTGTTATTTGGTATAGTTTCTATCAACTAAATAAAAGAGGACACTTTAATACAGTTGAGATGCTTGTTTTTATTGTATTGATACTTCACTCAATGTTTGATCCACAATTTTTTGAATTAATGTACAATCCATTATTATTATTGATGGGTATTTCTTGGAGCAAGTATAGGTATAATTATCAAGATGTTTAAAGTTTTTGTGTTATATGTATCCTTAGCTCTAAGTAGAGGTTAGTTAAGTTATTTATGTGTCAAAAAAACAATATATTTAACATAAATATTCTTGGGCAGATTAATTTTCGCCGTTTATAATAGTAGTTAAGTGAGGAATATGCCCCCCTATGAAAGTTCTTAAAAATTATGCATACAATCTTTCATATCAATTATTAGTAATTATTTTACCGATTATTACGACTCCATATGTTACCAGAGTATTTAGTTCTGATGATTTAGGAACTTATGGTTATTATAATTCTATTGTTACCTACTTTATCCTGTTGGCTACCTTGGGGGTAGCCAATTATGGTACAAAGGAAATTTCTGGTAATCGAAAAACAATTCGTAAAAATTTCTGGGGAATTTATACTTTACAACTTGGAGCAACCATCTTATCACTGACTCTCTATATTTTGCTTTGTCTCACTTTTTCGTTAATGCAAAACCCGGTAGCTTATATTTTAGGGTTAAGTTTACTTTCTAAAGGTTTAGATATTTCTTGGCTATTCCAAGGTTTAGAGGATTTTCGAAAAATTACAGTCAGAAATATTACAGTGAAACTAGTTGGCGTCATTGCTATTTTTCTATTTATAAAATCAGCTAGCGACCTATATTTATATGTGTTCTTGCTTACCATTTTTGAATTGTTGGGACAATTAAGTATGTGGTTGCCGGCAAGAGAGTTTATTGGGAAACCGCACTTTGATTGGGAATATGCTAAGCAGCATTTGAAGCCAGTTATCTTATTGTTTTTACCTCAGATTGCCATATCGCTCTATGTTACTTTGGATCGTACAATGCTGGGAGCTTTAGCTTCAACAAAAGATGTAGGAATCTATGATCAAGCATTGAAACTTGTTAATATTTTATTAACTCTAGTGACTTCATTGGGAAGTGTCATGTTACCACGAGTTTCAAATCTTTTATCATCAGGGGATCATAAAGCAGTTAATAAAATGCATGAGATGTCATTTCTGATTTATAATTTGGTTATTTTCCCCATTGTGGCAGGTATGTTAATTATAAACGATGATTTTGTTACCTTTTTTCTGGGAAAAGATTTTCAAGATGCACGCTATGCAATAGCTATTATGATTCTAAGAATGTTCTTTATTGGTTGGACAAATATTATGGGGATTCAAATCTTGATTCCCCATAATAAAAATAGAGAGTTCATGCTTTCAACCACAATTCCTGCTATTGTTAGTGTCGGATTAAATCTTCTCTTTCTTCCCAAATTGGGCTATATAGGGGCAGCAATTGTATCTGTTTTAACAGAGTCTCTGGTTTGGGCTATACAGTTATTCTTTACTCGCTCTTATCTAAGAGATGTTCCGATTATAGGATCTATGATAAAAATTATGATTTCATCAGGATTGATGTATGGAATTCTGTTTTTTGTAAAAGACTTATTGAATTTACCGTCCATGTTAAATGTAGGACTTTCTGCTATTTTGGGGGCAATAATTTATATCAGTTTGATTTTGATTTTTAAAGTTATAAATTTACGAGATATAAAACAACAGTTATTCAGAAATAAAGGGGTGTAATATGTATGATTATCTAATCGTTGGTGCTGGTTTGTCTGGAGCAATTTTTGCTTATGAAGCAACCAAGCGTGGAAAAAAAGTAAAAGTTATTGATAAACGTGACCACATTGGTGGGAATATCTATTGTGAGAATGTAGAAGGTGTTAATGTTCATAAATATGGTGCTCATATCTTCCATACTTCTAATAAGAAAGTCTGGGATTATGTTAATCAATTTGCTGAATTTAACAACTACATCAACTCGCCTGTGGCTAATTACAAGGGTAGCCTTTATAATCTACCTTTCAATATGAATACTTTCTATGCTATGTGGGGAACAAAAACTCCTCAAGAAGTGAAAAATAAGATTGCTGAGCAAACGGCTCACATGAAAGACGTTGAACCTAAAAACTTGGAAGAGCAAGCTATTAAGTTGATCGGTCCAGATATTTATGAAAAGTTGATCAAAGGCTACACTGAAAAGCAATGGGGACGTTCCGCGACTGACCTTCCACCCTTTATCATCAAACGTCTACCAGTTCGTCTAACATTTGATAATAATTATTTTAACGACCGTTATCAAGGGATTCCAATCGGTGGATATAATGTCATCATCGAAAATATGCTGAAGGATGTTGAAGTAGAACTTGGAGTTGACTTTTTTGCCAATCGTCAGGAATTGGAAGCTTCTGCTGAAAAAGTTGTCTTTACAGGGATGATTGACCAATACTTCGATTACAAACATGGTGAGTTAGAATACCGTAGTCTTCGTTTTGAGCATGAAGTTCTAGATGAAGAAAACTATCAAGGAAATGCAGTTGTAAACTATACAGAACGTGAAATTCCTTACACTCGTATCATTGAGCATAAGCACTTCGAGTATGGTACTCAGGACAAAACGGTTATTACTCGTGAATACCCAGCTGATTGGAAACGTGGTGATGAACCTTATTATCCAATCAATGATGAGAGAAACAATGCTATGTTTGCTAAATATCAAGAAGAAGCAGCACAGAATGATAAGGTCATTTTCTGCGGACGTTTGGCCGATTATAAATACTACGACATGCATGTGGTCATTGAACGTGCCCTAAATGTTGTAGAGGAAGAGTTTAAATAAGATAACGAAGGATAAAATTGATAGATGAAATATTATCTAAAAGAAGACTTTCTGAAGGATTCTGGTGCACGAAATGCGGGGAATAAGGCTCGAAACGATGTTGAAGAAATAGTAGTTCGTGAGGGCTATAGTCCTTTGTTATTGATGGTAGATGATTGGTATCAAATGGGGACTATTAGAGCCCAACGACATAAGGCCAAAGCGCTATCCAAAGCTATCTCTAAGTTGAAGGAAGGGGATCAGCTACTGATTCAATTTCCTATGCTTCATCATAGTTTCTTTACGACTCATTTAGTCAAAAGAATGCAGCGTAAAGGAGTGAAGGTTCACTTTATTATCCATGATTTAGAAGTTTTGCGCTATGCTAATTTGGATACAGTACCCTTGAAGCATAAAATTCGTGTTCATCTTCAAGAGTCAAGTCTTTTGAAACAAGCTGATGGTCTTATTGCTCATAATCCAGTTATGAAATCAGTGCTTGTTGATAAGGGGATTTCTGAGAAAAAAATAGTTAGTTTAGGCATTTTTGACTATCTGATCCCGAATTATCAGGACAAAGAAGATTTATCGAAGGAAGGGGCTATTATTGTAGCTGGAAATTTGGCCCAAGAAAAAGCAGGTTACTTATATGAGTTGCCTCCAAGACCGGCATATAATCTCTATGGTGTTGGTTTTGATGAGGCTAGAAAGCTATCCAATGAAACCTATTTTGGTTCATTTCTTCCAGATGAACTACCATCAGCATTGGAAGGAAGCTTTGGTTTAGTCTGGGACGGTGATAGTTCTAAAACTTGTAGCGGAGTATATGGTGAGTATTTGAGATACAATAATTCCCACAAGGCTTCCCTTTATTTGGCTTCTGGTTTTCCTATTATTGTTTGGAAGCAATCTGCTTTGGCTAATTTCGTCTTAGAAAAAGAGTGTGGAATTAGTGTTGAGAGTTTACTTGACTTAGAAGAAGTATTGGAACATTTGTCTCAAGAAGAGTATCAGGATTTGGTCAAAAATGCTAAGGCCGTAGGTCAAAAAATTCGTGAAGGTTCTTATCTCCTTTCCGCATTGCAAGCCTTAAATGAATGAATCTAAAAATGACTTAAATAGATAGGTGGGGGAATTACTGAGTTCCCTCTTTTCTTATATTAAGGGAGTTTTAAGTAAAGAATTGAAGAACTATTTTATAAAATTTATCATTCGTGTAATTCATTTTAAGACGATTTTTCAGAATATATCAAATTAATTCAAAAATTCTGAAAATTCTGTCGATATGTTTGTGAAAAGAGGCTATAATGGATAGAAAGTTTTCAAAGGAGAAAAGTGATGAAAAGTTCAAAATTTCTTGCCCTTGCGGGTGTTACGTTATTGGCAACTGGTGTTTTAGCTGCTTGCTCTGGCTCAGGTTCAGGTGCTAAAGGTGAGAAGACATTCTCATACATTTATGAAACAGACCCGGATAACCTGAACTACTTGACAACTGGTAAGGCTGCGACAGCAAATATCACTAGCAACGTAGTGGATGGTTTGTTGGAAAATGATCGTTACGGTAATTTTGTACCATCAATGGCCGAAGACTGGTCAGTATCTAAGGATGGTTTGACTTACACCTACACGATTCGTAAGGATGCAAAATGGTACACATCTGAAGGTGAAGAATACGCTGCAGTTAAAGCGCAAGATTTTGTTACAGGTCTGAAATATGCAGCTGATAAAAAATCAGATGGTCTTTACCTTGTGCAAGAGTCAATCAAAGGCTTGGATGCTTATGTGAAAGGTGAAATCAAAGATTTCTCACAAGTCGGAATCAAGGCTCTTGATGATCAAACAGTTCAATACACCTTGAATAAACCAGAAAGTTTTTGGAATTCTAAGACAACAATGGGAGTTATGGCTCCAGTTAATGAAGAGTTCTTAAACTCTAAGGGAGACGATTTTGCCAAAGCAACAGATCCAAGCAGTATCTTGTATAATGGTCCTTATTTGTTGAAATCCATTGTAACCAAATCTACTGTTGAATTTGCAAAAAATCCTAACTACTGGGATAAAGACAATGTCCATATTGATAAAGTTAAATTATCATTCTGGGATGGTCAAGATACTAGTAAACCTGCAGAAAACTTTAAAGACGGTAGCCTTTCAGCAGCTCGTCTCTATCCAACAAGTGCAAGTTTCGCAGAGCTTGAGAAAGAGATGAAGGACAATATTGTCTATACACAACAGGACTCTACGACTTATGTAGTAGGAACAAACATTGACCGTCAATCTTACAAATACACATCTAAGACTAGTGAAGAACAAAAGACTTCAACTAAAAAGGCTTTGTTAAACAAGGATTTCCGCCAGGCTATTGCCTTTGGATTTGACCGTACAGCCTATGCTTCTCAGCTAAATGGACAAAACGGTGCAAGCAAAATTTTGCGTAATATTTTTGTTCCGCCAACATTTGTCCAAGCAGATGGTAAGAACTTTGGTGATATGGTCAAAGAAAAATTGGTGACTTACGGGGATGAATGGAAGGATGTGAACCTCGCTGATGCCCAAGATGGACTCTATAATCCTGAAAAAGCCAAGGCAGAATTTGCCAAAGCTAAGGCAGCCCTTCAAGCGGAAGGAGTACAATTCCCAATTCACCTAGATATGCCTGTTGACCAAACAGCAACTACAAAAGTTCAACGTGTCCAATCTATGAAACAATCCTTGGAAGCGACTTTAGGAACTGATAATGTCATTATTGATATTCAACAATTGCAAAAAGATGAAGTGCTTAATGTCACTTTATTTGCACAAACTGCTGCTGGGGAAGATTGGGATATTTCAGATAATGTTGGTTGGACTCCAGACTTTGCGGATCCATCTACTTACCTCGATATTATCAAACCATCAGTTGGTGAAAACACTAAAACCTACCTTGGCTTTGATTCTGGTACAGATAATGCTGCAGC
Source organism: Streptococcus chosunensis (assembly GCF_003626515.1). Classification (GTDB taxonomy): domain Bacteria; phylum Bacillota; class Bacilli; order Lactobacillales; family Streptococcaceae; genus Streptococcus; species Streptococcus chosunensis. The sequence goes on along the minus strand of NZ_RBCK01000001.1, from coordinate 1,125,019 downwards.
TAAGAAGGTTGGTCTAAACGACTATGAGAAATTGGTAATTGAAGCTGGAAACGAGACAATAGATGTAGCAAAACGTTATGATAAGTATGCTGTAGCCCAAGCTTGGTTGACAGATAGTGCCTTGATTATTCCAACAACATCACTCACTGGTCGCCCAATCTTGTCTAAGATGGTACCATTTACGATGCCGTTTGCCTTCTCTGGTAACAAGGGGACAAGCGATCCGCTCCTTTACAAATACTTGGAACTTCAAGACAAGGCAGTTACTGCTGATGAATACCAAAAAGCTCAAGATAAATGGATGAAAGAAAAAGAAGAATCCAATAAAAAAGCGCAAGAAGAACTCGCAAAACATGTGAAATAGATTTTAATCATCTATAGAAGCTGATTGATAAAGGGTTTGGCATTCGATAGGAATGCTAAATCCTTTTTATTATGTGACAATTTTCCCCTTAATCTCAGAGTATGGTTTTGTCAGAATGAAGAAAAAAATTAGCAATTTTCCTAGCTTTTCTATTGCTTTATCTATTAAAAATTGTTATATTAAAAGTGTAATTATTTTTTATAAACGTTAAGCATTGCACTTTTCAGATAGAAAGGAGTATTTTTCGAACAAGAAATGTAAACGCTTACGAAGATTAGTGAAAGGAATCAGGAGTTAATGGATAAACGATTTTTTGAAAAACGATGTACATACAGCATTCGTAAATTTGCACTAGGTGCTGCTTCAGTTATGATTGGGGCTAGTTTTTTTGCTACTGCTCCAGTATTGGCTAACACACCAACAGTTGGCTCAACAGATAATTTGCCAAGTGAGCTGGCTGATTTGGATAAAAAAGCGAGCGATAATGGACGGGAGTTCGATAAAGAAGCTGCAGCAGCAAATCCAGGTTCTGCTGAAACAACGGATGGACCAAAAACTGAAGAAGAGTTACTAGCTCTTGAAAAGGAAAACAAAGAAACTACTGACAAGTTGCCGAAAGAATTAGAAGGTAAAGTTGAAAAAGCTACTGATAATGGTAAAGAGGTAAATAAAGATCAATTAGCACAAGATACTGGTAGTCTAGTTCCTGAAGATGTTGCCAAAACAAAAAATGGAGAATTGAACTATGGCGCTACTGTTAAGATTAAGACTCCATCAGGAGAAGGTAGTGGTATTGTCATTGGTAAGGATCTTGTTTTGACTGTTTCTCACAACTTTATCAAGGATCAACAAGATGGAAATATTCGTAAAGTTGTGGATAATGATAAAGGAGATGGCGATATTTTTAGTATATCCTACCCTGGTTTAGATGATGTAAAATTTAGTAAAAAAGATGTGATTCACTGGGATAGAGATGGTTATCTAAAGGGCTATAAGAACGATTTGGCTCTTGTGAGATTGCGTACAGTTCTTGAAAATGCTCCTGTTGAAGTTACTGAAAAGCCAGTTGTTAAGAAAGTTGGGGATAAAGTCAATATGTTTGGCTATCCTGCTGGTAAGTTGGCGCCAGTTATTAACACTGCTGTGGATTTTGCTGAATCTTATGGTGAAGGTGTTCAAGGAGTTGGTTATCAAGGTGGACAACCAGGTGCTAGCGGTGGCGGTATCTTTGACACGGATGGTAAATTGATTGGAGTTCATCAAAATGGTGTGGTCGGTGTCCGTAGTGGAGGGATCCTTTTCTCTCCAGCTCAATTAAAATGGATTCAAGATCATATTAAGGGAATCTCTAGTTCAAAACCAGCGAATTTAGAGGAAACTGAAAAACCAGTTGAAGAAAAGCCAAAAGAAGATAAGCCGAAAGAAGAAAAACCAGCAACAGCTAAGCCAGAGACACCAAAGGCAGTCACTCCTGAATGGCAAACTGTAGCAAGAAAAGAACAGCAAGGGACTGTTGCTATTCGTGAAGAAAATGGTGTTCGTTACAATAAGTTATCTTCAACAGATCAAAATGACAATGCTAGCAAACCAGCTTTGTTTGAAAAGCAAGGATTGACTGTGGATGCGAATGGGAATGCGAATGTAGATCTCACTTTCAAAGAAGAATCTGAAACAGGCAAATCACGTTTTGGTGTTTTCTTGAAATTTAAAGATACAAATAATAATGTCTTTGTTGGATATGACAAAGAAGGTTGGTTCTGGGAATATAAGACACCAGGTAATAGCACATGGTATCAGGGAGGCCGTGTTGCAGCTCCAGTAAATGGCTCAGTGAATCATCTGACTATTAGCTTAAAATCAGATGGTCAGCTGAATGCAACAAATAATGATGTAAAACTTTTTGATACGGTTACTTTGCCAGCTGCTGTTAATGAAAATCTTAAAAATGAAAAGAAAATCTTACTTAAAGCTGGTACATATGGTACTGAAAAGACAGTTGTAAATATTAAGACTGACAATCAAGACGGAGTTCAAGCTACTGAAGCTACTGCTGAAAAAGAAACTGGTGCGGTGGTAGATGATAGTAAAGTGACTTATGATACCATCCAGTCTAAAGTCCTAAAAGCAGTGATTGACCAAGCCTTTCCACGTGTCAAGGAATATACGCTAAATGGCCATACTTTACCAGGACAGGTTCAACAGTTCAATCAAGTCTTTATCAATAACCACAGAATCACCCCTGAGGTTACTTATAAGAAAATTAATGAAACAACTGCAGAATATGAAATGAAACTCCGTGATGAGGCTAATCTTATCAATGCGGATATGACAGTTCGTCTGCAAGTTGTGGACAATCAATTACATTTTGATGTAACTAAGATTGTCAACCACAATCAAGTCACTCCAGGTCAAAAGATTGATGATGAGAGAAAATTAATTTCGACAATTAGTTTCCTTGGGAACGCCCTCGTATCTGTTTCTAGTGAGCAAGCTGGTGCTAAGTTTGATGGGGCAACTATGTCAAACAATACGCATGTCAGCGGGGATGATCATATTGAAGTAACCAATCCAATGAAGGACTTGGCTAAGGGTTACATGTATGGATTCGTTTCTACAGATAAGCTTGCTGCAGGTGTTTGGAGTAATTCTCAAAACAGCTACGGTGGTGGTTCTAATGACTGGACTCGTTTGACAGCCTATAAAGAAACCGTTGGAAATGCCAACTATGTCGGAATTCATAGTTCTGAGTGGCAATGGGAAAAAGCTTATAAGGGCATTGTCTTCCCAGAATATACCAAAGAACTTCCAAGTGCAAAGGTTGTAATCACTGAAGATGCTAATGCAGATAAGAAAGTGGACTGGCAAGATGGTGCCATTGCTTATCGTAGCATCATGAACAACCCTCAAGGTTGGGAAAAAGTCAAGGATATCACAGCTTATCGTATTGCGATGAACTTTGGTTCTCAGGCACAAAACCCATTCCTTATGACCTTGGATGGTATCAAGAAGATCAATCTCCATACAGATGGTCTTGGACAAGGTGTTCTCCTTAAAGGTTATGGTAGTGAAGGTCATGACTCAGGCCACTTGAACTATGCTGATATTGGTAAACGTATTGGTGGTGTCGAAGATTTCAAGGCTTTGATTGAGAAAGCGAAGAAATATGGAGCTCATCTAGGTATCCACGTCAACGCTTCTGAAACTTATCCTGAGTCTAAATACTTTAACGAAAATATTCTTCGTAAGAATCCAGATGGAAGCTATAGTTATGGTTGGAACTGGCTAGACCAAGGTATTAACATTGATGCTGCCTATGATTTGGCGCATGGTCGCTTAGCTCGCTGGGAAGAATTGAAAAACAAACTTGGTGAAGGTCTCGACTTTATCTATGTGGACGTTTGGGGCAATGGCCAATCAGGTGATAACGGTGCCTGGGCTACTCACGTTCTTGCAAAAGAAATTAATAAACAAGGCTGGCGCTTTGCGATTGAGTGGGGTCATGGTGGTGAATACGATTCTACCTTCCAACACTGGGCAGCTGACTTGACTTATGGTGGCTACACTAATAAAGGTATCAACAGTGCCATCACGCGCTTTATCCGTAACCACCAAAAAGATTCTTGGGTTGGGGACTACAGAAGTTACGGTGGTGCAGCCAACTATCCACTTCTAGGTGGTTACAGCATGAAAGACTTTGAAGGTTGGCAAGGTCGTAGCGACTACAATGGCTATGTAACTAACTTGTTTGCTCATGATGTCATGACCAAGTATTTCCAACACTTTACTGTAAGCAAGTGGGAAAACGGTACACCAGTCACTATGTCTGATAACGGTAGCACCTATAAATGGACTCCAGAAATGCGAGTGGAATTGGTAGATGCTGACAACAATAAAGTAGTTGTGACTCGTAAGTCAAACGATGTCAATAGTCCACAATACCGTGAACGTACAGTAACTCTCAACGGACGTGTCATCCAAGATGGTTCAGCTTACTTGACTCCTTGGAACTGGGATGCGAATGGTAAGAAACTTCCTACTGATAAGGAAAAAATGTACTACTTCAATACGCAAGCTGGTGCAACAACTTGGACGCTTCCTAGCGACTGGGCGAATAGTAAGGTTTACCTTTATAAACTAACTGACCAAGGTAAGACTGAAGAACAGGAAGTAGCTGTGAAAGATGGTAAGATTACCCTTGATCTTACTGCAAATCAACCATACGTTCTCTACCGTTCAAAACAAACCAATCCTGAAATGTCATGGAGCGAAGGCATGCACATCTATGACCAAGGATTTAACAGTGGAACTTTGAAACACTGGACTATTTCTGGTGATGCTTCTAAGGCAGAAATTGTCAAATCACAAGGCGCAAATGAAATGCTTCGTATCCAAGGCAATAAGAGCACAGTCAGCCTTACTCAGAAACTGACTGGCTTGAAACCAAATACTAAGTATGCCGTTTATGTCGGTGTTGATAATCGTAGTAATGCTAAGGCAAGTATCACAGTAAATACTGGTGAAAAAGAAGTGACTAGCTATACCAATAAGTCACTAGCTCTTAACTATGTCAAGGCCTATGCCCATAATACTCGTCGTGACAATGCTACAGTTGATGATACAAGTTACTTCCAAAACATGTATGCCTTCTTTACAACGGGTTCAGATGTATCAAATGTCACTCTTACTTTGAGTCGTGAAGCTGGTGATGAAGCAACTTACTTTGATGAAATTCGTACCTTTGAAAACAATTCAAGTATGTACGGAGATAATCATGATACAGGTAAAGGAACATTTAAACAAGACTTTGAAAATGTTGCTCAAGGGATTTTCCCATTTGTAATTGGTGGTATCGAAGGAGTTGAGGATAATCGCACTCACTTATCTGAAAAACATGATCCATATACACAACGTGATTGGAATGGTAAGAAAGTCGATGATGTTATCGAAGGAAATTGGTCATTGAAGACAAATGGACTAGTGAGCCGTCGTAACTTGGTTTACCAAACAATTCCTCAAAACTTCCGTTTTGAAGCTGGTAAGACTTATCGTGTAACCTTTGAATACGAAGCAGGATCTGACAATACCTACGCCTTTGTAGTCGGTAAGGGAGAATTCCAATCAGGACGTCGCGGTAATCAAGCAAGTAATTTGGAAATGCATGAACTACCAAATACTTGGACAGATTCTAAGAAAGCTAAGAAGGTAACCTTCCTCGTAACAGGTGCAGAAACAGGCGATACTTGGGTGGGTATCTACTCAACTGGTAACGCAAGCAATACTCGTGGAGATTCTGGTGGAAATGCGAACTTCCGTGGTTACAATGACTTCATCATGGATAAACTTCAAATCGAGGAAGTCACTCTAACTGGTAAGATGTTGACAGAAAATGCTCTGAAGAACTATTTGCCAACGGTTGCCATGACCAACTATACCAAGGAATCTATGGATGCCTTGAAGGAAGCTGTCTTTAACCTCAGTCAAGCAGATGATGACATTAGCGTGGAAGAAGCGCGTGCTGAGATTGCTAAGATTGACGCTCTGAAGAATGCCTTGGTACAAAAGAAAACAGCCTTGGTAGCAGAAGACTTTGAAAGTCTAAATGCTCCAGCGCAAGCGGGAGAAGATTTAGCAAATGCCTTTGATGGTAACTTATCAAGTCTATGGCATACGTCTTGGAATGGTGGAGATGTTGGTAAACCTGCAACTATGGTCTTGAAAGAAGCGACAGAAATCACTGGATTCCGTTATGTGCCACGTGGATCAGGATCAAATGGTAACTTGCGTGATGTGAAACTGGTTGTGACAGATGAGTCTGGTAAAGAATATACTTTCACTGCAACTGATTGGCCAGATAACAATAAACCAAAAGACATTGACTTTGGTAAGACAATCAAGGCTAAGAAAATTGTTTTGACAGGTACTAAGACTTATGGAGACGGTGGTGATAGATATCAAGCCGCTGCTGAGTTGATATTTAGTCGTCCACAGGTTGCAGAAACAACTCTTGATTTGTCAGGTTATGAAACAGCTTTATCAAAAGCTCAAAAATTAACCAGCAAAGAGAATCAAGAGGAAGTCGCAAGTGTAGTAGCTAGCATGAAATATGCTATGGATAACCATCTCTTGACTGAAAGAATGGTTGCCTACTTTGCAGAATATCTCAACCAACTACAAGATCAGACTGTGAAACCAGATGCTCCTACAAGTAGTAAAGGTGAAGAGGCAGCACCAATTCTTGAAGTGCCTGAGTATAAAGGTCCGCTTGGAACAGCAGGTGAAGAAGCAGCACCAATTCTTGATGTACCTGAGTATAAAGGTCCGCTTGGAACAGCAGGTGAAGAAGCAGCACCAATTCTTGATGTACCTGAGTATAAAGGACCACTTGGAACAGCAGGTGAAGAAGCAGTTGTTAATGAAGTTCCAGAATACAAAGGTGGAGCCAATGCGGTAGAAGCAGCTGTCAATGAAGTTCCAGAATACAAAGGTGGAGCGAATGCAGTAGAGGCCTTGGTTCATGAATTACCTGAATATAAAGGTGGCGCTAATGCAGTAGAAGCAGCTGTCAATGAAGTTCCAGAATACAAAGGTGGAGTCAATGCAGTAGAAGCTTTGGTAAACGAAAAGCGAGCCTACACAGGACTATTGGCTACAGCAGGTGATCAAGCAGCACCAACTATTGAAAAACCTGAGTATCGGATTAGTCAATTGGGTCAAGGAAAACTTGCAGAATCTAAAACTTCAGTTTCAACAGAAGATCAGAAGAGATTGCCAGAAACAGGAGAAAGCCAATCTGATACAGCTATCTTCCTAGCAGGCATCAGTCTTGCCTTATCTGCTGCTGTCCTTGCAACAAAACGTAAAGAAAATTAAAGAAGACTCGATTTTAGAGTTTATCGGAACTAGAATTCAGACAGAAATAACTTAGTTGGAGAGAACCTCTAGGTTCTCTCCATTTTCAAATGGAAAATGAGACCGCTTACTGTAATAAGTGGGAGAAAGGAATAGGAGAAAGATGGATAGACATTTTTTTGAAAGACGTTGTCACTATAGTATTCGAAAATTTGCAATTGGTGCAGCCTCTGTATTGATAGGTGCTAGTATCTTTGGTGCAAATGTAGTGCAAGCTGCAGAGACAGTTGGAACACCTGAGAAAGAAGGAACAATTACACAAGCTCAGCCACTAGATAAGTTGCCGGACGATTTAGCAGCTGTTTTAAAGAAAGCTGAATCAGAAGCGACGGCAGATGCAGGTCATGAAGAAAATCATGAAAATACTGCAGGAACAAGTCCTGCAGCAACTGAAGAAACAAGCCCAGCAACAAGTCCAACAGCTCCCAAACCAGCTGAGACTCTGAAGCCGGTTGAAACACCAAAAGCAGATTCTAAACCTGTAGAACCAGCTACACCTACAATCAAACCAGTTGAAAAGCAAATTGAAGATAGAGAAGATCGTAACCACTTAGAAGGTGTCACTGTTCAAGTAAACGACTCAGAAACTGGTACTCCTTATACTGCTGACAAGGCAGTGGACGGTAATCCTGATACTCGATGGGCAACAAATCAAAATATTGACAAACCAACTTTCGAATTAACTCTTCCAAAAACTACACTTATTAGACATGTGGAAATTGATTGGGATCGTCGTGTTCGTAATGGGCAAAATGACCCTAATATCAAATCATGGAGCCTCTACTATGCAGGTCAAGATGATGTAAGTGCTAGTGGAGAAAAACAATGGAAGCTAGCTCATACCAAGACTGGAGAACCTGTTTTAGATGAGAAAGTTGACTTAGCCAATAGTATTCAAGCTAAATATCTCAAGTTAGAAATCAATGACTATCAAGCGGGCACAATGGGTTGGAGAAACGTTGGTATTCAAGAAATTCGAGCTTATTCGAATATTCCTGATACAAGTAAGGTAACGGATATCCGTCAGGTTACAGAATTGACTATAGCTAAAGACGGACAGTCTCTTGTCTTGCCAACTCTACCAGGAAAAGTCAGTCTTATCGGTAGCAACAAACAAGGTGTGATTGACCTTCAAAATCATATCTATAAGCCTTTGACTGATCAACGCGTTAAAGTTATGGTAGAGCAAATTAAAGATTCACATACCTTTACTAAAGAATTTGAAGTAGTCATCAAGGGATTACATCAGGACGAAGGTGTGGGTGTCAAACCCAAAGTAGCACCAGCTGTTCAACAATGGTATGGGAAAGAAGGTCAATCTTCTATCGCGTCAGATACAGTTCTTGCGACAGGAGATTCAGGCTTTGATCAGGCTGCAAGCTTCTACCAGTCAGACCTTGCCAGCCGTGGATTGGAACTTGCTACAGGTGACAAGCAGGCTCAAAAACGAATCGAGTTTAAAAAGGTTGAAAATAAGGGTTATGGTAAGGAAGGTTATGGCATCATGATTCAAGATGGTGTCATTACCATCGAAGCTGCAACAAACACAGGAGCCTTTTACGCAACTCGTACTCTTCTTCAAATGGGGGAAAGCAATCTACAAAATGGAGAAATTCGTGATTTCCCAAGCTTCAGCCACCGTGGCTTTATGCTAGATACAGGTCGTAAATTTATCCCTTATGACACCCTTGTAGACATCATGCTCAATATGGCTTACTACAAGATGAACGACTTGCAGTTGCACCTCAACGATAACTATATCTTCCTAAAAGAGCACTTGGCAGGTAAGAACCTAACACAAGAAGAAGAGCTTAAGTATGTTCTAGAACATGCTAAGACAGGTTTCCGTGTAGAGACAGATATTGTCGGTAAGAATGGTCAAAAATTAACATCAGACGAGCACTATACTAAAGAAGAGATGCAAAATCTGATTAAACTTGCTAAGGCCTTGCATATCAATCTAGTTCCAGAAATTGACACGCCAGGTCATGCTCTGTCATTTGTTAAAGTCCGTCCAGACCTCATGTATCAAGGTAGCCTGAGCGATTACAGAGGTAAACATAACGTAGAACGCGTAGCCATGCTCGACCTAGATAATAAATACGATGAAACACTGGCTTTTGTCAAATCAGTTTATGATAAACTTCTTGATGGTCCAGATGCACCACTTCATGGAGTATCTACTGTTCATATCGGAACGGATGAATACTACGGAAGTAGAGAAAGCTATCGTCGTTATGTCAATGACCTTATTAAATACATTAAAGGGAAAGGCTATACACCTCGTATTTGGGGATCGCTCAGTGCGAAACGAGGTAAAACAGCGGTTGATTGGAAAGATGTAGAAGTTGATATCTGGAGTATTGGCTGGCAGCAACCAAAAGAAGCTATTGCTCAGGGAGCTAAGATTATCAACATAACAGATATTCCAACCTATAGTGTACCAAATGGTGATAATCGTCAAACAGCTTATGGTGACTATGCTAACTATGAAACACAATATAATAGGTGGACACCAAATGATTTCCGAACAGGTCATGGTCCACTTCTAGAAGCATCAAATCCAAATGTAATTGGTGGTGGCCACGCAGTTTGGAATGACAATATTGATCTTCATGAGACAGGTTTGACATCTTATGATATCTTTAAACGCTTCTTTAAGAGTATGCAAACAACTGCAGAACGCACTTGGGGATCTGACCGTGCGGCTGCGACCTTTGCAGAACGTACCCTACCAACGAGCCCTTATGCACCACAGTCAAATCCTGATAGAGCGATTGATCAAAGTGATTTGTTTACCATCAATCCTGAAACAGTGAAAAACTATGCAAGTAAGAAAATAAAAGCTACTGATCAAGGTTTAGCATTTGATAAAGACAGTAGTATTGAAGGCTTGGCAGGTGACGTTGGTCCAAGTCATGTCTTGAAGTTTGATGTAACTGTCACTGGAGACGGTGAACAAACCTTCTCAACAAGTGGAGACAACCGTATCTATCTAGCTGATAAAGACGGCTATCTTGCTTATCAATTTGAACAGTTCCATATCCAGTTCAAAAAAAAACTTGAAAAGAATAAACGTTATCAAATCTCTATCGTGACCAAACCACAATCAACGGAATTTTATGTGGATGGTGAGAAGATTGAACGTATCGCAAATCCAGCTCACCCTCGCTTTGCTCACAATAGCTTGGTTCTACCGCTTGAAAGCATCGGTGGGTTCAAAGGGATTTTACATAGTGCAGAGTTGTCAGATAAACCATTTGTAAATCCTCGTTTGATTCCAACAGATCATTTCACAGTTTCTGCAACTAGTCAAGAAACACCAGGAACAGCGACTGAAGGAGTTGTTGAAAAAGCCTTTGACAATGATCCAAATACCTTTTGGCATACTAAATGGACTGGTGATACTGCTCCGTACACTCTTTCTATGACCTTGAAAGAAGCAGAAAAAGTCAATGGTTTGACTTATCTTCCTCGGCCAGGTGGTGGAAATGGGGTCGTGACTCGCTACGAAATCTACGCACAAAAAGATGGCCAAATGGTCAAGGTTTCAGAAGGAAGCTGGGACAACAACGCTCAAGAAAAAACAGTTAACTTTGCAGCGGTTCATACCAACAAGATTGAGTTGAAAGTTCTAGCAGGTGTTGGGGGCTTTGCAAGTGCAGCTGAAGTTCATCTATTGAAACCTATCAAAGAGGGACAAGAGACACCAGAACCAGAACAACCATCTACACCTGAAACTCCAAAAGTAGAACAAACAGGTGATGGAACAGTTGAACTAGCGGATCAATTCACTGCAAGCAAACCAGCTAGCGAAGATAGCATTGCGGCTGCCAGCAAGAGCACAGATTATCTCAAGAAAGAGTACAAGGTTTTCCCAACTCCACAAAAAGTGACTTATGGAGAAGGAGTCACAGCTCTTCGTAAGCAAGTCAATCTGGTAATGGGAGATCAACTCGATGTCTATACTCGTAATCGCTTGAAGAGTGTCTTACAGGACAATCAAGTATCCTACACTACTAGTCAATCAGCAGTTGCTGGCGCAACTAATATCTATCTTGGAGTACATGGACGAGGAACACAAGCAGAACAAAACTTATCTAACGTTTCAGCAGGTCTCTTTGATAAGATTGATGCCTATGCTTTGACCATCAAGGACAATTCAATTTCCATCGTCGGAAAAGACACAGATGCAGTCTTCTATGGTTTGACAACTTTGAAACATATGCTCAAGGAAAGTCAAGTTCCAGTTCTTCGCAATGTGACAGTGGAAGATTACGCTGAAATCAAGAACCGTGGTTTCATCGAAGGTTACTATGGAAATCCATGGTCTAATGCAGATCGTGCTGAACTCATGCGTTTTGGTGGCGATTTGAAATTGACCCAATACTTCTTCGCACCGAAAGATGATCCATACCACAACAAGAAATGGCGTGAACTTTACCCAGAAGAAAAACTAGCTGAAATTCGTGAACTTGCTCGCGTCGGAAATCAAAGTAAAACTCGCTATGTTTGGACTATTCATCCATTCATGAACAACCGTATCCGATTTGGTAATGAAGCGCATTACCAAGAAGACTTGGCAACCATCAAGGCTAAATTTACTCAGTTGATGAAAGTGGGTGTTCGTGAATTTGGTATTCTAGCCGATGATGCACCAAGCCCAGTTGGAGGCTATAATAGCTACAACCGCTTGATGCAGGATATGACCAACTGGTTGACAGAAATGCAAGGAACTTATAGCGGCCTTCGTAAAGAAATGATCTTTGTTCCAGGTCAGTATTGGGGTAATGGGCGTGAAGCAGAGTTGAAATCTCTAAATGAAAATCTCCCAAGTTCAACCTCTATGACTTTGACGGGTGGTAAGATTTGGGGTGAAGTTTCTGAAGGCTTCCTATCAACTCTCAAGAACAATCTAACTGCAGGTGGTAAAACTTATCGTCCAGTATCACTTTGGGTGAACTGGCCAGTTACAGATAACTCTAAACAACACTTGATTCTAGGTGGTGGTGAAAAATTCCTTCATCCAAATGTGGATCCAAGCTTGCTATCTGGTATCATGTTGAATCCAATGCAACAATCTGAACCATCTAAGATTGCCCTCTTCGCTGGAGCTCAATATACATGGAAACAGTGGAAATCAGACGAAGAAGCTAAGAAACTCAATGACATTGCCTTCAACTTTGTTGAAAATGGTCATTTTGAAGATAGCAAGGTATCAGCAGCCTTCCGCGAACTTGGTAAGCACATGATCAACCAAAATATGGACGGTCGTGTTGTTAAACTAGAAGAATCAGTTGAATTAGCTCCAAAATTGACAGACTTCATGACTAAGCTCAAAGCGGGTCAGGATGTAACTGCAGAGCGTGTAGCCTTGCGTGCAGAATTTGCCAAGATTAAAGAAGCAGCTGAGCTTTATAAAGCATCAGGCGATCAAAAGATGGTTGCACAAATTCACTATTGGTTGGATAATGCAATCGACCAAATGAATGCCCTTGATGCCTTCCTAACAGGAACAGAGGCCATGGCTACAAATGATGCAGCCAAACTTTGGGATAGCTACTATAAAGGTTTGAAATTGTATGAACAGTCTCAAACTCATACCTTCCATTATGTAGACCATCTTGAAAAGGCTGAGTTGGGTGTTCAACATATCCGTCCATTTATCCTATCTTTGAAAGAAGTTCTAGCGTCTGAAGTTCAAAAAGTCTTGTATCCAGATCAAATCATCAGCACCTTTATTACCAATCGAACAGGTGTAGAAGGTGGTTTGGCAGAAGTAACGGATGGTGACTTGGCAACTCATGCTTTGATTAAATCACCAAATAGTATCAAGATAGGTGATTATATCGGTATGAAATTTAACAAACCGGTAGATATCCAAACATTGACCTTTGCTATGGGAACTCAGGCAAATCCACGTGATACCTTTAGTAAGGCTGAAGTGCAGTATCAAGATGAAAAAGATAATTGGGTAAGTTTGAAAGAACCAACTTATGTTGGTAATGAGTCACTTGTTCAGTTTGAAAATCTTAACATCAAAGCTAAAGCAGTACGTATGATTGCTACAGAAGATCGTGATGACACCTGGTTTGCAGTTCGCGAGATTGCAGTAAATCGTCCAGTAGAGAACGCTCGTAAACAACAAACTGCTACCATTAGCCTCAGCTCAAATCTAGTTTATAAATTGAGAACATCAGCAAGTCAAATTACTGATGGTAAAGATAATACAGAAGCTATGATGGCAAATGCTGACGGCAGCAATACGACTCCAGTAGATGCCTGGGCACAACTTGACCTAGGTGAAGTCAAGTCAGTCACTAAAGTTCGTCTTCGTCAAGGAACTGGCGATAAACTTGCCGCAGGTGTACTTGAGTACTCTACAGATGGATCTGCATGGCAAGAGTTAGATCGCCTATCAGGAGAACAAACTAAGGAAGTGACTAGAGCTATCAATGCTCGATACATCCGAGTACGCAATACTAAGGCAAGTGACCTTTGGTGGCGTATTCAGGACTTCTCTGTTGAGACACGCTCTGGAAATAGCGACTTAACAGACACCAACGTGGATGCTTTGAAAGAAACGCCAGTATTTGATAGCCTTGGTCGTTATGAACTTCAAATTCCAACTGGAACTAAACTTCCTGCAAATAGCTATCTAGGAATGAAACTTGACCGTATCCATCAAGTTAAAAGCATCCAGCTCCAAGGTCAAACAAATCCAGCACTCAGTCTAGAGTATTCTGCAAATGCTCAAGAATGGACACCAGCTAGCCAGTTGACAGATAGAACTGTCGCAACCCACTTGGTACGTTATGTTCGTCTTGTGAATAAAACAAATCAAGAACAAGACTTGCCATCAACTTCTCTCCTTGTAACGACTAAAGAAGTGCAACCAACCAAACTAGAATCTACAACTATGGGTATTCATCCAACATACGGAAGCAATGATGTTCGTAAGATTAATAACCTCGATCAATTGTTTGATGGTGTGTACAACAACTTCGTTGAGTTTTCAGACTATGCCCATAAAGATGGCCATGTAACCTTGAAACTTGGTAGCGAACGCACTATCAAGAAGATCAGAGCCTACATCCAAGACGGAACTCAAAACTATCTTCGTGATGGTAAAATCCAAGTCAGCCAAGACGGTAAAACTTGGACGGATGTTGTGACAGTGGGAGATGGTGTAGTCAATAGTACACACGATGATTCATTGACAGATGGTTGGACACATGATTCTAAGATGCCAGGAAATCGTTACATCGAGGGTGAATTGACGACACCAGTCAAAGCCAACTATCTTCGTGTCCTCTATACAGCTGACTATGATGCTCGTTTTGTAGGATTTACAGAATTGGTGATCAATGATGGCGAATTTGTCAAACCAATCAATGATCCAACTGTAGAAGGAAACGGTGGCGAAAGCCGAGGTAACTTCTATACTAATCTCGTAGATGGAAAAGTTTTGACTAGCTACAAAGCAGAACAAGATAAGGGAGAAATGATTTACCACTTATCAGAACCAACCAATGCCAACCATCTACGCCTTGTTTCAAGCCTTCCTGAAGGAGCGAAAGCACGAGTTCAAGCGAGAACACTTAAGGATGGACAAGAAAGTTGGACAGATCTTGGTGTCATTACATCTAGTCTCCAAACCTTTGCTATCCGAAATGGTGGTTCTCTTCTAGATGTTAAACTGGTCTGGGAAGGTGGCAAGGCTGAGTTTTATGAATTGGCGAGCTTCTATCAAGAATTGACAGAAGAACCTGTTCAATCAAGCAAGGGTGAAGAACCAGCACCAGTGCTTGAGGTACCTGAATTTACAGGTGGTGTAAATGCAGTTGAAGCTTTGGTACATGAGCTACCAGCCTACACAGGTCCATTATCAACCGTAGGTGACCAAGTTGCACCGACAGTAGAGAAACCAGAGTTTCAGGGTGGTGTCAACTCAGTTATGGCTTTGAAACCTGAACTACCAGAGTACACAGGCCCAGTAGCAACAGTAGGTGACCAAGCCACTCCAACAGTAGAGAAACCAGAGTTCAAGGGTGGAGTCAACTCAGTTATGGCCTTGAAACACGAACTACCAGAGTACACAGGGCCATTGTCAAGCGTGGGCGATCAAACTGCACCGACGGTAGAGAAACCAGAGTTCAAGGGTGGAGTTAACTCCGTTATGGCCTTGAAACATGAGCTACCAGCCTACACAGGTCCATTATCAACCGTAGGTGACCAACCAGCTCCGACAGTAGAAAAACCAGAATTTAAGCTAAGTTCGTTAGAAAAATCTCAGACTCCAGAAGCACCAGTTCAAGTTGCTAAGGAAGACAAGAGATTGCCAGAGACTGGTGAAAAACAGTCAGAAACAGCTATTTTCTTGGCAAGCGTTGGACTAGCCTTATCTGCTATCTTTGTAGCAAAAAGTAAAAAAGATTAGTTGTGTATGACAATTAAACTCTCTCTTAACAGTATTCTAAACCAGTAGAGTGTATAGAACAAAAAAACCTGAGAAGTACAATTGACCTTCTCAGGTTTTTATTATCTAATTATTGATTGAGCAAAGAACAGATTGAAAAACCACCCAATTTTTGGGTGGTTAGTAATTTATTGTTGCGCTGGTTGAGGATTTTGGTTAGGCTGCCCTTGATTGGTACTTGGTTGTTGTGTCGCCGTATTCTCATTGGTTCCAGCATTGGGAGTAACTGTATTTGAATTTGGATTTGTGTTTGGTGTCGTTACACTTGACTGAGAGGTTGAAGTCTCTGGAGTCTGGTTCGCAGGAGCAGGTGTAGAACTTTGTTGAGTAGCAGGAGCAGTCCATGTAGGACGAGCTCCATTCTTAAAGACATATTCTCCACTCCTATATAAGCCCTCAGGCATAGTCCAATCTCCTGGGTGGTCATCTTCTGATAGGTAAGTCATCATTGAACGATAGACTGAAGAAGCAACTGTGAACCCACTGCCGATGACTGGAGTAAGACGATTTGAGTAACCTGTCCATACGGCCATCGAATATTTACGAGTATAGCCGACAAACATTTCATCCGGTGCAACAAGTTGACTTGATTTAATATGATTTTCGATTTCTTCATCTGAATAGTTAGAGGTACCTGTCTTACCGGCTTGAGGGAGCCATGAAATATAGGCATTAAAACCAGTTCCAGAGGTCAAGACTGTTTTCATCATTTCAGTCATCATATAGGCAGTAGTTTCTTTCATAGCTCGTGTACCAGCATCTGAAAATTCTTTTTCACTACCGTCACTGAAGACGACCTTATTGATATACATTGGCTTGTGGTAAATACCACCGTTGGCAAAAGCAGCATAGGCTGCAGCCATTTTTTCACTACTTGCTCCGTATTGTTTATTAGATTCTGTTGTATTACTTGATATGGCGTTAGAATAATGCATATCTGGATAGTCAATTCCTAAACCATTTAAGAAGGTTTTTGCACGATTTAATCCAACTTTGTTGAGTGTTTCTACAGCAGGAACATTGCGAGATTGCTGTAGTGCATATTGCAGGGTGATATTACCGAAGTATCCTCTATCCCAGTTGTAGACAGGGGTATTTGTTCCAGGATAATTATACGGGATATCGCGTACAATGGTAGCAGTTGAGTCATAGATATCAAATTCCAAAGCAGGAGCATAATCAGTGATGGGTTTCATTGATGATCCCCAGTCACGATTGGTCTCCACAGCCTGGTTGGTGCCGAATGAAACATTACTTGCTTGATGACGAGCACCAAGTTGTGCAATAACGTTACCATTAGATACATCTACAATAGTCGAAGCTACTTGCATGTCATCATCAGGATAAGTGACATATTGGTCGGTGTTATAAACATCCCAGAGTCGTTGTTGGACATCTTTGTCCACATTTGTATAGACATCCATACCTGTAGTAAGAAGGTTGTAACCAGTTTCTTGTTCAACTTGGTCGATTACTTCTTTAAGGTAGTTGTCCATGTATGCAGGATAGCTGTTACCGGATTTCAGGCTTTGTAGACCATCGGTAACAGGGGTATTAATAGCTTTTTCATAATCTTCTGCACTAATGTATTTTTGCCCTTTCATTTCTGAAAGTACCAAGTTACGACGCTCTAGAGCAGCTTCTGGATGGGAATAAGGATCATATTGGTTAGGTGCCTGAGGCATTCCAGCTAGGAGCGCTAACTGTGGCAAGCTTAAATCCTTCAAGTCTTTTCCATAGTAATTTTGGGCTGCGGTTTGCATTCCATAGTTACCGTTAGACATGTAGACTTTGTTGATGTAGTAGGTTAGGATTTCTTGCTTAGTTGCTTTTTGTTCTAATTGAACGGCCAGCCAAGCTTCTTGGGCTTTACGTGACAAGGTTTGATCAGCAGTTGAAGTTGAGAAATAAGTTAATTTAATCAATTGCTGAGTCAAGGTTGAAGCCCCTTGGAGCCCTCCTTTCCCTTGGAGGTTTCTTAATGTCGCCCCCATGATACGAATGGTATCAACACCTCTATGGTCAAAGAAACGGTGGTCTTCGATAGACACAATTGCCTTGACTAAGTCAGTAGGAATTTCATTTGCTTGAGCATTTACGCGACGTTCAGATCCAAGGTCAGCAATCAGTTCGTTTTTGTTGTCATAAATCTTGCTAGAAGTTGTCGCAACTAATTTACTTTCAGATAAGGCTGGAGCCTTGCTAACAAAGTAGAGGAAGACGCCACCACCTAATAGAAATAATGCGATAAATAAGGTAAGAAATGTAATTCCAATATACTTTAAGAATCGCAGAATAGTTTGTTTATTCATCTTGTTTTACCACCTAGTAAATGTTCTTTGATAATATCGAGATAGGGAATTTGAGGGAAAGCTCCTTGCTTTATTAAATATCCGTATTCTTTGATATATCCAAGTGGCATTGATTTTTGGCCCTTATCTTGATGATAAAAGCGAATCAAATCAAGTGCCGGCAACAAATAAGTTTCTTGTCGAGAAGAAAAATGAAGCAGTACGAAGCAAATGCCCTGCTGTTCTAGAACTTGTTCCATATGTTGAATCTGGTGAAGATGGAAGTTCTTCATTGGGATAGCATTTTTTTGCCGCGTTTCCTTGGCTTCAAAGTCAATGTAATGTCCTCTATATACGCCAGAGTAATCTGTTGTGGAAGCTTGTCTAAAATAGGCTTCTACAATTTTGGCTCGACTACGTTGAGGATAGTCTACTCGAACGATTTGAACAGGCGTTGGTTTTTTATGGATAACTGCCATACCATGCGTCAGATAGTAGTCGTTTGTAGCGTTAATCATCTTTTCAAAAGTCATTCCTCGATTTGCGAAATTTTTTGGTTGAGAAATGGATGTTTGGCTTTTTTTTGATGAAATTTTATGAGGATAGTTGACCATATTTCTCCTTATTGGTACAATAACATCACTCTATTATACCATAAAAATAGAAAGAAAGGTGTAAAAATGACTACAGCTTTAATTATGGGATATTCTAATTTTGACTTGGGTTTATTTAATGAAAAAGATATCAGGTTAAAAGTTATAAAGAAAGCCATTCGCCGTGATTTAGAAAGTTTAGCAGAAGAAGGGATTAAATGGCTGGTCTTTACAGGAAACTTGGGATTTGAATCTTGGGTGCTTGATGTCGCAAATGAAATGAAAGACGAATATGATTTTAGCCTAGCGACCATTTTTGATTTTGAAACACACGGGGAAAATTGGAATGAAGCGAATCAGCTTAAACTTAGCCAATTTAAGCAGGTTGATTTTGTCAAATATGCCTATCCTAAATATGAACATATGGGGCAACTACGAGACTACCAACGATTTTTGCTGGGAAATACTGATTTAGCTTATTTTTTCTATGACCCAGAAAATGAGACCAAATTAAAATTTATAGACAATTTGATGAAAAATCAGGAAGGTTATCGCATAAAAAGGCTAACCTTTGAAGACTTAAATGAGCTAGTAGAAAATTTTTCTGAAAAGTAAGGCTTTGACCTTGATTTTTGTTTGTCTTTTTTTATATAATAATACTATTAGAAACCGAGAATGGAGAGAGAGATGGCAAGTATTATTTTTTCAGCAAAAGATATTTTCGAGCAAGAGTTTGGACGTGAAGTCCGTGGGTATAGTAAGGTTGAAGTTGATGAATTTTTGGACGATGTCATCAAGGACTACGAAACTTATGCTGCCTTAGTCAAGTCTCTCCGTCAAGAAATTACAGAGTTGAAGGAAGAATTGTCTCGCAAACCTGAATCTGCACCGGTTCAAGCAGAACCACTTGAAATGACAGCAACAACTTCTATGACGAATTTTGATATTTTAAAACGTCTAAATCGTCTTGAGAAAGAAGTATTTGGTAAACAAATTTTGGATAACTCTGATTTATAAGAGCTTATTTGAAAAGTGCAATTTTTGGATAATCGCGTGAGGAGAATTTCTTTTCATGAGGAAAGTCCATGCTAGCACAGGCTGTGATGCCTGTAGTGTTTGTGCTAGGCGAAACCATAAGCCTAGGGACGAGAAATCGTTACGGCAGTTGAAATGGCTAAGTCTTTGGATAGGCCAGAGTAGGCTTGAAAGTGCCACAGTGACGGAGTCTTTCTGGAAACAGAGAGAGTGGAACGCGGTAAACCCCTCAAGCTAGCAACCCAAATTTCGGTCGGGGCATGGAGTACACGGAAACGAACGTAGTACTCTGACTGCTATCAGCTGTAAGTTGTTAGTGGTAGACAGATGATTATCGAAGGGAGTGGTCCTAGTCACTTCTGGAACAAAACATGGCTTATAGAAAATTGCATATAGGTTGGGGCTGAGAAAACTTTCTCAACCTCATTTTTTAAAGTGGACATATAGAAAGGTCTTATAAGACTGAAAATGAAAAAAGAATTTAATTTAATCGCTACTGCTGCAGCGGGTCTTGAGGCTGTCGTTGGTCGTGAAGTGCGAGAGTTGGGCTACGATTGTCAGGTTGAAAATGGACGTGTTCGTTTTCAAGGAGACGTGAGAGCCATTATTGAAACTAACCTCTGGCTTCGAGCAGCA
This sequence comes from Streptococcus chosunensis, assembly GCF_003626515.1. Classification (GTDB taxonomy): domain Bacteria; phylum Bacillota; class Bacilli; order Lactobacillales; family Streptococcaceae; genus Streptococcus; species Streptococcus chosunensis. Next base: position 1,104,712 of record NZ_RBCK01000001.1, on the reverse strand, counting down.
GATCGTATCAAAATTATCGTAGGAACGTTCCCAGCTAAGACATTTGAGGAGCTGTTTCAGGGAGTTTTCGCTCTAGATTGGGAAAATTATTTACCACTTGGAGCTCGATTTCCGATTTCAAAAGCCAAATGTGTGAAATCTAAACTACACAATGAACCCAGTGTTCAGGCTATTTCAAAGAAGGCCGTTGTTAAGAAATTGCAGAAACACTACGCCCGCCCAGAAGGTATTCCTCTGATGGAGAATGGCCCAGAGTTTAAGATTGAGGTTTCTATTCTCAAAGATGTAGTAACTGTCATGATTGATACGACAGGGACTAGCCTCTTTAAACGTGGCTATCGTACCGAAAAAGGTGGGGCTCCTATCAAGGAAAACATGGCGGCAGCCATTTTACAACTCTCTAACTGGTATCCAGACAAGCCCTTGATTGATCCGACCTGTGGTTCAGGAACTTTCTGTATCGAGGCAGTTATGATTGCTAGAAAGATGGCTCCTGGTCTTCGTCGCTCCTTTGCTTTTGAGGAATGGAACTGGATTAGCGATCGCTTGATCCAAGAAGTTCGTACTGAAGCAGCTAAGAAAGTGGATCGTGAGCTTGAGCTAGATATCATGGGCTGTGATATCGATGCACGTATGGTGGAAATTGCTAAGGCCAATGCTCAGGCAGCAGGTGTTGCAGGAGATATTACCTTTAAGCAGATGCGCGTGCAGGATTTGCGTTCTGATAAAATCAATGGAGTGATTATCTCTAACCCACCTTATGGTGAACGCTTGTCAGATGATGCAGGAGTTACCAGGCTTTATGCTGAAATGGGTCAAGTATTTGCACCGCTGAAAACGTGGAGCAAGTTTATCTTAACCAGTGATGAAGCCTTTGAGACCAAGTACGGTAGTCAGGCGGATAAGAAACGTAAGTTGTACAACGGAACTTTAAAAGTTGATTTGTATCAATATTTCGGTCAGCGTGTGAAACGTCAGGAAGTAAAGTAGGAAGGAAAAACTCATGAGTAAGAAAAGACGGAATCGTCATAAAGCAGAACATCAAGAGGCGCAATTTGATTTTGATGAAGCCAAAGAGCTAACAGTTGGAGAAGCTATGCGAAAAAATGAAGAGGTGGAAGCAGGTGTATTGCCTGGAGATTCTATCTTGGACAAGTATGTGAAACAACATAAAGATGAAATTGAGGCAGATAAGTTTGAAACGCGTCAGTTTAGCAAGGATGATCTAGTTGAAAAAGAAGAGGTAGAAGAGATAGAGGAAACTCAGACTCTGGATAATTTACTTCAAGAGCTTCGTGAGGGAACAGGAGTAACTTCTCCAGCTCCAGAAGATGAATTGCGTCAGTTTGATGATTTAGAATTAACACGAGTTTCAGAAGCTCCTCTTGTCGAAGAATTTGAGACGGAAGAGGTACCATTAGTTGGAGCGGAAGAGGCTCTCACACGTTCTCGAGTCACAGATAGTGAAGATGGAAAAAGTAAGAAGAAATGGGTGCTTTACGGTATTCTAGCAGCCTTAGTGGTTCTTATCCTTGGAACTGGTTATTATGTTTATCGTCAAGTGGCTCGTTCGACCAAGGAAATCCAAACTTCTCAATCAACTACAAATACGCAGTCAGATGCGGAAGAATTCAATAATTTATATGATGCCTTCTATACAGATAGCAACAAAACGGCTTTGAAGAATAGCCAGTTTGATAAACTGAGTCAACTGAAGACCTTGCTTGATAAGCTAGAAGGTAGTCGTGAATATACGCTTGCAAAATCTAAGTATGATAGTCTAGCAACTCAAATCAAGGCCATTCAAGATGTCAATGCTCAATTTGAGAAGCCAGCTATTGTAGATGGAGTTTTGGACACTAACGCTAAAGCTAAATCGGATGCTAAATTTACAGATATTAAAACTGGAAATACGGAGCTTGATAAATTGCTAGATAAGGCTATCAGCCTTGGTAAGAGCCAGCAAACAAGTGCTTCAAGCTCAAGTTCAAGTGAAACTAGCAGCTCAAGCTCTAGTCGAGCAAGTGAAAATACTGCTAGTGAAACAAGTCCAAGTAGCTCAAATACTGCATCAACCGAAACTAGAAGTACTCGCAGTGAAGTCAATATGGGTGTATCAAGTGCAGGAGTGGCTGTTCAAAGAAGTGCGAGTCGTGTTTCTTATAACCAGTCTGCTATTGATGATAGCAATAATTCTGCCTGGGATTTTGCTGATGGTGTCTTAGAACAAATTCTAGCGACTTCACGTTCACGTGGTTATATCACTGGTAACCAATATATCCTTGAACGTGTTAATATTGTTAATGGCAATGGTTATTACAACCTCTACAAGCCAGATGGAACCTACCTCTTTACCCTTAACTGTAAGACAGGATACTTTGTTGGAAATGGTTCTGGACATGCGGATGATTTGGACTACTAAACAGTCGTTACAAAATTCTTTCTTTTCAAAAGTAAAAATGATAAAATAAAACAAATTAAACAAGAGGAGTGTCAAATGACAAAAGCTAACTTTGGTGTCGTAGGTATGGCCGTAATGGGTCGTAACCTTGCCCTTAATATTGAATCTCGTGGTTACACAGTTGCTATTTACAATCGTAGTAAAGAAAAAACGGAAGATGTGATTGCTTGCCATCCTGAAAAGAACTTTGTACCAAGCTATGACGTTGAAAGTTTTGTAAACTCAATCGAAAAACCTCGTCGTATTATGCTTATGGTTCAAGCTGGACCTGGTACAGATGCTACTATCCAAGCCCTTCTTCCACACCTTGACAAAGGTGATATCTTGATTGACGGAGGAAATACTTTCTACAAAGATACAATCCGTCGTAATGAAGAATTGGCAAACTCAGGTATCAACTTTATCGGTACTGGGGTTTCTGGTGGTGAAAAAGGTGCCCTTGAAGGTCCTTCTATCATGCCTGGTGGACAAAAAGAAGCCTACGAATTGGTTGCGGATGTTCTTGAAGAAATCTCAGCTAAAGCACCAGAAGATGGTAAACCATGTGTGACTTACATCGGTCCTGATGGAGCTGGTCACTATGTGAAAATGGTTCACAACGGTATTGAGTATGGTGATATGCAATTGATCGCAGAAAGCTATGACTTGATGCAACACTTGCTAGGCCTTTCTGCTGAAGACATGGCTGAAATCTTTACTGAGTGGAACAAGGGTGAATTGGACAGCTACTTGATCGAAATTACAGCTGATATCTTGAGCCGTAAAGACGATGAAGGTCAAGATGGACCAATCGTAGACTACATCCTTGATGCTGCAGGTAACAAGGGAACTGGTAAATGGACTAGTCAATCATCACTTGACCTTGGTGTGCCTTTGTCACTAATCACTGAGTCAGTATTTGCACGTTACATCTCTACTTACAAAGAAGAACGTGTGCATGCTAGCAAGGTTCTTCCAAAACCAGCTGCTTTCAAATTTGAAGGAGACAAGGCTGAGTTGATTGAAAAAATCCGTCAAGCCCTTTACTTCTCAAAAATCATTTCATACGCACAAGGTTTTGCTCAATTGCGTGTAGCTTCTAAAGAAAACAACTGGAACTTGCCATTTGCAGACATCGCATCTATCTGGCGTGATGGCTGTATCATCCGTTCTCGTTTCTTGCAAAAGATTACAGATGCTTACAACCGTGATGCAGACCTTGCCAACCTTCTTTTGGATGAGTACTTCTTGGATGTTACTGCTAAGTACCAACAAGCAGTGCGTGATATCGTAGCTCTTGCGGTTCAAGCTGGTGTGCCAGTGCCAACTTTCTCAGCAGCTATTACTTACTTTGATAGCTATCGTTCAGCTGACCTTCCAGCTAACTTGATCCAAGCACAACGTGACTACTTTGGTGCCCATACTTACCAACGTAAAGACAAAGAAGGAACCTTCCACTACTCTTGGTATGACGAAAAATAAGTAGGTCTGCCATGGGGAAACGGATTTTATTACTTGAGAAAGAACGAAATCTAGCTCATTTTTTAAGTTTGGAGCTCCAAAAAGAGCAATACCGAGTTGATCAGGTTGAGGAGGGGCAAAAAGCCCTCTCCATGGCTCTTCAGACAGACTATGACTTGATTTTATTGAATGCTCATCTGGGGGATATGACAGCCCAGGATTTTGCAGACAAGCTGAGTCGAACTAAGCCAGCTTCAGTCATCATGGTCTTGGACCATCGCGAAGAATTGCAAGATCAGATTGAGACAATCCAAAGCTTTGCCGTTTCGTACATCTATAAGCCAGTTATTATTGATAATTTGGTGGCTCGTATTTCAGCGATTTTCCGAGGTCGGGACTTCATCGACCAACACTGTAGTCAGATGAAGGTTCCAACGTCTTACCGCAATCTGCGTATGGATGTAGAACATCATACCGTTTATCGTGGCGAGGAGATGATTGCTCTGACCCGTCGTGAGTATGACCTTTTGGCTACTCTTATGGGAAGCAAGAAAGTTCTGACTCGTGAGCAGTTGTTGGAAAGTGTCTGGAAGTATGAAAGTGCGACCGAAACAAATATCGTGGATGTCTATATCCGTTATCTACGTAGCAAGCTTGATGTAAAAGGTCAAAAAAGCTACATTAAAACAGTACGTGGTGTTGGTTACACCATGCAAGAATAAAGAGCAGTTGCAGTTATGTAACTGCTTTTTATATGTTGACATGCGATTTTGTATTTGCTACAATCAGCTATGGAGGATAGGTCTAATGAAAATAATAAAAAAATTGATGCAAATTGCATTAGCAGTCTTTTTCTTCGGTTTGTTAGCAACAAGTGCAGTATTGGCGGATGATGCTGATTTAGAAGGTTGGAAATTTGTCCAAGAAAATGGTAGAACTTACTACAAGAAGGGTGAAATCAAAGAAAAGGCTTGGCGAGTGATTGATGGCAAGACCTATTATTTTGATCATGTATCAGGAGAAATGGTTGTCGGCTGGCAATATATCCCGTTTCCATCTAAAGGTAGTACAATTGGTCCTTACCCAAATGGTTTAAGATTAGAATCTATGCCAATGCCACAATGGTACTACTTTAACCAAGATGGGGTTCTTCAAGAATTTGTTGGCAAGCAAGTTTTAGAGGCAAAAACTGCTACAAATACCAACAAACATCATGGGGAACAATATGATAGTTCAGCAGAGAAACGAGTCTATTATTTTGAAGATCAACGTAGTTATCATACTTTAAAAACTGGTTGGATTTCTGACGAAGGACATTGGTATTATTTACAGAAGGATAGTGGCTTTGATGCTCGTATCGACAGTTTGACGGTTGGGGAGCTAGTGCGTGGTTGGACCAATGATAACTCAACTTGGTACTATCTAGATCCAATAACTGCTACAATGCAAACTGGTTGGAAACAACTTGGCAATAAGTGGTACTACTTCCGTTCATCAGGTGCAATGGCAACTGGCTGGTATCAAGAAGGCTCAACTTGGTATTATTTAGACCAGTCAAATGGTGATATGAAAATTGGCTGGCAATACCTCGGTAACAAGTGGTACTATCTCCGTTCATCAGGAACTATGGCAACTGGCTGGTTCCAGGTCGGTAGTAAATGGTACTACGCTTATAGCTCAGGTGCCTTGGCAGTGAATACGACCGTAGATGGCTATTCTGTCAATTATAATGGCGAATGGGTTCAATAATGAAAGAGGCGATTGTGAATGGAAACAATCGCTTTTTTTGTGAAAATATAATAAAATAGATAGGAAAGAATAAATACTTGTATGAAAATAAGACGTTCTTTTCGTCTAGTAAAAGGAAAAAATGACAAAAAAAATTGGTGTCGGTCAGGCACATAGTAAGATTATTTTAATAGGGGAGCATGCGGTCGTTTACGGCTATCCTGCCATTTCTCTGCCTCTTTTGGAGGTGGAGGTGACTTGTAAGGTAGTTCCTTCAGCGAGTCCTTGGCGTCTCTATGAGGAGGATACCTTGTCCATGGCAGTTTATGCTTCTCTGGAGTATTTGAATATCAAAGAAGCCTGCATTCGCTGTGAGATTGACTCGGCTATCCCTGAAAAACGGGGAATGGGTTCGTCAGCGGCTATCAGCATAGCGGCCATTCGTGCGGTATTTGACTATTATCAGGCAGAACTGCCTCATTATGTACTAGAAATCTTGGTCAATCGAGCTGAGATGATTGCCCATATGAATCCTAGTGGTTTGGATGCTAAGACCTGTCTCAGTGATCAGCCCATACGTTTTATCAAGAACGTAGGATTTACAGAGCTTGAGATGGATTTATCTGCCTATTTGGTGATTGCCGATACTGGCGTTTATGGTCATACTCGTGAAGCCATTAAAGTAGTTCAAAATAAGGGCAAGGATGCCCTACCGTTTTTGCATGCCTTAGGAGAATTGACCCAGCAGGCAGAAGAAGCGATTTCACGAAAAGATGCTGAAGGCCTGGGACAAATCCTCAGTCAAGCGCATTTACATTTAAAAGAAATTGGTGTTAGTAGCCCTGAGGCAGACTCTTTGGTTGAAACGGCTCTTAGCCATGGTGCTCTGGGTGCCAAGATGAGTGGTGGTGGGCTTGGAGGCTGTATCATAGCCTTGGCAGACAATTTAACACAAGCACAAGATTTAGTAGAAAGATTAGAAGAGAAAGGAGCTGTTCAGACATGGATAGAGAGCCTGTAACAGTACGTTCCTACGCAAATATTGCTATTATCAAATATTGGGGAAAGAAAAAAGAAAAAGAGATGGTGCCTGCTACTAGCAGTATTTCTCTGACTCTGGAAAATATGTATACGGAGACGACCTTGTCGCCTTTACCGACGGATGCGACTGCTGATACCTTTTATATCAATGGTCAGTTACAAAACGAGGCCGAGCATGCCAAGATGAGCAAGATTATTGACCGTTATCGTCCAGCTGGTGAGGGCTTTGTTCGAATTGATACTCAAAACAATATGCCTACCGCAGCGGGGTTATCCTCAAGTTCTAGTGGTTTGTCTGCCTTGGTCAAGGCTTGCAATGCTTATTTCAAGCTTGGATTGACTCGGAGCCAGTTGGCACAGGAGGCTAAGTTTGCCTCAGGCTCTTCCTCTCGGAGTTTTTATGGACCACTAGGTGCTTGGGATAAGGATAGCGGAGAAATTTACCCTGTAGAGACAGACTTGAAACTAGCTATGATTATGTTGGTACTAGAGGACAAGAAAAAACCAATCTCTAGTCGTGATGGGATGAAACTTTGTGTGGAGACATCGACGACCTTTGATGACTGGGTCCATCAGTCTGAGAAAGACTATCAGGATATGCTGGTTTATCTCAAGGAAAATGACTTTGCCAAGGTTGGGGAGTTAACGGAGGAAAATGCGCTTGCTATGCACGCTACGACCAAAACAGCATCACCAGCCTTTTCTTATCTGACGGATGCAAGCTATGAAGCCATGGACTTTGTCCGCCAGCTTCGTGAGCAAGGAGAAGCTTGCTACTTTACCATGGATGCTGGTCCCAATGTCAAGGTTCTCTGTCAGGAGAAAGACTTGGAGCATTTATCAGAAATCTTCGGTCAACGTTATCGCTTGATTGTGTCAAAAACAAAGGATTTGAGCCAAGATGATTGCTGTTAAAACTTGCGGAAAACTCTATTGGGCAGGCGAATATGCTATTTTAGAGCCAGGGCAGTTAGCCTTGATAAAGGCCATTCCTATCTATATGAAGGGTGAGATTGCTTTTTCTGATAGTTACCGTATCTACTCAGATATGTTTGATTTCGCAGTGGATTTGACGCCGAATCCTGACTACAGCTTGATTCAAGAAACGATTGCTTTAGTGGAAGATTTCCTGATTTATCGAGGTCAAACTTTAAAACCTTTTTCTCTAGAAATCCGAGGAAAAATGGAACGAGAAGGGAAAAAGTTTGGTTTAGGTTCTAGTGGCAGCGTCGTTGTTTTGGTTGTCAAAGCTCTGCTAGCTCTATATAATCTTTCGGTTGATCAGGGCCTCTTATTCAAGCTGGCTAGTGCTGTCTTGCTCAAGCACGGAGACAATGGTTCTATGGGGGACATTGCCTGTATTGTGACAGAGGAATTGGTTCTTTACCAGTCATTTGATCGCCAGAAGGTGGCTGCTTGGTTGGAAGAAGAAAACTTGGCGACAGTTTTAGAGCGTGAGTGGGGCTTTTCTATCTCGCAAGTGAAACCAGCCCTAGAATGTGATTTTCTAGTGGGATGGACCAAGGAAGTGGCTATATCGAGTCACATGGTCCAGCAAATTAAACAAAACATCAATCAGAATTTTTTAAGTTCCTCAAAAGAAACGGTGGTTTCTTTGGTAGAAGCCTTGGAGCATGGGAAAAACGAAAGAGTGATCGAGCAAGTAGAAGCAGCCAGTCAACTTTTAGAAGGCTTGAGTGCAGATATTTACACGCCTTCGCTTAGACAGTTGAAAGAATCCATTCAAGATTTGCAAGCTGTTGCAAAGAGTAGCGGCGCTGGTGGTGGTGACTGTGGAATTGCCTTGAGTTTTGATGCGCAATCAACTGAAACCATAAAAAATCGCTGGGCCGATCTGGGGATTGAGCTCTTATACCAAGAAAGGATAGGACATGACGATAAATCGTAAGGATGAGCACATCCGCTATGCCCTTGAGCAGAAAAGTTCCTATAATAGCTTTGATGAGGTGGAGTTGATTCATTCTTCCTTGCCTCTTTACGACCTGGATGAAATCGATCTGTCGACAGAGTTTGCTGGTCGAAAGTGGGACTTTCCTTTCTATATCAATGCCATGACGGGTGGAAGCGATAAGGGAAGAGAAATCAATCAAAAACTAGCTCAGGTGGCGGAAGCCTGTGGTATTTTATTTGTAACGGGTTCTTATAGCGTAGCCCTCAAAGATCCAGCAGATGACTCTTTTTCTGTCAAGTCTAGTCATTCTAATCTCCTCCTTGGAACCAATATTGGATTGGACAAGCCTGTCGAGTTAGGACTTCAGACTGTGGAAGAGATGAATCCTGTTCTCTTGCAGGTGCATGTCAATGTCATGCAGGAGTTGCTCATGCCTGAGGGAGAAAGAACGTTTAGAAGCTGGCAATCGCATCTAGCAGACTATAGCAAGCAAATCTCTGTTCCGATTGTCCTCAAGGAAGTGGGCTTTGGAATGGATGTGAAGACCATCGAGAGAGCCTATGAATTGGGCGTTCGAATCTTTGACCTGTCAGGTCGTGGTGGCACCAGCTTTGCTTATATCGAAAATCGTCGCAGTGGTCAGCGTGATTACCTCAATCAATGGGGTCAGTCTACCATGCAAGCCCTTCTCAATGCCCAAGACTGGAAAGACAAGGCTGAACTCTTAGTTAGTGGAGGTGTTCGCAATCCGCTGGATATGATTAAGTGTTTGGTCTTTGGTGCTAAGGCTGTAGGACTGTCTCGAACCGTTCTGGAATTGGTTGAAACCTATTCAGTCGAAGAAGTGATTGATATTGTCCAAGGCTGGAAAGTAGATCTACGCTTGATCATGTGTGCCCTTAATTGTGCAACCATAGCAGATTTGCAAAAAGTAGACTATCTTCTTTATGGAAAATTAAAAGAAGCAAAAGATCAGATGAAAAAGGCGTAACCACCGCCTTTTTTCCATCTTCAGACCGAGGTGACTTTTTTGAATTGTGATAAAATAGATGGGAGAGGATGCATGTATGAGAAAATTTAAAATCTTTTTATTTATCGAAGCCTGTCTGTTGACGGGAGCTCTGATGTTGATGGTATCAGAGCATTTTTCGCGTTTTCTGCTGATTTTATTCCTCTTTTTGCTTTTGATTCGCTATTATACTGGTAAGGAGGGCAATAATCTTCTTTTAGTAGTGGCAACTATTCTCTTCTTTTTCATCGTCATGCTCAATCCTTTTGTGATTCTAGCTATTTTTGTTGCGGTCATCTATAGCCTCTTTCTTCTTTATCCGATGATGAACCAGGAAAAAGAGCAGACCAATTTGGTTTTTGAAGAGGTTGTGACGGTTAAGAAGGAGAAAAATCGTTGGTTTGGAAATCTTCATCATTTTTCAAGCTACCAGACTTGCCAGTTTGATGATATCAATCTCTTTCGCCTCATGGGTAAGGACACGATTCATCTAGAGAGGGTCATTCTAACCAATCATGACAATGTCATTATTCTCAGAAAGATGGTAGGAACGACCAAAATCATTGTACCTGTAGATGTGGAAGTCAGTCTTAGCGTTAACTGTCTCTATGGTGATTTGACTTTTTTCAACCAGCCCAAGCGAGCCCTCCGCAATGAACACTATCATCAAGAAACAAGAGACTATCTCAAGAGTAACAAGAGTGTCAAGATTTTCTTGACCACTATGATTGGAGATGTTGAGGTGGTTAGAGGATGAAAAAACAAGCTTATGTAATCATTGCTCTTACCTCCATCCTGTTTGTCTTATTTTTCTCCCACAGCTTGCTGGAAATTCTTGACTTTGACTGGTCTATTTTCTTACATGATGTCGAAAAAACAGAAAAATTTGTCTTTTTGCTGCTGGTATTCAGCATGTCCCTGACCTTTCTCTTAGCCCTGTTTTGGAGAGGTATCGAAGAGCTTTCTCTAAGAAAAATGCAGACTAATCTTAAGCGTTTGTTGGCAGGGCAAGAAGTGGTTCAGCTTGCAGATCCAGATTTGGATGCCAGTTTCAAGTCCTTGTCAGGTAAACTTAACCTTTTGACAGAAGCACTTCAAAAAGCTGAAAATCACAGCCTTGCTCAGGAGGAGGAAATCATTGAGAAGGAACGGAAGCGGATTGCTCGGGATTTGCACGATACAGTCAGTCAGGAGTTGTTTGCGGCCCACATGATTTTATCGGGTATCAGTCAGCAGGCTTTGAAATTGGATAGAGAAAAGATGCAGACCCAGTTGCAAAGTGTTGCGGCCATCCTAGAGACTGCTCAGAAAGATCTACGTGTCTTGCTCCTGCACTTGCGACCAGTTGAATTGGAACAAAAGAGCTTGATAGAAGGAATCCAAATCCTCTTAAAAGAGCTTGAGGACAAGAGTGATCTCAAGGTTAGTTTCAAGCAAAATGTGACGAAATTGCCCAAGAAAATCGAGGAGCATATCTTCCGCATCTTGCAGGAGTTGATCAGCAATACCCTCCGCCATGCCCAGGCCTCTTGTCTGGATGTCTATCTCTATCAGACAGATTTTGAATTGCAACTGAAGGTAGTCGACAATGGGATTGGTTTCCAGTTGGGGAGTTTAGATGACCTGAGTTATGGACTCCGCAATATCAAGGAGCGGGTTGAAGATATGGCAGGGACGGTTCAGTTATTAACAGCTCCCAAACAAGGGCTGGCAGTTGATATCCGTATTCCCCTGCTCGATAAGGAATGATAAAGGAGTAAAGATGAAAATTTTACTAGTTGATGACCATGAAATGGTCCGATTGGGCTTGAAAAGCTACTTTGACCTTCAAGACGATGTAGAAGTTGTAGGGGAGGCGGCCAATGGGGCTCAAGGGATTGACTTGGCCTTGGAACTGCGTCCAGATGTCATTGTCATGGATATTGTCATGCCTGAGATGAATGGGATTGACGCGACCTTGGCCCTCCTCAAAGAATGGCCCGAAGCTAAGATTTTGATTGTGACTTCGTACTTGGACAATGAAAAAATCATGCCTGTTTTAAATGCTGGTGCTCGGGGCTATATGCTCAAGACTTCTAGTGCAGACGAATTACTCCATGCAGTCCGTAAGGTAGCTGCTGGGGAACTGGCTATTGAGCAAGAGGTTAGCAAGAAGGTTGAATACCACCGCAATCACATAGAACTACATGAGGACTTGACTGCGCGTGAGCGAGATGTTCTCCAACTCATCGCCAAGGGCTACGAAAACCAGCGTATCGCAGACGAACTTTTTATCTCTCTCAAGACGGTCAAGACCCACGTGTCCAACATTCTTGCCAAACTTGAGGTCAGCGATCGCACCCAGGCAGCGGTCTATGCCTTTCAGCACCACTTGGTGGGGCATGAAGACTTTTAATAGTTATGTAAAAATAATGTTGGAGAAATGGCTAACCTTAGTATCAAGGAAGCAAGCAAGTAGCTCTCCTATCATTGAAAAGCGCATTCATTACTTGAAAGAAGTCGTCCATTTATGTTATAATAGACTGTATTTAAAAAATTTTAAGGAGAAATGACAGAATGTCTGTATCATTTGAAAACAAAGAAACAAACCGTGGTGTCTTGACTTTCACTATCTCTCAAGACCAAATCAAACCAGAATTGGACCGTGTCTTCAACTCAGTGAAGAAATCTCTTAATGTTCCAGGTTTCCGTAAAGGTCACCTTCCACGCCCTATCTTCGACAAAAAATTTGGTGAAGAGTCACTTTACCAAGACGTTATGAACGCTCTTTTGCCAAATGCTTATGAAGCAGCTGTAAAAGAAGCTGGTCTTGAAGTGGTTGCTCAACCAAAAATTGACGTAACTTCAATGGAAAAAGGTCAAGACTGGGTTATCACTGCTGAAGTCGTTACAAAACCTGAAGTAAAATTGGGTGACTACAAAAACCTTGAAGTATCAGTAGATGTAGAAAAAGAAGTAACTGATGCTGACGTTGAAGAGCGTATCGAACGCGAACGCAACAACTTGGCTGAATTGGTTATCAAAGAAGCTGCTGCTGAAAACGGCGACACTGTTGTCATCGACTTCGTTGGTTCTATTGACGGTGTTGAATTTGACGGTGGAAAAGGTGAAAACTTCTCACTTGGACTTGGTTCAGGTCAATTCATCCCTGGTTTCGAAGACCAATTGGTAGGTCACTCAGCTGGCGAAACTGTTGATGTTATCGTAACATTCCCAGAAGACTACCAAGCAGAAGACCTTGCAGGTAAAGAAGCTAAATTCGTAACAACTATCCACGAAGTAAAAGCTAAAGAAGTTCCAGCTCTTGACGATGAACTTGCAAAAGACATCGACGAAGAAGTTGAAACACTTGCTGAATTGAAAGAAAAATACCGCAAGGAATTGGCTGAAGCTAAAGAAGAAGCTTACAAAGATGCAGTTGAAGGAGCAGCAATCGATAAAGCTGTAGAAAACGCTGAAATCGTAGAACTTCCAGAAGAAATGATTCACGAAGAAGTTCACCGCTCAGTAAACGAATTCCTTGGAAACTTGCAACGTCAAGGTATCAACCCTGACATGTACTTCCAAATCACTGGAACTACTCAAGAAGACCTTCACAAACAATACGAAGGAGAAGCTGAGTCACGTACGAAGACTAACCTTGTTATCGAAGCAGTTGCCAAAGCTGAAGAATTTGATGCTTCAGAAGAAGAAATCCAAAAAGAAATCGAGCAATTGGCTACAGATTACAACATGGAAGTTGCACAAGTACAAAGCTTGCTTTCAGCGGACATGTTGAAACACGATATCACAATCAAAAAAGCTGTTGAATTGATTACAAGCACAGCAACAGTTAAATAATCTTAATAAACAAAAATCCCACCTGAATTGGTGGGTTTTATTTTGCACTATTTTTCAAAAATCTCTTTGAGGTCTGCGTCTGTAATCCCAATCATGGCAGGGATGCTGTCCCAGTTTTCTTCTGTTAGGATGTAGGATTGTTCAGAGGCGCTTGATGTAGCTGTTTCAGAGACAGCTGGTTGCTTTTCTTCAACAGTTTCCAATAAATCACTGAAGCGTTCAATCAGATAGGTTTTTCGGGCAGTTCCGATATGCTGGGTAGCATAGTCGAAAGCCTGTAATTCGCCTAGTAAGATAAGCTTGCTTTTGGCGCGAGTAATGGCTGTGTAGATGAGATTGCGCTCCAGCATACGCCTACTAGCACTGGTGATCGGTAGGATGACAACAGGGAACTCACTTCCCTGAGACTTATGGATACTCATGGCATAGGCCAAACGAATCTTATACCATTCGTTACGTGGGTAAGAGACCTCATTGCCATCAAAATCAATGACAATCTCGTCTTGTTTCGACTCGGTGTATTTACCAGGAATCAGGTCTGTAATAGCTCCTAGATCTCCATTAAAGACATTGATTTCAGCATCGTTGACCAAATGAATGATCTTGTCCCCCTTACGATAGTGGCACTGGGGAGCTTCAAAACTGAGTTGGTCTTTTTGTGGTGGATTAAGGAGGTCTTGCATGAGTTGGTTGATAGCATCAATCCCTGCTGTCCCTCGGTACATGGGCGCCAGAACTTGGATATCACGGGCAGGGATGCCACTTCTGAGGGCTACGCCTAAAATCTTTTCAATAGTAGCAGGGATATGAGCACTAGCAATTTCAAAGTAGGAACGGTCTGCTTTTTTCTGGGTGAAATCAGCTGGCAGTATGCCCTGTCTAATCTGACTAGCTAGGGTGACGATGGTTGATTCTTCGCTTTGCCGATAAATTTTTTCCAAGCGAGTCTGAGGAATCAAGGGAATATGAAGCAGATCTGCTAGAATCTGTCCAGGACTGACAGACGGTAGCTGATCGCTATCTCCCACGATAAGGATTTTACTGTTAGAAGAGATATTGGAGAAGAGTTGATTGGCCAGCCAAGTATCCACCATAGAAAATTCATCCACGATGATAAAGTCAGCATCCAGATAATCTTCCAGATGACTGGTGTCATCGTCACCTGTCATTCCTAAATGACGGTGTATGGTCGCACTTGGCAAGCCTGTCAATTCATTCATACGGCGAGCGGCTCGGCCAGTTGGAGCGGCAAGAAGAATCGGCAGGTTGCTTTTTTTCCTGAGGTCAAGTCCTTCTAAAAGGGCGTAAACAGCGATAATCCCATTGATAACAGTTGTCTTACCAGTACCAGGCCCACCTGTAAGGATAAAGACCTTGTTCTGGATAGCGTCACAAATCGCCTGTTTTTGAATGCTATCATACTCAATCTCCAGATCTTCTTCGACAGTAGCGATATGTTTTTGAATGGTTTCTAAATCCTGGCTCTTCTGTTTTCCTTTTTCAAGGATACGAACCAAGTGACTGCGGATGCCTTCCTCAGCGAAAAAGAGGCTGTTGTCAAAAATCTTGGTATCAATCTGCTGAACCTTGTCTTCTTCAATCAGGTAGGAGAGTTCTTGGGCCACTTGGCTGGGATCCAGTTCCACGGGGCGAGAAGATTCAAGGAGAGTAAGAGTTTGTTCTAGCAAATCCCGTGCTTCAACATAGGTGTCCCCTGTTTCCATACAGGCCTGAAAAAGACTGTGAACTAGACCGGCGCGGAAGCGTTCAGGAGCCTGACTTTCTATGCCTAGTTCTTCCGCTAATTGGTCAGCAATAGTAAAGCCCAAACCCTTGATATCCTCGACCAGTTGGTAGGGATAATTTTCAACCACATCAAGGGTTTCTTCTTTGTAAAAGTCTTGAATCTGAAAGGCTAGTTTGTTGGGAATGCCGTAGTTGGCTAGTTTGGCCAAGATCATCTCCGTTCCGTAGTTGAGACGGAGAGTTGAGACGAAAGCCTCGCGATTTTTGGCAGATAGTCCTGCGATGCCTTCTAACTTTTCTGGGTGTTGCAGAATTTCGTCAATGGTATTGTCGCCATAGGTGTCCACGATTTTCTGAGCTGTCTTGAGACCAATTCCCTTGAAATGGCTACTTGAAAAGTACTTGACCAAGCCCTTGCTAGTTGGTTTTGCTCTTTCATACCGGCTGATTTGCAGTTGTTCCCCATACTTGGAGTGCTGGACAATTTGCCCCCAAAAAGTATAATCTTCTCCCTCAATCACATCAGCCATGGTGCCAGTGACAATAATTTCAAAATCATCAAAATCCTCTGCGTCCGTATCGTCGATTTCTAGGAGAAGGATGCGATAAAAATTGCTGGGATTTTCAAAAATAATCCGTTCAATGGTTCCTGAAAAATAAACTTCCATAAAATTCCTTTGTATGAATAGGTGAGAGTTGGGGTTGTTTCTATCCTAGTTAGACTGGGTAGTGAATAATCATCTTCTCACGATAGAAGAAGAGGCTGAGATTGTTGATTCTCGGCCTCTTAGGTCTCTTAAAATGTTCCGATACGGGTGATTGGCCAGAAGCGGAATTTAGCTTCCCCTGTAATATCTTTTGCTTTGAAGGTACCTACGTGACGACTGTCACTCGAAACCAAGCGGTCGTCTCCGAGGAGAAGGTATTCTCCTTCTGGGACAGTAAAGCTAAAGTTGGTATTATAGTTGACATCAACTGTGAAGGCTTGGGCTTTTTCAGCAATACTTCTAAAGAAAGTTCCTTTATTTCCTTCAAATCCCTTGCCTGAGTAGGTGCTTTGGAGTTTGTCATCCTTGAAACGTTTGATGTAGTCAGCTAGGTAAGGTTCATCTGTCTCTTTGTCATTGATGTAAAGTGTATCATTTTCGTAACGGATGGTATCGCCAGGCATTCCGATGACACGTTTGACAATGTCCTTATTGCCATCTTCCTCATGGGCAACCACGATATCAAAACGGTCAATAGGGAGATGCTTAACAACAAAGAGGATTTCGCCATCCGCTAGGGTAGGATCCATAGAATGCCCTTCTACGCGAACATTACTCCAAAAAAAGATACGACTTAAAGCTAGTAATGATAGAATCAGGAGGAACAATCCCCACTCTTTTAAGAAATTTTTAAATGAATTCATAACTTACCTTTCTAAGCGTTTTTTCGCTTTTTCAGTATTTTTAAAGTGCAGTTTGGCACAGAAGTTAAGTCCCTGCATTCCATAGGCCTGCAAAATCTGGCTAGCAACCTTATCAGAAGCCGTTCCAGCTCCACTTGGAAGTTGATAGCCCAGCTCTCGTCCCAGATTTTCAAGATTTTCTAGAAAGAGATCACGCGCAATGATAGAAGAAACTGCGACAGCCAAGTATTTGCCCTCAGCCTTTTCTTCTAAGCTGATAGGATTGCTGAAACGATTGGCCTCTTGTGCCAAGTACTTGTCATAATTTTTAGCACTGGTAAAGGCATCAATCACAATTTTCTCAGGCTGAATGCCTTTTTGAAGAAGGAGGTAGATAGCCTGGTTATGGAGGGCTACCTTAACAGAAACAGCATTGTAGCGATCTCCGATGACCTCGTTGTACTTGCTGGGTGAGAGAAGCAATGCCTGGTGCTGGATTTTTTCCTTGAGAACAGGAGCAATCTGACGGATCTTTTGGTCGGTCAGTGTCTTGGAATCCCCCACACCGAGTTTTCGCAAGAAGGCATGCTGGTCAGGTGTGACAAAGGAAGCCACAACTGCAAGCCCACCAAAGTAGGAACCATTTCCCACCTCATCTGTCCCAATTAAAGGGAGATTTTGTCCGCTGGTTTCCTCTACAGCTTGATATCCAAAGAAACGAGCATATTTCTCAGCTCCTTCACCCTGAAGCAAAACCTTTCCAGAAGTATAGATAGAAATTGTTGCTTGAGGTAGTCGCAAAAAGTAGCGGATATAGGGATTCTTACTGGGAGCCAGACTGGTTTGATAGTGTTCAAGAAAAGCTTGAATCTCCTTTTCACTTGGTGTGAGTGTTGTACTTGCCATAGTTTCTATTGTACCATAAAAGCAGACAAATTTGTAAAAACTGACAAAATTAGCGAATTTTGGTATAATATCGTGAGGTGAATTTTATGGCAAATCTAAATCGATTCAAATTTACATTCGGGAAAAAATCATTAACCTTGACAAGCGAGCATGATAATCTCTTTATGGAGGAAATCGCTAAGGTTGCGACAGAAAAATACCAAGCAATTAAAGAACAAATGCCTAGTGCAGACGATGAAACAATCGCTCTTTTGTTGGCAGTCAACTGTTTGTCAACTCAGCTCAGCCGTGAGATTGAATTTGATGATAAGGAGCAAGAATTAAAAGAACTCCGTCACAAGCTTGTGACTTGTAAGCAAGAACAGAGCAAGATTGAGGATTCCTTATGATTTCACTCCTTCTTCTATTGGTCTTGGCTTGGGGATTTTATATCGGTTATCGGAGAGGGCTGCTCTTACAGGTCTATTACCTGATTTCAGCCATGGCATCGGCTTTTGTGGCTGGCCAGTTTTATAAGGGACTTGGAGAGCAATTTCATTTACTGCTCCCTTATGCAAATCCACAGGAAGGTCAGGGAACTTTCTTTTTCCCATCGGATCAACTCTTTCAGTTGGATAAGGTCTTTTACGCAGGGATCGGCTACTTGCTGGTATTTGGGATAGTCTATAGTATCGGTCGTTTACTTGGTCTCCTCTTGCACTTGATTCCTAGTAAAAAACTGGGTGGTAAGTTGTTCCAAGTTTCAGCAGGGATCTTGTCCATGTTGGTGACCTTATTTGTCTTGCAAATGGCCTTGACCATCTTGGCGACCATCCCCATGGCAGCTATACAAAATCCTCTTGAAAAGAGTATCGTCGCAAAACACATTATCCAGAGCATACCGGTAACAACCAGTTGGCTCAAACAAATCTGGGTGACAAATTTAATCGGATAAAAAGGGCAGGAATTTTCCTAGCCCTTTGTTTACAGATTTGACTCGAATCTATCAGAATGTAAAAAGCTACCACACCTAGATATTCAAAGATAAGGAAATAAAGATGAATAAGAAAATATTAGAAACATTAGAGTTCAATAAGGTCAAGGCCTTGTTTGAGCCCCATTTGTTGACCGAGCAGGGCTTGGAGCAATTGAGACAGCTGGCTCCAACTGCCAAAGTAGATAAAATCAAACAGGCTTTTGCTGAGATGAAGGAAATGCAGGCTCTCTTTGTCGAGCAACCGCATTTTACCATTCTTGCAACTAAAGAAATCGCAGAAGTTTGCAAGCGGTTGGAGATGGGAGCGGACCTCAATATCGAGGAGTTCCTACTCTTGAAGCGCGTGCTTCTTGCTAGCCGAGAACTGCAAAGTTTTTATTCTAATCTGGAAAATGTCAGCTTGGAAGAATTAGCCCTATGGTTTGAGAAATTACACGATTTTCCGCAATTACACGGAAATCTACAAGCCTTTAATGATGCAGGTTTTATTGAAAATTTTGCCAGTGAAGAATTGGCACGAATCCGTCGAAAAATCCATGATAGCGAGAGTCAGGTACGCGATGTCTTGCAAGATTTGCTCAAGCAAAAAGCGCAGATGTTGACAGAAGGAATCGTTGCCAGCAGAAATGGCCGTCAGGTTTTACCTGTCAAAAACACCTACCGCAATAAGATTGCTGGTGTCGTTCATGATATTTCTGCTAGTGGAAATACCGTCTATATCGAACCCCGTGAGGTGGTCAAACTGAGTGAAGAAATTGCTAGTTTGCGAGCAGATGAGCGCTATGAAATGCTTCGTATTCTCCAAGAAATTTCTGAACGTGTCCGTCCTCATGCGGCTGAAATTGCCAATGATGCTTGGATTATCGGCCATCTGGACTTGATTCGTGCCAAGGTCCGCTTTATCCAAGAAAGACAAGCAGTTGTTCCTCAGCTATCAGAAAACCAAGAGATTCAACTGCTCCATGTCTGTCATCCTCTGGTCAAAAATGCCGTCGCAAATGATGTCCATTTTGGCCAAGATTTAACAGCCATTGTCATTACAGGTCCCAATACAGGTGGGAAGACCATCATGCTCAAAACTCTCGGTTTGACACAGGTCATGGCCCAGTCAGGCTTACCTATTTTAGCAGATAAGGGAAGTCGTGTTGGTGTTTTTGAAGAAATCTTTGCTGATATTGGCGATGAACAGTCTATTGAACAGAGCTTGTCTACCTTCTCTAGCCACATGACCAATATTGTGGATATTCTTGGCAAGGTCAACCAACATTCACTCTTACTCTTGGATGAGTTGGGGGCTGGTACAGATCCCCAAGAGGGAGCAGCCCTTGCCATGGCTATTCTGGAGGATCTTCGCCTGCGTCAGGTCAAGACTATGGCGACGACCCACTATCCAGAACTCAAGGCCTACGGTATTGAGACAGCCTTTGTGCAAAATGCCAGCATGGAGTTTGATACTGCAACTCTACGCCCGACCTATCGCTTTATGCAGGGTGTTCCTGGTCGAAGCAATGCTTTTGAAATTGCTAAACGTCTAGGCCTATCTGAAGTTATCGTAGGGGATGCCAGCCAGCAGGTTGATCAGGACAATGATGTCAACCGGATTATTGAGCAACTGGAAGAGCAGACGCTAGAGAGTCGCAAACGCTTGGACAATATCCGTGAGGTGGAGCAAGAAAATCTCAAGATGAATCGTGCTCTCAAAAAACTCTACAATGAGCTTAATCGTGAAAAGGAAACAGAACTTAACAAGGCGCGTGAACAGGCTGCTGAGATTGTGGACATGGCCCTAAGTGAGAGTGACCAGATTCTTAAAAATCTCCACAGTAAATCTCAACTCAAGCCTCACGAAATCATTGAAGCCAAGGCCAAGTTGAAAAAATTGGCTCCTGAAAAAGTAGATTTGTCAAAAAATAAGGTTCTTCAAAAGGCTAAGAAAAAACGAGCTCCAAAGGTGGGAGATGATATTGTGGTGCTCAGCTATGGTCAGCGAGGTACCTTGACCAGTCAACTCAAGGATGGTCGCTGGGAAGCCCAAGTTGGCTTGATCAAGATGACCTTGGAAGAAAAAGAATTTGACCTCGTTCAAGCCCAGCAAGAAAAGCAAGTCAAGAAGAAACAGGTCAATGTCGTGAAACGAACTTCTGGTCGTGGCCCACAAGCCAGACTGGACCTTCGAGGCAAGCGCTATGAAGAGGCCATGAATGAGCTAGATGCCTTTATCGACCAAGCCTTGCTTAATAATATGGCTCAAGTAGATATCATCCATGGTATCGGAACAGGTGTCATCCGTGAAGGTGTCACCAAATACCTACAAAGAAACAAGCATGTCAAGAGTTTCGGCTATGCCCCACAAAATGCTGGAGGCAGTGGTGCGACTATTGTGACATTTAAAGGATAGAAGTATTCCGGGCTTTATACAGTAAAAACTGTTGAATTAAGTTTTATTAATAAACACATTGACAAAAGCCAACATTTTTTGTAAAATAAGAATCAATTAAATACCAACACCGAATGAAGTTTAATAGAAGTGGAGAATCGTTTGATTTTCCATGACTGTAAATGGACGGAACTCTGGAGAGACCGTAAAGGCACCGAAGGGGCAAGGCAGGCAACTGCTCAAACTCTCAGGTAAAAGGACAGAGCTAGGATAGACCGCTTTTTAGCATTTATCTAAGCATTCCAGAGTACATGTATCTTGCATGTGCTCTTTCTTTTGGGGTTGAAAAGATAGGAGAAGGAAATGTTAGAATTGCTTAAATCAATCGATGCTTTTGCTTGGGGCCCACCCCTTTTGATTTTATTGGTCGGAACAGGGATTTACCTAACTGCTCGTCTAGGACTTTTGCAGGTTTTGCGTCTGCCCAAGGCTTTCCAGCTTATTTTTACTAAGGACAAGGGGCATGGCGATGTATCCAGCTTTGCGGCCTTGTGTACAGCCCTCGCAGCGACAGTTGGTACGGGAAATATTATCGGGGTGGCGACGGCTATCAAGGTCGGTGGCCCAGGAGCCCTCTTTTGGATGTGGATGGCTGCTTTCTTTGGGATGGCTACCAAATATGCGGAAGGACTACTAGCTATCAAATACCGTACCAAGGATGATCATGGTGCAGTAGCGGGAGGTCCCATGCACTATATCCTTCTAGGGATGGGAGAAAAGTGGCGACCACTTGCTATCTTCTTTGCCCTGGCAGGTGTGCTAGTAGCTTTGTTAGGAATCGGAACCTTCACCCAAGTCAACTCGATTACAGAATCTATCCAAAATACAACGACTATTTCGCCAGCTATCACCGCTCTTGTGTTGTCTGTATTTGTAGCGATTGCAGTCTTTGGTGGACTCAAGTCCATTTCTAAGGTTTCAACTACCGTTGTTCCTTTTATGGCCATCATCTATATTTTGGGGACTCTTACAGTTATTTTCTTTAATATCGAGAAAATCCCTGCCACAATCGCTTTAATCTTGACATCAGCATTTAGTCCTGTTGCTGCGGTAGGTGGATTTGCAGGTGCTAGCATTCGAATGGCTATTCAAAATGGTGTAGCGCGTGGTGTGTTCTCAAACGAATCTGGTCTGGGTTCGGCTCCCATTGCAGCGGCTGCGGCTAAGACAAATGAACCAGTAGAGCAAGGTTTGATTTCCATGACAGGAACCTTTATTGACACCCTCATTATCTGTACCTTGACTGGTTTAACAATCTTGGTGACTGGTGTTTGGAGTGGTGATTTGAATGGAGTTGCCTTGACTCAGTCAGCCTTCTCAACAGTCTTTTCACACTTTGGACCTGCTCTCTTGACCATCTTCCTTGTGCTCTTTGCCTTTACGACGATTCTAGGTTGGAACTATTACGGGGAACGTTGTTTTGAGTTTCTCTTTGGGGTTCGTTTTATCTGGCTTTACCGTGTGGTCTTTGTGCTCATGGTCTTGTTGGGAGGATTTATCGAGTTGGATATGGTTTGGATTATCGCAGATATCGTGAATGCCTTAATGGCTCTGCCAAACTTGATTGCCCTATTAGTCTTGTCGCCGGTCGTTATTGCTGAAACTAAAAAGTATTTTGACAAATAATGGAATCACACATTGCGTGTGATTTTTTGCTTTCATAAAAAATTTCTATCAGTGTAATTTAAAATATATATTATACATGGTATAGAATCTGTGATAGACTAGGTTTCAACAAAATGAAAAGAGGTTTTATGATGACAACATTTACAATCCATACAGTAGAATCAGCACCAGCAGAAGTGAAAGAAGTTCTTGAAACAGTAGAAAAAGATAACAATGGCTATATTCCTAACCTAATCGGTCTCTTGGCTAATGCACCGACTGCTTTAGAGGCTTACCGTACTGTCGGAGCTATCAATCGTCACAACAGCCTGACACCCGTTGAGCGTGAAGTGGTGCAAATCACGGCAGCTGTGACCAATGGTTGTGCCTTCTGCGTCGCAGGTCACACAGCCTTTTCAATCAAACAAATCCAGATGAATGATGACCTTCTTCAAGCCCTTCGCAATCGGACTCCAATTGAAACAGATCCTAAATTGGACACCCTAGCTAAATTTACCTTGGCAGTTATCAATACCAAGGGTCGTGTAGGAGATGAAGCCTTGGCTGAGTTTCTAGAAGCTGGATACACCCAACAAAATGCCTTGGATGTAGTTCTTGGTGTCAGCCTAGCAAGCCTCTGTAACTATGCCAATAACCTAGCCAATACACCAATTAACCCAGAATTGCAACCTTATGCTTAATTCATATCTGAGTAAAATGAAGTCTGAAATCAACGGACTTCGTTTTTTAAGTCCTCATTTAAGCGCTTTTATGCTATACTGAAACTAACATGATTATTGGAGGTTAGGATGAAAAAACTCCCCTTAGTATTTTCAGGTTGTTTGCTAGGTTTGGCAGGAGCTGGAAATCTCGTTTTAGATATGTTGCCAGTTCTGTCACATATACTGAGTTTATCAGGTTTGGTTTTATGGATTTACTTTCTGATTTTGCATCTTTTTAATTGGAAGGAAACCAAGCAAGAATTGACCAAGCCCCCTCTTTTGTCAGGAATGGCGACCTTTCCCATGGCTGGGATGATTTTATCGACTTATGTCTTTCGCGTCTTCCCTCATCTTCCTTTGGTAGCGCAAGGACTTTGGTGGTTTTCATTTCTCTTGGATGTGGCCTTGATTGTTGGTTTCACGATCAAGTTTGCTTATCCGGGTCGGAGGGTTCATGCAACTCCAAGCTGGACGGTGCTTTATGTGGGGATAGCAGTGGCAGCCTTGACCTATCCTCTTATAGGCATCATCGAAATTGCCTATGCGACCTTGAGTTTTGGTTTTCTCCTAACCTTCTATCTCTATCCACTTATTTATAGTGATTTAAAGAAAACTCCACTCCCACTAGCCATGCTTGGACAAGAAGGAATCTACTGTGCTCCCTTTTCTCTACTCTTGGCCTCTCTAGTTCGAGTTGGCGGAGCCGGCCTACCGACTTGGCTCTTAATCGTCATGATTTTGGCTTCTCAATCTTTCTTTTTCTTTGTTTTGACTCGCCTGCCCAATATTTTAAAACAAGGTTTTCAACCAGCCTTCTCAGCCCTCACCTTCCCAAGCATTATCACAGCTACCTCGCTCAAGATGGCTCAGGGAATCTTGAAACTTCCATTTCTGGATTATCTGGTCTTGGCTGAAACTATTATATGCCTAACTATTTTATTCTTTGTATTGGGTACTTATCTGATTTGGTTACGAAAAAAGGTCTAGCTAGAAATAGCTAAACCTTATTTTTTATGGTTTGATGACTTCAGCTCCCCCCATGTATGGACGAAGTGCTTCTGGGATGGTCACAGAACCATCTGCATTTTGGTAGTTTTCAAGAATTGCAGCCACTGTACGTCCAACTGCAAGTCCAGAACCGTTCAAGGTGTGGAGCAATTTCACCTTGCCATCAGCTTCATCACGGTATCGGATTTGGGCACGACGGGCTTGGAAATCTTCTGTATTTGAACAGCTTGAGATTTCACGGTAGGTATTTTGCGCTGGAATCCAAACTTCCAAGTCGTAAGTTTTAGCAGCTGAGAAGCCCATATCTCCAGTAGAAAGCGCAACGACACGGTATGGAAGGTTGAGTTTTTGAAGGATATTTTCAGCGTTGGCTGTCATTTTTTCCAATTCTTCGTAAGATTCTTCTGGTTTGGCAAATTTAACCATTTCAACCTTGTGGAATTGGTGCAAACGAATCAAGCCACGAGTATCACGACCAGCAGAACCAGCCTCAGAACGGAATGATGGGCTCATAGCAGTGAAGTAGATTGGCAGGTCTTTACCGTCAAGGATTTCATCACGGTAGTAGTTTGTTAGAGGAACTTCAGCTGTAGGAATAAGGACATAATTGCTGTCGCTGAGTTCAAAAGTATCTTCCTTGAATTTTGGATATTGACCAGTCCCAAACATAGAATCATGGTTAACCATGTAAGGCGTGATGACTTCCGTATAGCCTTCTTTTCCATGTTCATCCAACATAAAGTTGTAGATGGCACGTTCCAAACGAGCACCGAGTCCTTTATAGAAGAGGAAGCGAGCTCCTGTTACCTTACCGCCACGTTCCCAATCAAGGATACCAAGGTCTTCGCCAAGATCCCAGTGAGCTTTTGGCTCGAAATCGAACTCGCGTGGAGTACCCCAACGGCGAACCTCCACATTGTCGTCTTCGTCAGCCCCAACAGGAACGCTATCAGCTGGAATATTTGGAAGAGTAGTGGTAAATTCTGTTAATTTAGCATCGATTTCTGCCAATTCAGCATCCAAGGTTTTGACTTCAGCAGATAGATTTTGCATAGCAGCAATCTTGTCATCTGCATTTTCCTTGTTGCGTTTGGCTTGAGCAATCTCAGCAGAAACTGTGTTGCGTTCTGCTTTGAGAGTTTCAACCTTGACCAAGATGTCACGACGTTTAGCATCGATTTCTTTCATCTCATTCAAGACAGCAGCATCTACACCACGTGTAGCCAATTTTTCTGCGACAGCATCAAAGTCTGTACGAATACGTTTGATATCTAACATAAGAACTCCTTTATGAAAAAAGCACACCTGACAAAGCGTTGGAGTGGCAGGGCCACGGTTCCATCCAACTTCACAGGTGTGCACTTGATTGTGTATGCAATTGTTACTAACGGTAGAATTTCACCTATCCCTCCTATCTGCTCGCAGCACCCGCAGACTTTCTGAAAGAAGAAGATAACCTACTTATCCGTTGCTATGATTATACTAAAGTTTCTACTTTTTTGCAAATAGATTTTTAAATTTTTGCCCAATGGTCTGAATCAGAGTCGGAAGCTTGACGACCTTGTCATTGCCCAGTTTTTCGCGAGCAATTTTGAGAATGGCACCTGAGTCTTTTGAAGCAAAGAGGAATTTTCCTCTGTCTGTAAAGACTTCGAAGTGACGACTGATTTTGCGACCAGAGACATTAGCTCCAATCTGGTTGATATGGCTCCAAGGAATCTGGATAAATTGTTCGACATTGACATCTGGGTAAAATTCCAGAGCCTGATCTCCGACAAGGAATTTCCCAACTTTTCCAGCTATAGAGAGGTAGGAAGTGCCTGTTGTATTGAGGAGCACTGTTTTGTTAAGTGATTGAGCCATGCTTAGTCTTCCTTACTTTCACCGAAAAAGGCATTGTAGAGGGCTTTAATAGCTGCTTTCTCTTGGTCTTTATGGACAACAAACATGATAGACACTTCACTTGAACCTTGAGACATCATCTGGATGTTGATCTTATTTTCAGATAGAGCACGCGTCGCAGTAGCAGTTACTCCAATATGGCTCTTCATCTTTTCTCCAACAATCATAATGATTGAAAGGTCGTGCTCGATTTCTGCATGGTCTACTTCAGCCTTTTGAACCAGCTGACGAAGGATTTCTTCTTCCTTGATAGGAGTTAGTTCGCGAGAACGGAGGATGATTGAAAGATCGTCGATACCTGTTGGCATATGTTCCCAACCGATGTTAAGATCTTCAAGGATTTGAAGAACCTTGCGTCCAAATCCCACCTCACGGTTCATGAGATATTTAGACATGTTGATGCTGACAAAGCCAGAGTCACCAGCAATTCCCACAACTGGGAATTCATCACTACTGTGTTTTAGAACGATACGAGTACCTGGATGGTCAGGATTGTTGGTATTCTTGATAACCAGAGGAATTTTTCCTCGGTAGGCAGGAAGAAGCGCTTCGTCATGAAGGACTGAGAATCCTGCATAGGCCAACTCACGCATTTCACGGTAGGTCAACTCAGGGATAGAGTGTGGTTGGTGGATAATGCCTGGGTGGGCTGCAAAGATACCATCAACGTCCGTAAAGTTTTCATAGAGGTCGGCCTTAACACCGGCAGCAATGATAGAACCTGTAATGTCTGATCCTCCACGTGAGAAGGTACAGATTTGATTTTCCTTGGTAACTCCAAAGAAACCAGGAATGACAAGAACTTCATTTGTATTTGTCAATTCCTCAATCTTGTCATAACTTGATGGAATGATGCGAGCGTGACCAGGTTCACTTGTGACCACAATACCAGCTTCTCTAGGGTGAACATAGCGTGCATCGATACCGTTTTGGTTAAAATAGGCAGCAATCAATTTAGCATTGTTATTTTCACCAGCTGCTAGGAAAGTATCGTAGAGAAATTCATTTTCATCAATAGGAAGAGTGGCCAAGGCGCGAATGCTTTTAGAGATTTTTTCTAAAACAGCAGGTTTTAGTCCTAGTTCACTAACCATAGCGGCATAGCGGTCGATAATCCAGTTTTGGCTCTTGCTAATATCGTTACCAGCAACATAGTCGCGGTAGTATTTAATCAAGGCATCCGTAACCTTAGTATCTTCGGCATTGCGTTTCCCAGGTGCAGAAACGACGACAAAACGACGCTCTGAATCGCTTTTTACAATGTTTAAAACTTTTTCTAATTGACTAGCAGAGGCAAGAGAGCTACCTCCAAATTTAACAACCTTCATAAGAACTCCTAAAGTAAGTATTTTATACGATTATAGCAGAAAGAAAGCCTTTTTTCAATGAAGAAAAAGGAATATAAAAAGCAGTTTGTCTTAAGACTTACTGCATATGATTTCCAAGTTTGATTTATAGTTTAATACCAAGGATTCGGTATCCTTCTGTAAGATATTCACCTAATGGTTTGTCAACCATGTAAAGAACTTCTATGTCTTTAGAATCTTGAATCGATGATTTTACCTCATCAAAACGGGTGAAAAAGATTTCGTCAGGAGATTTTTGTTCAACATTATTTTCTCTCCCTAAATACATGATGGTTTGAAGTGCAATGACTTCATCACGATTCAATTTCATAAGGAGTTCTACTATTTGTTTTGAGAGCGAATCAAATTCGTCTGAAATTTTTATATCAGCTAAAGAAATAATTTTGAAAGTTTTTTTCTCTCGTCTATCTTTATCTCTTTTATTTGCTAACTTTATGACATCTTTTGCGACTTTTATCAAGTTTCTATACATGGATTTACTCCTTTTTCAAAAATAAGTTTTTTAATTATATCATATTAAATACATTGAATCAAATAAGATAATTAACTTTTTAAATTTCACAATTCAAAATCGGCTGAGACACTTTTAGTCGATTTTTTTATTGCTTTCTGCTCCTAAAAAAGATATACTTTGATAATAAAATAATTTAAATCGCTTATAAAATAAAAAGGAGTCCCGATGGAACACATTATTTATCAGCTTGAAGAGGATTTAGCAATCATTACGTTAAACCGTCCTGAGGTCGCTAACGGTTTCCACATTCCCATGTGTGAGGAGATTTTAGAAGCTCTGATTTTGGCAGAAGAGGATCCGGCTGTGCATTTTGTCTTAATCAACGCGAATGGCAAAGTCTTCTCTGTTGGGGGAGATTTGGTTGAGATGAAGCGAGCAGTCGATGAGGATGATATTCCATCATTGACGAAAATCGCAGAATTGGTCAATACTATTTCTTATAAAATCAAGCAAATTGCTAAACCTGTCTTGATGGAGGTTGATGGGGCTGTTGCAGGTGCCGCAGCAAATATGGCTGTTGCTGCAGATTTCTGTCTGGCAACGGATAAGGCTAAATTTATCCAAGCCTTTGTTGGAGTTGGCTTGGCTCCGGATGCAGGAGGAATTCATCTCTTGAGTCGAAGTATTGGTGTGACGCGTGCTGCTCAATTAGCTATGACAGGAGAGGCATTGACAGCAGAAAAAGCTCTAGAGTGGGGCCTGGTTTACCGTGTCTGTGAAGCTGATAAACTTGAAAAGACTAGAGAACAGCTTCTTAAAAAATTAAGACGTGGTTCAAGCAATTCCTATGCTGCCATTAAGAAGTTGGTGTGGGAGAGCCAATTCAAAGATTGGCAAGATTATGCTACTTTAGAACTGAACCTACAGGAATCCTTAGCTCAAACAGAGGATTTCAAAGAAGGAGTTCGGGCTCATTCGGAAAGAAGACGACCTAAATTTACAGGAAAATAAAAAAATACTTGCACCATTCTTTGAACTTTGATATAATTCTTTTGTCAAATGTTTTGATTCTAAAAGTTTTTTTGAAAAGGAGGGAAGGAAAGATTGGACTACCAACGAATTAATGAATATTTAACGTCTATATTTAACAATGTCCTCGTTATTGAGGAAGTTAGCTTGAGAGGTAGTCGTTTCAAGGATATCTCCATCAAAGAAATGCATACGATTGATGTGATTGGAAAAGTTCCAGATGTGACACCAAGTCAAGTGTCAAAAGAGTTGATGGTGACTCTTGGGACAGTTACGACTAGTTTGAATAATCTCGAACGTAAGGGTTACATTGAACGCATTCGTTCAGAACATGATCGACGTGTGGTACATCTGCATTTGACAAAGAAAGGTCGCTTGGTTCATAGGCTACATAAACGCTTCCACAAGGCCATGGTTGAAAAAATCATTGATGGTATGAGTAAGCAAGAAATTGAGGTTATGAGCAAAGGTTTGACCAATCTTTATCAATTTTTGGAGGATTTGAGATAATGGCTTTTGCAAAAATAAGCCAGGTTGCTCATTATGTGCCAGAGCAAGTGGTTACAAATCATGATTTGGCTCAGATTATGGATACCAATGATGAGTGGATTTCAAGTCGGACGGGAATACGACAAAGGCATATTTCAAGAACAGAATCTACTAGTGATTTGGCTACAGAAGTTGCCAAGAAACTAATGGCAAAAGCTGGAATCACAGGAGGGGAGTTGGATTTTATCATCCTAGCTACCATTACTCCAGATTCGATGATGCCCTCTACAGCTGCTCGTGTTCAAGCTAATATTGGTGCTAATAAGGCCTTTGCTTTTGACCTAACAGCAGCTTGCAGTGGATTTGTATTTGCTCTTTCAACTGCTGAAAAGTTTATCGCTTCTGGTCGCTTTCAAAAAGGCTTGGTGATTGGTAGTGAGACCCTCTCTAAAGCAGTCGATTGGTCAGACCGATCAACAGCTGTTTTGTTTGGAGATGGTGCTGGTGGTGTCTTGTTAGAAGCTAGCAAGCAAGAGCATTTCTTGGCAGAAAGTCTCAATAGCGATGGAAGTCGCAGCGAGTGTCTGACCTACGGACATTCAGGCTTGCATTCTCCATTTTCAGATCAAGAAAATGCAGATTCATTTTTGAAGATGGATGGACGCGCAGTCTTTGATTTTGCTATTCGGGATGTAGCCAAGTCTATCAAGCAGACTATTGATGAATCTCCTATAGAGGCGACAGACTTGGATTATCTGCTACTTCATCAGGCTAATGACCGTATCTTGGATAAGATGGCTAGAAAAATCGGTGTTGACCGAGCTAAACTTCCAGCCAATATGATGGAATATGGCAATACCAGTGCAGCTAGTATCCCGATTTTACTTTCAGAGTGTGTAGAACAAGGTCTCATCCCTTTAGATGGTAGCCAGACTATTCTTCTATCAGGCTTCGGTGGAGGTTTGACATGGGGCACGCTCATTCTTACAATTTAGGTAATCATGTGGTGAACACATTGTTATAAAAAACTATTTATTTTAAAGGAGTCCTATCATGGCAGTATTTGAAAAAGTACAAGAAATTATCGTTGAAGAACTTGGAAAAGACGCATCAGAAGTAACACTTGAATCAACTTTTGATGATTTGGACGCAGATTCATTGGACTTGTTCCAAGTAATCTCAGAAATCGAAGATGCTTTTGATATCCAAATCGAAGCAGAAGATGACTTGAAAACAGTTGGTGACTTGGTTGCCTACGTTGAAGAGCAAACAAAATAAGCAGAATATAAATAGAAGGAGTAGGGAAACCCGCTCCCTCTTGTTTAGGCAATAGTTTGATTTTCAAATTATGATGGTATCGAACTATTACGTAAGCAAGAAACGATGGAGGCACTATGAAAACGCGTATTACAGAATTATTGAATATTGATTATCCTATTTTCCAAGGAGGAATGGCCTGGGTTGCTGATGGTGATTTGGCAGGAGCTGTTTCCAAGGCTGGAGGACTAGGGATTATCGGTGGGGGAAATGCCCCTAAAGAAGTTGTCAAGGCAAATATTGATAAAATCAAATCATTGACTGATAAACCCTTTGGTGTCAACATCATGCTCTTGTCTCCCTTTGTGGAAGATATTGTAGACCTCGTTATCGAGGAAGGGGTTAAGGTAGTGACAACAGGTGCAGGAAATCCAAGCAAATACATGGAACGTTTCCATGAAGCTGGTATTACGGTTATTCCTGTTGTGCCAAGTGTTGCCCTAGCGAAACGCATGGAAAAAATCGGTGCGGATGCCGTTATTGCAGAAGGAATGGAAGCTGGGGGGCATATCGGTAAATTAACAACCATGACCTTGGTGCGCCAGGTGGCTGCTGCTGTATCTATTCCTGTTATTGCTGCAGGAGGGATTGCGGATGGTGAAGGTGCTGCTGCTGGCTTTATGCTAGGTGCAGAAGCTATTCAGGTTGGAACTCGCTTTGTAGTCGCAAAAGAGTCCAATGCCCATCCAAATTATAAGGCGAAAATTTTAAAAGCTAGAGATATTGATACTACGATTTCAGCCCAACACTTTGGACATGCTGTTCGAGCTATTAAAAACCAATTGACTCGTGATTTTGAACAAGCTGAGAAAGATGCCTTTAAGCAAGAAAATCCAGATTTGGAAATTTTTGAACAAATGGGAGCAGGTGCTCTAGCCAAAGCGGTTGTTCACGGAGATGTGGATGGTGGTTCTGTTATGGCAGGTCAAATTGCAGGCCTTGTTTCCAAAGAAGAAACCGTTGAAGAAATCCTAAAAGATTTGTATTACGGAGCAGCTAAGAAAATTCAAGAAGAAGCCTCTCGTTGGGCAGGAGTTGTAAGAAATGACTAAAACAGCCTTTTTATTTGCTGGTCAAGGTGCCCAGTATCTAGGTATGGGCCGTGATCTCTATGATCACTACCCTATTGTCAAAGAAACGATTGATCAAGCAAGTCAGGTGCTTGGTTATGATTTGCGTCATCTTATTGATAGGGAAGAAGAAAAACTCAATCAGACCCGCTATACGCAACCAGCTATTTTAGCGACTTCAGTTGCTATCTACCGTTTATTGCAAGAAAAGGGCTATCAGCCTGATATGGTTGCTGGTTTGTCCCTTGGAGAATATTCTGCCTTGGTGGCCAGCGGTGCTTTGGATTTTGAAGATGCGGTAGCCTTGGTTGCTAAGCGTGGAGCCTATATGGAAGAAGTGGCCCCTGCTGGTTCTGGCAAGATGGTAGCAGTTCTCAATACGCCAGTAGAGGTCATTGAGGAAGCCTGTCAAAAAGCTTCTGAACTCGGAGTGGTTACCCCAGCCAACTATAATACACCTGCACAAATCGTGATTGGTGGAGAAGTGGTTGCAGTTGATCGAGCTGTAGAACTCTTGCAGGAAGCAGGCACCAAACGCTTGATTCCTCTCAAGGTTTCAGGACCTTTTCATACCGCTCTCCTTGATCCTGCTAGCCAGAAACTAGCTGAAACTCTAACTCAGGTAAGTTTTTCAGATTTCACTTGTCCCCTAGTCGGCAATACAGAAGCTGCTGTTATGCAAAAAGAAGATATAGTTCAACTCTTGACGCGTCAGGTCAAGGAACCAGTTCGTTTCTATGAAAGTATTGCAGTTATGCAAGAAGCAGGAGTAACCAACTTTATAGAGATTGGACCGGGGAAAGTATTGTCAGGCTTTGTCAAAAAAATTGATAAGACAGCTAAACTAGCCAATGTTGAAGATCAGGCTAGCTTGGAAGCCTTGCTAGAAAACAAGTAATCCCTTCTCCCATAAATACAAGAGGAAACAGGAGAAAAGAATGCAACTAAAAAATAAAAATATCTTTATTACAGGTTCGAGTCGTGGAATTGGTCTTGCCATTGCTCACAAGTTTGCTCAGGCAGGAGCCAATATTGTTTTAAACAGTCGTGGTGCAATTTCAGAAGAATTG
This sequence comes from Streptococcus chosunensis, assembly GCF_003626515.1. Classification (GTDB taxonomy): domain Bacteria; phylum Bacillota; class Bacilli; order Lactobacillales; family Streptococcaceae; genus Streptococcus; species Streptococcus chosunensis. The sequence continues at coordinate 1,071,793 of NZ_RBCK01000001.1, read as the reverse complement.
CTCGCTGAGTTTTCAAACTATGGTGTCAAGGTGGTTCCTATATCAGGAGACGTGTCAGATTTTGTAGACGCTAAACGTATGGTTGATCAAGCTATTGCAGAGCTGGGTTCAGTAGATGTTTTGGTCAACAATGCAGGAATTACCCAAGATACCCTGATGCTCAAGATGACAGAAGCAGATTTTGAAAAAGTGCTCAAGGTTAACTTGACTGGTGCCTTTAACATGACACAATCAGTCTTGAAACCGATGATGAAAGCCAGAGAAGGTGCTATCATTAATATGTCTAGTGTTGTTGGTTTGATGGGGAATATCGGTCAAGCTAACTATGCAGCTTCTAAGGCTGGTTTGATTGGTTTTACTAAGTCTGTGGCTCGTGAAGTGGCCAATCGCAATATCAGGGTTAATGCTATTGCTCCTGGAATGATTGAGTCCGATATGACAGCTGTTCTATCAGACAAGGTAAAAGATGCCATGCTGGCGCAAATTCCTATGAAAGAATTTGGGCAGGCAGAGCAAGTTGCAGATTTGACAGTATTTTTAGCAGGCCAAGATTATCTAACTGGTCAAGTAGTTGCCATTGATGGTGGCTTAAGTATGTAGCAGAAGCTAGAGGTAAAAAAGATGAAACTAAATCGCGTAGTAGTAACAGGTTATGGAGTAACATCTCCAATCGGAAATACACCAGAAGAATTTTGGAATAGTTTGACAACTGGAAAAATCGGAATTGGTCCAATTACAAAATTTGATCATAGTGACTTTGATGTGCATAATGCAGCAGAAATCCAAGATTTTCCTTTTGATAAATACTTTGTTAAGAAAGATACCAATCGTTTCGATAACTACTCTTTGTATGCCTTGTACGCAGCCCAAGAAGCTGTTAATCATGCCAATTTAGATGTAGAGGCTCTTGACAAGGATCGTTTTGGTGTTATCGTTGCCTCTGGTATTGGTGGAATCAAAGAAATTGAAGATCAAGTGCTTCGCCTAAATGACAAAGGGCCAAAACGTGTGAAACCATTGACCCTTCCAAAAGCCTTGCCAAATATGGCTTCAGGAAATGTTGCTATGCGTTTTGGAGCAAACGGTGTTTGTAAATCTATCAATACTGCCTGCGCTTCATCAAATGACGCGATTGGGGATGCCTTCCGCTCAATTAAATTTGGTTTCCAAGACGTTATGTTGGTAGGTGGTTCAGAAGCTTCTATCACACCTTTTGCTATTGCTGGTTTCCAAGCCCTAACAGCTCTCTCAACTACAGAGGACCCAACTCGTGCTTCCATTCCATTTGATAAGGATCGTAATGGTTTTGTCATGGGTGAAGGTTCTGGGATGTTGGTTCTTGAAAGTCTTGAACACGCCGAAAAACGTGGCGCTACTATCCTGGCTGAGGTGGTTGGTTACGGAAATACTTGTGATGCCTACCACATGACTTCACCACATCCAGAAGGTCAGGGAGCTATCAAGGCCATCAAACTAGCATTGGAAGAAGCAGAGATTTCTCCAGAGCAAGTAGCCTATGTCAATGCTCACGGAACGTCAACTCCTGCTAATGAAAAAGGAGAAAGTGGTGCGATCGTGGCTGTTCTTGGTAAGGAAGTACCTGTATCATCAACCAAGTCTTTCACAGGACATTTGCTGGGGGCTGCAGGTGCAGTAGAAGCTATCGTCACAATCGAAGCTATGCGTCATAACTTTGTGCCAATGACAGCTGGAACAAGTGAAGTATCAGATTATATTGAAGCCAATGTCGTTTATGGACAAGGCTTGGAGCAAGAAATTCCATACGCTATTTCAAATACTTTTGGTTTTGGTGGCCACAATGCAGTTCTTGCTTTCAAACGTTGGGAGAATAAATAACTATGAATTTAAACGATATTAAAGACTTGATGGCTCAATTTGACCAATCAAGTTTGAGAGAATTTTCTTATAAAAATGGGACGGATGAGTTGCAGTTTAGCAAGAATGAAGCGAGACTGGTGTCTGAAGTTGCAGCTCAAGTCGCTCCGGCGCCCATTCTAGCAACACCAAGTCCAGTAGCTCCTACATCTGCTCCAGTAGAAACTGTAGTGGAAGAAACTTCGGCTCCAGCTGAAGCAAGTGTAGTTGCTGAGGGAGATCTTGTAGAGAGCCCACTTGTTGGAGTGGCTTACTTGGCTGCTGGCCCAGATAAACCTGCCTTTGTAACAGTTGGTGATAGTGTTAAAAAAGGTCAAACATTGGTCATTATCGAAGCCATGAAAGTCATGAATGAAATTCCAGCACCTAAGGATGGTGTGGTAACGGAAATTCTCGTTTCTAACGAAGAAATGGTTGAGTTTGGTAAAGGATTGGTACGAATCAAATGATCGATATTCAAGGAATCAAAGAAGCCCTTCCCCACCGTTATCCTATGCTCCTAGTGGACCGTGTCTTGGAAGTGAGCGAGGATACCATTGTTGCCATCAAAAATGTGACCATCAATGAGCCCTTCTTTAATGGTCATTTCCCTCAATATCCAGTTATGCCAGGTGTTCTGATCATGGAAGCCTTGGCGCAAACAGCTGGTGTGTTAGAGTTATCAAAACCTGAAAATAAAGGAAAACTGGTTTTTTACGCTGGTATGGATAAGGTCAAATTCAAGAAGCAAGTTGTACCAGGTGACCAATTGCTTATGACGGCAACGTTTGTAAAACGTCGTGGCACGATTGCTGTGGTTGAAGCAAAGGCTGAAGTGGATGGCAAGCTTGCAGCTAGTGGTACTCTTACCTTCGCAATAGGGAACTAAGGAGGTTCTCCATGTTTCGAAAAATTTTAATTGCCAATCGTGGTGAAATTGCGGTTCGTATTATCCGTGCTGCGCGGGAATTGGGGATTGCAACGGTCGCGGTTTATTCAACTGCTGATAAGGAAGCCCTCCATACGCTTTTAGCAGATGAAGCGGTTTGTATCGGTCCTGGTAAGGCAACAGAGTCTTATCTCAATATTAATGCGGTTCTATCAGCTGCAGTCTTGACTGAGGCAGAAGCTATTCACCCTGGTTTTGGATTTCTCAGTGAAAATTCCAAATTTGCAACCATGTGTGAAGAAGTAGGAATCAAGTTTATCGGTCCATCTGGTCATGTCATGGATATGATGGGAGACAAGATCAATGCGCGGGCTCAGATGATTAAAGCGGGTGTACCTGTCATTCCAGGTTCAGATGGAGAAGTGCATAACTCTGAGGAAGCTTTGATTGTTGCTGAAAAAATTGGCTATCCTGTTATGCTCAAGGCCTCAGCAGGTGGAGGTGGTAAAGGGATTCGTAAGGTTGAAAAACCAGAAGACCTCGTCTCCGCCTTTGAAACTGCTTCAAGTGAAGCCAAGGCCAATTATGGCAATGGTGCCATGTACATTGAACGGGTTATCTATCCAGCTCGTCACATCGAGGTTCAAATCCTAGGAGATGAACACGGACATGTGATTCACTTGGGGGAACGGGATTGTTCTCTTCAACGGAATAACCAAAAGGTTTTAGAAGAAAGTCCTTCGATTGCAATCGGAAAAACGCTGCGTCATGAAATTGGTGCTGCTGCTGTTCGAGCTGCAGAGTCTGTTGGTTATGAAAATGCAGGGACCATTGAGTTTCTTCTTGATGAAGCCAGTGGTAAATTCTATTTCATGGAGATGAATACACGTGTTCAGGTAGAGCATCCAGTAACAGAATTTGTTTCAGGTGTTGATATCGTTAAGGAACAGATTCGCATTGCGGCAGGTCAGCCTCTGTCTGTTAAGCAAGAAGATATTGTCCTACGAGGTCATGCCATCGAGTGTCGCATCAATGCAGAAAATCCAGCCTTTAACTTTGCTCCAAGTCCAGGTAAGATTACCAATCTCTATCTTCCAAGTGGAGGTGTTGGCTTGCGCGTAGATTCAGCAGTTTATCCAGGCTATACCATTCCACCTTATTATGATAGTATGATTGCCAAAGTTATCGTTCATGGGGAGAATCGTTTTGATGCCTTGATGAAAATGCAACGTGCCCTCTATGAATTAGAGATTGAAGGAGTGCAGACCAATGCAGATTTCCAGCTTGACCTCATTTCAGATCGCAATGTCATTGCTGGAGATTATGATACTTCCTTCTTGATGGAAACCTTCTTACCCAAGTATCAAGAAAAAGAATAAAATGACTTCAAGAGTATAAACCGAAAAGGGGAATCAATGGCTCTATTTAGTAAAAAAGATAAGTATATTCGAATCAATCCCAATCGTTCGGTTAGGGAAAAACCTCAAGCCAAGCCAGAGGTTCCAGATGAATTATTTTCCCAGTGTCCAGGCTGTAAGTATACCATTTATCAGAAGGATCTGGGAAGTGAGCGTATCTGTCCGCACTGTAGTTACACCTTTCGTATTTCTGCCCAAGAACGCTTGGCTCTGACGATTGATATGGGGACTTTCAAGGAATTATTTACGGGGATTGAAAGCAAGGATCCCTTGCATTTCCCTGGTTATCAAAAGAAACTAGCAACTATGCGTGAAAAAACAGGTCTGGATGAAGCCGTTGTGACAGGAACAGCTCTTATAAAAGGTCAGACTGTGGCTCTTGGGATTATGGATTCCAACTTTATCATGGCTTCTATGGGTACAGTTGTAGGTGAAAAAATCACTCGATTATTTGAATATGCGACTGTTGAAAAATTGCCAGTTGTTCTTTTCACAGCATCTGGTGGAGCCCGTATGCAGGAAGGAATCATGAGTCTCATGCAGATGGCCAAGATCTCTGCAGCGGTTAAACGCCATTCAAATGCTGGTCTCTTTTATCTGACCATTTTGACAGATCCAACGACAGGTGGTGTGACAGCTTCTTTCGCTATGGAGGGCGATATCATTCTGGCTGAACCACAGAGCTTGGTTGGTTTTGCTGGGCGTCGTGTGATTGAAAATACGGTTCGTGAAAGCTTACCTGAGGATTTCCAAAAGGCAGAATTCCTATTGGAACATGGCTTTGTGGATGCTATTGTCAAAAGAAGAGATTTGCCAGATACGATTGCTAGCCTAGTCAGATTGCATGGAGGGTGTCCTAGATGAATATTGCAAAAATAGTCAGAGAAGCGCGTGAGCAGAGTCGCTTGACAACCTTGGACTTTGCAACAGGCATTTTTGATGACTTTATCCAATTACACGGTGACCGTTCTTTTCGTGACGACGGTGCAGTTGTTGGTGGTATTGGCTGGCTTGGAGACCAAGCTGTAACAGTGGTTGGTATCCAAAAAGGCAAGAGTTTGCAAGATAACCTCAAGCGGAATTTTGGTCAACCGCATCCAGAAGGCTACCGCAAGGCTCTACGGTTGATGAAACAGGCTGAAAAATTTGGCCGTCCAGTTGTGACCTTTATCAATACTGCAGGTGCCTATCCTGGTGTGGGAGCGGAAGAACGTGGACAGGGAGAAGCTATCGCTCGCAATCTCATGGAAATGAGTGACCTGAAAGTTCCGATTATCGCCATCATTATCGGTGAAGGTGGTTCAGGTGGAGCTCTGGCTCTGGCAGTCGCAGACCGTGTCTGGATGCTGGAAAATTCTATCTATGCCATTCTCAGTCCAGAAGGCTTTGCTTCCATTCTATGGAAGGACGGCAGTCGTGCCATGGAAGCGGCAGAACTGATGAAAATCACTTCTCATGAGCTGTTAGAAATGGACGTGGTAGATAAGGTGATTTCTGAAGCAGGGCTTTCTAGTAAAGAACTGATTAAGAATGTTAAAAAAGAACTTCAAGCTGAGCTAGCTAGACTTTCGCAAAAAACGCTCGAAGAGTTGTTGGAAGAGCGTTATCAACGATTTAGAAAATACTAATACCTCAGAATACAAAAAAACTAGAACTGGCAGTCAGTTCTAATTTTTTTGTGATTCTTACTCTGTACAGAGGGGAAAGTCAAAAGGTGCTTGGAAGACCAAACACATTTTTGATTATTCATTTTCTTCAGTTACAAATTGACTAAGCAGTCCGTTGATAAAGCGGGCTGATTTTTGATCTGAAAAATTCTTAGCAAGTTCAATGGCTTCATTAACTGCTACTAGCTGTGGTGTATCAAATGATGTGATTTCAAAGATACCTAAGCGTAGTAAGTTTTTTTCGACCAAGGTCAAGCGTTCAACTGTCCAGCCTGACTTGAGGTGCTGGTTGATTTGTTTATCCAACTCGTCTTTTTGAGCTTGAACGCCAGAAACCAAGTTCAGAAGAAAGGCAGGGATTTGCACATCTTCATCTTCACGGTCATGCGTGTAGGCAAAGTGACAAGCTGTTTCCATATCTGTGCCGAATTCAAGGCTCATGAGAGCTTGAAAAGCGCATTTACGAAGTTCGCGTCTAGATTCTAATAATGGACTAGTCATTGAGGAAGTCCTCGTTAAATAAATCTTTCAACTCAGGTTTTGGTGTTTTATCTGGAACGATTCCTGCAACATGGATGTTAACAGCAGCAAGTTCCACATCAGCCATATCTCGGACAGCATCTTTGACTGCTTTTTGAATAGCAAGAGCCACTTTTGGCACTTTCACACCGTACTCAAGGTAGAGATAAATGTCAGCAGTTAGTTCTTCGTTGCTTTCTTTTAAGTAGACGCCACGACCAAGAGAGAGTTTTGATAGGGTATCAGATACGGATTTATTTGAAAATGAGTGGACACCATCAACTTTAGCAGTTGCGATGGCAATGATTTTTTCAAGTACACGTGGAGCGATAACGATTTCGCCAAATTGTTCTTCAATTCCCATAGAATGACCTCTTTCTAGAGATTAGGCACGAGAAACGTAAGTTCCTTCTGCAGTGTTGATGATCAATTTTTGTCCAGCTTCGATAAAGTCTGGAACGTTGACAACAAGTCCAGTTTCCATAGTCGCTGGTTTACCAGAACCTGTAACAGTAGCACCTTTGATAGATGGTTGTGTTTCAGCGACTGTCAATTCAACAGTAGTTGGTACAGTTACACCGATTACTTCAGTTCCGTAGAATTGGATTTTCACATCAGAGTTTTCAAGGATGTAAAGCAATTCATTTTCAACGTTTACGACTGGGATTTCGTATTGGTCGTAAGTTTCAGTGTTCATGAAGTAGGCAGTTTCATCCATTTTGTACAAGTATTGAGCTGGCACAGTTTCGATAATAGCTTGTTCGAATTTTTCTTCTGGACGGTAGCTTGTATCAAATGTAGAACCAGTACGGACATCACGCAATTTCATACGCATGATTGTGTTTCCTTTACCTGGTTTGTGGTGGCTAGCTTCCAAAACGCGGATCAATTTTCCGTCTGCAGTTTCAAATGTCATACCAGCTTTCAATTTGCTTGCTTCAATCATGTTTTTACCTCTTTAATAAATATTATTACTCTTCATTTTACCATAAAATCTTCTGGAAATAAAGCCAAAATAGTTAATGGGATTTGGTAGGGGAGAAAAAAACCAACCTCAAGGCTGGTTTCTTTTACATATTAATCTTCTTTCAACTTCGCTAATTCCTGAGCAAGGAGTTTAAGGGCGACTTGTGGGTTGGCTTGGCCTTTGGTTGCTTTCATAAGGAATCCTGTGAAGGCCTTATCTGCGTTACGTTTACCTGACTTGAAGTCGGCAACCGCCGCTTCGTTATCGACAAAGACTTGGTGGATGATTGGAATCAGGATTTCAGGATCTGAGATTTGAACCATACCTGCTTTTTCAACGTATTCACGCGCTCCTCCGCCATTTTTAGCTAGGTGGACAAAGACTTTCTTAGCAATCTTAGAAGAGATAGTGCCGTCTTCGATGATGGCAATCATTTCAACCAAGTTTTCTGGTGTCAATTCGATTTGTTCTAGTGTCTTGCCTTCGGCATTCAAGAACTGAGCGACTTCCCCTTGGAGCCAGTTAGAGACTTGTTTGGCATCGCCACCGAGGGTAACAGCTTTTTCAAAGAAGTCAGAAGTGACTTTGTTTGCCGTCAACTGACTAGCATCATAGTCTGACAAGCCAAGGTCAGATACATAACGCGCACGGCGTTCTTTTGGAAACTCTGGCAACTCAGTTCGCATTTCCTCAATCCACTCGTCTGAGATTTCAAAGATTGGTAGGTCTGGCTCTGGGAAGTAGCGGTAGTCTGCAGCTCCTTCCTTGACACGCATGAGGATGGTTGCCTTGTTAGCTTCATCGTAACGGCGTGTTTCTTGACGGATTTGACCCCCTGAGCGAAGGATTTCAGCTTGACGTTGGACTTCGTATTCAAGACCTTTACGAACGTTTGAGAAGGAGTTGAGGTTCTTCAACTCTGTCTTGGTACCGAATTTCTCTTGACCATAAGGGCGAAGGGAGATATTGGCATCCACACGCATAGAACCCTCTTCCATCTTAACGTCAGAAATACCAGCGTACTGGATAACCTCCTTGAGGGCTGTTAGATAAGCATAGGCTTCTTCAGGAGAACGCATGTCAGCTTCAGATACAATCTCAATCAATGGCACCCCTTGGCGGTTGAGGTCAACATAAGAGTAGCCATCTGTACCGTGGGTGTTTTTACCAGCATCTTCTTCTAGGTGGGCACGTTCGATACCGATTTTCTTAGTTGTACCGTCTTCTAGCTCCACTTCAATCCAGCCGTTATAACCGATTGGCTCATCAAACTGAGAAATTTGGTAGGCTTTTGGATTATCAGGGTAGAAGTAGTTCTTGCGGTCAAAGTGCATCTTTTTGTGGATGTCCATGTTGAGGGCAAGAGCAGCCTTGATACCGGCATCGACAACACCTTTATTAAGAACTGGCAGAACTCCTGGGAAAGACCAATCAATCACGTTAGTGTTGGCATTTTGGTCATTTCCAAAGTGGGCAGAAGTAGGTGAGAAGATTTTTGAATTGGTGTTGAGCTCTACGTGGACTTCAAGTCCAATGACTGTTTCAAAGTTCATTAGTTATCACCTCCAAAAATCACGGGTTGTTGTTTGTGGTAGTCTGTTGTCGCCTCAAAAGCAGCAGCAGCTTGGTAAATGGTTTCCTCAGAGTACTTAGGACCGATCAATTGGAGACCGACAGGCAGACCTTGAGAGAATCCAGCAGGAATAGAAATTCCAGGCAGTCCTGCCAAGTTTACAGGTATGGTCAAGAGGTCAGCCAAGTACATAGCAACTGGGTCGTGGTTGAGTGAATCCAAGTCATAGGCAACACTAGGAGCAGTTGGGCCCAAAATCAAGTCGTAATCCGCGAAGACTTTTTCGAAATCTTGGATGATGAGGGTACGGACCTGACCAGCCTTCTTATAGTAGGCGTCATAGTAACCTGATGAAAGACTGAATGTACCAAGCATGATACGGCGTTTAACCTCTTCACCGAAACCTTGGCTACGGCTGTTTACATAGATTTCATCAAGGTTGGTTGCATCTTCTGCGCGGTAGCCGTAACGGATACCGTCAAAACGTTGCAAGTTTGATGAAGCTTCAGATGAAGCAATGATGTAGTAGACGGCAACACCGTATTTTGAGTGAGGTAGACTCACTTCTTCAACAATAGCACCAAGTTTTTCAAAGTGTTTGGCTGCGTTCAGAATGGTTCCCTTAACCTCTGGGTCAATTCCTTCACCAAGGTATTCCTTAGGCAAAGCAATTTTCATGCCCTTGATGTCTTGGCCGATTTTTGAAGTAAAATCGGCAATGCGGACAGGAGCAGAAGTAGAGTCTTTGGCATCTTCGCTTGCAATAGCATTGAGCAAGAAGGCATTTTCCTTAACAGTCGGAGCGAAAGGTCCAATCTGGTCTAATGAACTACCAAAGGCAATGAGACCGAAACGTGAAACTGTTCCGTAGGTTGGTTTGAGACCGACGATCCCATTGAAGGCAGCAGGTTGGCGGATAGATCCACCAGTATCAGAACCAAGTGACAAGCGAACTTGTCCTGAGGCTACAGCTGCAGCAGAACCACTTGATGATCCACCAGGGACCTTGCTGTGGTCCCAAGCATTTTTAGTGGCACCGTAGTAAGAAGTCTCACCTGATCCACCCATGGCAAACTCGTCCATGTTGGTTTTCCCTACGACAATCATGCCTTTCGCTTTTGCATTGGCAACGGCTGTCGCATCAAAGATTGGCTCGTAGTTGTAGAGCATTTTTGAGGCTGCAGTTGTAAGAATACCGTCTGTAGAGATATTATCCTTAACTGCAAGTGGAATTCCTGAAAGGACATTATCAGCATCGATTCCAGCTTCATCAATAGCTTTAGCTTGAGCAAGAGCTTGCTCTTCAGCGATGGTAACAAAAGCGTTGATAGCGGTCTCGCGAGACTTGATATCTTCAAGTGTTGCTTGTGTTAATTCAGTTGCTGAAATTTCCTTAGAGACAAGGAGATTGTGCAAGTCTTCAATGGTTTTATTGTTGAAAGTCATTAGGCATCTCCTCCATCGTCTAGGATAGCTGGTACCTTGATATAGTAGTTGTCTTTTTCAGGTACGTTTTTAAACAGGCGATCACGGTCTGTTCCTTCTTCGGCCACATCAGGGCGGAGTACAGTCTTGCGGTCAGCCATGGTTGTAGTAGGTGCGACACCAGTTGTGTCAACTTCGCCCAGCAATTCAACCATGTCAACAATCTTAGACAAGGTAGTCGCAAAGGCAGCAGTTTCTTCTTCAGAGAATCTTAATTTTGAAAGATTGGCAACGTGTGTTACCTCTTCTTGCGTAATTTTCATCTTGCATCCTTTCGTGAAATGATGATTTTTAGTCTGTTCTATTTTACCATATTTTCCTATAAATAAGGGAAGGAAAGATGAAAAAAGACAGGTATAGGATGGAGAACGGATTCTGATGATGATTTATTTGAAAAGCGGATTTCAAAGGGGAAAATATATGGTACAATAGTTTAACAGAGAAGTGAAGACGGTGGTTACAAAATCGAAAGGATGGTGATGCTTATGTGCAGAACCTGTAAAATCTTAGTAGAAAGGAGTAACCAGATTTGTCCCCTTTTGAGGCTTTGACACTCATGTTTGTAGCTGGTAACTTTGTTATCACGCTCCTAAGGTTCATCCTTGAATTGGTAAAAGAGACAAAAAAATAGCCGTCCTAACTTTGGCGAGTTAACGAGCTATTTTTTAGTTATGTAATTACAGCCACCGTCTTAAACGGCTCTGTGGGGTGTTGTTGTCGCAACACCTTTTTCTATATTTATTGTAACATTTATTTGAAAAATTGCAAGGGGAATTGTTCTACTTTAGCAGTGTCTGATATAAAATAGAAATTGAAAAAAATGCTAAAATCCGATATAATGGAGTGTTGAAAGGAATGGTAAAATCCAATGTAGAAATCATTCTTAGCTATTGAAACAAGAAAAATAGAGAATCAAAGAAAGAGAACTTATGAATATTCAAGAAGAAATTAAGAAACGTCGTACCTTTGCCATCATCTCCCACCCGGACGCGGGGAAAACAACTATCACTGAGCAGTTGCTCTACTTTGGGGGCGAGATTCGTGAGGCTGGTACCGTAAAAGGAAAGAAAACAGGGACTTTTGCCAAGTCTGACTGGATGGATATCGAGAAGCAACGCGGGATTTCGGTGACTTCATCTGTTATGCAGTTTGACTACGATGGTAAGCGCGTCAACATCCTAGACACCCCAGGGCACGAGGACTTTTCAGAAGATACCTATCGTACCTTGATGGCGGTGGATGCTGCTGTTATGGTCGTGGACTCTGCCAAGGGTATCGAGGCTCAGACTAAGAAATTGTTTGAGGTTGTGAAACACCGTGGCATTCCGGTCTTCACCTTTATGAACAAGCTAGACCGTGATGGACGTGAGCCACTGGACCTCTTGCAAGAATTAGAAGAAGTACTAGGCATTGCGAGTTACCCGATGAACTGGCCAATCGGGATGGGGAAAGCCTTCGAGGGGCTCTATGACCTCTATAACCAACGCTTGGAGCTCTATAAAGGGGATGAGCGTTTTGCTAGTTTAGAAGATGGGGACAAGCTTTTTGGCAGCAACCCTTTCTACGAGCAAGTCAAGGATGATATTGAACTTTTAAATGAAGCTGGGAATGAGTTTTCAGAGGAAGCTATTCTGGCTGGAGAATTGACACCAGTCTTCTTCGGTTCAGCTTTGACAAACTTTGGTGTGCAAACATTCCTTGAAACTTTTCTCAAGTTTGCTCCAGAGCCACATGGACATAAGAAAACAGACGGAGAAATTGTTGATCCTTACGATAAGGACTTCTCAGGATTTGTCTTTAAAATCCAAGCCAACATGGACCCTCGACACCGTGACCGTATTGCCTTTGTACGTATCGTATCGGGTGAATTTGAACGTGGCATGAGTGTCAACTTGCCTCGTACTGGTAAGGGTGCTAAACTGTCTAATGTTACCCAGTTTATGGCTGAAAGTCGTGAGAATGTGACCAATGCCGTGGCAGGAGATATCATCGGGGTTTACGATACAGGAACTTATCAGGTTGGGGATACATTGACAGTTGGAAAAAACAAATTTGAATTTGAACCACTGCCAACCTTCACTCCTGAAATTTTTATGAAAGTTTCTGCTAAGAATGTCATGAAGCAGAAATCCTTCCACAAGGGGATTGAGCAACTGGTGCAAGAAGGTGCTATTCAGCTTTATAAGAATTACCAAACAGGCGAGTACATGCTGGGAGCTGTTGGTCAACTCCAGTTTGAAGTCTTTAAACACCGCATGGAAGGCGAGTACAATGCGGAAGTAGTCATGAGCCCAATGGGTAAAAAGACCGTTCGTTGGATCAAGCCTGAGGACTTGGATGAACGAATGTCATCAAGTCGAAATATCTTGGCTAAAGACCGTTTTGACCAACCAGTCTTCCTCTTTGAAAATGACTTTGCCCTCCGCTGGTTTGCGGATAAGTATCCAGACGTAGAGTTGGAGGAGAAGATGTGATTTAGTAAGCCTACTTGATTGCAAAGCAATCTAAGTAGGCTACGACAAGTCCTATTAGACTTGCCTAACTGCCTCACTAACTGAGTTTTACAAATGGAATCGATTTGCCAAACTCCGTGTCGTAATCTAATAATAGGTAACCGCTATGGCGGCTTACCTAAACGCTTCACTAGTAAAAATCCACGAATTGTATCGATTCGTGGATTTTTCCGTCAAATAAAAGAAAACTTCAGATATTCACCTTTTGTGATTGGTCTGAAGTTTTCTTTTTTACTGTCCATATTTTTTGTAAAAGTCAACTTTTACTTGGATGAAGGTTTTGGCTTCGCGTAGGAGTTGGAGGAGCGTGGCACGGGTTTCAAATTCTTCTCTGGTCTTGGGCAGACTGCGGTTACGGAAGACTTCCAGATAGCGTTCGATTTCATCTAGCAAATCAGAAGCAGGATTGGTCTGGCTCAGTTGTCCTGCAATTTTTGAAAAGAGCTGGGCCAAAATCAGGCTTTCGCTGGCAGCTAGGTGACAGGTGTTGATTTGTTGGGCCATATTTCGCAGGATACGACTTTGTCGTTGTCTCATCTCAAAGTAGTGGATATGGTAGTCGGTCTGGTGAAAGAGATGGTCAGAGTGATCCAAATAGACCAGTCTGAGGGCTTCTTCCAAAATGGTGTCCAATTCTTCTACCAGCTGTGCTCGGTTGCGTCCATCCCCTCTGGATAAATAATATTTGAAGCGCTGGAGAATATCTTTCAACTTTTCTTCAACCAGCGTGTGGTAGTAATGGATTTCCTCTTCACGTGAAGGCATATAGAGATTTACAAGTAAAGCAAATCCTGTACCGATAGCAAAGAGAAGGAATTCATTGACTAGAAGGTCTGGAGAAGTTGACTCTTGCACCAAGAGATGGCTAACCAAAACAGTGCTTGGTGTGATACCAATTTCCCAGCCCATCTTGTAGGCTAGAGGCACGTAGAGGGCCAGATAGAGGCCAAGACTCCAGATATGAAATCCGCTCAAGTGAAAAGCCAGAACTCCGATAACCAAAGCTAGAAGCATGGAAAAGAGGCGATTGCGGGCCAATTTTAAGGTACTTCTACGGGTATCGGATAGGCTCAAGAGGGCGATGATTCCAGCTGAAACTGCTGAGGAGAGATTGAGAAAATAAGCAAGACAGCAGGCAAGACAGGTGGCTAAGATGAGTTTGGTCGTACGTTGGCTAATAGACATAAGAATTTCCTAATAAGTTAGAATAAAAGCGTAAAAGACAAGACCTGAGCAGGCTTGCCTTTATGAGTTATTTTTTACGGGCTGCTGCGTATTCGGCAACGGCAGTAAAGAGGACATCTGTAGAAGAGTTGAGGGCTGTTTCACATGAGTCTTGGATAACTCCAATCACAAATCCAACACCGACAACTTGCATGGCAATATCGTTAGAAATACCGAAAAGGCTACAAGCAACTGGGATAAGAAGGAGGGAACCGCCAGCGATACCAGAAGCCCCACAGGCTGAGATAGCAGCTACCACACTAAGGACAAAGGCTGTGGCAAAGTCAACAGGGATTCCCAAAGTATTTACTGCAGCAAGGGTTAGAACGTTAATGGTAATCGCTGCCCCGGCCATATTGATAGTAGATCCAAGTGGGATAGAAACTGAATAGGTATCTGGATCCAGTCCGAGGTCATGGCATAGTTTCATGTTGACAGGGATGTTAGCCGCAGAACTACGAGTGAAGAAGGCTGTCACACCACTGACACGCAAACATTTCAAAACGAGGGGATAAGGATTTCTCTTCATAAAGAGGAAGGCAATTAGTGGATTGACTACCAGAGCCACAAAGAACATAGTTGTCACCAAGAGGGCAAGCAAGATTCCGTAGTTAGCTAGACTTCCGATCCCCTTATCAGAGATGGTTTTGAAGACAAGGCCAAGGATTCCAAATGGAGCTAGGTTGATGATCCATTCGACAATCTTAGAAGTCACATCAGCCATAGTTTTCAGCAATTCTTTACTATTTTTGCTGGCCTCTCTCATAGCAATACCGAAAACAACTGCCCAAGACAGGATACCGATGTAGTTGGCTGTGACAAGGGCATTGACTGGATTGTCAACCAGTTTGAGCAAGAGATTGCTGAGGACCTGGCCAATCCCATCTGGTGGTGCGATTTCTGTATTGGCACTATTTAAGGTAATCTCAACAGGGACAATGAAACTTGCTAGTACAGCGATAAGGGCAGCAGCAAAGGTTCCCACTAAGTAAAGGAAAATAACTGTTTTCATATTGCTATCTTGTCCCTTTTGATGTTGGGAAAGGGCGTTAGCAACGAGGGCAAAGACTAGAATAGGTGCGATGGCTTTTAGACCGCCAACAAATAGATCTCCGAGTAGACCAATTCCTGAAATGTTAGGAAGTGTCAGTCCTAGGGTTCCTCCAATAAGCATACCAATCAAAATCCGTTTGATTAGGCTTGCCTTATTCCAAGCATGAATGAATTTTTTCATAACAACCTCCTTAGTTGTGTAATGTTTATGATTATAGTATAAATATGAACTAAAATCAAGAATTTTCTGTCTATTTTGGCTATTATTTTTGAATATTTATGGAGATTCACCACTTGTGAAAGTATGGTATAATAAATAAAAGGAGTTTTCTATGCAAGAATTTTTTAAAACCTACCTCAATAAGCTTGATGTTACAACGATTATTGAAAATATCTTAACCAAGTTAATTTCTCTGTTATTTCTATTTTTACTCTTTTATATAGCTAAGAAATTGCTCCATACCATGGTGCAGAGAATTGTCAAACCTTCTCTAAAAATGTCTCGTCACGATGTCGGACGTCAGAAAACCATTTCACGTTTATTAGAGAATGTGTTTAATTATACCCTTTATTTCTTTTTGCTTTACTGTATCTTGTCTATTTTGGATTTGCCAGTTTCTAGTTTGCTGGCAGGTGCTGGGATAGCTGGGGTGGCCATTGGTATGGGAGCCCAAGGTTTTCTGTCTGATGTCATCAATGGCTTTTTCATCCTCTTTGAACGTCAACTGGATGTGGGAGATGAGGTTGTTCTGACAAATGGTCCTATTACTGTATCGGGCAAGGTGGTTAGTGTCGGCATTCGAACAACGCAACTCAGAGGAGAAGACCAGGTTCTGCACTTCGTTCCCAACCGGAATATCACCGTCGTCAGCAATTTCTCTCGGACAGACCAGGCCTGAAATTTTAGCAGATTTATGGTACAATAGAAAGAGTTTGGTAAAGGAGAGAAGATGTTTTTAGAAAAACAGTTGGGCAATGGTTGCGCCTGGATTAACCTAGATTTAGACAAGTTGAAAAAACTAGAGGACCTTTCTGAAATCTACGGTTTGGACAAGGAAACCATCGAATATGCGCTGGATAGAAATGAGCGTGCCCACATGGATTATCACCGTGAAAATGGGACTGTGACCTTTATCTACAATGTCTTGAACTTGAAAAAGGATAAGGCATACTATGAAGCTTTTCCCATGACCTTTATCGTGGAACATCGTCGCCTGATTACCATTAGTAATACCAAGAACGCCTATGTCATTGAACAGATGACCCGTTATCTGGAGAGTCATGACATGCTTTCGATTTACAAGTTTCTCTTTGCCAGTCTGGAAATCATCAGCAATGCCTACTATCCTGTCATCGAGCAGATGGACAAGAGTAAGGACGAGGTCAATGGTCTCTTGCGTCAGCGAACAACTAAGAAAAACCTTTTTGCCCTTTCCGACTTGGAGACTGGTATGGTTTACCTCACTGCGGCTGCCAAGCAAAATCGCATGTTGCTGGAGCATATTCAAGGGCATGCCCTCTATCGTAGTTTTAACGAGATTGAGAGAGAACAGTTTGATGATGCCATGATTGAGGCTCATCAGCTGGTATCCATGACAGATTTGATTTCACAAGTTCTCCAACAACTATCAGCATCTTACAACAACATCCTAAACAATAACCTGAATGATAATTTGACAACTCTGACCATCATTTCAGTCTTGCTAGCGGTTTTGGCAGTCGTGACAGGTTTTTTCGGAATGAATGTTCCTCTACCTTTAACAGATGAGCCCTATGCTTGGCTCTACATCAGTTTAGCTAGTGCAGGTTTGTGGATTGTTTTGTCATTGTTACTAAGGAAAATTGCGAAAAAAAGTTAAGAAAAGGAGCCAGAATGGCGATTGAAAATTACATGCCAGATTTTGCTGTGGAAGCAGTTTATGATCTGACAGTTCCAAGTCTACAGGCGCAGGGAATCAAGGCTGTTTTGGTCGATTTGGACAATACCCTCATTGCTTGGAACAACCCTGATGGGACGCCAGAGATGAAGCAATGGCTGCATGACCTTCGGGACGCGGGCATTCGCATCATCGTAGTCTCAAATAACACTAAAAAACGCGTCCAACGAGCAGTTGAAAAATTTGGGATTGACTACGTTTATTGGGCTCTGAAACCCTTCACATTTGGGATTGACCGTGCCATGAAGGAATTTCACTATGAGAAAAGTGAAGTAGTCATGGTTGGCGACCAGCTCATGACCGATATTCGAGCAGCCCACCGTGCAGGCATTCGCTCGATTTTAGTCAAACCCTTGGTCCAACATGACTCAATCAAAACGCAGATTAATCGAGCTCGTGAGCGTCGTGTCATGCGAAAAATCACTGAAAAGTACGGATCGATTACATATAAAAAAGGAATTTAATTATGGAAGAAATTCTCTGTATTGGTTGTGGAGCAACCATTCAGACGACAGACAAGGCTGGTCTTGGTTTTACCCCCCAGTCGGCACTCGAAAAAGGTTTGGAGACTGGCGAAGTCTATTGCCAACGCTGTTTCCGTCTCCGCCACTACAATGAAATCACGGATGTCAAGTTGACGGACGATGATTTCCTCAAGCTCTTGCACGAGGTGGGAGACAGTGATGCCTTGGTGGTCAATGTCATTGATATCTTTGACTTTAATGGCTCTGTCATCCCAGGCTTACCACGTTTTGTATCGGGTAATGATGTCCTCTTAGTGGGAAATAAAAAAGATATTCTACCCAAGTCTGTTAAACCGGGCAAGATTAGCCAGTGGCTCATGGAACGTGCCCACGAAGAAGGTCTTCGTCCGGTCGATGTCGTTCTAACTTCAGCACAAAATAAACATGCTATTAAGGAAGTCATTGACAAAATCGAACACTACCGTAAGGGCCGTGATGTCTATGTTGTTGGCGTGACAAACGTTGGAAAATCAACCCTCATCAATGCCATCATTCAAGAAATCACGGGTGATCAGAATGTCATCACGACTTCGCGCTTCCCAGGGACAACCTTGGACAAAATTGAGATTCCGCTTGACGACGGTTCTTATATCTACGATACGCCGGGGATCATCCACCGTCATCAGATGGCCCATTATTTGACTGCTAAAAACCTTAAGTATGTCAGCCCTAAAAAGGAAATCAAGCCTAAAACCTATCAGCTCAATCCTGAACAAACCCTGTTTCTAGGCGGTCTCGGACGCTTTGACTTCATTGCAGGTGAAAAGCAAGGATTTACAGCTTTCTTTGACAATGAACTCAAACTCCACCGAACCAAGCTAGAAGGAGCTAGTGCTTTCTATGACAAGCATGTAGGAACCCTTCTGACACCACCAAATAGCAAGGAAAAAGAAGATTTCCCAAAACTAGTCCAACATGTATTTACCATCAAGGACAAGACCGACCTAGTCATCTCAGGACTAGGCTGGATCCGCGTAACAGGAACAGCCAAAGTCGCCGTCTGGGCACCAGAAGGCGTCGCCGTCGTCACACGAAAAGCAATTATTTAAACACAGAAAGGAAAGGGTTGTCTTTATTAAGGCGAGCGTTGCGAGCCCGTAGAGAATACTTTTCGCCGTGGTGTCAGTTGGTACAAGTGATTGTACCAACTGCGGAAAATTTGAGACCATAGACTCAAATTTTAGTCATGAAAGTCCGAAGGACTTTGCTGACGTCCGCCACCACTTTAGAAAAGTATAAAAAGAAACTCTTTTAAAGAAATTATGTCATTAACATCAAAACAACGTGCCTTCCTCAACAGTCAGGCACACACACTAAAACCCATCATCCAAATCGGGAAAAATGGTCTCAACGACCAAATTAAAACCAGCGTCCGTCAAGCACTTGACGCACGCGAATTGATCAAGGTTACTCTTTTGCAAAACACAGATGAAAATATCCATGAAGTAGCTGAAATTTTGGAAGAAGAAATCGGTGTGGATACAGTCCAAAAAATCGGACGCATCTTGATTTTGTTTAAACAATCCAGCAAGAAAGAAAATCGCAAGATTTCTAAAAAAGTCAAAGAAATCTAAAAACTATACTCCAAATAACTGTTTTTACAGAGAAATAAAGGAGACTAGCCTATGGCAATCGAACTATTGACTCCCTTTACCAAGGTAGAGTTGGAGCCAGAAATCAAGGAGAAAAAACGCAAACAAGTTGGGATTTTAGGGGGGAATTTCAACCCTGTTCACAATGCCCATCTCATTGTTGCGGACCAAGTACGGCAACAGTTGGGACTGGACCAGGTTCTGCTCATGCCTGAATACCAACCTCCTCATATAGATAAAAAGGAAACCATCCCTGAACACCATCGTCTCAAGATGCTTGAATTGGCGATTGAGGGGATTGAAGGTCTGGACATTGAAACCATTGAGTTGGAGCGCAAGGGCATTTCCTACACCTACGACACCATGAAGCTCATAACTGAGAAGAATCCAGATACGGATTATTACTTTATCATCGGTGCCGATATGGTGGACTATCTGCCTAAGTGGTACCGAATTGATGAACTGGTAGATATGGTTCAGTTTGTGGGAGTTCAGCGCCCACGCTATAAGGCTGGAACTTCTTATCCAGTTATCTGGGTGGATGTGCCCCTCATGGATATTTCGTCCAGCATGGTGCGTGACTTCCTTGCCCAAGGTCGGAAACCTAATTTTCTCCTACCTCAGCCAGTGCTAGACTACATCGAGAAGGAGGGGCTCTACTGATGGCCTATCAAGACTATATCAACTGCTCTCGTGAGGCTTTGTTGGAAAAAATGGCAGAGCTTCTACCTGAAAAACGGTTAACCCATTGCTTGGGTGTGGAGCATGCAGCCATAGAACTGGCTCAGCGATTTGGAATCGATACTGAGAAAGCAGGACTAGCAGGCCTTCTTCATGACTACGCTAAAAAGCTGTCAGATCAGGAATTTCTTGAATTGATTGACCGTTATCAGTTAGACCCCGATCTCAAAAAATGGGGTAATAATGTCTGGCATGGCATGGTCGGAATTTACAAAATTCAGGAAGATTTGAATTTACATGATTCTGAAATCCTGCGAGCCATTGAAATCCATACAGTCGGGGCTGGTCAGATGACCGATCTTGATAAGGTCATCTATGTCGCAGACTATATTGAGCATAATCGAGCCTTTCCTGGAGTGGACCAGGCACGTGAGATTGCGAATCTATCGCTCAATAAGGCGGTGGCCTACGAAACAGCTCGCACCGTGGAGCATCTGGCTCACCAGGGATTCCCTATCTATCCCCAGACCATTGAAACCTATAACGCCTTTGTGCACTATTTGAAAGAGGACTAAATGAACGAAAAAGAATTACTAGAACTAGTCGTGAAAGCGGCTGATGAGAAACGTGCGGAGGATATCCTCGCACTTGATGTACAAGATTTGACCAGCGTGACTGACTACTTTGTTATTACTAGCTCAATGAATAGCCGTCAGTTGGACGCTATCGCTGATAACATCCGTGAAAAAGTAGCGGAAGCAGGTTTTAAAGGAAGCCATGTCGAAGGCGATGCAGCTGGAGGCTGGGTCTTGTTAGACCTCGGTGGGGTTGTTGTGCATATCTTCTCAGAAGAAATGCGTGCCCACTATAACCTAGAAAAACTCTGGCATGAGGCGGATTCAGTAGATATTTCAGAAGCCTTAGCATAGGAGATAAACTCAGTTGTAGTCAACTGGGTTTCTTTGCTTATTTTAGAAGAAAATGGATAGAAAGGTGAGGGCTAGTGGTGTTACCATAGAGCTCTTTGTATCATGATTATGGCAACTTATGAAACTTTTGCGGCGGTCTATGATGCGGTTATGGATGACAGTTTATACGACAAATGGACGGATTTTTCTCTGCGTCACTTGCCAAAAACTAAGGAGAGAAAGAAACTCTTGGAATTGGCTTGTGGGACAGGTATCCAGTCTGTTCGCTTTTCTCAAGCTGGTTTTGATGTGACTGGCCTGGACTTGAGTGCTGATATGTTGAAGATTGCCGAGAAGAGAGCTTCTTCAGCCAAACAAAAGATTGATTTTATGGAAGGCAATATGCTGGATTTGTCTAAGGCAGGTCAATACGACTTTGTCACGTGTTACTCGGACTCAATCTGCTACATGCAGGATGAGGTGGAAGTGGGAGATGTCTTTAAGGAAGTCTATAATGCTCTCAACGAAGACGGAGTCTTTATCTTTGACGTACATTCGACCTATCAGACAGATGAAGTTTTTCCAGGCTATTCCTATCATGAAAATGCAGAAGATTTTGCAATGCTCTGGGATACTTATGAGGATGCGGCACCTCACTCCATCGTGCATGAGTTGACTTTCTTTATCAAGGAGTCTGACGGTTCCTTTAGTCGCCACGATGAAGTGCATGAGGAGCGGACTTATGAGGTTCTGACCTATGATATTTTGCTGGAACAGGCTGGATTTAAGTCTTTCAAACTCTATGCAGACTTTGAGGACAAGGAGCCAACAGAAACCAGCACCCGTTGGTTTTTTGTGGCACAGAAGTAGGAGATTATCATGACCATCACAGGTATCATAGCGGAGTTTAATCCTTTTCATAATGGCCATAAATACCTGCTGGATCAGGCAGAGGGGCTGAAAATCGTAGCCATGTCTGGAAATTTCACGCAACGTGGAGAGCCTTCTATCGTAGACAAGTGGACTCGGGCCCAGATGGCGCTGGAAAATGGCGCAGACTTGGTAGTGGAATTGCCATTTTTAGTCAGTGTTCAGGCGGCGGATTTCTTCGGCCAAGGGGCTGTGGATATCTTGGCTCGTTTGGGCATTGATACTCTATCTTTTGGGACGGAGGAAGTTCTAGATTACCAGAAAATCGCTGACTTATACACAGAGAAAGGTGCTGAGATGGAGAAATTTGTGGAAAATTTGCCTGATTCTCTTTCCTATCCACAGAAAACCCAAGCTATGTGGAAGGAATTTGCAGGTCTTGATTTTTCTGGCAATACTCCCAATCATGTTCTTGCTCTTGCTTATGCCAAGGCAGTTGCAGGACGAAACATCAGGCTGCATCCGATTAATCGGCAGGGCGCTGGTTACCATTCTGTGGATAAGGATGTGGACTTTGCCTCGGCGACAGCTCTCCGTCAGCACCAGAGGGACAAAGATTTCTTAGAACGTTTTATGCCTTCTGTTACCCTTTTTGAGCAGGCCAGTAAGGTAAGTTGGGATGACTATTTTCCTTTGCTCCGCTATCAAATCTTGTCAAATCCCGACCTAACCACCATCTATCAGGTCAATCAAGAAATGGCAGTGCGCATTAAGGAAGCTATTAAAACAGCCCAATCTGTGGAAGATTTAGTCGAGGCGGTTGCGACCAAACGCTATACCAAGGCGCGTGTCAGACGCCTCTTGACTTATATCTTGGTGCAGGCCAGAGAAAGTGACTTACCAGAAGCCATTCATGTCCTTGGATTTACCGAAAAAGGCAGACAGCATCTTAAATCTCTGAAAGGTCAGGTCAATCTAGTCAACCGAATTGGCAAAGTACCTTGGGATGCTATGACCCAAAAGGCAGACCAGATTTATCAACTTGGAAATCCAAGTATAGCAGAGCAGAATTTTGGCAGAGTGCCGATTAGAATAGAAACAAACTAAGTCTACTGAAAGGTAGGCTTTTTTATTATGTGACTATTAGTCCGTCTCGCTCCGCTAGGTGCGAGACAAAAAAAACACCCGCTATGTGGGTGTGCGTCGAAGGTTATACCCCAAAAACTCCAAACGCGATACAATAAAGGTGTTCAAACCAATTGTAAAGCGAAAGGAGAAAAATATGGCACAAAAGGCTCATAGTTTATCGCACACAAAGTGGCACTGTAAGTATCACATTGTGTTCACCCCTAAGTATAGACGAAAAGTCATCTATAATCAATATCGAAGTAGTTTAGGCGAAATATTTCATCGTTTGTGTAGTTATAAAGGATTTGAAATTATCGAGGGTCACTTAATGCCAGACCATGTACACATGTTAGTAAGTATTCCACCGAGGATAAGTGTTTCAAGTTTCAGGGGTTATTTAAAAGGTAAAAGTGCACTCATGATGTTTGACAAACACGCCAACCTCAAGTACAAGTTTGGGAATCGACATTTCTGGGCGGAAGGTTATTATGTAAGTACAGTAGGGCTTAATGAAGCCACAATTAAGAAATATATTCAAGAACAGGAAAAGCATGATATAGCACTAGATAAATTAAGTGTAAAAGAATATGAGGATCCCTTTAGGGATAGTGGTAAGTAATACTAAAGCCTCTTTGAGAGGAAAGTGACGAGTCAAGAGCAATAAGGCTTGAACAAAGTGAAAGCCAGCGTCTTTAGGCGCTGGCTGGTAATTTGGACTTATAGCCCTGGGACAAACCACCCGTTTGACGGGTGGTCATGATTGGTAATGTTGAAGATCGGAAGTGAAATGATACTTTCAAAGAATTCATTTTGAACACTAGCAAACGAAATAGAGCCCTGATGCAAATCAACAATTTGTTTTGAAATTTTTAGCCCAATTCCAGTCGTTCTAATTTTAGAAATATCAATGTTTTTAAAAGATAATTCATTAAGTTCAGCAATTTTTTCTGGTGAAGCTCCCTGTCCATTATCTTTGATTTCGACAATTACATTTGTATCTTTTTTGAATAAGTTGATTCTTATTGTGCAACCCTTTTCGTTATGCAAAATAGAGTTGTAGATGATATTATGGATAACTCTTGTGATTAAAAACTGCTCAATCATGATAGATTGATTAACAAGTGAATAATCGTAATCAAATTCAAATTCAAAATCATTCCAGATTTCTTGATTTAAAATATGGATGAGAATGTCTTTGAAGAAGGGGATAATTTTTGTTTCAGTCTGATTTAATTGAAGATGACCGGATGAAAGGCGAGCTACTATATTTAAGTCATTTAAAATATTTTGGATGTAATAGGATTCTGTCAATATTGGGCGAATATGTTTTTTAGACTGTGTATCTAGTTCAGAATCATTTAACAAGGAAGCGTTAGAAATGATGACAGAAAGAGGTGTTTTGATATCGTGTGCAATTCCTGAAATCCATTGCTCTTTAAAGACTTCATTCTCTTTGAGTAGAGTATCGGTTTGATTGATTGCAGTTGTAAGATATTCTAGTTCTGATATAGAATTTATTGGATTTTTCAAACCATCTGGGAGATTCTGAATAGCAGTTACAAGAGGCGCAATTTTACGATTGATATGCGTCACACCATAGTAGTAAAGAAAAGCGAAATAAAGGCAGTTGAAAAGCAATACTCCAAATGCTACTAGTGGAATTAGGCGAATACTATCTATATCTAAGTAATTATAACTATAACGAGCAATTTTATCTTTTGGAAAACCAACAACAATGATGTAGCCACCTTTTATCTGACTAAAAACAGGATAATCTGAAAGATAATAGCGAGAAAACTGTAAAATGTCCCCATAGTCAAATTGCGAAGGAACTTCTTTAGGTTTATACTGTTCGTACACTTGTTTTCCAGTCTGCTTATCCAATACCATGAGCCATAACTTTTGTTCTTTTAGACTAGAAATATCATTTTTAGGTATGTGGACGTTGTTTTTTGTGATGGTAATGTGTTCAGAAATTATTTTTACAGTCTCGGTAGCAGTTTGCTTTTCTCTAATGTAGAAAACAAAACTGGCAATTAGAATAATATTGGTAATAAAGATAATGATGGAAAAAAAGATAAATTTCTTTAGTGAATACCTTAAAATTTTGGTTTGGTTCATAATCATGATAACAATTTATATCCCAGCCCTTTAGCTGTCTTTAAATATTGAGGTTTTGAAGGATTTTCTTCTATTTTTTCCCGAATTTTCCGAATATGTACAGTCAAAGAGTTTTCATAACCAAAGCTATCCACTCCCCAAATCGTATCACAGAGAGATTCAGTTGAAACGATGTAATTTTTATTATCGTAAAGTTTTTTTAAAATCTTAATTTCAATTGGTGTAATAGAAATTTCTGCTCCATTCTTTTGTACTGTTGCATTCCGAAAACTCACCAAAGTCTGTCCAATCTGTATTGCTTCCTGTTCTGATTTATAGCTTCTCCTGAGCAGAGCCATAATACGATAGATAAGATTTTTTGGAATGAAGGGTTTTACGACATAATCATCACCACCAGCATTGAAACCAGCTACCTCATCTTCAGGATTATTTTTGGCAGTCAGAAAGAGGATAGGAGTATCGCCTTTTTTTCGGATATGTTTTGCTAATGTATAGCCATCACCATCGGGGAGCATAATGTCCAAAAGGAAAAGGTCGAACTGCTCTGTTTCAATCATGTCCAAACTAGATTCTATATCATAGGCTGATGTTAGATTGGAAAATCCGTAGGCAGTGAGAATATCTCTTATGGAAGAGTTTAAAATTTTATCGTCATCAATGATAAGGATGTGCTTATTCAGGAGCTGTTGTTCGAAATTCATAATCTTACCTCGCTTATCTATATTATACCATTTAAAAGAGTGAAAAAAGCAAGATACTTTAATCTTAATGTAAAATTAAGGTTAGCTTAGTTTAAAATTAATCTAGCATGTCTATAATAAAGATATAACCTAGATAGAGATACTTCTCAAATAAATTTTAATCAGTGAGGTATTTCCAAATGGCTAAACAACAAAAGAATCTCGTTGAGATTGAAGTAATGAATTCTCTTCAAGAATTAACTCTTGAAGAACTTGATAACGTTCTTGGTGCTTGTAGTGTAATAATTCATTTTATTCAGACAAAACAATGGTAATAGTGAGTCACCAATTAGATATTGTAAATTATGTTGATTCTATCATTTTTGTTGATAAGAGTAGTGGAGATGTTATCAAAGATACTCATGATAATTTGATTTATAGGAATCAAAATTATAGAAAATTATTTGGTTTAAAGGAGGAAGTTCATAATGATTAGTAATGTTTTACAGATAAAAAACTTACAAAAGGGATTTGAGGACACTCAGGTAGTTAACCTTAGTTCCTTATCAGTTCAACAAGGTGAGATTTATGGTTTTCTAGGTCCAAATGGAGCAGGGAAAACAACCACCATGAAGATGATTTTGTCTTTGATTTCTCGTACAGCTGGGGAGATTGAAGTGTTTGGTCAATCTATAGGTACGGACAAGCAGTATCTTAATCAGATTGGCTCTATGATTGAAGAACCGTCTTATTATCCTAATTTGACAGGCTATGAAAATCTCTTAGTCTTCCAAAAAATACTTGGATTTGATAAGAAAAATATTCAGGAAACCTTGAAAATTGTGGGGTTAGATCAACCTAAAAACAAGAAAAAATTGGTTAAAGATTATTCTCTGGGTATGAAACAGCGCTTGGCTTTAGCCTTTGCCTTAGTCAAGAAACCGCGTTTGTTGATACTGGATGAGCCAACAAACGGGCTAGACCCAGCAGGGATTCATGAAATTAGGGAACTGATTATCAAGTTGGCAAAAGAACAGGGCATTACTGTCTTCATCTCTACCCATATCCTTTCTGAAGTAGAGCATATAGCTGACCGTGTGGGGATTATCAATCATGGTCAACTGGTTTACGAGGGAGAAATTCGTAAAATTCAGTCCAATAAATGGCTGGAAGTGCGTGGGGATTTTAGAGGTCGACGTGAAGCCATTAGCCAAGTGTTATTTGGTTATCCGTGCAAGATGTTGGAGATACAAGAGGATAAACTCAAGCTGACTAACCTTGCCGATCAGCAGATTTCTAGTTTGTTACGAGATTTAATAGTCGAGAAAGTTCCAATTTATGAAGTGAAGCAAGAACAAGAAACCTTGGAATCTATCTTCCTCAACTTAACCAAGGAGTGAGTCTTATGTTGAATAATTTGTCTATTGAATTGCTCAAGGCAAAACGAACCAAATCCTTCCTCATTAGCATACTAGTTATGGGAGTCGGATTTGCTTGGACAATTGCAGCCGCTACACGCTACCTAAGTAATCCAGACATGCACCAGATTAGCCTAATTTTCTATATGATAAAAGAAGTAAATGGCTTGATTCTCCCTATTGTGATTTCTCTCTTTGTATCGCGGATTGTCAAAAACGAGAAGGAGGGCAACACTTTCAAACTGCTTTTGGCAAATGGTGAAAATGTACGGCATATCTTTCTGAGTAAGCTTGGACTGACCATGTTCATTTTGACCTTTCTCGCTTTTTTGGAGGGAGTAGTAGTCCAGTTGATTGCAATCTTATCAGGTTTAGAAATGCCTGTTAGCCTAATCCTCTGGCAAATCGTCATTTTCTTGCTGGCCTCTTTTGTCTTAACCTGTCTGTTTTTGACTTTGCAGTTTTTACTGAAGAAGCAGGCATTGATACTGGCATTAGGGATTTTCGGAGGATTTCTTGGTGTTGGATTTGGTCATGCACCAGCTTTTCTACAGCTGATTTTCCCTTTTGGTGGTATAGGATATCTGTCTCTGGTGGATTACCAGCAAGTCGCCAGTCAAGTGAGTTATGTTTTTGCGACAAAACTAGGATTTAAACTCTTTACATATTTGCCAATAGCCCTAATCTATCTCTTCATATCTCTCTATTTGGTTGAAAAGAAAGGAGGCAAGCTATGATGTCTTATCTATCAGTAGAATGGCGGAAAACTAAAAAATTTTCCATGTTGATGATCGGTATTTCCTTCTTAGCTTTTTGTAGCCTGATTGGTCTTGGGATTTACTTTGGTGCAGCTTATTCTATGGTTGAAGAAAGTGAAAAAGTGCCTGTTTTATGGGGACAATTGACCTTCTATTATAGCCAGCTTTTCTTTCCGATCTTAGTCAGCCTTTATGTAGCCATGATGTTAGGAAAAGAGTTTGATAGAAAAAATATTGAATTTCTCAGAGCTAATAATGTTAGTCTTGGGAAATTATTGTTGGCAAAAGAAATAGTAATTATCTTTTTTATTGCTGTTTTACAGTTGTTCTTGTTTGGTATTTTTTATGTCAGTGCTCACCTAGCTCATTTAGAAATTTCTAATTTGTTCACCTACCTCAAGTGGGATTTATTGGGAATTTTTGGAACAATTAGTATGATGGCAGTACAGTTTTTTGTGACAGCTAAAACTCGTGTTTTCAGTAAATCTGTGGGAATTGGTGCTATTGGTACTTTCGTAGGATTTATGATGCTTTTTGTATCAGATAAATTATCTTTAATCTATCCCTACTCCCAAGCTATGGTGGCAATGCGGTCACGGAATTTGATAGACTTTAATTTAGTGGAAATATTGCTGTTTATCATTGTAAATATTCTTCTGTGGGGGATTTTTCATACATTGAGTAATAAAGAATTACATAAGTAATGAGAAGACTCTTCGGAGTCTTTTTATTATGTGACTATTAGTCCGTCTCGCTCCGCTAGGTGCGAGACAAAAAAACCACCCGCTATGCGGGTGTGCGTCGAAGGTTATACCCCAAAAACTCCAAACGCGATACAATAAAGGTGTTCAAACCAATTGTAAAGCGAAAGGAGAAAAATATGGCACAAAAGGCTCATAGTTTATCGCACACAAAGTGGCACTGTAAGTATCACATTGTGTTCACCCCTAAGTATAGACGAAAAGTTATCTATAATCAATATCGAAGTAGTTTAGGCGAAATATTTCATCGCTTGTGTAGTTATAAAGGAGTTGAAATTATCGAGGGTCACTTAATGCCAGACCATGTACACATGTTAGTAAGTATTCCACCAAGGATAAGTGTTTCGAGTTTCATGGGTTATTTAAA
The DNA here is from genome assembly GCF_003626515.1 of Streptococcus chosunensis. GTDB lineage: Bacteria > Bacillota > Bacilli > Lactobacillales > Streptococcaceae > Streptococcus > Streptococcus chosunensis. The sequence continues at coordinate 1,042,865 of NZ_RBCK01000001.1, read as the reverse complement.
AGGAAAAAGTGCACTCATGATGTTTGACAAACACGCCAATCTCAAGTACAAGTTTGGAAATCGGCATTTCTGGGAGAAAAGTTATTATGTAAGTACAGTAGGGCTTAATGAAGCCACAATTAAGAAATATATCCAAGAACAGGAAAAGCATGATATAGCACTAGGTAAATTGAGTGTAAAAGAATATGAGGATCCCTTTAGGGATAGTGGTAAGTAATACTAAAGCCTCTTTGAGAGGCAAGTGACGAGTCAAGAGCAATAAGGCTTGAACAACGTGAAAGCCAGCGTCTTTAGGCGCTGGCTGGTAATTTGGGCTTATAGCCCTGGTTCAAACCACCCGTTAGACGGGTGGTCATGATTGTAGAAATTTTAGTTAACAAATTGAAGATAAAGTTTTTGGAAAATGATAAACTCCCTAATATAGAAGACAAAAAGTCAATAAAGAAAATTAGTATATAAACCTTAATCTTTATCTTTGAATCCGCTTTATGCTTGTTATTTTGTGGTATAATGAAGAGAACTGGTTATATTAAAAATCATAAATTGAATATAAAAGACAAATAAATTTTTATATTTATAAACCATGATAAACTTATGTTTAAGATTATGTAATAAAAAAGAATATTTATAAGGATAATTTGTATTTATGTAATACAAGCTAATGATAGGATAGTTAAAATATGGAAGAAAATTATAATTTATCTATAACTCAAATAAAGAATTCTATTAAAGAAAATTCCTTAGTTTTGTTTGTTGGTGCAGGAATATCAGCTAATTCTAATCTACCAACTTGGGGAGAATTGATTCAATCATTAAAAAAAGAATTGAACATACCAGGAGAAAGAACAGATAGTCCACTGAGAATTGCTCAGTATTATTATGATACTTTTGGGAAAAATCAGTACACAAAGAAGATAGAAGAAATTTTCTTTAAGAAGGGATTGAGTAAACCAAATGAGTTACATAAATTAATAGAAAAAATTGCACCAAAACATATTATTACGACAAACTATGATTCACTTCTGGAGAGTCAATTTGAAAGTGGCTTGTTAAAGTACAATGTAGTCGCTGAGGATAAAGACATCCCTTATACGAGTTCGGAAAGATACTTGATTAAAATGCATGGTGACTTCAGTAAGAAAAATATTGTTTTGAAAGAAGATGATTATTTAGACTATCATTTGAACTTCCCAATGATTTCTACTTTAATCCAGTCATTGATAATGAATCATACTCTATTGTTTGTGGGGTATTCTCTAAGTGATTCGACTTTTAATTCAATTTTTAGAATGATTCAAAATACATTTAAATTGGATGCTAAAAATGCTTATTTTTATACTCCCGAGGAACCGTCTATGATCATTCGAGAGTATTATAAGAAGCAAGGAATTTTCATTATCTCTAATGAAGAGAATCTAGGTCAGGAGACATCAGAAAAACAGAACAAATTGTATTGCAGGACAAAAGATTTTTTAGAGGTTCTATCAGAAAACCGAAGTCAAGATGTAAATAATGCTGATGATTTATGGAATCAACTGGCTTTTTTAGATAGACTTAGTTTTATTGATGCGAAAGATTTTTCTAGATATTCTGATTTAAAGAAAAGGGCTTTAAACTGGGATGATGAGTATTGCTGGTTTGGAAATGATCAATTAAGATTTGAAATTGATGGTCATGAAGAATTACGAATTATGGTATCTAAAAAATCTTTATTAAATCGCTTTCTAGATATGGAGATTGGTGAGCCTAGGGATTTAAAGGGGAATCGATTCTTAAGTAAGGCTTTTAAGTTGTATGAAGAAAAACAATATTCTTTAGCAAAAGCAAAATTTAGAGAACTAGCTAATATAGCATTTCGTCAGAAAGACTATTTTAATTTCTTAGTTTGTGAATTTAATTTTCAGCAAATTCAAATAATTGATAGATACGAAAAAACACCTAGTTATGCAGAGCCACTTTATGATGGAGAATTAAGCGAATTAACAGAACAAATTATTAACTCGGTTACAGGAGATGAGAAAAAGATTATAGAATTTTTTAGAGATTCAATCCTTAACTTCAATTTTTTATATAGAAAATTAGAAACTATTAATGAATTATTTGATGAAATTCGTGAAGAGCATGAAAGCTATAGAAGAGGAGGATGGTCTGCTAATAATCATCTATTTAATGCGGAGTTTACAGTAAAAAATCTTTATAACTTTTTAAAATTAAATTGTTTATGTGTTGAACATTATAAGATTTATAAATCAATCATTAATAGATATTTAGAAATATTATTACTCAGTTATGATAATTCATATGTAAATCCTGACTCAAGTATTTTCGATAGAACATCTTCTTGGCTTAAAAATCTTGATTTGGATGATGTTCAATTAATTCTTCCGAATATAGATTTTAAGGTTGTAAATTTATATTTTAGAAACTATTCATTTGGTAAAATAAAAGTTACTGAGAAAGCGAAAGACTACTTGTTGAATCGAATTACTTATCTTCAAGAAAGACTTGAAATTACTGAAGATGAAAATCTTCGAGAGCTTAAAAATATGCTAATTTTTCTTCCTCTTGTTGATGATATTGACATAGAAAAAGTAATAGAAATTTTAAATAATCAAACACTGTATTATAATTGGAGCGAGGAATTTAGGAGAATTATTAAAATTGTCCTCGATAATATGGATGTTATTGATAAAGATTCATTGAAATCTAAGATAATTGGGATTGTAAATAAACATTTAAATGAAATTTTTGAGAAAAATTTTTCTTTATATAATTCAGTGTATCCACTCTATTCACAGTTACTAGAATACTGCTCAACTGATCAGGAAACTGCAATAATAGTACTCGAAAAATTTAATACAGATATTTTAAGAATAAAATATAAAAATGATGATATAAAAAATATCATAGAATATTCTGACTTGATATGTCACTTATTTAAGTATTTTGAAAAGGATATTAAAGATGACATTCTAGATACTCTAAAAGTTTATGAAGAATCAGAAAATATTATTTACCATAAAGTAATTGATTTGATGAGTTATAATGTCTATGATTTTCCTCAGATACAAAATAAAATCTACCATTATTTGATTAAAAGAATTAATGATAAAAGAGTTGAGGGGGTTAAAACTTTCCCAGACCCAAGAGAAAAGTCTGTATCAGATTTATACAACTTAAGTAGAAAAGGATATTTTTCTGATTTTGAGATTTTAAAAGATATTGAAGAAGATATTCGAGGACTTTATCCTGAAGTAGATTGGACCTGGTTCCATGATAGAAGTGATGATGTTATCCATCGTCTACTAGAACATAGAACTCCCAATAATATTAAAACTTATTTTTCAAAAAATGAAGAAGATAATAAATTGATTAATGAGTATATTTTAAAAGCTTTCGATGAGGATAAATTAATACTTAAGAAATAAATTGATACAACTAAATAAAAAAAGTTAATTTATGACAAATTTGATCTTGAAGATAAGCTGTAATTTCCTAAAGTGAATTTTCAAAGACTTGAAAGCAAAATGTTTGAATCTAGTGGAACACTATTTGGCACAACAATAGAAAATCCATAGCTGTAGAAATTCGGTGGAACTTTTTGATAGCGACACTGACTTATCTCCTTAAAAAACCAAAGAAGTGTAATCCTAAAATTCACTTCAATTTCCCCAAAACATATTCTATTTTAGGTTTGTGAAAATCACTTTTTTATGGTAGAATGTAAAAGAATGTATGTCATTCGGAATAACAATAAAATGAGGTAAAAACATGGAAATCATGTCGCTTGCGATTGCTGTTTTTGCCGTCATCATTGGTTTAGTCATTGGATATGTCAGCATCTCAGCCAAGATGAAATCATCTCAGGAAGCTGCAGAGTTGATGCTTTTAAATGCTGAACAAGAAGCAACTAATTTACGTGGACAAGCTGAGCGTGAAGCGGATTTACTTGTTAATGAAGCTAAACGTGAAAGCAAGTCTCTTAAAAAAGAAGCACTATTGGAGGCCAAAGAAGAAGCCAGAAAATACCGTGAAGAAGTGGACGCTGAATTCAAATCAGAACGTCAAGAACTCAAACAAATCGAAAGTCGTTTGACAGAGAGAGCTGCTAGCCTTGATCGTAAGGACGACAATTTGACGAGTAAAGAACAAACACTTGAACAAAAAGAACAAAGTATTTCTGATAGAGCGAAAAACCTTGATGCGCGTGAAGAGCAATTAGAGGAAGTCGAAAGACAAAAAGAAGCTGAACTAGAACGTATTGGTGCTCTGTCTCAGGCAGAAGCACGAGATATTATCTTGGCACAGACAGAGGAAAACTTGACCAAGGAGATTGCTAGCCGTATTCGCGAAGCTGAGCAAGAGGTCAAGGAACGTTCTGATAAAATGGCCAAGGATATCCTGGTTCAAGCTATGCAACGTATCGCTGGTGAATATGTAGCGGAGTCAACTAACTCAACAGTTCATCTGCCAGACGATACTATGAAGGGACGCATTATTGGTCGTGAAGGTCGTAACATTCGTACCTTCGAAAGTTTGACAGGGGTCGATGTGATTATCGACGATACACCAGAAGTGGTGACCTTGTCAGGATTTGATCCGATTCGTCGTGAGATTGCCCGTATGACTATGGAAATGTTGCTCAAAGATGGTCGTATTCATCCAGCTCGTATTGAAGAGCTGGTTGAGAAAAACCGTCAAGAGATTGACAATAAAATCCGTGAATACGGTGAGGCTGCTGCCTATGAGATTGGTGCGCCGAACCTCCATCCAGACTTGATGAAGATTATGGGACGTTTGCAGTTCCGTACCTCTTATGGACAAAATGTCTTGCGCCATTCGATTGAGGTTGCTAAGTTGGCTGGTATTATGGCTAGTGAGCTTGGTGAAAATGCTGCTCTTGCTCGTCGTGCTGGATTCCTTCACGATATCGGGAAAGCCATTGACCGTGAGGTTGAAGGTAGCCACGTTGAAATCGGTACGGAATTGGCACGTAAGTACAAGGAACACCCAGTTGTGGTCAATACGATTGCAAGTCACCACGGTGATGTTGAAGCTGAGAGCGTGATTGCAGTGATCGTCGCTGCAGCAGACGCCTTGAGTGCGGCCCGTCCAGGTGCTCGTAGTGAGTCTCTTGAAAGCTACATCAAGCGTCTCCATGATTTGGAAGAAATTGCTAACGGCTTTGAAGGGGTACAAAATAGCTTTGCCCTTCAAGCAGGACGTGAAATCCGTATCATGGTCAATCCAGGACAAATCAAGGACGACAAAGTCACAATCTTGGCTCACAAAGTTCGTGAGAAAATTGAAAACAATCTCGATTACCCAGGAAATATCAAGGTAACCGTGATTCGCGAGCTTCGTGCAGTAGATTATGCCAAATAAATAAGAAAGAGCAGTTGAAAAATTACTGCTTTTTTGTTACACTAGATAGAAAGACTGTAAAGGATAATCTGGCTTTTTGCCGTTATTCTAGAGAAATGTTATTTCACAGACTGACTAAAAGGAGACACAATGGTAGACCGAGGCTTACTAATCGTTTTTTCTGGTCCTTCAGGGGTTGGAAAAGGAACGGTTAGAAGAGAGATTTTTGAGAGTTCTGAAAATCAATTTCAATATTCTGTATCTATGACGACACGCGCACAACGTCCTGGTGAAGTGGACGGAGTGGACTATTTCTTCCGTACTCGTGAAGAGTTTGAAGAGCTGATTCGTCAAGGACAGATGTTGGAATACGCAGAATATGTCGGCAACTACTATGGGACTCCTCTGACCTATGTCAATGAAACCTTGGACAAGGGAATCGATGTTTTCCTTGAAATTGAAGTTCAAGGCGCTCTTCAGGTCAAGAAAAAGGTTCCAGATGCTGTCTTTATCTTCCTGACACCACCAGATTTGGATGAATTACAAGACCGCTTGGTAGGTCGTGGAACAGATAGTGCAGAAGTGATTGCCCAACGAATCGAAAAGGCCAAGGAAGAAATTGCTCTCATGCGTGAGTATGATTATGCGATTGTCAACGATCAGGTGCCCCTAGCTGCTGAGCGTGTCAAACGTGTGATCGAAGCAGAGCACTTCCGTGTAGATCGTGTCATTGGTCACTATCAGGAGATGTTACCAAAATCTCCAACTACCCGATAAAATTTAGAAAATAGGTACAAGCAAATGATGTTAAAACCCTCTATTGATACCTTGCTCGACAAGGTTCCGTCAAAATATTCACTCGTAATCTTGGAAGCAAAACGTGCCCACGAATTGGAAGCAGGTGCGCCAGCAACTCAAGGTTTCAAATCTGAAAAATCAACTCTTCGCGCTTTAGAAGAAATCGAATCAGGAAATGTAACAATTCACCCAGACCCAGAAGGGAAACGTGAAGCAGTGCGTCGCCGTATCGAAGAAGAAAAACGCCGCAAAGAAGAAGAAGAAAAGAAAATCAAAGAGCAAATCGCTAAAGAAAAAGAAGATGGTGAAAAGATTTAAGGTTGGGGGGACTCAATCTTATTTTTTCTATTGCAAGAATATACTGACAAGGAGGAGGTGAGAAGATGGCTGTAGCCAAGATTATCGTAGATGTGCCCTTGATGCAGACGGACCAGCCTTATAGTTACAGGATTCCTGAGGAATTTGAGGAAATGCTGGAAGTTGGGATGCGGGTTCATGTGCCCTTTGGTAAGGGCAATCGCCTGATTCAAGGAATTGTTCTTGGTTTGGAGTCCCAATCAGATTCAGAAGAGATGGAGCAAGATTTAAAAGATATTGCCGAGGTACTGGATTTTTCTCCTGTACTCACGCAAGAACAACTCTGGCTGGCTGAGGAGTTACGCAAGTCCGTTTTCTCCTACAAAATCTCCATCCTCAAGGCTATGTTGCCAGGATTTCTAAATTCTAGCTATGACAAAATACTCTATCCTCTGGAAGGTCTGAGTCAGGAAGACCGAGAGCGTCTGTTTGGTTCAGAAGATTCACTTGCTTTTTCCTCTCTAGACATCTCCAAACAGGCCGAAATGATGCGTTTGACTAGAAAAGGCCTGCTTGGGCTAGAATATCAGGCAATTGATCAAAAGAAGGTCAAGACCCAGTCCTGGTATGAGGTTGATGTTACTAAGCTAGAGAAGATTGAGATTTCCACGCGTGCTAAGAAAAAGTTAGAGCTCAGAGACTATTTGCTGTCTCATCCTGAGAGTGATTCCTTGGCTAGTTTGTTAGAGTCCTACTCGCGGGAGCAAGTTAACTTCTTTGTGGAACAAGGTGCTGTTTCCATAGTCCAAAAGGAAGTGCAACGCTCGGCTGCTTATTTTGAAGGGATTGAAGCAAGTCAGCCTTTGGAATTGAATCCAGAGCAAAGACAGGCGCGTGATGCTGTTGTCAGTGCGATTGGCAGTCATCAGGCTCCCTTCCTCCTTCAAGGGATTACAGGAAGTGGGAAGACCGAGGTTTACTTGCAGATTATCCAAGGTGCCTTGGACAAGGGCAAGACAGCTATTTTGCTGGTTCCTGAGATTTCCTTGACTCCACAGATGACGGAACGTTTTATCGCTCGATTTGGTGAGAAAGTGGCCATCCTTCACTCAGGCTTGTCTAATGGTGAAAAGTATGATGAATGGCGCAAGGTGGAACGAGGCGATGCCCAAGTTGTGGTTGGCGCCAGATCGGCCATCTTTGCTCCTCTTAAAAATCTGGGTGTCATGATTATCGATGAAGAGCATGAAGCGACTTATAAGCAGGACAGCAATCCTCGTTACCATGCCAGAGAGGTAGCTATTTTACGGGCTCAGTATAATCAAGCAGCTCTGGTACTTGGTTCAGCAACTCCTAGTCTGGAAAGCCGTGCGCGAGCTGGCAAAGGCGTTTATCAACACTTACGTCTGACCCAACGGGCCAATCCTTTGGCTACGATTCCAGAGGTTCAAGTGATTGACTTTCGGGACTATATCGGACAGAATGAGACGTCAAACTTTACGCCCCCGTTGCTAGAGGCTATCCAAGACCGTCTGGCTAAAAAAGAGCAGGTGGTTCTCATGCTCAATCGCCGTGGTTATTCTAGCTTTGTTATGTGTCGGGAATGTGGGACGGTGGATACTTGTCCCAACTGTGATATTTCTCTAACCTTGCACATGGATACCAAGACTATGAATTGCCATTATTGTGGTTTTTCGAAGGATATTCCTCATGTTTGCCCCAACTGTAAGAGTCGCAGTATTCGTTACTACGGGACGGGGACACAGAAGGCTTATGACGAGCTGGCAGAACTCTTTCCCCAGGCCCGTATTTTGCGGATGGATGTGGATACGACTCGTAAGAAAGGTAGTCATAAAGCCCTATTAGACCAGTTTGGACGAGGAGAAGCGGATATTTTGCTTGGAACTCAGATGATTGCCAAGGGATTGGATTTTCCAAATGTGACCTTAGTCGGAGTTCTCAATGCGGATACGGCCTTGAATCTACCAGATTTCCGTTCTTCTGAGAGAACCTTCCAACTTTTGACTCAGGTGGCAGGTCGGGCAGGACGTGCTGAAAAAGCTGGTCAGGTCTTGATCCAGTCTTACAATCCTGAGCACTATGCTATTCGATTTGCCAAGGAACAGGATTACGAAGGATTTTATGCCTATGAAATGGGAATCAGACGCCAACTAGGTTATCCACCTTACTATTTCACCACTGGCATTACCCTTTCTCACAAGAAAGAAGAAGAGGTGGTCAAACGTGCCTATGAAGTTATGAACATTTTGCGCTCAGGCCTGTCTGAAACCAGTAACATCCTTGGGCCGACGCCAAAACCCATTGCTCGTACCCACAACCTCTATCATTACCAAATTTTAATTAAATACCGTTTAGAAGATGAGCTGGGGCCGACCCTCAATCAGGTCTTGGCCTTGACTCAAAAACGGGAAAATAGTGAGCTCCGTCTCAGCATTGACCATGAGCCACAGCAATTTTTATAAGAAGGAGAAGATATGACAAAACTAATCTTTATGGGGACACCCGATTTTTCAGCAACAGTCTTAAAAGGACTTTTGACAGATGAACGTTATGAGATTCTAGCTGTTGTGACCCAGCCAGACCGTGCCGTCGGCCGTAAAAAAGTTATCCAAGAAACCCCAGTCAAGCAGGCTGCCAAGGAGGCAGGTCTTCCTATCTACCAACCTGAAAAATTATCTGGAAGTCCAGAGATGGAAGCTATTATGAAGCTAGGAGCAGATGGAATTGTGACTGCTGCTTTTGGGCAGTTTCTCCCGAGTAAACTCCTTGATAGCATGGACTTTGCAGTCAATGTTCACGCTTCCCTCCTTCCAAAACATCGTGGAGGTGCTCCAATCCATTACGCCTTGATTCAAGGGGATGAGGAAGCTGGTGTGACCATTATGGAGATGGTTAAGGAAATGGATGCAGGAGATATGATTTCTCGTCGCAGTATTCCTATCACGGATGAGGATAATGTCGGTACCTTGTTTGAAAAATTGGCGCTAGTTGGTCGTGATTTGCTTTTGGACACTTTACCGGCTTATATTGCTGGTGACATCAAACCTGAACCGCAGGATCCAAGTCAGGTTACCTTCTCTCCCAATATCCAGCCAGAGGAAGAAAAATTAGATTGGACTAAAAGCAGTCGTCAACTCTTTAACCAGATCCGTGGGATGAACCCCTGGCCTGTTGCCCATACTTTCCTTAAGGGTGACCGATTTAAGATTTATGAAGCGCTAGCAGTAGAAGGTCAGGGAAATCCAGGTGAGATCCTCTCTATCGGCAAGAAAGAATTGATCGTCGCGACGGCTGAAGGAGCTCTATCCCTCAAACAAGTGCAACCAGCTGGTAAGCCTAAGATGGACATTGCTTCCTTCCTCAATGGAGTTGGACGGACATTGACTGTAGGAGAACGATTTGGTGACTAAAGTAGAAACGGCAAGAAGTCTAGCTCTAGCAGTGCTAGAGGATGTTTTTGTCAATCAAGCATACTCAAATATTGCCTTAAATAAGCATCTCAAGGGAAGCCAACTTTCAGCAGCAGACAAGGGCTTGGTGACAGAGATTGTCTATGGAACGGTAGCCCGTAAACTGACTCTGGAATGGTACCTATCCCACTTTATCGAAGACAGAGACCAGTTAGATAGTTGGCTTTATGTCCTTCTTCTCATGAGTGCCTACCAGCTCCGCTATTTGAACAAGATTCCAGACCATGCTGTGGTCAATGAAGCAGTAGAATTGGCCAAAGTCCGTAAAAAAGGCAGTGAAAAATTGGTCAACGCCGTCCTTCGTCGTATTCTGCGTGAAGGCTGGCCAGATATTGCCAGCATCAAGCGAAAAAATAAGCGTGATTCCATTGCCTATTCTCTCCCAGTTTGGCTAGTTGCCAAGCTCAAGGAAGAATACGGTGAAGAGCGAGGACAAGCTATCTTTGAAAGCCTTTTGGTGCGAAACAAGGCCAGTATTCGTGTAACAGATTTAAGCCGAAAAGAGGAAATCCAAGCCTTGTTGGAGGCCAGTGCTTCATCCTTGTCTCCTTCTGGTCTGGTTAAGGAGCAGGGGCATTTTGCTGGCCATGATTTGTTTGCGGATGGAGCTATTACCATCCAAGACGAGTCCAGTCAGCTTGTTGCTCCGACGCTTGATTTACAAGGTGATGAGCAGGTTCTAGATGCCTGTGCTGCTCCGGGTGGAAAAACAGCCCATATAGCTTCTTACCTGACGACAGGTCAGGTTACTGCTCTGGATTTGTACGACCACAAGTTGGACTTAATTCAAGAAAATGCAGAGCGTTTAGGTGTGGTAAACCGTGTCCAAATCCAAAAATTGGACGCCAGAAAGGTTCATGAATTTTTTAGTAAGGATTCTTTTGACAAGATTTTGGTAGATGCCCCTTGTTCTGGGATTGGACTTTTAAGACGAAAACCAGACATAAAATACAATAAAGAAACGGCAGATTTCGCGTCCTTACAGGAAATTCAGCTAGAAATATTAGGTAGTGTTTGTCAAACACTACGCAAAGGTGGTATAATAACTTATAGTACCTGTACTATTGTCTCAGAGGAGAACTTTCAAGTCGTTCAGGCATTTTTAGAAAGTCATCCCGACTTTGAGCAGGTAAAACTAGAACATGAATGTAAGGATATCATGAAAGATGGTTGTATTCTCATTACACCTGAATTGTATGGAAGTGATGGATTTTTCATCAGCCAATTTCGCAAGATATCGGATTAGGAAGGAACTGACATATGGAAATTTCAATATTAACGGATGTTGGTCAAAAACGAACAAATAACCAAGACTATGTCAACCACTACGTCAACAGAGCAGGTCGTACTATGATTATCTTAGCTGACGGGATGGGAGGACACCGTGCAGGAAATATCGCGAGTGAAATGGCGGTTACAGATTTAGGTATCGCTTGGGTAGATACCCAAATTGATACCATCAACGAGGTGCGTGAATGGTTTGCTAACAACCTTGAGATGGAAAATAAAAAGATTAACCAATTGGGGCAAGATGAAGCCTATAAAGGGATGGGAACAACTCTTGAGGCTGTAGCCATTATTGACAATCAGGCTATTTATGCCCACGTTGGGGATTCTCGTATCGGTTTAATTCGTGGAGAAGAATACCACCAGTTAACGAGTGACCATTCCTTGGTCAATGAATTGCTCAAGGCTGGCCAATTAACACCGGAAGAAGCTGCTAGCCATCCACAGAAAAATATTATTACTCAATCTATTGGTCAAAAAGATGAAATTCAGCCTGATTTTGGAATAATCACCCTTGAGCCAGGAGACTATCTCTTGCTTAATAGTGATGGCTTGACAAATATGATTTCAGGAAGTGAGATTTCTGATATTGTAACCAGCGATATTCCTTTGGCAGATAAGGCAGCAACCTTGATTCGTTTTGCCAACAATGCTGGTGGATTGGACAATATCACAGTTGCCCTTATTGCTGTTAATGAGGAGGCAACAGAATGATCCAAATCGGCAAGATTTTTGCCGGGCGGTATCGAATTATCAAACAGATTGGTCGAGGAGGCATGGCAGATGTCTATTTGGCCAAGGATTTGATTTTGGACGGTGAAGAAGTGGCAGTGAAAGTCCTGAGGACCAACTACCAGACAGACCCGATTGCTGTGGCACGTTTCCAGCGGGAAGCAAGAGCCATGGCGGATCTGGACCATCCTCATATCGTTCGGATTACAGATATCGGTGAAGAAGAGGGACAACAGTATCTCGCGATGGAATATGTTGCTGGGTTAGACCTCAAACGCTATATCAAGGAACATCACCCTCTTTCAAATGAAGAAGCGATTCGAATCATGGGACAAATCCTCTTGGCTATGCGCTTAGCCCATACTCGAGGAATTGTTCACAGAGATTTAAAACCGCAAAATATCCTTTTGACACCAGATGGGACTGCCAAGGTTACAGACTTTGGGATCGCAGTAGCCTTTGCAGAGACAAGTCTGACTCAGACCAACTCAATGCTAGGTTCCGTTCATTATTTGTCTCCAGAGCAGGCGCGTGGTTCTAAAGCAACTGTGCAGAGTGATATCTATGCTATGGGGATTATCTTCTATGAGATGCTGACAGGTCATATTCCTTACGATGGGGATAGTGCGGTGACTATTGCCCTCCAGCATTTCCAGAAGCCCTTGCCATCGGTTATAGCTGAAAATCCATCTGTACCTCAGGCTTTAGAAAATGTTGTTATCAAGGCAACTGCCAAGAAATTGACAGATCGCTACAAGTCAGTTGCTGAGATGTATGTGGATTTATCTAGTAGTTTGTCTTATAATCGTCGTAATGAACCAAAGCTGGTCTTTGACGATGCGACTAAGACGGACACCAAGACTCTTCCTAAAGTTCCACAAAGTACCTTGACTTCTATTCCTAAAGCTCCGGTACAAGAGGGAAGACCTCAACCTAAGCCCCAGCCTCATCAAACAGAAAAAACGGTACCTAGTCCAAAGCCAACCAAACGCCGTCGCATGAAAGCACGTTATCCAATTTTATTTGCGACTTTCTTGTTAGTTGTGGCATCTTTAGTATGGATTTTATATAGAACGCCCGCTACCATTGCCGTTCCAAAGGTGGCAGGTCAGACGGTTGCAGAGGCTAAAGAGGCTCTAAAAAAAGCCAATTTTGAGGTTGGTGAAGAAAAAGCAGAGGCCAGTGATAAGGTTGAAGAAGGTAGGGTTATTCGTACCGATCCTGATGCTGGTACAGCACGTAAAGAAGGAACAAAAATTAATTTGATTGTGTCTTCAGGTCAGCAGTCTTTCCAACTCGGAAATTATCTTGGAAGAAAATCTAGTGATGTAGTGGCAGAGTTGAAAGGCAAGAAGGTTCCAGAAAATCTAATTAAGATTGAGGAAGAAGAATCCAACGAGATTGAAGCCGGTACAATCATGAAACAAAGTTTACCGGAGGGAACAACCTACGATCTTAGCAAGGCAACTCAAATAGTTCTGACTGTTGCTAAAAAAGTAAATTCTATTTCAATGCCAAGTTATATTGGTTCAAGTCTTGAATTCACTAAAATTAATTTGATTCAAATTGTTGGGGTGAAAGAGGCTAATATTGAAGTTGTTGAAGTGTCAACAGCTCCTGAAGGAACAGCAGAAGGAAATGTGGTGGATCAGACTCCAAAAGCGGGTGGAAAAATTGATTTAGCCAGCACACGTATTAAAATTTCGATTTATAAACCCAAAACACCACCATCAAGTTCCTCTTCAACGTCAGTTCAACGTGGTAACCAAGGTTCACCTACTACTCCAAATCAAGGGAATCAACAAGGTGGCCAGCAAGGAAATCAACAAGGAACGGTTCCTACTCCGACTCAACCAAATAGTGAAGGAAACCACGAAAATTCTCGTGATTAAATGAATCTTTGTCATGATTTCATGGCAAAGATTTTTTTTGACTCCAGATTTGTGATAGAATAGAGGGAGTTGATAAAAGGAGGCAAGTATGGAAGAATCAAAAGAACTAAATGCCGTCATCGATGTGATTATGCTAGCAGGGACCATTCTCTTAAAAAGTGGTTCAGAGATTCATCGTGTAGAAGATACCATGATCCGTATTGCGCATTCGCAGGGGATTGTGGATTGCAATGTTCTTGCCATGCCTGCCGCCATCTTTTTCTCCATTGAAAATACCAATATTTCGCGTATGAAGCGCGTGACTTCCTCTTCTTATAACATCGAAAAAGTCTGCGATGTGAATCAGATTTCTCGTCAGCTGGTAGGGGGACTGATTGATTTAGAGGCAGCCTTTAAGCAATTGACAGACTTGCAAGCTCAACCTCTTCCCTATACTAAGTTGCAGGTAACTCTAGCTGCGACCTTTAGTGCCCCTTTCTTTTCGATTATGTTTAGTGGAAATATCTACGATGCACTTGGGGCAGGAGTGGCTACCTTATTTGGTTTTGCCTTTTCCCTCTATGTGGAGAAGTTTATCCGAATTCCCTTTGTGACAGCCTTTGCTGGAGCCTTTGTCTTTGGGATGATAGCCCAGTTTTGGGCTCGCTACACAGGTTTTCCCTCAACGGCAGATTTGATTATAGCTGGTGCGGTCATGCCGTTTGTACCAGGGATTGCCTTGACCAATGCGGTTCGTGATATTATGACCAACCACATAAACTCTGGTATGAGTAAGATGTTTGAATCCCTGCTCATTACCCTTGCTTTAGGGGCGGGAACTTCTGTCGCCTTGGTATTGATGAACTAATATGACACTAACAACCTTTTTATTACAAGCAGTAGCAAGTCTTCTTGCTATTATCACTTTTTTAATCGTACTCAATGTGCAACGTTCTATGCTCTTACCAGGAGGAATTTTGGGCATGGCTGTCTGGCTAATTTATCTCTTACTTAAAGAACCGACCAATGTCATCGTAGCCACCTTCATTGCGGCTATTATTGGTTCTTGTGTCAGCCAGATTTTGAGTATTCTTTATAAGACTCCTGCTGTGGTCTTTATCTTAGCCATCTTGGCACCTTTGGTTCCGGGTTATCTTTCCTATCGGACAACTGCCTTTTTTGTGACAGGGGATTACAGTCATGCCATTGCTAGTGCAACCTTGGTTGTTATGCTGGCTTTGGTTATTTCCATTGGAATGGCTAGTGGAACAGTGATTCTCAGACTCTATTCTCACTTACGAAAACAGCATAATGGTTAGAATAATAAGAGACTTGATTTGGTGAATCAAGTCTTTTTTCTATCTTTTACTGCTATTTGTGATAAAATAGTATAGAACGATTTTTTACAATGAATGATAAAACAGAGGTAAATATGACAATCGGTATTGATAAGATTGGTTTTGCGACCAGTCAATATGTCTTGAAATTACAAGACTTAGCAGAAGCGAGGGGAATTGACCCTGAAAAATTAAGCAAAGGACTCTTGCTCAAGGAATTGAGTATTGCACCCCTAACTGAGGATATTGTGACCTTGGCGGCGAGTGCAAGTGACTCTATTTTAACTGAGCAAGAAAGACAAGAAATTGATATGGTCATTGTGGCTACCGAGTCAGGAATTGACCAGAGTAAGGCTGCGGCCGTCTTTGTGCATGGTTTACTTGGCATTCAGCCCTTTGCTCGTAGTTTCGAGATTAAAGAAGCCTGCTATGGAGCGACAGCTGCCCTCCATTATGCCAAATTGCATGTGGAAAATTCTCCAGAGTCAAAAGTCTTGGTCATTGCCAGTGATATTGCCAAGTATGGTATTGAAACTCCAGGAGAACCCACTCAGGGTGCTGGAAGTGTGGCTATGTTGATTACACAAAATCCACGTATTATGGCCTTTAATAATGACAATGTAGCTCAGACTCGTGACATCATGGATTTCTGGCGTCCAAATTACTCAACAACTCCGTATGTAAATGGTGTTTATTCTACCCAACAATACTTGGATAGTTTGAAAACGACTTGGCTTGAATACCAAAAACGCTACCAGCTTACTTTGGATGATTTTGCGGCTGTTTGCTTCCACTTGCCTTACCCTAAATTAGCGCTAAAAGGCTTGAAAAAAATCATGGATAAGAGCCTATCTCAAGAGAAAAAAGACCTCTTGCAAAATCATTTTGACCAGTCTATTCTCTACAGTCAAAAGGTGGGGAATATCTACACAGGATCTCTCTTCCTCGGACTCTTGTCTCTATTGGAAAATACAGATAGCTTGAAGGCTGGGGATAAAATTGCCCTTTATAGTTACGGAAGTGGGGCTGTAGCTGAGTTCTTCAGTGGTGAATTGGTTGAAGGTTATGAAGCTTATCTAGATAAAGCTCGCTTGAACAAGCTCAACCAACGAACTGCCTTATCCGTTGCAGACTATGAAAAGGTCTTCTTTGAGGAAGTAGATTTGGATGAAACAAACTCTGCGCAGTTTGCTGGCTATGAAAATCAAGATTTTGCCTTGGTTGAAATTGTGGACCACCAACGCCGTTATAGCAAGGTTGAAAAATAATGAAGATAAGTTGGAATGGATTTTCTAAAAAATCATACCAAGAGCGCCTCGAGCTGTTAAAAGCTCAGGCGCTCCTTAGTCCTGAGAAGCAAACTAGTTTGGAGCAGGATGAACAGATGAGTGTGGCTGTTGCAGACCAGCTGAGTGAGAATGTAGTGGGAACTTTTTCTCTGCCTTATTCGCTGGTTCCAGAGGTTCTTGTCAACGGTCAGGAATACACCGTTCCTTATGTGACAGAAGAACCCTCTGTGGTTGCTGCGGTCAGCTATGCAAGTAAAATCATCAAGCGTGCAGGAGGTTTTACCGCACAAGTCCATGAGCGTCAGATGATTGGGCAGGTGGCCCTTTATCAAGTTGCTGATCCTGAACAAGCGCAAGAGAAGATTGCCAGCAAGAAGGCTGAGCTCTTGGAGCTTGCTAATCAAGCCTATCCTTCTATCGTTAAACGAGGAGGTGGGGCACGTGATTTGCATGTCGAGCAGATTAAAGGTGAAACTGACTTTCTCGTTGTTTATCTCCATGTCGATACCCAGGAAGCCATGGGAGCCAATATGCTCAACACCATGCTGGAAGCCTTGAAACCTGTCTTAGAAGAACTTAGTCAAGGACAAAGTCTCATGGGAATCCTGTCTAATTATGCGACTGATTCTCTAGTGACAGCTAGCTGTCGCATCGCCTTTCGCTATTTGAGTCGCCAAAAGGATCAAGGACGAGAAAATGCGGAGAAAATTGCTTTGGCTAGCCAGTTTGCGCAGGCTGATCCTTATCGAGCTGCTACTCATAATAAAGGGATTTTTAATGGTATAGATGCCATTTTAATCGCCACTGGTAATGACTGGCGTGCCATTGAAGCAGGGGCCCATGCTTTTGCCAGTCGAGATGGACGCTACCAAGGTCTTAGTAGCTGGACGCTGGACATGGAAAGAGAAGAATTGGTCGGTGAGATGACCTTACCTATGCCTGTAGCGACCAAGGGTGGCTCTATCGGTCTTAACCCTCGTGTAGCCCTCAGTCATGAGCTACTGGGAAATCCTTCTGCCAAAGAATTAGCCCAGCTTATCGTTTCTATCGGGCTAGCCCAAAATTTTGCGGCCCTGAAAGCTTTGGTAAGTACAGGAATCCAGCAAGGACACATGAAATTGCAGGCCAAATCCTTGGCTCTCCTAGCAGGTGCTAGTGAATCCGAGGTAGCTCCCCTAGTCGAGCGCCTCATCGCAGATAAAACCTTTAACCTAGAGACAGCCCAGCGCTATCTAGAAAACTTAAGATCATAAAAAAACTCAGACGAACCAGTCTGAGTTTTCTTGTGCTTATATACTTTTTCCTGGTAAAAGAGTAACTGGTAAGAAGTAACCAGTTGTTGCGACTTCCTTGCCTTCAATCTTCTGCAAGAGGAGGTCAACAGTGAGGCAGGCAATTTCTTCCAGAGGTTGCTTGATAGTAGCCAATTGAGGATAGTAATTTTCGATAAAGTAGGTACCATCGTAACCGATGACCTTGAGCTCCTCAGGGACAGAAATGCCCAGTTCTTGAGCGATTTTAATAACCAGAATGGCTGTCAAGTCATCTGAAGCAAAGATGGCATCTGGCTTTTGTCGAGTCAAGATATTCTTGATTTCCATTTCTTTTCTGACGGGAGAAAAGTCACTGGAAACATTGATAATAGGAGCTTTGGGGAGTACAGAGGCAAAGCCGGCGTGGCGTAGTCCAGTTGGCGAATTGGAATTGTCATTCCCTGTAATCATGATGATAGATTGGGCACCTGTCTTAACCAAGGTCTGGGCCGCCAGAACTCCACCGGCATAGTTGTCAGAGGAAACGACAGGAATATCTGGTGACAGATTTCGGTCAAAGGAAATAATCGGTGCTGTCACGCGATTGTAGTCTTCAATTCCCAAGTTATGACTACCAGAAATGATGCCGTCCACCTGATTGGCTTCCAACATTTCGATGTATTCACGTTCCTTCTCAGAATCGTGCTCACTGTTGCAGATGATGGTCTTGTAACCATTTTTGAAGAGCTGGTGTTCCAGCTTATCAATCAATTCTGCATAGAAAACATTGGAAATATTGGGGAAAATCAAACCGATTAACTTAGCTGATTTTCCTTGCAAACTACGAGCCAGGTTGTTGGGTTTATAGCCCAATTCCCGCATGGCTTCATTGACTTTTTGGATGGTTTTCTCAGAGAGATAACCTTTTTTATTGATAACCCGAGAAACGGTAGTAGGGCTGACGCCTGCAAGTTTAGCGACATCAGTTAGTTTTGCGACCATAATCTAATTCATAGTAAGTTCCAGTTGGATTTCCAGATTTGATCAGGATACCATTTTGGTCCGCATGTGGGAAGACACGACCGGAAAATACTTTTTCTCCTTTATTGATGAAAATTTCAAAGACAGAGTTATCGATGAAAATCGTAGCAGTAGTAGCTTGATTATCGATAGAGCAAGAACGAGTTGTTCCAAATTCTTGAGCATACTGTTCTCCAGCCTGGCTACGATCCACTGTCACTTGACCATTTACAAGGTCAAAGTTGATTGAAAGTCCCTTACCTTCTTTATCAGCAAGTAGGACAATTTCGCTCTGGCTATTAGCTGCCAAGTTGAGTTCGAGTTCGTACGTGTTCTTGGTTTGGGTACGGTTTGAGAAGGCTTCTTCAGAGGCACGAAGGTCCTTGATAGCTGCGACTGGGTATTGGTGGAGCTTGCCGTCTTTGATAGTGAGTTCCTTGACCAAAGAGAAGGTTCCTTGGTGGTCAAAACGGTCAGATGGATATGAAACATCAGGTAAACCAAGCCAGCTAACAGCTAGAGCACGTCCATCAGGAGCGTTGAAGGCTTGAGTTGCATAGGCTTCGAAACCATAATCCATGTTTTGAAGTTCAGATACATCCACCATTTTGGCATTTTCAGGGTCAAAGGAAGCCCCAATCTTATACATATTTGGATAGATATTGTCGTAGTCTAGAACTTTTTTATCCAATCCTTGTGGGCAGTAGAGAAGGACAGGTTGATCCCCTACAAAGACCAGATTTGGGCATTCCATCATGTAGGCAGTGCGGTCGTTAGCAAAATCAAGGTTACCAACTGCTTGCCAGTTTGTGTAGTCATTATCGGCAGCCTTGTAGAGACGGACGAAGCCTTTTTTCTCCAAATCCTGACCACCAACGATGGCATAGTATTGACCTTTAAAGTTAAAAATTTGCGGATCACGGAAGTGGTCAGTAGAGTCAGCTGGCTGGTCAATCAAGATTTCGTCAATCTTGGTAATCCTGCCTTCTTTATCCATCAAAGCCCCAATCTGGTATGGGTGACGGATCCAATTTTCATCGCGGACATTTCCTGTATAAAATAGGAATAAGTTATCGCCAAACTGCATGGCAGAACCAGAGTAGGCACCGTGGCTATCTAATGGAGTGTCAGGCAAAACTTTGACTCCAGTTTCTGTGAAATGAACCAAGTCCTCACTTTCCAATTGAACCCAAGATTTCAAACCATGGGCTGCACCAAAAGGAAAGTTCTGATAAAAAACAATCCACTTTCCATCAAAGTAAGAAAAGCCATTTGGGTCGTTTAGGAGTCCTGTTTTTGGCTCAACATGGTAATGAGTATGCCATGGAGATTGTGCCATATTTTCTTTTATATGTTGAATTTCTTCTTGCGTCCAATCTTGATAAAGTCTGTAACGACGCTCAGTTGTCCATTTCATTCATTCATTCCTCCAAAAATCTTATCACTTTTAATAGTAACCGTTTTCGGAAAAAAAAGCAAGCCTTTTATGTTAAAAAAAAGAAAAAACTGTCAAACGTTTGTCACAAAATAAATGCAGGAAATCAATCAACTTTTCAAGAAAATATGAAAGAGAATGAAACAAAACCCTTTTAAATAAGATTTTAAACTTATTTTTTCAAGGAATACCTGATAAAACAGTCAAAATCAATCAATCTAAAGCATGCTTACTAAGTGGATAGAATATTTTTTCTGCAAAACGCTTGACATATTTCTAAAACATGATAAAATAATACTCGTAGGGCGAATAAATCGCTTTCAAATAAGAACAAATTTTTTATAAGGAGATTTTTGCAAATGACCAATACAGAAATTGCAAAAAAAGTCATCGAAGCCCTTGGCGGACGTGAGAATGTTAACAGTGTAGCTCACTGTGCGACCCGTCTACGCGTCATGGTCAAAGATGAAGGGAAAATCAAGAAGGAAGTGATTGAGAACTTGGATAAAGTTCAAGGGGCTTTCTTTAACTCAGGTCAATACCAAATCATCTTTGGTACTGGTACAGTAAACAAGATGTACGACGAAGTGGTTGCACTTGGTTTGCCAACATCTTCTAAAGAAGACCTGAAAGCAGAAGCTGCTAAACAAGGAAACTGGTTCCAACGTGCCATCCGTACTTTTGGTGACGTCTTTGTACCACTTTTGCCAGCAATCGTTGCTACTGGTTTGTTTATGGGAATTCGTGGAGCTATTGTTCAAGATCAAGTTTTGGCTTTGTTTGGAACAACTGCGGAAGCTTTTAAAGCAACAAACTTCTATACTTATTCAGTTGTATTGACGGATACAGCCTTCGCCTTCTTCCCAGCTTTGATCTGTTGGTCAGCCTTCCGTGTATTCGGTGGGAATCCTTTAATTGGTCTGGTTCTAGGGTTGATGATGGTTAACTCAGCCTTACCAAATGCTTGGGCTGTTGCTTCTGGTGATGCTCAGCCAATTATGTTCTTTGGTTTTATCAAGGTTGTAGGTTATCAAAACTCAGTTTTACCAGCTTTCTTCGTCGGATTGACCGGTGCGAAGCTCGAAAAGTGGTTACGTAAGCGTATCCCAGATGTATTAGACTTACTCCTTGTACCATTCTTGACTTTCTTGGTGATGTCTATTTTGGCCTTGTTTGTCATTGGACCTGTATTCCATGAAGTTGAAAGCTACGTTAAAATCGCTACTGTTTGGTTGCTCAGTCTCCCAATGGGTCTAGGTGGATTAATCCTTGGTGGTGTTCATCAGGTCATCGTCGTTACAGGTGTCCACCATATCTTCAACTTATTAGAATCTAACTTAGTAACTTCTACAGGTTCAGATCCTCTTAATGCTATTATTACAGCGGCTATGACTGCTCAACTTGGAGCAACCCTTGCTGTTGGTGTGAAAACAAAGAATCCAAAAATTAAAGCTCTTGCCTTCCCAGCTGCACTTTCTGCTGGGCTTGGTATCACTGAACCAGCTATTTTTGGTATTAATCTTCGCTATGGTAAACCGTTTATCATGGGACTTATCGCTGGTGCTGCTGGTGGTTGGTTAGCGAACATCCTAGGTTTGGCAGGTACTAGTTTTGGCATTACTATCATTCCTGGAACACTTCTCTACATAAATGGTCAACTTCTCAAGTATATCTTTATGGTTCTAGTAACAACTGCTCTTGGTTTCGGATTGACTTATGCTTTTGGCTACAAAGAAGAAACAGAAGTGGTAGAAGAAACATCTTCTGAAGAAGCTACAGAGGGAAATGAGGAAATTCCAGCAGCCCTTCAAAACGAAACAATCCAAACTCCAATCGTTGGTGATGTTGTTGCTCTTTCAAATGTAAATGACCCAGTCTTCTCAAGCGGAGCTATGGGACAAGGTATCGCTGTGAAACCTAGCCAAGACGTTGTTTATGCACCAGCTGATGCTGAAGTGACAATCGTCTTCCCAACTGGCCATGCGTATGGTTTGAGAACAGCTAACGGTGCTGAAATCTTGATCCACGTTGGTATCGACACTGTTTCAATGAACGGTGAAGGCTTCAACCATAAAGTTGCTCAAGGTGACAAGGTTAAAGCCGGAGATGTTCTTGGAACATTTGATTCAGCTAAGATTGCTGCTGCAGGTCTAGATAACACAACTATGGTTATCGTAACAAACACTGCAGACTTTGCTTCTGTAAATCCAGTTGCTTCTGGATCAGTTGCGAAGGGGGATGCTGTGATCGAAGTGAAAATCTAATCAATCCTCTCTAATGTGAAAACGAACAAATGACATGTTTGTTCGTTTTTGCTTGAATGGTAAGATTTACAGAGGAAAATCTAAAAAATAGAGAAATTTAGACTTTCGAAATATGCTATAATAAAGAAAATAAAAACAAGAGGTTTATCATGACAAAATTATATGGAAGCTTGGAAGCGGGCGGTACAAAGTTTGTCTGTGCTGTCGGTGATGAAAACTTTAACGTTGTAGAAAAAACACAATTTCCAACAACAACTCCAATCGAAACAATCGATAAAACCATCGAGTTCTTCTCGAAATTCGATAACCTTGCTGGTCTTGCAGTTGGTTCATTTGGTCCGATTGATATTGATAAAAACTCAAAAACTTATGGCTTTATCACGACGACTCCAAAACCAAACTGGGCAAATGTGGACTTGCTTGGTGCCCTTCGTCGCGCCTTAAACGTGCCTATGTACTTCACAACAGACGTAAATAGCTCTGCTTATGGTGAAGTGGTTGCCCGTAATAATGCTGGTGGTCGTATCGAAAACTTGGTTTACTACACAATCGGTACAGGTATCGGTGCAGGTGTCATCCAACGTGGTGAGTTTATCGGTGGTGTGGGTCACCCTGAGATGGGTCATTATTATGTTGCTAGACACCCAATGGATATTGAAAAAGAGTTTAAGGGTGTTTGTCCTTTCCATAAGGGATGTTTGGAAGGCTATGCAGCTGGTCCAAGTTTGGAAGCTCGTACAGGTGTACGTGGGGAAAACATTGAACTCAACAACCCTGTTTGGGATGTCCAAGCCTACTATATCGCTCAAGCTGCGGTTAATGCGACAGTGACTTTCCGCCCAGACGTGATTGTCTTTGGTGGAGGGGTCATGGCTCAACAACACATGCTGGATCGCGTCCGTGAGAAATTTACATCTCTTCTCAACGGCTACCTACCAGTACCAGATGTGCGTGAATACATCGTGACACCAGCAGTCGCAGGAAATGGTTCTGCCACACTTGGGAACTTTGTCCTTGCAAAAGAAGTTTCAAAATAAAGCACAAAATCCGCTTGGGAAACCAAACGGATTTTTTACATGTCAAAGCATTTGCCAGAAGAAGTCGATAATATAGGTCAGACCGTAGGTATAAACCACGAGAGTAAATGGTTTGGTCAGAATGATGATGGTCATATAGCGCTTGAAACTCATCTTGGTCAGGGCAGCCAGCATACAGAGAAAGTCAGCTGGACTAATGGGCCAAATCATCATAAAGATAAAGAAACGGTCAAAACGATTGCCCTTATCCAACCAGCCGATGTACTTGTCATAGGTGCGCTTGCTGACGACAGACTGAACAAAGGCAGCCCCATAGAGGCGCACCAGATAAAAGATAATGGCACAGCCAATGACAATGCCGATATAGTTGTAGATTGTCCCGATGATGTGGCCGTAGATAAAGACCCCAGCTACCGAGGTCAAGGCCCCAGGAATGATAGGGACGACAGTCTGTAAAATCTGTAAAAAGATAAAGAGAGGTGGCCCCCAGATGCCTGCCTGCTGGATAAAGGCAGAGAGGGTTTCCTTAGACTGTAAAATCCCAGCCTGATAAGCCCAAATACAGAAAATCAAACTCCCAACCCCGCCGACAATCGATGAGATGTTGATAACTTGCTGTAGAAGGGGAGAAACAGCTTTCATTTGTTTATCCTGTGACATGTAGACTCCTCATAGATAGTATAACTCTACTATACCATATTTTGGAGGAGAAAGGGGATTTGATTGCTTTTGTGGAGTCTGGATATAGCTTATATGGGATTTTAGATGTAGCTCATCGTAAAGCTATCAGGTTTATGTTGAAGGTAAAAATAGTTTAATGGGATACAGTAGAATCAGAAATTCAGAGTATCCTCAAAGTAATTACTGACACACCCTATCATGAGGCAGTTACTAGTCTAGGACTGACACCTATGCTGACGGCGGTGGCTAATGCTCAATAGGAATATGATCAAGTGGAGAGTAACGCGCGTGCTTCTAAGTCTGCCAAGGAAGTTGGCAAGACCAGACAGCTCCGTACCGAACTTTCAACCAGCTACGACCTCTTTATGCGCTATACCGCAGCTAGTGCAGAAGCCTATCCTGAAAAGGAACACCTGACTCAACTCCTCAAGGAACTCAATGGCATCCGAGACAGCAAACGAAGATTAACTGGTTCAGGTAAGAAAGATATGAAAGTTGAAGTAGATGAAACAATAACAGTAACAGGATAAAAATAAACGTCTTTAGATATATTATTATTGAACTGCACCCCAAAAGTTAGACAGAAAAAATCTAACTTTTGGGGTGTTTTTATTATGAAATTAACTTATGATGATAAAGTTCAAATCTATGAACTTAGAAAACAAGGATATAGCATAGAGAAGCTTTCAAATAAATTTGGGATAAACAATTCTAATATTAGGTACATGATTAAATTGATTGATCGTTACGGAATAGAGTTCGTCAAAAAAGGAAAAAATCGTTACTATTCTCCTGATTTAAAACAAGAAATGATTCATAAAGTCTTACATGAATGCTGGACTAAAGATAGAGTTTCTCTTGAATACGGCCTCCCGAGTCGTACGATACTTCTTAATTGGCTAGCACAATACAAGAAAAACGGGTATACTATTGTTGAGAAAACAAGAGGGAGAGCACCTAAAATGGGACGTAAGCCAAAAACGAGACCTGAAGAGAGGACAGAATTAGAACGTCTTCAAGCAGAAAATGAGTATCTGAGAGCGGAGAATGCCGTCCTAAAAAAGTTAAGAGAACTCCGATTGAAGGAGGAAAAAGAGAAAGAAGAAAGACAGAAATTGTTCAAGAATTAATGACTGAGTTTTCGTTAGATATTCTTCTAAAAGCCATTAAACTAGCTCGTTCAACCTACTACTATCACTTGAAACAGCTAGATAAACCAGATAAGGACCAAGAACTTAAAGCTGAAATTCAATCCATTTTTATCGAACACAAGGGAAATTATGGTTATCGTCGGGTTCATTTAGAACTAAGAAATCGTGGTTATCTGGTAAATCAGAAAAGAGTTCAACGCTTGATGAAAGTACTCAATTTACAAGCTAAAATGCGACAGAAACGAAAATATTCTTCTCATAAAGGAGACGTTGGCAAGAAAGCAGATAACCTCATTCAACGCCAATTTGAAGCAGCCAAACCAATAGAAAAGTGCTACACAGACGTGACAGAATTTTCCATTCCAGCAAGTGCTCAAAAGCTTTACTTATCACCAGTTTTAGATGGCTTTAATAGTGAAATTATCGCCTATAATCTTTCAACTTCACCCAACTTAGAACAAGTAAAAACAATGTTGGAACAGGCATTCACAGAGAAGCACTACGAAAATACAATTCTCCATAGTGACCAAGGCTGGCAATATCAACACGATTTTTATCATCAGTTCCTAGAGAGTAAGGGAATTCAAGCATCCATGTCACGTAAAGGTAACAGTCCAGACAACGGTATGATGGAATCTTTCTTTGGCATTCTGAAATCGGAGATGTTTTATGGTTATGAGAAAACCTTTAAATCACTTAATCAATTGGAACAAGCCATTGTTGACTATATTGATTACTACAACAATAAACGAATTAAGGTAAAACTAAAAGGACTCAGTCCTGTACAATACAGAACTAAATCCTTTGGATAAATTAATTGTCTAACTTTTTGGGGTCAGTACATATCTAAAGGCGTTTTTTTGGTGGATTCGTGGTATAATTTTGGTAATTATCTATAATGTAGAGGAGAAAAATTCATGGTAGATACAATTTTAATTCTAGGTAATGGTTTTGATATTGCAATGGGGCGAAAAACAAAGTATACAGATTTTATTGAGTTTGAAAAACAATTATTTTCTAGCCCTTCTGAGGGACTGTTAGAGTTTCTAGAAGTTAAAAATATAAGGATTGAGAAATACAAGAATAATTTGTATTTGAGATTTATTAATGAAAACGAAGAAACTCTAGGGATAAATTGGTCGAATATTGAACTCATTATTTCAAGACTTTTAGATGCTATTATATATTTTAAAAACAACAGTGATGTATTATTTGAAAGTATTGACTATTTTGATACTCTTGAATTTGATAATGTTTTATTAGATAGAAGTAATTATATTGCAAAATATTATGTTGTTAAAGTGATTGCGGAGAATTTTGGTCAGATAGAGTTTGATAATAAACAAAAAGAGCTACTAATAGAGAAACTTGATGAGTTATTTCTTGATCAACTTGATTTATTAATTGAGTTATTAGAAATTTATCTGTCGTATCAAGATTACTTAGATTTTGAAGTTAGGGGGATTGAAGCAAGGTCAACAGCTCTAGATGCAATATCGGATTTATCAAATTCCTCTGTTCTAAATTTTAATTATACCAACACATCAGGTCATCTCTACGGAACTTCTGAGAAGAAAACTCATTTCGTACATGGCCGAATTGATATAGATAGAACTTTCAGTCGCAT
This sequence comes from Streptococcus chosunensis, assembly GCF_003626515.1. Classification (GTDB taxonomy): domain Bacteria; phylum Bacillota; class Bacilli; order Lactobacillales; family Streptococcaceae; genus Streptococcus; species Streptococcus chosunensis. Next base: position 1,015,931 of record NZ_RBCK01000001.1, on the reverse strand, counting down.
CAATACTATGGTTTTTGGAATTGAGGATAAAGAAAATGATGTTAACAGTGATTTAATTCCCTACCAGAAATATTATCAAAGAGTAGTAAAAGAAACGGGAAATGATTTTGAAAAATTTTTTAAACCAAAGGACAAGTATTCAAATGAGGGAGTGTCTAAGTTGCAATTAACAAATATCATTATTTATGGCCACTCGGTTGATCCCTTAGATAAAGAAATATTTCAAAAATGTTTTGAATTGGTAGAGGCTGAATCAGAACAGAATATAATGTATATATATCGATTTATTTTTACTTACTTTGATGAACCAGCTAAACGTTCAATTATTAAGAATCTCGCAATCATCCTTGGGAAGGAAAAACTGATAGAGTTAACAGGTAAACGAAATATTGTATTCGTAAAGAGTGATGATAAGGACCGTATGAACAAAGAGCTACTACCTTAATAAAGTCAAAAAATAAATGAATTTATAGAATGCAATTATAAAATCATATTTTAAAAATAGTTTATATCCCACTCGTCCTCCCTAGTTCGAGTGGTTTTTCTTGAAATATGATAAAATAGAAATAATACATTTTTTGAAAGAAATTAAAATACAGCTTTGTTTCCATATTTCCTGGAAACTTATAGAAAGCAAGGAGAAACATGGAACAAACTAACCAAAAATCCCAGTGCCAACAACTCTGGGCTAGAAACAAATAGCTCGTTTTGAGTCATTCTAGCAATATTTACAATGAGATTCGCCAATACTTGAAGAATGAACAGGTGGAGGTGAGTCAGGTTCAAGAGATGATTGACCGTGCTTGCCATATTCCAGAACATAGGGGTCAGGTTTGCAATGCCTTTCAGCATATTTGGGGCTATTTTAAAAAGAAAGCGACAGATGCCGAGCTCAAGGACTATATGTTTTTACTGGAGCGTTATCACTCTGGCCATGCCACCAAAGAAGACTTAATTGTTAAGACGAGAGATTTACTTGAACGTTACCCAAATACATACTTGCAACATTCGACTTTACTGAAAGGAGACGCCCATGAGACTTTGGCATGAGGCTTTGATTTCACAACTTCCCCGTCCTCAACTCTTGGGGCAGCATCGAGAGTGTTGCGCTCTACGTGGCAATGGCTGGGGTAGAAAGCATGCGACGGTGGACTATGTCTTTACTCACTCGCCCTATTGTCTCTATGCCTATCATCGCTTGATCATGGAGGAGATGGCTAACCATGGCTATAAGGTAAGTCAAGAGTGGCTGGACAAGAACTACCGAGGTAAGACCTGCCCTCCTTATCAAGACTTAGTAGAGGAAAAGATGAAAAGTCCTATCTATAGTGAGCATGATGCTACCTACTATGAGGAGTGCCTGGAAAATCTCCGAGAGAAGGGAATCAACATATAGTCTTTTCTAATAACAAGCCATAGTCACTTATAAGAGTTACTAATAACGCGTTTGAACCGTCTAACTGAAATAAAGCTATAAAACAAGCTACACAAAGGATTTGAGGCATTTGTCTCAAGTCTTTTTCTTTTGTTTAAAACAGAGATATAGTTTCAAACTATATCAAAGCCTAATTTTTTACAATTATACAGATGATTTCTTTTCTGTTAAGATAGTTTCAACAACAAATTTTGGAGGACACATCATGTCAACTACAATCATCGGTTTCCCTCGTTTGGGCGAATTCCGCGAATTAAAATTTACAACTGAAAAATATTTTAGAAAAGAAATCTCAGAAGAAGAACTCCTTGCAGCCGCAAAAGACTTGCGTGCTAAACACTGGAACATTGTCAAAGAAAAAGGCATCACTGAAATTCCATCAAATGATTTTTCTCACTATGACAACTTCCTAGATGCTGCTTTCCTTTTCAACGTGGTACCTGCTTCAGTTCAAAACTTGGACTTGTCTGACCTTGAGCGCTACTTCGCTTTGGGTCGTGGTTACCAAGGAGAAAAAGGGGACGTTCGCGCGCTCCCAATGAAGAAATGGTTCAACACCAACTACCACTACATCGTTCCTAAATTTGAAAAAGACACTCAAGTTAAACTTGCAGGTCACAAGATCTTCGATGAGTTCCAAGAAGCAAAAGAACTTGGTCTCAACACTCGTCCTGTTCTTGTAGGTCCATTCACTTTCCTTCAATTGTCAGACTTTGAAGAAGGCGTGAAAGCAGAAGACTTCGTAGACAGCTTAGTTGCTGCTTACCAAGAAGTTTTTGCTAAATTGGCAGAACTTGGTGCGACTCGTATCCAACTCGACGAAGCTGCTCTTGTAAAAGATTTGACAGCTGAAGAAAAAGCCCTCTTCTTGAACCTTTACAACAAACTCTTGGCTGACAAAAAAGGTCTTGAAGTCTTGCTTCAAACTTACTTCGGAGACGTTCGTGACGTTTACGCTGACCTTGTGACCTTGCCAGTAGATGCTATCGGTCTTGACTTCGTTGAAGGTAAGAAAACTCTTGAACTCGTTAAAGGTGGTTTCCCAGCTGACAAGACTCTTTATGCAGGTATTGTCAATGGTAAAAACATCTGGCGCAACAACTACGAAAAGAGCTTAGCTGTTCTTGAACAAATTCCAGCTGAAAACATTGTCTTGACAAGCTCATGCTCACTTCTTCATGTGCCATTTACAACAGCTAATGAGGAATTTGAACCAGCTATCTTGAACCACTTTGCCTTTGCAGTTGAAAAATTGGATGAGATTCGTGACTTGGATGCTATCCGCAATGGTCAAGGTGAAGAAGCACTTGCTGCTAATAAAGAACTCTTTGCGACTGAACGTGTTGGTGAAAATGCTGAACTTCGTGCGCGTATCGCTGGCTTGACAGACGCTGACTACACTCGTTTGCCAGCCTTTGCAGAACGTGAAGCTATCCAAGAAGAAGCTTTCAAACTTCCAGCTCTTCCAACAACAACTATCGGTTCATTCCCTCAAACTAAGGAAGTTCGTGCGAAGCGTTTGGCTTACCGTAAAGGTGAATTGTCTCAAGAAGAGTACGATGCTTTCCTTGCTGAAACGATCGATGAATGGATCAAATGGCAAGAAGATATCGACTTTGATGTCCTTGTTCACGGTGAATTTGAGCGTAATGACATGGTTGAGTACTTCGGTCAAAACTTGTCAGGCTACCTCTTCTCTAAAAATGGTTGGGTTCAATCATACGGTATGCGTGGGGTTAAACCACCAATCATCTGGGGTGATGTCACTCGTCTTAACCCTATCACTGTTAAATGGTCTAGCTATGCACAAAGCCGTACAAACAAACCTGTTAAAGGTATGTTGACTGGACCTGTTACAATTCTTAACTGGTCATTCCCACGTGAAGACATCTCTATCAAGGATTCTACTCTTCAAATCGCCCTTGCTATCAAGGATGAAGTGCTTGATCTTGAAGCTGCTGGTGTGAAAATCATCCAAATCGACGAGGCTGCTCTTCGTGAGAAATTGCCACTCCGTCGTAGCGACTGGTATGAAGACTACCTTGACTGGGCAATTCCTGCCTTCCGCTTGGTACACTCAACAGTAGCGCCAGATACACAAATCCACACTCACATGTGTTACTCAGAATTTACAGATATCATCCCAGCTATCGACAACATGGATGCAGACGTTATCTCATTTGAGGCTAGTCGTTCAAACCTTGAAATCTTGGACGAACTCAAAGCGAAAAACTTCCAAACTGAAGTGGGACCTGGGGTTTACGATATCCACTCACCTCGTGTGCCAAATGAAGGCGAAATCGACAACACAATCGAAGCTATCCTTGCTAAAGTGCCAAGCAAGAAAGTTTGGATCAACCCTGACTGTGGTTTGAAAACACGTGGTATTCCAGAAACAAAAGAAAGCTTGATCCGCCTAGTTGAAGCAGCTAAAGCTGCGCGTGAGAAATTGTAAGATTAGATTTCTCCCTACAACGGTTGTTCAAAATGAAATCAAAAAGAAAAGGATAAGGACTATGTCACGCCAAACACCGTCACTCTCATTTGAAGTGTTCCCTCCAAACCCAGCAGTGGGTAATGATAAAATTATTTCATCCTTGCAGGACATGCAGGAGTTGGCTCCTCACTTTATCAGTGTAACTGCCAGCAATAATAAGTTTAATATCAAGGAAACGACGGTTCGTTTGGCTGACTTTATCCAAAATGACTTGGCGATTCCGACTATTGCTCACTTGCCAGCCATCTATTTGACTAAGGACAAGGTGGCTGAAACTATTGCTGACTTGGACAAGGTTGGGGTGCAGAAAATCTTGGCTCTTCGTGGGGATATTATTCCTGATGTGGAACCTCAAAAGGATTTTCGTTATGCAACTGACTTGATTGAGTTCATCAAGGAACAAGCTCCTCACTTTGATATTATCGGAGCATGCTATCCAGAAGGGCATCCGGATTCACCAAATCAGATTTCAGATATCCAAAATCTTAAGAAGAAAGTAGATGCAGGCTGTTCGAGCCTTGTAACTCAGCTTTTCTTTGACAATGAGCGCTTCTATGATTTCCAAGACAAGTGCATCTTGGCTGGGATTGATGTTCCTATTCATGCAGGGATTATGCCAATTCTGAATCGAAATCAAGCTCTTCGCCTCTTGGAGACTTGTGAGAATATCCATCTTCCACGTAAATTTAAAGCTATCTTAGACAAGTATGAGCATGACCCTGAGTCGCTCAGAGCAGCAGGACTTGCCTATGCAGTGGACCAAATCGTGGACTTGGTAACTCAAGATGTTGCTGGAGTGCATCTCTACACCATGAACAATGCAGAAACAGCAAAATACATCCACCAAGCAACCCATGCCTTGTTTAATCATCAGTCTCTAGGATAATAAAAAGTAAACCATTCTTCTCAGGTGAGGGGGATGGTTCCTTTTTAATGGTAAAGACCGCACTTTTTAAGAAAAATATGATAAAATAGACTCTGTACGTACTTGATACAAAGATGAGGGTATTAAATAATACAATGCATTCAAACTGCAAGATTTAGCGACACGAGCGAGTCAAATCGATATTATTTGACGAGGGAGTTAGTAAAGCATTTAGCTAATCGCCCGATAGCGATTAGCGTGAAAGGTTTAGATACTTTAGTATCAAACCTTTCTAATGATTTGTATCTTGTGTAATTGAACCCGGCCGAAAAGCTGTGTAAAAAAGATAAACTGTCTTGTCTTCATCGAAGACTTCGTCAGTTTCCTATTTTTACTTTGCTTTTGACGTCCTTGGTATCTTGATCTTTGTAGGCAAGGCGTATAATTTCATCAATCCAAAGGGGATTAAAATGACAAAACAAGTGTTTCAAACGACTTTTGCGGGTCGTGAGTTAATTGTAGAGACTGGTCAGGTTGCTAAGCAAGCAAATGGCTCTGTTGTCGTTCGTTACGGTGAGTCAACGGTCTTGACTGCAGCCGTTATGTCTAAGAAAATGGCAACTGGGGATTTTTTCCCGCTCCAAGTCAACTACGAAGAAAAAATGTATGCGGCTGGGAAGTTTCCTGGTGGCTTTATGAAACGTGAAGGACGTCCTTCAACAGATGCAACTTTGACAGCGCGTTTGATTGACCGCCCGATCCGTCCAATGTTTGCGGAAGGTTTCCGTAATGAAGTGCAAGTCATCAACACGGTGCTTTCTTATGATGAAAATGCCTCTGCACCAATGGCAGCTATGTTTGGTTCATCTTTGGCGCTTTCTATCTCAGATATTCCGTTTGACGGGCCTATCGCTGGTGTACAGGTGGGCTATGTAGATGGTCAAATCATCATCAATCCAAGTCAAGAACAAGCAGAGCAATCTCTCCTTGAATTGACAGTAGCTGGTACCAAACACGCTATCAACATGGTTGAGTCTGGTGCAAAAGAATTGTCAGAAGAAATCATGTTGGAAGCCTTACTCAAAGGGCACGAAGCAGTCAAAGAATTGATTGCCTTCCAAGAAGAAATCGTTGCGGCAGTCGGTAAAGAAAAAGCAGAAGTGGAATTGCTTCATGTAGATGCGGAATTGCAAGCTGAAATCATAGCAGCCTACAACAGTGACCTCCAAAAAGCGGTCCAAGTAGAAGAAAAATTGGCTCGTGAAGCTGCAACTCAAGCAGTCAAAGACCAAGTAACTGCTGTTTACGAAGAAAAATATGCGGACCATGAAGAATTTGACCGTATCATGCGTGATGTGGCTGAAATCTTGGAACAAATGGAACACGCTGAAGTGCGCCGTTTGATCACAGAAGATAAGGTACGTCCTGATGGTCGTAAGGTTGATGAAATCCGTCCTTTGGATGCGGTTGTTGACTTCCTTCCTCGTGTACACGGTTCTGGTCTCTTCACTCGTGGACAAACTCAGGCCCTTTCAGTCTTGACCTTGGCTCCGATGGGTGAAACTCAAATTATTGATGGTTTGGATCCAGAGTATAAGAAACGCTTTATGCACCATTATAACTTCCCTCAATACTCTGTAGGGGAAACTGGACGCTACGGTGCACCTGGTCGTCGTGAAATCGGTCACGGTGCTCTTGGTGAGCGTGCTCTTGCTCAAGTCTTGCCAAGTTTGGAAGAATTCCCATATGCTATCCGTTTGGTAGCAGAAGTCTTGGAATCAAATGGTTCTTCATCTCAAGCTTCTATCTGTGCGGGAACTCTTGCCCTTATGGCTGGTGGAGTGCCAATCAAGGCGCCAGTAGCTGGTATTGCAATGGGACTTATCTCAGATGGAAATAATTACACAGTCTTGACAGATATCCAAGGTTTGGAAGACCACTTTGGAGATATGGACTTTAAGGTTGCAGGTACTCGTGACGGGATTACAGCCCTTCAAATGGATATTAAGATTCAAGGGATCACTGCAGAAATCTTGACTGAGGCTCTTGCCCAAGCCAAGAAAGCGCGTTTTGAAATCCTTGATGTGATTGAAGCAACCATTCCAGAAGTTCGTCCAGAATTGGCTCCAACTGCTCCGAAAATTGATACCATCAAGATCGATGTGGACAAAATCAAGATTGTCATCGGTAAGGGTGGAGAAACCATCGACAAGATTATCGCCGAAACAGGCGTTAAGATTGATATCGACGAAGAAGGAAATGTGTCTATCTACTCTAGCGACCAAGATGCTATTAACCGTGCCAAAGAAATCATTGCTGGTTTGGTCCGTGAAGCCAAAGTGGATGAAGTTTACCGTGCTAAAGTCGTTCGTATCGAGAAATTTGGTGCCTTTGTTAACCTCTTTGACAAGACAGATGCTCTTGTTCATATCTCTGAGATGGCTTGGACTCGTACCAATAATGTCGAAGACTTGGTAGCAATCGGTGATGAAGTCGATGTTAAAGTTATCAAGATTGATGAAAAAGGACGTGTAGATGCTTCTATGAAGGCCCTTCTTCCTCGTCCTCCAAAACCTGAACGTGACGAAAAAGGTGAGAAGTCTGAGCGTCCTCATCGACCACGTCATCACAAGGACCACAAACCTAAGAAAGAATTTACAGAAACACCAAAAGATTCAGAATAAGAAAAGGAGAAATGTATGGGATGGTGGCGCGAAACCATTGATATCGTAAAAGAAAATGATCCAGCGGCCCGCACCACTTTGGAGGTTTTGCTGACTTATCCAGGTGTCAAGGCCTTGGCGGCCCACCGTCTTTCGCATTTTCTCTGGAAGCATGGCTTCAAACTCTTGGCTCGTATGCACAGTCAGTTTTGGCGCTTTTGGACTCAGATTGAGATTCATCCAGGTGCCCAGATTGATTCAGGTGTCTTTATCGACCATGGTTCTGGCTTGGTGATTGGAGAGACAGCTATCGTTGAGACGGGAGTTCTCCTCTATCATGGGGTGACTCTTGGGGGAACAGGGAAAGACTGTGGCAAACGCCATCCTACCGTTCGCAAAGGAGCGCTCATATCTGCTCATGCCCAAGTCATTGGACCCGTTGAAATCGGTGAAAATGCCAAAGTCGGTGCAGCAGCAGTAGTTGTTGCAGATGTTCCAAGTGATGTGACAGTGGTTGGAATTCCTGCTAAGATCGTCCGAGTTCATGGACAGAAGGATGAGCCAATGATTCATGAAGTTGAAGAAAAACGAGAGTACTATGTCAATAAACTCGAGCAGGCTAAAGATGCCAGTCACAGATCGTCTGGTTTGTAGAGGATGGCTATATGATTCAAGCAAGAAACAAGTTAAGCCAAGAGGAGTTATCTGAGGCGAAAAAACTAATTAACTGTTGCCAAAACTATGATGATACCTATCGTGATCCCTATCTCTCTAACATGCTTAATTTTGACCCAAACATGCCCGCCTTTTTCCTTTATTATGAAAAAGGCGAACTTGTTGGTTTATTAACTGTCTATGCAGATGACCAAGATGTAGAAGTGACGATACTGGTCCATCCAAATCATCGCCGTCAGGGAATTGCGCGTGCATTGTTTACGATTTTTGAGAAAGAAACGGCTTCTTTCCCTATCCGTTCAGTAACTTTTCAGACAGAACGTATTTTTCTAGAGAATCATCCTGATTTTGTCAGCAACTGGGGATTGGTCGAGGATGAAGAGACAGAAACTTGGTTAGGTAAGGATAGAAAACCTTATCCGTTAGCAAATGTTTCCAATCTTGAAGTTTTGTTAGCAGATCGTTTGTATCAGGATCAAATTAGTCAGTTAAAATTTCAGTCATTCTCAGAGGAACATGAGACTAGAGAGATTGTGGATAGATATGTCGCTGAAGCTCTGAAGGATCCAGAAAGTCGCTTATATATTTTATTAAAAGACGATCAGGTTATTGGAACTTGCACGGTTGATTTATCGACTAATACGAATTACTTCTACGGGTTAGCAATATCTGAACCTGAACGTGGGAAAGGCTATGGAAGCTACTTAGCAAAATCCCTTGTCAACCAACTAATTGAGCAAAATGACAAGGAATTTCAGATTGCAGTGGAAGATAGCAATGTAGGTGCCAAACGTTTGTATGAAAAAATTGGTTTTGTCAAACAGACTCAGGTGGTTTATCTGAATGAGAAAGGAGCAAGGGATTCCGAAGTGTAGAGATATTCGGACTGAAATTTACTTGAACTTTTAGTGATGAAACTAACTGTTCTTGGATTTCAGCTTTCCTGATTATGATTTATGATTAAAATCTATGACACCTTGAGCAGGAAGTAGACAGGAGAGGCGCTTGAATGTTTAAGAATGAACCGTTCTGCTGCAGATTGGAATTGCTGTTGTCTGGTTTCTTTTTCTTGTCCAGTAAGGATTTTGCTGAATACTTTGATTAGCTTAGGTCGAATCATCTGGGTCAATCCCGCTAAATGAAGGCGAAGCAGAACTAGAAAGGAAACTACAAGAATGGCAGTATATTTTTACGGCTGTATCACCATGGATGGCTACTTGGCAGACAGCCAGCACAGGATAGACTGGCTGCATCAGCTTGGTTCTGTAGAGGATACAGGCTATGATGACTTTTACAGGCAAATGGATATCACCATCATGGGCAAGCGGACTTTTGAGGAAATCCAAGATTTGCAAGATGTAGAAAGTTTTTATCAAGCTACGGAAAATTATGTCTTTACGCATGATAGGCACCTGCCTGTCAGCAATTACCAGCCAGTAGCTGGGGATGTGGTGGACTTTGTTCACCAGATTGACAAAGGCAAAAATGTCTTTGTGATTGGTGGTAATTCCCTGGTAGGACCGCTCTTGGATGCGGATCTTTTCGACCACCTCATTATTCAGATAGCGCCCCTTATCCTGGGGAAGGGGGTTCCCCTCTTTACCCAAGAGGAAGGGCAGCGCTTTTACCAACTGGATAGCTGCAGACAAATTGGCCCTTTTGCAGAGCTGGTTTTCAGCCGAAAAAGTCAGAAATAGAGAAGGGAGTGGACCGTATGATTAAAATTTACGACACCATGTCTCGTGATTTGCGAGAATTTGTCCCGATTGAGGACGGCAAAGTCAAGATGTATGTTTGTGGGCCAACGGTGTATAACTATATCCACGTGGGGAATGCCCGTTCGACGGTAGCTTTTGATACGATTCGTCGTTATTTTGAGTACCGTGGGTATGAGGTTGCCTATATTTCCAATTTTACGGATGTGGATGATAAGATTATCAACCGTGCCAAGGAAGAGGGCATCACGCCTCAGGAGGTTGCGGACAAGTACATCGCTGCCTTTCGTGAGGATGTGACAGCCTTGGGCGTCAAACCTGCGACCCGCCATCCGCGTGTGGTGGAGTTTATGGCTGACATCATCCGCTTTGTGGAAGACTTGATTGAAAAAGGCTTTGCCTACGAGAGTCACGGAGATGTCTATTTCCGTGTGGAAAAATCTCACAACTATGCCAAGTTGGCTAATAAAACCTTAGAAGATTTGGAGCTGGGGGCTTCAGGTCGTACCGATGAAGAAACGGCTCGTAAGGAAAATCCTGTAGACTTTGCCCTCTGGAAATGTGCCAAATCAGGTGAGATTTCTTGGGACAGTCCTTGGGGACCTGGTCGTCCGGGCTGGCACATCGAGTGTTCGGTCATGTCGACAGAGATTTTGGGCGACACCATTGATATTCACGGTGGTGGAGCTGACCTAGAGTTTCCTCACCATACCAATGAAATTGCCCAGTCAGAAGCCAAAACAGGCAAGACCTTTGCTAACTACTGGATGCACAATGGCTTTGTCAATATCGACAATGTCAAGATGTCTAAGTCTTTGGGCAACTTTATCACCGTACACGATGCCCTTAAAACTCTTGATGGCCAAGTGCTTCGTTTCTTCTTTGCGACACAACATTACCGTAAGCCTATCAACTTTACGGAAAAGGCAGTGCGTGATGCAGAGACTAATCTCAAGTATCTAAAGAACACTTACGAACAACCATTTTCTGGGACTGTAGATGCTCAAGAGTTACAAGCATTTAAAGATAAGTTTGTAGCCGCTATGGATGAGGATTTCAACTCTGCCAACGGTATCACAGTTGTTTTTGAAATGGCCAAATGGATCAACTCAGGTAATTATGATGCAAGTGTTAAGGAAGCTCTGGCGGCTATGTTAGAGGTCTTTGGAATTGTCTTTGTTGAGGAAGTTTTGGATGCAGAGATTGAAGCTTTGATTCAAAAACGCCAAGAGGCGCGTGCCAATCGTGACTTTGCGACAGCGGACCAGATTCGTGACCAATTGGCTACTCAAGGGATTAAGCTCCTTGACACCAAAGATGGAGTGAGGTGGACACGTGATTGATGTCAATCTCATTAACGGGATTGCGTTAGCTTTTGAGGGGGACGCGGTGTATTCCATGTATATTCGTCGTCACCTCATCCTCAAAGGCATGAGCAAGCCCAATAAACTCCACCAAGAAGCGACCAAGTATGTCTCAGCCAAGGCTCAGGCTCGCCTGATTTCCCTTATGTTAGAGGAGCAAGTCCTGACGGAAAAAGAAGAAGAAATCTATAAACGTGGTCGTAATACCAATAGTCACACTAAGGCTAAAAATGCTGATGTGGTGACTTACCGTATGTCCACAGGTTTTGAAGCAGTCATGGGCTATCTCCATATGACTGAAAATCTGGAACGGCTTGAGAGCTTGATTTCGTGGTGCATCCAAAAAGTGGAGGGCTAGGACATGATGGCAAAAGAATTACAAGACTGGTTTCCTGAAGCTCAGATTTCAGACCAACCAGTAGAGAAAGAAGGCTATCTCACACTCCCTTTAGCTTCTCAGCAGTGGATTTTGCTGGAGGAGGCTGAGCTCAGCGAGCGTGAAAAGCAGTTGGTTGCCCTTTTGACCCAGCAGGAGCAGGCTCGTTCGCTCAATCCTTGGTATTCCTATCTTATTGAGGGTAAAGGGCAGGCACCACAAACTTTTAAAAAGATTCAGTTGGCCTATTGTCATCTTTCCTATTTTCAGCAGGAAAATCTGGTTTCTTGGCTGGATATGATGCGAACCCTTTTTCCTAACTGTCAGACAGTGCTTCAGGTCGGAGCTCAGGATTATGTTTTCGTGCTTCAGCAAGATAAATACACTTCTGTACGAGCTATTTTAAGTGATACGATTGAAGCGGTTGAGTATGACTTTGGATTGCGTCTATCTATTATGTTAGGTCAGGTTTGGTCTCAGACGGGAAATCAAGCCCTATCAGACTTAATCAAAGCTGAGCGCGATTTGTTCAAAACTTGGTGGCGTCAGGGTCACCAAGGTGTTCATAGTTTTTCTCAGCTCTATCTTTGGAGTATGGGAGAAAGACTAGTGGACTTGAAGGTAATCAAGGAATGTCTACACCAGATGATTTTGGACCAGGATCAGATTCAGGAAATCATTCTCTCTCTTTGGGAAAATAGTGCTGTTCTAACAAAAACAGCCCAGCAACTCTATCTGCACCGTAATTCTCTTCAATACAAGATTGATAAATGGGAAGAATTGACAGGGCTTCAGTTGAAGGAATTGACTGACCTGACCTTGTGTTATCAGTTGATTTTACCAGATATTTTATAAAGTTTTGTGCAAGTTGCACAGAACTTTTTTATTTTTTTGGTCACCTTGCCATAGAAAAGTAAAGCGTTTTCATCTATAATAAAACTATCAAAAGACAAAAGGAGTTCACCTCATGGTAGAATTGAATCTTAAAAACATTTATAAAAAATATCCAAATAGCGAACACTACTCAGTTGAAGACTTCAACTTGGACATTAAAGACAAAGAATTTATCGTTTTCGTAGGTCCTTCAGGATGTGGTAAATCAACAACTCTTCGTATGATTGCTGGTCTTGAAGACATCACAGAAGGTACTGCATCTATCGATGGCGTGGTTGTCAACGACGTCGCTCCAAAAGACCGTGACATCGCCATGGTATTCCAAAACTACGCTCTTTACCCACACATGACTGTTTATGACAACATGGCTTTCGGTTTGAAATTGCGTAAATACAGCAAGGAAGATATCGACAAACGTGTTCAAGAAGCAGCTGAAATCCTTGGATTGAAAGAATTCTTGGAACGTAAACCTGCTGACCTTTCAGGTGGTCAACGTCAACGTGTTGCCATGGGTCGTGCGATTGTCCGTGATGCAAAAGTATTCTTGATGGACGAACCTTTGTCAAACTTGGATGCAAAACTTCGTGTATCTATGCGTGCTGAAATCGCTAAAATCCACCGTCGTATCGGAGCTACAACTATCTACGTAACTCACGACCAAACAGAAGCGATGACACTTGCAGACCGTATCGTTATCATGTCAGCAACTAAGAACCCTGCTGGTACAGGTACTATCGGACGTGTAGAACAAATCGGTACTCCTCAAGAAGTTTATAAAAACCCAGTTAATAAGTTCGTTGCAGGATTCATCGGAAGCCCAGCTATGAACTTCATCAATGTGAAATTGGTTGGTAGCGAAATTGTTTCAGACGGTTTCCGTTTGAAAGTTCCAGAAGGAGCATTGAAAGTTCTTCGCGAAAAAGGTTACGAAGGTAAAGAATTGATCTTCGGTATCCGTCCAGAAGACGTGAATGCAGAACCTGCTTTCCTTGAAACATTCCCAGAATCAGTTGTCAAAGCTACTATCTCAGTATCAGAATTGCTTGGTTCAGAATCTCACCTTTACTGCCAAGTTGGTAAAGATGAATTTGTTGCCAAAGTTGATGCTCGTGACTACTTGCAAACAGGTGCAACAGTTGAACTTGGATTTGATTTGAACAAAGCCCACTTCTTCGATGTAGAAACTGAAAGAACAGTTTACTAAGATAAATAAAACTCAAAACACTGCTAGAAATCTGGCAGTGTTTTTTGAGATGTGGATTGATTGAGAGGGAATTTTCTAGTTTTCATATTCTTAAAAAAGTGATAAAATGGTAGGAAGAATTGGAGAGTAGAGATGCCGAAAGAAGTGAATTTAACAGGCGAAGAAGTTGTCGCTTTAACCAAAGAATATTTAACGGAAGAGGATGTCCATTTTGTCCATAAGGCCTTGGTCTACGCGGTGGAATGCCATAGTGGTCAATATCGCAAATCAGGTGAGCCTTATATTATTCACCCCATCCAAGTGGCAGGTATTTTAGCTAAGCTCAAGCTGGATGCTGTAACGGTAGCTTGTGGTTTCTTGCATGACGTGGTAGAAGATACAGAAGCGACTCTGGATGATTTGGAAAGAGAGTTTGGCCCTGACGTGCGGGTAATCGTTGATGGGGTTACCAAGCTTGGTAAGGTCGAGTACAAATCAATCGAGGAGCAGTTGGCTGAAAATCATCGCAAGATGCTCATGGCCATGTCTGAGGACATCCGCGTTATCTTGGTTAAACTGTCTGACCGCTTACACAATATGCGGACCCTGAAACATCTTCGAAAAGACAAGCAGGAGCGTATTTCCAAAGAAACTATGGAAATCTATGCGCCGCTTGCCCACCGTCTGGGGATTTCTAGCGTTAAATGGGAATTGGAAGACCTATCTTTCCGTTATCTTAATCCAACGGAGTTTTACAAGATTACCCATATGATGAAGGAAAAACGCAGAGAGCGTGAAGCCTTGGTGGATGAGGTAGTTACAAAATTAGAGGAATATACGACGGATCGTCACTTGAAAGGGAAGATTTACGGTCGTCCTAAGCATATTTACTCGATTTTCCGCAAAATGCAGGATAAGAGAAAACGTTTTGAGGAAATCTATGACCTGATTGCCATTCGCTGTATTTTAGATACCCAAAGTGATGTTTATGCCATGCTTGGTTATGTACATGAGCTTTGGAAACCAATGCCAGGTCGTTTCAAAGACTATATCGCTAACCGCAAGGCCAATGGTTATCAGTCTATCCATACGACTGTCTATGGGCCAAAAGGGCCGATTGAATTCCAGATTCGGACCAAGGAAATGCACGAGGTCGCTGAGTACGGGGTTGCGGCTCACTGGGCTTATAAGAAAGGCATTAAGGGGCAGGTTAACAGCAAGGAATCTGCTATTGGGATGAACTGGATCAAGGAGATGATGGAACTTCAAGACCAGGCTGATGATGCCAAGGAATTTGTCGATTCAGTTAAGGAAAACTATCTGGCTGAGGAGATTTACGTCTTTACCCCAGATGGAGCTGTTCGTTCCCTTCCAAAAGATTCAGGACCGATTGACTTTGCCTACGAAATTCATACAAAAGTCGGGGAAAAAGCAACTGGTGCCAAGGTCAATGGTCGTATGGTTCCTTTGACAACCAAGCTCAAGACAGGGGATCAGGTTGAAATTGTCACCAACCCGAACTCTTTTGGACCTAGCCGTGACTGGCTCAATATGGTTAAGACCAGCAAGGCTCGTAACAAGATTCGCCAGTTCTTTAAAAACCAAGATAAGGAATTGTCTGTCAACAAGGGTCGTGAGATGCTGATGGCTCAGTTCCAAGAAAACGGCTATGTGGCCAATAAATTCATGGACAAGCGTCACATGGACCAAGTTCTGCAAAAGACCAGTTACAAGACAGAAGAATCCCTCTTTGCGGCTATTGGTTTTGGAGAAATCGGTGCTATTACCGTCTTTAACCGTCTGACTGAAAAGGAACGCCGTGAGGAAGAGCGTGCCAAGGCCAAGGCGGAAGCAGAGGAACTTGTCAAAGGTGGCGAGATCAAGGTTGAAAATAAAGAAACCCTCAAGGTCAAGCATGAGGGAGGTGTGGTTATTGAAGGTGCATCAGGTCTCCTAGTACGGATTGCTAAGTGTTGTAATCCTGTTCCTGGTGATGACATCGTCGGCTATATCACTAAAGGGCGTGGTGTGGCTATTCACCGTGTGGACTGTATGAACCTGCGTGCCCAAGAAAACTACGAGCAACGTCTCCTTGATGTGGAATGGGAAGACCAGTACTCTAGCTCAAATAAGGAGTATATGGCCCATATCGATATTTATGGCCTCAACCGTACAGGACTTTTAAACGATGTTCTTCAAGTTCTTTCAAACACAACTAAGAATATCTCAACAGTAAACGCCCAACCAACCAAGGATATGAAGTTTGCTAATATCCATGTATCCTTTGGCATTGCTAATCTCTCGACGCTGACTACGGTTGTAGATAAAATTAAGAGCGTGCCAGAAGTCTATTCTGTCAAACGGACCAACGGCTAATTGTCCTAGTTCTTACTAGAAAGGCTATTATGAAAATCATTATCCAACGGGTTAAAAAAGCCCAAGTGAGTATCGAAGGTCAGCTTCATGGAAAAATCAATCAGGGGCTTTTATTGCTGGTTGGTGTTGGGCCAGAGGACCAAGAGGAAGATTTGGACTACGCTGTGAGAAAGCTTGTCAACATGCGGATTTTTTCAGATGCAGAAGGCAAGATGAACCTGTCTGTCAAAGATATTGAAGGAGAAATCCTCTCTATTTCTCAGTTTACTCTCTTTGCAGATACTAAGAAAGGCAATCGTCCAGCTTTTACAGGTGCAGCCAAGCCTGATATGGCCTCAGACTTCTATGATGCTTTCAATCAAAAATTAGCGCAGGAAGTGCCCGTTCAGACAGGTATCTTTGGTGCGGACATGCAGGTTGAGCTGGTTAATGATGGACCAGTTACCATTATTCTTGATACTAAAAATAGATAAGAAAGACCAAGCCCGGCCGGCTTGGTTTTTCTCATCTATCATAAAATACTCCAAAATGAAATCTGTTCCTGATAGGCCTTGGGGAAGTCTCTTTTCAAACTTTGGCTTATGTGATAGGAAGGGATGAGGTGTCCTAGGATTAGGAGAGTTCCCTGGAGGAAAAGTGGGATACCACTTAAACATATCAAGGAGAGAATCATCAGGCTATCCCATAGGAGGATTTGTAAGGCAAAGCGCCAGAATCTCGGTCTAATCTGGGAATAGAGTTGACTAAAGTGGTCACAAAGCTGATTAGACAGATAGGTCAATAGTACAGGATGAAAGAAAATAATACTCTTCGAAAATCAAATTCAAACCACGTCAGCGTCGCCTTACCGTACTCAAGTACAGCTTGCGGCTAGCTTCCTAGTTTGCTCTTTGATTTTCATTGAGTATAAGCCAACCGCTATAAATCAAAATCCAATCCCAAGTAAGCCTCCCTTTAAATGTCAAAAATGCCAGCATGATTCCATCAATGACAAGGAGTTGAATGCTTTTGATGAAGATGATTTTTTTCATGCTAAAACCTCCTTTTCCTTAGAGACACTCCCATAAAGAGATGTGTTTATCGTAAAAATCTGGATAGTGTTCTCTTAGGTAGTCAGCCGTCATATAATATAAAGTAGAATGGCAAGCAGTGATGATTGGCATAAGAGATGAAAAACGATGAGAACTAACGAAGGCTAAAAGGACAAAAAATAGAAAATCAATGGAGAGAACCCCTAAATAGTAGAAGCGAATCTTTTTATTGATTTGAGGATAAATCTCAGTGAATTGATGTTTGAGTTGGACAAGCAAGCGAAATAACAGGAGTCCTTGAGTAAGGAGGAAAATAAAACCAGAGAGCAAGAGCCGGTCGAAAGCTGTCTCGGGTCTAGTGCTAAAAAATGCAAATAGTAGCAAATCGATGACTGCAATTGCTATAAAATGGATTCTAAAGAGATTTTTCATAAGATGACCTCCCTCTTTTATCTAGCTTCATTCTACTCCAAAAGAATGGGAGTTACAAGTAAAATGATAAAAATAGCAGAAGGGAGATTCTCTTAAGTCGACTTGTTTTTTTATTTAAGTTTTCTTCTATTATCTTACTTCTTCATCATTCCAGACAAATAAAGCTCCGATTGCATTGAGGATATAGAAGATGTATTTTCCGATATTGGCAAAGTTTCCTTGAATACCAGCCTTTGTAAGCTGCACAAAATTGTAAATCAACCAAAAGCCCCACTGAGTTGTTAGTTTCAATGCGTTAAAAGCATTGGCAATGAGGGACAGTGCAAAGGCAATGGTTGTTACATAGGCAAGGAGATTCATCTTGCCCCCATAGCCGATATAGTTGGTCACAAAGGCAAAGAGGAAGGCGATGATGGAAATGATGATGGCTGCCAATTTTAGCTGTTTTTGGCTCATTTGGTTGGGTCTGCCTTCTTGCGAAGCTTCCCATTTCTTAATAGCAAAGGTATAAATGAGGAAGGTGACAGGATAGGTGATAATGGCCGCCTTATTTCCAAGGATATAATCAATGCTACCAGACAAAATGGTATTAACAATACCAAAGTAATTTCCCCATTTGCTTAATTTTCCCGTGAAACGAGTGGACAACATAGAAATCCCAACGTTGGTTACGGAAATCAATCCAAAGGGGACAAGGGCAGTCCATGGTCCCCAGTCTACGAATTTATCAAGGCGTGAGTTGAGGTAACCAGATGCAATCGCAATCCCAACGACCAGAGCAACTCCAAAGAGGTCAAACCATTTGGATGTCGCAAAAATTTTTAGTGATTTTTTCATAGTTTAAACTATCTTTCTTTTTTAACAAATATTCTACAACTAAATGAAAGCAAAATCAAATGCTAGAAATAAAACCCTGAAAATTAAACTTTCAGGGTTGGTTGGGGTGCTTGAGAAATTAGTCGATTTTTTCGACGTAGAGTTGTTTGGCAATATCCATACTTACTTGTAAATTCTCGTTTTTACTGAAGATAGTGAAGCTATTGCTGAAGCCATCAAACTGCTTGACTTGGAGCGAATCACCGATGTGAAGTGAGTGCTTATCCAAATAATTGAGAATGTCAAAACTATCATGCACTCGAGTCAAGCGGTAGGCGCCAGCTTCCTTGATATCAGCAAGGGGGAGGTTATTAATTTCAACCAGGAGTTCTCCCTTGGCAGGAATGGTTCCGCCGTGGGGGCAGGTCTTGGGGAAGCCAAGCAATTTTTCTAGTCTCTCCACGAATAGGTCAGAGACAGTATGTTCCAAGACTTCAGCTTCCTCGTGAATCTGGTCACTTGTATAGTCTAAATGATGGACTAGAAAAACTTCAATCAAGCGGTGTTTACGGTAGAGCTCAGAGACTAGTTTGAGCCCGAGGTCAGTCAGTAAATAACCGCATTCCTTGTCCTTGAGGATGAGGTTTTCACTTTTCATCCGTTTAATCATTTCAGTTACGGCAGGGGGAGAGACTTGCATGCGAGCCGCAATTTCTTTGTTGCTAATCTTGTGCAAATCTATGCCAATTTCATAAATACACTTTAGATAATCTTCTTTATTCGGGGTCATTCGTTTCCTCTTGTCTAATATCTTTATCTAGTATATCAAAAAAAGCTAGATTTCTCTAGCTATCTGCCACAATGGCTTCTAATTTAGTTCTTTAGCAGCTGCAATTGCAGCTTCGAAGTTTGGTTCAGAGTTGATATTGTCCACGTATTCAACGTAGCGAATCGTATTGTCAGTATCGAGGACAAAGACTGCGCGTGCCAAGAGGTGCCACTCATTGATTAAGAGGGCATAATCACGTCCAAAGGAATGGTCGAAATAGTCTGAGAGCATGATGGCATTTTCAATACCTTCAGCACCACACCAACGTTTTTGGGCAAAAGGGAGGTCCATTGAAACAGTCAAGACAACCGTATTATTCAGTCCAGCCAGTTCTTCATTAAAACGACGCGTTTGAGTTGAGCAGATACCTGTATCGATAGAAGGCACGACACTCAAAACTTTTTTCTTGCCATCAAAATCAGCCAGAGATTTTTTAGAAAGGTCTGTTGTAGTGAGTGAAAAATCAAGTGCCTTGTCGCCGACTTGTAGTTGTTTACCTGTAAAGCTCACAGGATTTCCGAGAAAAGTTACCATAAGATACTCCAATCTTTTTTCTTCCATTTTAGCTGAAACAGTCGGAATTTTCCAATGATTTGACCGGAAATATGGGCATAGAAAAAACGTCAATTCGGAAAAGAATGACGTTTTTCAGAGGCTTATACTCAATGAAAATCAAAGAGCAAACTAGGAAACTAGCCGCAGGCTGTACTTGAGTACGGCAAGGCGACGTTGACGTGGTTTGAATTTGATTTTCGAAGAGTATTATTTTGCCAATCCTTCAGCAATCTTATCAAGATTGTATTTCATCATGTTGTAGTAGCTGTCGCCTTCTTTACCTTGTTCTGCGATAGAGTCAGTAAAGATTTGTGCGTAGATTGGGATGTTTGTGTCTTGTGAAACAGTCTTCATTGGACGGTCATCCACACTTGATTCTACAAAGAGTGAAGGAGTTTTTGTTTGGCGAAGTTTTTCAACCAAGGTCTTGATTTGGTCAGGTGTTCCTTCTTCTTCAGTGTTGATTTCCCAGATATAGGCACTTGGGACACCGTAGGCTTTAGAGAAGTATTTGAAACATCCTTCGCTGGTTACAATGAGTTTTTTCTCAGCAGGGATGTTGTTAAATTTCTCCTTAGCTTCCTTATCAAGCTTGTCTAACTTATCAGTATATTCTTTGAGATTTTTTTCGTAGAATTCCTTGTTGCTAGGGTCTTTAGCGCTCAATTGTTTTGCGATGTTTTTAGCAAAAATCATCCCATTTTCAAGGTTGAGCCAAGCGTGTGGGTCTTCTTTGCCTTTTTCGTTTTGACCTTCAAGGTAGATAACATCAACGCCTTCGCTGACTGCAAAGTAGTCTTTGTTTTCAGTTTTCTTGGCATTTTCTACCAATTTTGTAAACCAAGCATTGCCACCTGTTTCAAGGTTGATACCGTTATAGAAAATCAAATCAGCTTGAGAAGTTTTCTTAACGTCTTCAGGGAGTGGTTCGTATTCGTGTGGGTCTTGGCCGACAGGAACGATACTGTGAAGATCAATCTTGTCACCAGCAATATTTTTAGTAATATCAGCGATGATAGAGTTTGTAGCAACAACTTTTAGTTTTTGACCAGAAGCTGCATCTTTTTTTCCGCTAGCACATGCTACGAGAACAATGGCGGAAAGAAAAAGAACCAACAATGTACCTAATTTTTTCATTAGATCCTCCAATTTATTGGGGCTTTACCCCTTATTTTAACAAATGTTTATTTTTCAGTTTCAAATATCGTTGTTTTGGAGCGATAAAGAAGCTAATGAGAAAGAAACTAGCGGCTGTAAGCACGATACTAGAACCTGCCGCAACGTTAAAGCTATAACCGATAAAGAGTCCCAAAACTGAAGCAGTAGCTCCAAAGGTTGAGGAAAGGAAAATCATGCTTTTCAGGCTATTAGCGTAAAGATAAGCAGTTGCAGCTGGGGTAATCAGCATGGCTACAATCAGGATAGTTCCGACACTTTGCATGGCTGTCACAGACACGAGAGTCAGGAGTACCATGAGAAGGTAGTGATAGAAATTGACAGGCATTCCCATGGCTTTAGCCAAGAGTTCATCAAAGGAAGTTATCAAGAGTTGCTTGAAGAAAATCCAGATTAACAAGAGAATGACTGCCCCAACACCCATAGTAATAAACATATCCGTATCTTGGACGGCTAGGATATTACCAAAAAGGATATGGAAAAGGTCAGTTGAACTTTTAGCGACACTAATCAAGATGATACCGAGGGCTAAGAAAGAAGAAAAGGTAATGCCGATGGCGGTATCGCTTTTGATAATCGAGTTTCCCTTGATGTAGGTAATGATGATAGCAGCTAGCAATCCAAAGACAATGGCTCCGATAAAGAAGTCAAGGCCCAAGATGAAGGAGAGGGCTACACCTGGCAAGACAGCATGTGAAATGGCATCTCCCATGAGTGACATCCCGCGTAGAATGATGAAACATCCTACAGCTCCAGCTACGACCCCGACGACAATAGCTGTTATCAAGGCATTTTGTAGGAAATGGAATTTTTGCAATCCATCGATAAATTCTGCAATCATAGGTCACCTCCATTGAAAAAGAGTCGATTACCGTAAGCTTCTTTGAGATTGGTTTCGGTAAAGGTTTCTTTGGTTGGACCAAAGGCAATCACTTCTCGATTGACAAGCAAGACTTGATCGAAGTAGTGGGGAACCTTGCTGAGGTCGTGGTGGACGATGAGAACCGTCTTCCCAGCTTTTTTCAAATCCCTCAGCGTATTCATGATGATTTCCTCACTGACAGAGTCAATCCCAACAAAGGGTTCATCCAAGAGGATATAATCGGCTTCCTGCACCAAGCATCTGGCAATCAAAACCCGCTGGAATTGACCTCCAGATAGTTGACTGATTTGACGCTCAGCGTAGTCAGCTAGGCCGACGATTTCAAGGGCTTCCTCTACTTTTCTCCAATGTTTAGCGTTTAAACTGCGAAAGAGAGGGATAGAGGGAAAGAGTCCTAGCGAGACGCATTCCTTGACCTTGATGGGAAAGTTGTAGTCGATATTGATTTTTTGTTCGACATAGGCAATTCGGTGTAAGGATTTTTTAACTTCCTTGTCATCGAGAAATGCCTGACCTTGATGTGGGATAATTCCCAGCATACCTTTTAATAATGTTGATTTTCCAGCACCGTTTGGACCAATGATACCGGTAATTGTTGGTCCTTGGAGCACTAGTGAAATATCCTTAAGTGCCAATGTTTCTTTGTAGGAGACACTGAGGTTTTCGATACGTATCATACAGTTGTATTCCTCCTGCCTCTTAATATACCTTAAAAAAAAAATTAAGTCAAGTTAATTTTTGAAAAATTTAAAATAATAACTGAAAAATGATGGAAAAGGAAAGTCCATTTTTAATTGCATTCCCAAGCAATTTTTGTTAAGCTAGCAATAACTTAAAAAATGAAAGCGAGAACAAGATGACACGTTATCAAGATGATTTTTATGATGCCATCAATGGAGAATGGCAGAAGACAGCTGAAATCCCAGCAGATAAGTCTCAAACGGGAGGTTTTGTTGATTTAGACCAGGAAATTGAAGACTTGATGCTGGCTACAACAGACAAGTGGTTGGCAGGAGAAGAGGTGCCTGAGGATGCTATCTTGGAAAACTTTGTCAAATACCACCGCCTAGTTCGTGATTTTGACAAGAGAGAAGCTGACGGTATCAAACCTGTTTTGCCACTCCTTAAAGAATTCCAAGAATTGGAGACTTTTGCGGATTTCACTGCTAGACTAGCAGAGTTTGAACTTGCAGGAAAACCAAACTTCCTTCCTTTTGGTGTATCGCCAGACTTTATGGATGCTAGAATCAATGTTCTATGGGCCAGTGCTCCAAGCACAATCCTGCCAGATACGACCTACTATGCAGAAGACCATCCTCAGCGCGAAGAGCTCTTGACTCTTTGGAAAGAAAGCAGCGCAAATCTCCTCAAGGCTTATGATTTCTCTGATGAAGAAATTGAAGACTTGCTAGTGAAAAGACTAGAATTGGACCGTCGAGTTGCGGCAGTGGTGCTTTCTAATGAAGAAAGTTCAGAGTATGCCAAGCTCTACCACCCATATTCATATGAAGATTTCAAGAAATTTGCGCCTGCCCTACCTTTGGATGACTTCTTCCAAGCCGTTCTTGGACAAGTACCAGACAAGGTTATCGTAGACGAGGAACGTTTCTGGCAAGCAGCAGACCAATTCTATAGTGAAGAGGCCTGGCCTCTCCTCAAGGCAACCTTGATTTTGAGTGTTGTGAATCTCTCAACCAGCTATTTAACAGAAGAAATTCGTGTCTTGTCAGGTGCCTATAGCCGTGCGCTTTCAGGTGTTCCAGAAGCCAAAGACAAGGTCAAGGCAGCCTACCAGCTAGCACAAGGTCCTTTCAAACAAGCCTTGGGTCTCTGGTATGCCCATGAAAAATTCTCTCCAGAAGCTAAGGCGGACGTAGAGAAAAAAGTGGCAACCATGATTGATGTTTATAAAGAACGCTTGGCTAAAAATGACTGGCTGACTCCAGAAACTCGTGACAAGGCCATCGTCAAACTCAATGTCATCAAGCCTTATATCGGTTACCCAGAAGAATTACCAGAACGCTACAAGGACAAGGTAGTGGATGAAAATGCTAGCCTTTTTGACAATGCTCTAGCCTTTGCGCGTGTGGAAATCAAACACAGTTGGAGCAAGTGGAACCAGCCTGTAGACTACAAGGAATGGGGGATGCCTGCTCATATGGTCAATGCCTACTACAATCCACAGAAGAACCTGATTGTCTTTCCAGCGGCTATTTTACAGGCGCCTTTCTATGACTTACATCAGTCATCTTCTGCTAACTACGGTGGTATTGGAGCAGTTATTGCCCATGAAATTTCCCATGCCTTTGATACCAACGGCGCTTCCTTTGATGAAAATGGTAGTCTCAAGGATTGGTGGACAGAGAGCGACTATGCCGCCTTCAAGGAGAAAACACAAAAAGTTATTGACCAATTTGATGGACAGGATTCTTATGGAGCAACCATCAACGGTAAATTGACTGTATCAGAAAACGTGGCTGACTTGGGAGGAATCGCTGCAGCGCTTGAAGCAGCTAAGAGAGAAGCAGACTTCTCAGCAGAAGAATTCTTCTACAACTTCGGTCGTATCTGGCGCATGAAAGGTCGTCCAGAATTTATGAAACTTTTGGCTAGCGTCGATGTGCACGCACCAGCCAAACTCCGTGTCAATGTACAAGTACCAAACTTCGATGATTTCTTTACAACCTATGATGTCAAAGAAGGAGACGGTATGTGGCGTTCACCAGAAGAGCGCGTGATTATTTGGTAATGCCAAAAATCTAGTCATCAGAAAAAAGGCATCCAATCAGGTGTGAAAACCTTGATAGGATGCCTTTTATTGTGGAAAGAATACTGGATAATGTACTTAAAATGGGATAGTCATTGTCACTATCTTGTTAGAAAAAAGGATTGAAGGTCTTTTCATGAGCAATAGTAGTAGCTGGACCATGTCCTGGATAGACATCGTAGTTTGGTAGAGTGAAAAGTTGGTTCTGGATACTGTGAAGGAGTTGCTCCATACTACCAGTTGGAAGGTCGGTCCGTCCGATGGTTTCTCGGAAAAGAGCATCACCTGTCAAGACTAGGTGAGCATCAGGAAAGACGATAGAAACACCACCGATAGAGTGCCCTGGTGTTGGCAAGACAGTGAAACGAAATTCCTCTAGTTGATATTCTTCATGAAAGCTAAAGGTGTGTTCTGCAGGTTTTGCGACCACATCTGCCATATCATCGTGGCGAGGAAGCCCAGAGAGATTATCGACGGGAGTATAGAGCCAGCTGGCTTCGCTCTCTGCGATATAGACCGGAGGATTGCCAAAAGTGTCGCGAACTAGGTCCAGACTCATGATATGGTCATAATGGGCGTGGGTCAAGAGAATAGCACAGATAGGTTTGTTGATGTTCTCTATTGTCTGACGAATGGCTTCCCAATGGCTACCAGGATCAACAACGATGAGGTTGTTTTCACCTTCTAGGTAATAGGTGTTTTCATAGGCAACAGGATTCACAGTTTTATGGATTTTCATATCGGCTCCAATCTCAAAGAATGTACTAAGATAAGTATAGCACAGTTAGGGAGAATAGAGTGGACAGAAAATCCTTCTCTTTTAAAGAAGGTTACTGGTTATCTATTTCATTCTGTCTAAAATAAAGATAGCTATTTTTAGAGTTATGAACTAGCTAGAGCTTTTTATTGATTTAGTTGTAATTTAAAGCTAACGAGCTGGAGAGTAAATTAATGAAACAAGTAAATTGTACTCTGTATTAGAAGAAAGTTAGTAATAAAAGAAATCAAAATATACATGTATAATTAACATAAATTAATATACTAATGCCACGGAGATATAGTATGTGACCTATAACAGCTTGGTACATCTGCTTATACAAGTTAAAGAGTCTGAAAATCATTTTATTTTCGGAAAATATTTATTTTAAATTTAGAATAAAAAATACGCCATCTTATTTGCTATGGACTAAAAAATGTGATATCATAATGATGTATGTTGTAAACAACTTTATGATATAAAAAAATACTTCTAACATCATTTGTTTTATCTGGGGTTAGCTGTGAGTTTTCGATATCAACAACTTGTAAATCAACATCAAAATAAAAAAAGGAGGTTGTGGGTCTAAATGAAAGGCAAACAACAACAAGATTTTAGAGTAGAAAAGTACATCCGTTATGGTATCCGGAAATATAGCTTTGGAGCAGCATCAGTAGCAGTTGCAGCTGGTTTGATGTTCCTTGGAAATGGTGCGGTATCAGCAACGGAAGTTCAAGGTGCAGAAGCATCAGTAGCAGCAACTACTGCCCCAGCAAATCAAGCGGATTCTAATAAAGAGAAGGAAGCCGTTAAGCCAGAAACTAAAGTAGAGGAAGCTAAACCAGAGGTTAAAGCAGAGAAAGCTAAACCAGAGGAAGCTCCGAAAGAAGTAGTAGCTCCTAAATTGGATAAGGCTCAATTAGAAGCTTATGTTAACCAGGTAGCAGGAAATATAGCTGCAGGTAAATATGCAAACAAGACAGACGAAAGTTTGGCTCTTTTGAATGCAGATTTGGAAGCGGCAAAAGCAGCTCTTTCAAGTGCTACTAGTCAAGATGAGTTAAAAGCTGCTTACAACAAACTTGTAACAACTGTAAACTCAAAACTACAAAACAAACCAGTTGAGAAAAAAGAAACTCCAGCAGTTGATACTACAAATGGTAAAGAAACTGTAGGGAAGAGAGCGGGAAATACTGAGAAAAAATCTGAGTCAAACGCAATTGAAAACACTGGTTCTAAAGATGAACGTAATGGCAAAGAACTAGTCCAAGGTTCACACTTACGTTCGGCTAGTGAAGGCTATACCTTAGCTTCTACAGAACTTAGAAAAGAAAACGGTGAGTTTGCAACAGCTACTGGTAAAACATATAAAACATTGGATAACAATGATACGTATCGTATCTATGTTAAAGGATTCCAATCTGAAAACACAGAAACAGTAGCTAGAAACAATCCACAACCTGGGACTGGTGCACGTACTGACCTTCCTTTATCAAAAACAGAAGCTCAAAAACTTGGGCGTGAAGCAGCGATGTGGAATAATAAACTCCGTGCAAGTGGTCAAAATAATAATACTAATTCATATGGATCAGGTGGAGCTTATGAGTACTTAGCGACAGAAATCTATGGCTACACTTATGAACAAGGTAACCATTATGTTTATCTTAAAGATGTAACTAAACGTTTCGAGTTGAGTGATGCAGCTAAAGCAGCAGGATATACTATCAAGAAAGTCACTCCAATGAACTTACCGCCAGGTTTAGGTTATAACGCAAATTCGGATACTGTAGAAGGTTACATCGGAGCAAATATTCAAAATGGTGTTTATGACTTCCGTTATGAATTAACTGTTGCAAAAGACGGTACTGAGCAAAAAGTGTACTTCCGTGACCTACAAGCTGGTTGGATTGGTTGGCAAGATTCAACAGCACCTAGAATTCAGGGAAAATCAACAATGGTAACTGTTGGAGATCAAGTTAGTCATAATTTGGAATATGTTGATAATGATGGTGTAAATAGGGATACGCGAGCTAACTATCAACGTGAAGATGGTTCTAAGTTTGTAGCAGGATCTAAAACGTCACCAGCATCAAGTAGAAAACCAGCAGAATTTGTGGCAGCTGATGGAACTAAAGTGAGATCTATGTCCAACCCTCAAACAGTTACTGCTTATACAACATTAAATGGTAAAACACTTGGTAAAAATGGTGAGAAACCAGTATCTCTTGATGATACTATTCCAGGATTGACATATGCTCCAGAGACAGGTTTAATTACAGGGACACCAACAGAAGCTGGAATCTTTACTGTTGCTGCTTTGGCAAAAGACTACAACTCTGCAAATGCATGGGACATGAACGGTCAAGAAGCTCATGAAAACCTTACAGTTGCGGTTGCACCTAAGATTACAGTGAAAAACGTCGAGGCTTATGCAACTAACGTTCCTGTAACAATTTCTAAAGGTGCTAATAAAGCTGAAATCACAACGCCAGACGGAAAAGTAACTAAGTTAGTTGTTAAAGATGGAAACTGGGTTGTTGCAGCAGGTACAACTAATACGGCTGTAGAAGAGGGTGCGACTTTGGCAGCAGTATCTACTTCAGGTGATACGACTATCAACTTAGCAGTTGAAGCAGAATCGACGAAATATGTTGGCGTCGATAGTATTACTGCGAAAGCAACTACTGATAAAGTTCAAGCATATCTTCAACGTGATACAGTAACTGTTAAAGATCACAATCAAAAAGAATATGTAGCAACATTTAACCGTGCGACAGGTAAATACACACTTCCAAATGAAGATGCATATCACTTGGTTGATAACGGTGATGGAACTTCCACTTTAACTGAACGTCGTATTTATACTGAGGCTCAAGCGAATGGTGACGTTAAGCTCTTTGTTTACGAATTTACTCGTAAATGGAGTGCTAGCTCTACAGCTGCGAATCTTGTTGATAGAGTAGCAGAAATTCGTGCTAAAGGTGAAGTGAAAGAAGTAGGAGATGTTTTCCGCACGGAGACACTATTACCGAATGACCAAACTTCTTCTACTCAAGGTAGAACAATTAAAGTAAGTTACGATTCAGTATCTAATCAATGGACAGCTTCTGATGGTTCTAAAGTGACTGCGACAGAATCAAATGCTGGTTGGAAAATTTCAACTAATTCAGGATTTAGTGGTTATGTAGCTTATCGTGAAGCAGTAGGCACTGATTTAGCTTCTATTCAGAATGCTAAACCAAACTCAACATCAACAAGTTATTCTGAAAATAAAGGAACAACAGTTAACTTAATTGCTTCACCAAAGGCAAATGTTAAATTTACCGATGCAATCGATGATAAATCTAATGCTGAGAATTCAGATATTATCCAAACAAAAGTTACAGTAACTGACCCAGATGGAGCACAAACAGTATTTGATGCTGCAAAAGCAGAAGAGGCTGCTTACATTGCTGCGCAACGTTCTGCAGCTGAAAAAACGAATATTGCTGCTCAAGCGGTGAAAGATAATCAAGAGGCTCAAAATACATTAGCAAACTTGCAAGAACGTTTAGATCGCCTTACTAGAATTGCAGAAGATGCTCAATTGGCATTGGATAATCTAAAGCTTCGTTCAATTTCACCGACAGCTGAAAAAATGGCTCAAGATGCACTTGATAAAGCAAATGAGCTTAAAGCAGCCACTGAAGCAGAAATTGCCGTTTCTAAAGGAAGTGTTGCAACTCTTGATACAAAAGTAACTACATCTCGTGCAGACGCATTGGCGGCTGAGAAAGCTGTTGAATTGGCTCGCACTGCTTTGATTAATGCAGCTCAAACTAATCTAGCAAATGCAACAGCATATACTCTTAATAAACTTGGACGTTACAAAGTAACAGTTTCAGGAGTAGACTCAAATGGTGTTGTTACTACACCTACAGTAGGTGGAACTGATTCTGGAGCTTTGACTGATGATGCGGTTACAGAAACAACATACTACATCGTAGTAACAGAACCAGAGAAATCATCAGGTGCTCAAGGTCAAAAACAAACTGACTCAATGGCCGACAATTTCAATGATGGAAAAGAAGGAACTACAGTATCAAATTACAAACTAGTAGATCCAAAAACAGGAGCTAAAGTTGAATCTTTAACAACTGAAGAAGGAACTTATACTGTAGATCCAACGACAGGTGAAGTAACGTTCACTCCAGTAGAAGGATTTGTAGGAACTGCAAATCCAGTAACAGTAGCAGCTGATGTAACATTTAATGATGAATCAGGAAATCCAGTAACAGTAGCGGTAGAAAATGCATATACACCAACTGTATACGGAATTGCACCATCTGCAGATGAAACTACAGGAAAACAAGGACAAACTCAAACCTCTAAATCAGGAAAAGATCGTTTCTCTGAATTAAATAATACAGATAATACACTAGATGGCACAAATGTTGACTGGACAACAGCTGCCTACTCATTAGAAGGAGCTAATGCTGAAGGTAAAGTGGTAGTTGATGGAGAAGGAACATACACAATTGATCCAACAACAGGTGTAGTAACATTTGAACCACTTCCAACATTTACAGGAAAAGCTAAAGGTGTTAATGTACAAGTATCAGTAACAGCAACTGATTCAGAAGGAAATAAAGTTCCAGTTACTTCAAAAGGTAAATATACTCCAGAAGTAACACCAGTAACACCGACAGGAGCACCAGTTACATCTGAAGGTAAACAAGGTCAAGAACAAACAGGTAAACCTGTCTTTACACAAGGTGATGAAACAGCTCCAATTACTATTAACGAGCAGCAACCAGCTAAATTTGTAGTAAATGGACAACCAGTTGATGACAAAGAAATTCCAGCAACAAAAGATGGAAAAGAAGTTGGTAAATACGTAATCGATCCTTTAACAGGTGTTGTAACATTTAAACCAAACAAAGACTTCACAGGCACACCAGATCCAGCAACTGTTGAAGTTAAAGATAAGAATGGAACACCAGCTACAGCTACTTATACACCAACAGTGACTCCAGTAGCTCCAACGGCAACACCAAAAGAAACAACTGGAAAACAAGGTCAACCACAAACTCAAGAAACAGAGTCAATGTTCAAACAAGGTGATGAAGTAGCACCAATTGATAAGACAACTGTTAAATTGGTAGACCCAAGTGGTAACGAAGTAACAACAATACCAGCGATGAAAGATGGTAAAGAAGTTGGAACATACACAATTGATCCAACGACAGGAGTTATCACATTCCAACCAAACAAAGACTTTGTTGGTACACCAGATCCAGCTAAGGTTGTAGCGAAGGATACTAACGGAACTAAGGTAGAAACAACTTACACCCCAACAGTAACCCCAGTCACTCCAACAGCAGAACCAAAAGAAACAACTGGAAAACAAGGTCAACCACAAACTCAAGAAACAGAGTCAATGTTCAAACAAGGTGATGAAGTAGCACCAATTGATAAGACAACTGTTAAATTGGTAGACCCAAGTGGTAATGAAGTAACAACAATGCCAGCGATGAAAGATGGTAAAGAAGTTGGAACATACACAATTGAACCAACAACAGGAGTAATTACATTCCAACCAAACAAAGACTTTGTTGGTACACCAGATCCAGCTAAGGTTGTAGCGAAGGATACTAACGGAACTAAGGTAGAAACAACTTACACACCAACAGTGACTCCAGTAGTTCCAACAGCAGAACCAAAAGAAACAACTGGAAAACAAGGTCAACCACAAACTCAAGAAACAGAGTCAATGTTCAAACAAGGTGATGAAGTAGCACCAATTGATAAGACAACTGTTAAATTGGTAGACCCAAGTGGTAACGAAGTAACAACAATGCCAGCACTTAAAGATGGTAAAGAAGTTGGAACATACACAATTGATCCAACAACAGGAGTTATCACATTCCAACCAAACAAAGACTTTGTTGGCACACCTGATCCAGCTAAGGTTGTAGCGAAGGATACTAACGGAACTAAGGTAGAAACAACTTACACCCCAACAGTAACCCCAGTAATCCCAACCGCAGACCCAGCTGAAACAACAGATATTCAAGGTAAAACACAAACAGGTAAACCAACATTCACACCAGGTGCTGATGAAGTACCAATGGATGATGAAGTACCAGCAACCTTCGAAGATGGTTCAACAGAAAAAGTCATCCCAGGTGAAGGAACATACACAGTAGCACCAGACGGCACAGTAACGTTCACACCAGAGAAGACATTCACAGGTAAAGGAACAGGCGTAACAGTTAAACGTGTAGATAAGAATGGTACCCCAGTAACAGCTAAATACACACCAAATGTAACACCAGTAACGCCAACCGCAGACCCAGCTGAAACAACAGACATTCAAGGTAAAGAACAAAATGGTAAACCTGAATTCAAACCAGGAAATCCAGACGTACCAATGGATGATGAAGTACCAGCAACCTTCGAAGATGGATCAACAACTAAGACAATTCCAGGTGAAGGAACATACACAGTTGCACCAGATGGAACAGTAACATTCACCCCAGAGAAGAACTTTACAGGTAAAGGAACAGGCGTAACAGTTAAACGTGTAGATAAGAATGGTACCCCAGTAACAGCTAAATACACACCAACAGTAACTCCAGTGACTCCAGAAGGAACACCAGCTGAAACAACAGATATCCAAGGCAAAGAACAAAACGGTAAACCTGAATTCAAACCAGGCAACCCAGAAGTTCCAATGGATGATGAAGTACCAGCAACCTTCGAAGACGGTTCAACAACTAAGACAATTCCAGGTGAAGGAACATACACAGTTTCACCAGATGGAACAGTAACGTTCACCCCAGAGAAGAACTTCACAGGTAAAGGCACAGGCGTAACAGTTAAACGTGTAGATAAGAACGGAACACCAGTAACGGCTAAATACACACCAACAGTAACTCCGGTAACTCCAGAAGGAACACCTGCAGAATCTGAAGGACCTAAAGGGCAACCACAAACAGGAACACCTGAATTTAAACCAGGAAATCCTAATGTACCAATTGATGAAACTGTTAAACCAACATTTGACGATGGAACAACTGAGAAGAAAGTACCAGGAGAAGGAACATACACAATCGATGAAAACGGTAAAGTAACCTTCACACCAGAACCTGACTTCGTAGGTAAAGCAACAGGCGTAACCGTTAAACGTGTAGATAAGAATGGTACACCAGTAACAGCTACTTACACTCCAACAGTTCGTCCTGATACTTCGTTCGTTGATAAAGATGGTAAACCACTTTCACCAACAGAAGATGGAACTAAACCAACTAAAGATATCCCAGGATACAAGATTGTTAAAACTGAAGTAGACGAAAAAGGAAATACAAAACACATCTATGAAAAAGTTACGACAACTTATAAAGATAAAGATGGCAATGTAATTCCAGGAACAACTACTGAAGAAGGTACAAATCCTAAGAAAGATATCCCAGGTTACCGCTTCGTAGAAACTAAGAAACTTCCAAATGGAGATACAGAGCACGTCTACGAAAAAGTTAAGACATCATTCAAGGATAAAGAAGGAAACGAGATTCCAGGAAATCCAAGTGAAGATGGCGAACAACCTAAGAAAGATATTCCAGGTTACCGCTTCGTAGAAACTAAGAAACTTCCAAATGGAGATACAGAGCACGTCTACGAAAAAGTTAAGACATCATTCAAGGATAAAGAAGGAAACGAGATTCCAGGAAATCCAAGTGAAGATGGCGAACAACCTAAGAAAGATATTCCAGGTTACCGCTTCGTAGAGACTAAGAAACTTCCAAACGGCGATATCGAACACGTTTATGAGAAAGTTAAGACAAGTCACAAGGATAAAGACGGCAACGAAATTCCAAACTATCCAACAGAAGATGGCGAACAACCTAAGAAAGATATTCCAGGTTACCGCTTCGTAGAGACTAAGAAACTTCCAAATGGCGACATCGAGCACGTCTACGAAAAAGTTAAGACATCATTCAAGGATAAAGATGGAAATGAAATTCCAAACTATCCAACAGAAGACGGGGACCAACCTAAGAAAGCTATCCCAGGTTACCGCTTCGTAGAGACTAAGAAACTTCCAAATGGCGACACAGTTCATGTTTATGAAAAAATTATTTCTTCTGTGAAACCAGAACCTGCAAAACCATCAAAACCAGCTCCAGCTAAACCAGCTAAGGAATTGCCTAATACTGGTACAGAAGATCACTCAAGCCTAGCAGCTCTTGGACTTCTTGGAGTATTGAGCGGATTTGGTCTTGTGGCACGCAAGAAAAAAGAAGACTAATGTTTTAATCATTAAAGATTAAACAAAGGAATTCAATTTCATAAATGAAAACCCAACTAATCAAGTGATTAGTTGGGTTTTTTATGTGGATTATCTATTTTTCCATGCTTGGTAACGGGTATCAATCAATAATTGGGTAAGGCGTCCCATGGTTTCCCTTTCTTCTGGAGTGAGGGATTGAGCTTGGACAAAGAGATGATGAATGTGTTCAAGCGCCTTTAAGGATGACAGGTCATTGATGGAGCTAATCCCAGCATCTAGAATGGTGCCAAAGAAGAGGTCGAAGTAGAGCTGAAGCTCCTCGTCAGGGACTGTTGCCACCCATTCTTTGAAGGTTGTGTCAACTTGTTGACTATCACTGTTGATTTTATCCAGTTGGACGAAGTGCTTGTCCTCAATCTGCCAACTAAAGGTATCGTGCTGAGCGATACCACCTAAGGCAGTACTGTGCACGATGATTTGGTGGTTAGGGATTTCCATCATCATACCGATAATGGACCCTTGTGGGATGAAGACCTTGCTTCTATCCATTATCCTTTGATAGCCCTCGGTTTGTGTCAGTTCTTTATGGAGACCAGGCGCATCAAAGGTATAAACTGCTGTGATTTGATTTTGCAAGCTTTGCTCAATTTGACTAGCAGCATAGATAGCTAGATTTCCTCCCTTGGAATGTCCAGCCAGAATGACCTTTTGCTTAGGATGGTGGACAAGAAAATTTCTTAAATAGCGTAGGGCGTGCTTTTGAGCAGGAATTTCCTTCATATAGGTCAGGTGGAAATCTTCCTTCCAGCCAATGATACTGTCATCTGTCCCACGAAAGACAATCAGATAGGTATCGAGAGTGAGGCGGTAGGTCATAGCCGCAAACTGTTTTTGCAGCTCAGGGTCGATATCATTGATAAAATGGGAGAGTTTGCAATTTTTGAAGCGCTTGTGTTGAGCTAGTTCATCTAATAGCTGGAGGCGGTTTTTACTGGTCAACATGTTAGACTCTCTTGGAATGAGAGGTGCCAAGTCTAAAAGTCGCAGAGGACTTGTGGAGACCAGATTATCAAAGGAGAGATAGGTGATTTCTGTTAAGGCTAGAACATCTAATTCATTCAATGGAAGGTCGTAAAAGGAATCGTGTGCGACATCTTTCAGATAATCAAAAATATTGGCCATAAGAGCTCCTTTCTTTTTATTTATCTTATCACAATCACATAGAATTTACTAGTTGGTTTGTACGAGCTCTCTACATACCGACCTATAATGGTATGATTCAGACACATAGAAGACAGTTTGCTTTTATTTCAAACCTCTAAACATACTTGTTTGTATCTGTTTGTCGTCAATCCCATTCTCTTTTAAGAAATTTTTCATCTCATTTATATCATCAGGTTGGCCGGTTAAGAGATAAATAGCTTGGTTACCGTATTTCACAACCGCGTTTTTTAAAAATGCTTGGCTTTGAGAAAAGGTTTCGCTAGTTTTATAAGTTAGATTCGGATTATTCTTACTAAGCTCTCTTAACTCATTATCAAAAATGTTTACTCCTTTGTCTAAGTGATTAAGAATGATAGAGCGCTTACCAGCCCACTCTTTCACAACTGGACGTAGAGTAGAAATACCGACATCAGAGGCAAAACAAACCAGTGCTTGGTCATTGTCTTTAACAGATAAAGATGACTCCAGCCAACTCATCTCAATTTTACTACCAGCTGGTAAATGTGTTAAGGTTTCCTTAAACAGGCTACCACTATTATGGGTTACAATAAGAATTTCATCCTCATCAGAAGTGGAAGCAAGGGTTAGCCATCGGCTAGCCTGATCCTCCTTTACTGGACTTTTGTCTGGACCAAACGAGCTGTCAGGAAGCTTAAACTGAGCATAGGAGCCAGCTTTCCATATTTGATTTTTTGGTTTTGTGATGTGAACTAAATACAAATCTCCGCTGGGATTTTCAATGGATTTTATCGATAAAGTTTGACTTCGTCCAAGATAGGTAATGATTCCCCAAGATATAAAGCCAAGCACTCCAAGTGTAGTTAGAATAATCATGAACATTTTTTTCCCTCGTTTCATTTTTAACTCCTATAGTGTAGTAATTTTCTATGAATGAATAATATTTTTTTTCATTCAATAATTTCCAAAAAATAAAGAAAAGATTTCTTTATTTCAGTATTCCTTTAATGAAGTTGGTTGCTAGTATTTCTACAGTTTTGCTAATATCTGGAAAATCATTTTCTGTGATATGCATATCCATGTAGTAAAATAGGTTGTAAACCTGTAAAATATCTTGAATTTTTTCTGGTGAATAGCCTTCAGACCGTAAACGATTAGTAAAAGTTTTTACGAGAAATTGATGAAATGGATTCGCGACTTTCCCTTCTTCTGAAGAATAGTAACTGTGTAACTCATCTGCAATAGCAGGATTATACCATTCAGCAAGAATTTTATTGGAAGAAATGAGAGTTCTGGACTGAGCAAAGAGTTGACTAATGAGAGCAGTCATATCAACTTCCCAATCCAGTTCTTCAATCATAGCTTGGCGAACACGGTTGTTTTCATCAATATAGATATCTAGAAAAATAGCTTCTTTACTTTCGTAATAGTTATAAAAAGAACCGACTGCCATATGAGCTTGTCTAGCAA
Organism: Streptococcus chosunensis; assembly: GCF_003626515.1. Classification (GTDB taxonomy): domain Bacteria; phylum Bacillota; class Bacilli; order Lactobacillales; family Streptococcaceae; genus Streptococcus; species Streptococcus chosunensis. The sequence goes on along the minus strand of NZ_RBCK01000001.1, from coordinate 979,718 downwards.
TTTCTGAAATTCCTGTCGCCTTGTATCCTTTTCTTGAAAAAACTTCGTAAGCTGCTGATTTTAAAGTCTGTTTTTTGTCCAATTTGATTTAACCTCCTTCTGAATGAATGTTTTATATAGTTCATTCATATCTTAACAAATCATTTGCAGATTGTCAATCCGAAAGCTAGAACTTTTTATGGCTACTATTCGATAAGGAGCTTCTCAATGTTATAAGAGTATGGAATCTCGTTTTAACTACACTCAAGGTTTAGAAGAATAGATATAAATTTTGGTTAAGGGGATGGATAAGAGAACTGAAATGAAGGTTGAAAAAAATTAAAAATAAAAGGGTAGGACTGGCACTATGTATGAAAATAAGGTATGATATCAATGGGGTTATTCACTATTTGTTTTTGAGCTGTTGTGACAAGGAAATGTCAAAAAAGTATTAGATACCAGCCCCTTTATTTATAATAAAGGATTTAAGACTCCTAGAATTAGCAAAGGAGAATCAGATGCACAAGATTTTATTAGTAGAAGATGATCAGGTCATTCGTCAACAGGTCGGGAAAATGCTCTCTGAATGGAGATTTGAAGTGGTTTTGGTAGAAGACTTTATGGAAGTGTTGAGTCTATTTGTCCAGTCGGAGCCTCATCTAGTCCTCATGGATATTGGTTTGCCCTTGTTTAATGGCTATCACTGGTGTCAGGAAATCCGCAAGATTTCCAAGGTGCCCATCATGTTTCTGTCTTCGAGAGACCAGGCTATGGATATTGTCATGGCAATCAATATGGGGGCGGATGACTTTGTGACCAAGCCTTTTGACCAGCAGGTTCTCTTAGCCAAGGTTCAGGGCTTATTGCGCCGTTCTTATGAGTTCGGGCGTGACGAGAGTTTACTGGAATATGCCGGTGTTATCCTCAATACCAAATCTATAGATTTACATTATCAAGGGCAAGTCTTGAATTTGACCAAGAATGAATTCCAGATTTTACGTGTTTTATTTGAACACGCGGGCAATATCGTAGCGCGTGACGACCTGATGCGTGAACTTTGGAACAGTGACTTTTTCATTGATGATAATACCCTCTCTGTGAATGTGGCTCGTTTGCGTAAAAAGTTGGAAGAGCAGGGATTGATAGGATTTATCGAGACCAAGAAAGGGATAGGGTACGGACTGAAGCATGCTTGATTGGAAACAATTTTTTCTAGCCTATCTGCGTTCCCGTAGTCGTCTGTTTGTCTATCTGATTTCTTTGACGTTTCTGCTCTTACTCTTTCAGTTTTTATTTGCCAGTTTGGGAATTTACTTTCTCTACTTTTTCCTCTTGTGTTGCTTTGTAACCATCTTATTTTTCACTTGGGACATATTGGTGGAAATGCAGGTCTATCGCCAGGAAATTCTCTACGGAGAGAGGGAAGCTCAGTCTCCATTGGAAAAAGTTTTGGCTGAAAAATTAGAAGCGCGTGAGATGGAACTCTATCAGCAGAGGTCTGACGCAGAAAGAAAACTGACGGATTTGCTGGATTACTATACCTTGTGGGTCCATCAGATAAAGACCCCCATTGCAGCTAGTCAACTCTTAGTTGCAGAAGTAGCTGACCGCCAACTGAAGCAGCAATTAGAACAGGAAATTTTCAAGATCGACTCCTATACAAACTTGGTTTTACAGTACCTGCGTTTAGAAAGTTTCCATGATGATTTGGTCTTAAAGCAGGTTCAAATTGAGGACTTGGTCAAGGAAATAATTCGTAAATACGCTCTTTTCTTTATTCAAAAAGGCTTAAATGTCAATCTACATGACCTTGATAAAGAAATCGTGACGGATAAGAAGTGGCTGCTAGTGGTCATTGAGCAAATTATCTCAAACAGTCTCAAGTACACCAAGGAAGGTGGTCTGGAGATTTATATGCAAGGCCAGGAACTATGTATCAAGGATACGGGAATCGGGATAAAAAACAGTGATGTCCTCCGAGTCTTTGAACGGGGTTTCTCAGGATATAATGGACGTCTAACCCAGCAGTCATCTGGACTAGGACTGTATTTATCTAAGAAAATTTCTGAAGAACTGGGTCACCAGATTCGTATCGAGTCTGAGGTCGGAAAAGGAACGATAGTGCGGATTCAGTTTGCTCAAGTGAACTTAGTCCTTGAGTGAGAAGAGACAATGAGTTTTTACCCAATCTCTTTTTGCTATATTTCAGGATATTTGAAGACTGTTTTTTACAAAACCAATAATAGAATTTTTAATACGGAATATAGTATAAATACTGGTTCAAAGTGAAGTTTTGTATGCTTTATACTTTTGTTGAGTATAAAATCTATAAACTAAGGGTGAATTACAAAAATTAATTTGAAATGAAGTGAATTGTAGACTTGGGAAATGTCTCCTATTCGATTTCAGAATGAATCGTTGATACAGGATTAAAAGAACTGCAGCTTTCTTTTTATTTTGAATGAGATAGGTGTATATAGATTTGTGTAACTGGTGTAGAACTGTTTCCAAGAATTTATTGAATGTATCGAATACACACATTCTATTGATTTTGAACCAGTTTTTAATTTCTAAATGTTATAATAGTTTTATCAAGTAAAAGGAGACTGCCATGATTGGAGACAATATAAAATTCTTACGAAAATCACATAATCTGATATAACCAGAATTTTCACGGATTGTGGGTGTGTCATGAAATAGCCTAAATCGTTAGAAAAACTGAAAAAGCTTACTTTCAATAGAAGTATTGGAAATATTCATTTTACATCTATCAAAGAAACATGGGATAGACCTATATTTTACAAAATAGCAAATTATATTTTGAATGATAGTAAAAACTGCAGTACTTGTGTGATTTACAATTATTGCACTCAATGTCCGAGTATCGCACTATCTGAAATAGGGAATAGTAGAGATTGTTCTGCGATATGTAAAAAAACGCATTAGCAAGGAGTATCGTATATGCTACCATATCTTAAAACTATTAGATGGTATCTCTTCTTTAATTTTCTTTTTGGTGTAGTATCGAATATCTGCACAGCTTTGTTACCGTATTTCACGCAGGCATTAATCAAAGGGGATTATCAAGTAGCTCTATATGGTTACTCTATGTCAGTGGCAGGCTATTTGAGTTGTAACTATATCCAAATGATACTTGATTGGAAGCAGGGGATTATCTTTTCGACTACTTTGAAAAATGAGTGGTTTCGTTCACTTCTGGGACTCAGTCACCACGATTTCAAGCAGAAAACAGTAGCAGAGTATATTTCCTATCAATCTAATGACCTAGATTCGTTGGAAAAGGATTACCTTCCTCCATTGATGAGTTTTATCAAACAAATTTTACGTATCATCATTTACGCTTTCATTATTAGCAGAACAATTAATCCTATTGTATCACTGATTTTAATCTTTTCTACTGGAATTAGTATTCAAATTCCTAAAATCGTTGGGAAGTTGACCGCTAATCGTAGACAGGTTTACTTGAAAAAACAAGGAGATTACTATCGAACTTTGGAGGATTTGCTCATGGGACATCATTTGGTAAATAAACTAACTATGTCGCATTTTTTGAATCAACAAAAGAGCTCTCTAAAGAATTTGCAGGATAAGTATTTTAAGTATGGTTTGACAAAAATTACAGGCATATTATTGACAGGTGTTTCTTTTGAATTCATTAGTCTTGTTCTGTTTATTTATTTAGCCTACTCTCTATCTCACCAGCAACTCGGTATTCCTGAGGTGGTGGCGAGTTTCGGATATATTAATGCTTTTTCTGAACCAATACAGGAAATCCTTTATGATTTACAAATGTTAGAGTCCGTAAAGCCTGTAATCAAGAGTTTTCAAAACATTGTTGGGAGACCCGTTTCAGTTCAAGCACCTCAACATTCTTTTGATACGATTACTTTGAAAAACATTTCCAAACAACTGGGAGAATCAAAATTGATAATTACTTCCGCTACGATTCAAAAAGGGGATAAAATTGCGCTTATTGGTAAGAATGGGTCTGGAAAAAGTAGTCTTCTCAACATTTTAAATGGAACAGATGAAGATTTTGAAGGACAAATTGTGCTAGATGGGCTTGTTTTGGACCATCTTTGGGGAAGATTCGGTATGATTCTGCAACAAGAACATACATTTATTTCGAGTTATGAAAATAATGTAACACTATTCAATAGTTTCAATGAAAAATTCAGAGAAGAAGATTTTGAAAAAATTCCACCACAATCCCTGTCAGGTGGTCAGCAACAACGAATGTATTTAAATCGTGAGAAAAATCGTAAAAATCCATTGCTTATCCTAGACGAACCTTTCTCTGCCTTGGATACTAATCAGTTTAAAATGGAATTGGAAAGAGTTCTGGAACTACCAAGTGCCGTCATTGTTACTTTACATCGCCAAAACGAATTATTAAGTAAGTTTGACCAAGTTTGGGAAATTAAGAATGGAGAACTTGTAATTTTGAAATAGCTAAATTATAAAGAATAAAACGCATAGTATCAAGGTTCAGGAGATACCGTTTTTCCTTCTTCGGATAAGGAAACAAAAATTTCTTGCTTCATCTATCTATTCAATTGATAGATTTCGTCAGAGAAAAACTGTAAAATTTTTGATATAATATAAAGGATGGACTGACGGATACTTAAAAGATAATTTTCAAAAGAATAACAGGTGAGAAGAAAAATATGTAAGATTGGACAGAAGTCTCTCTACCATCATCCATGCAGAAACAAGATTATATAAAATATCGGACTAAATATGAACTCAACAGCTGTCATTATTGGAGCCATGCTGATTTCCCCTCTCATGACACCGATTGTTGGACTGGGATTCGGTTTAGCTATTTTTGATACGCGTTTAATCAAGCAATCTCTAGAGGTTTTATTGACTCAAGTGTTGGTCAGTTTGCTTGTCTCGACTCTGTATTTCTGGATTTCTCCCTTGTCTTATGCAAGTAGCGAGTTGATCGCACGAACCTCTCCAACCATTTGGGATGTTCTCATTGCTATTGCTGGTGGGATTGCTGGTGTGATCGGTTCAAGGAAAAAAGAAGCAAACAATATCGTGCCAGGAGTAGCCATTGCTACAGCTTTGATGCCGCCTATCTGTACTGCTGGCTATGGTTTAGCTAATGGGAATGTACGATTTTTATTGGGGGCTCTCTATCTTTTCTTGATCAACTGTGTCTTTATCATGCTAGCCAACATTGTTGGAACAAGAATTTTGATGAGAAAATCTCCTTTAACTTCATTTAAAGAGCTGAGCATTAAAATGAGAATTGGCTTGATTTCTTTGATTGTATTGTTGATTCTTCCAGCTAGCTATTCGGCAGTTACTCTGACAATAGAACAAGCGCGCAAAGAAGGGATCAAACAGTTTGTAGGAAAAGAGTTCGCCAATTATACGGTTATTAATCAAGTCTACAAGTCAAGTAACAATGAATTGGTCTTGACGGTTGTTGGAGATCCGATTTCAGAAGAAGAATTAGAAACACTCCACCAAAAACAAGCCTCTTACGGTATTCAATCTGTTCAATTGAAAGTGAATCAAGTTCAGAACTCGCCAACATTAGATAGTGAAGCGACCAAGGAATTTTATGAAAACATTGACAAGTATATTGATCAAAAACTCTCTGAAAAAGATTCACAAAACGATCTCGTAAAAGAAAATGAAGCAGACAAGGAATGAGGATATTGACCTTATCCAACTCATGAAAGCAAATCTTGTGTGGTAGTTTGACCAATCACTACTAGCTCAGGTTAAATAAAATATAAAAAAGCAACAACTGAAATAGTTGTTGCTTTTTAGCTAGCTAGGATTTTATCCCAGGTTTTGTCTCTTATTTCTCAACGCGTGATTTGTTAGCGATATCAGCAAGGATAGCTTGAACAAAATCATCAACTGAGACAGTTTGTGTTTCTTTTTGGCCATAGCGGCGAACGTTAACAGTTCCGTCTTCCATTTCCTTGTCTCCAACAATCAACTGGTAAGGAATCTTGCTGGTTTGTGACGCACGGATCTTGAACTGCATTTTTTCATTGCGCTCATCCACATCAGCACGGACCCCACGGTCACGGAGTTTCTTAGCTACTTCCCAAGCGTAGTCCACGTGTTTTTCGTTAGATACTGGGATGAGGGTTACTTGGTGTGGTGCAAGCCATGTTGGGAAGGCACCCTTGTAGTTCTCAATCAAGATCGCTGTGAAGCGTTCCATAGTTGAGATAACCCCACGGTGAATCATGACTGGACGGTGCTCTTCACCATCAGCTCCGATGTATTTGAGGTCGAAGCGTTCTGGAAGCAAGAAGTCAAGTTGGATAGTAGAAAGTGTTTCTTCTTTACCAAGGGCAGTCTTAACCTGGATATCCAATTTTGGTCCGTAGAAGGCTGCTTCACCTTCGGCTTCAAAGTAGTCAACGCCCATTTCATCAAGAGCTGCACGAAGCATGGTTTGGGCATTTTCCCACATCTCATCGTTGTCAAAGTACTTGTGAGTATCTTGAGGGTCGCGAAGAGAGAGACGGAAGCGGTATTCATTCAAGTTGAAATCTTCATAAACATCGATAATCAACTGAAGGGCACGTTGGAATTCTTCTTGGATTTGCTCTGGAGTAACGAAGAGGTGACCGTCGTTGAGTGACATTTCACGTACGCGTTGAAGACCAGTCAAGGAACCAGATTTTTCATAACGGTGCATCATACCGATTTCGGCGATACGAATTGGCAACTCACGGTATGAGTGAATATGATGTTTGAAGACTTGGATGTGGTGTGGACAGTTCATTGGACGAAGGACAAATTCTTCCCCGTCACCCATGTCCATAGTTGGGAACATGTCTTCTTGATAATGATCCCAGTGACCAGAAGTCTTGTAAAGCTCAACAGAAGCAAGTGGTGGAGTGTAGACGTGTTGGTAGCCTGAAGCCAACTCCTTGTCTACGATGTAGCGTTCCAACTCACGACGAATAGTCGCACCATTTGGCAACCAGAATGGCAAACCTTGACCAACCTCTTGAGAAATCATGAAGAGATCAAGCTCTTTACCAAGTTTACGGTGGTCACGTTCCTTAGCTTCTTCACGCATTTGAAGGTAGTTTTTCAAGTCTTTCTTGTCAAACCAAGCTGTACCATAGATACGTTGCATCATAGCGTTGTCGCTATTTCCACGCCAGTAAGCACCTGCTACATGGAGAAGGTGGAAGATTTGGATGCGTCCTGTTGATGGGACGTGAGGGCCACGGCAAAGGTCTACATATTCACCCTGACGATAGATAGTCAAACCACCTTCGTCTTCTGAGTGTTCTTCAATCAATTCCAACTTGTAAGGGTCGTTCTTGAAGATTTCACGTGCCTCGTCTTTAGTAACTTCTTCACGAATAGATGGGAAGTTCTCTTTGACAATTTTTTGCATTTCTTCTTCGATACGAGGGAGGTCTTCGTTAGAGATTTGACCAGCTTGGTTGTCTGTATCGTAGTAGAAACCATCTTCGATGGCTGGACCAACTCCCAAGTGAATGTCTGGGAAAAGACGACGAGCTGCTTGGGCGAACAAGTGAGCAGCTGAGTGACGCAAGATTGGAAGGGCATCTTCGTGATCAGGTGTCACAATTTCGATGTTTCCATCTTCAGTGATGGCACGAGTAGTGTCGATGAGTTTGCCGTTGAATTTACCAGCCAAGGCTTTTTTAGCTAGGGAATTGCTGATAGATTGGGCAATTTCAAAAGTTGTAACGCCAGATTCGAATTCACGAACAGCGCCATCTGGGAAAGTAATGTTAATCATGATGTTCTCCTTACTTATATTATTGACGAATGTGTTAACCCTATTCTGAGAACAGGGACAGAGGACTGTGAAAGCTAGAAAAAAAGCGACATCCTCGAAAGGACGTCGCAACGTGGTTCCACCTTCATTTATGTTCCTCAAAAAAGAGGGACACCTCTGATTGGCTCTAACGTGGCCACCGTTTTATGTTTTCATAAAAAACTCAAGAGTAGTATCAGTTTAGGCTTCCTATGCGTTTCCAGCAACCACGCACTCTCTAGTAGAAAGGGACTAAGTGACTTGTCTCTATGGATTATTATAGCATGATTGTGAGATTTTTCAAGATATTTGTAGATTTTTTTGAATTTTCTTCATTGAAAGAGTGCCTGCTATGCTTTGTTAGGAGTAATGTGAAATCATCTTATTGATAGGCCTTGACATTGATAAAAGTAGTGTTCTGGATTTAGTAAGAGTGGGTTAGATGTCACTCTTATACAGTATTTTTTGTTATAATATTAAAAAGATATATAAGAGGAAATGAGGAGAAAGAATGACGAAAATAGCTCTTCTTTCAGATATTCATGGAAATACCACCGCCTTGGAGGCTGTTTTGGCAGATGCTCGGCAGCTAGGAGTGGATGAATACTGGCTTTTGGGAGATATTCTCATGCCAGGAACAGGGCGTAGAAGGATTTTGGACTTGTTGGATCAACTACCGATTACGGCTAGAGTTTTGGGAAACTGGGAAGACAGTCTTTGGCATGGTGTCCGCAAGGAATTGGATAGCACTCGTCCTAGTCAACGCTATCTCTTGCGCCAGTGCCAGTATGTTTTAGAGGAAATTTCCCTAGAAGAAATTGAACTGCTCCACAATCAACCTCTCCAGCTCCATCGACAGTTTGGGGATTTGACGGTGGGAATTAGCCATCATCTGCCTGATAAGAACTGGGGGCGAGAGTTGATTCATACTGGAGCGCAAGAGAATTTTGACCGCTTGGTGACCAATCCGCCTTGTGATATTGCTGTTTATGGTCATATTCACCAGCAGTTGCTTCGTTACGGGACTGGTGGGCAATTGATTGTCAATCCGGGTTCGATTGGCCAGCCTTTCTTTCTAGATGCTCAGTTGCGGAAGGACTTGCGGGCCCAGTATATGATTTTAGAGTTTGATGGCAAGGGCTTGGTAGATATGGACTTCCGACGGGTAGACTACGATGTGACAGCTGAATTGCAGCTGGCCAAAGACCTCAAACTTCCCTATTTTGAGGTTTACTATGAAAGTCTGGTCAATGGTATCCACCATACCCACAATCAGGAATTTTTGAGAGAATTGGCCCAGAAAGAGGGCTACGATAGGGAGTTAGATGTCTGGTTGAAAAGTGGTAATGATTGACATTACAACTAAAAAGGGTATAATAAAAGGAAAAGAAGAGTAGGGGCAGGGTAGCCTCGTAAAAAGGAGAGAGTATGCAAATTCCAAGTAGATTTACCATTGCGACTCATATGCTGATTATTATCGCTCTCAAGGGGAAGGAAAGCAAGGTGACCAGTGATTTTCTGGCTGCTAGTGTCGGGGTCAATCCTGTCATTATCAGAAAAACCTTGTCCCAGTTGAAGAAGGCAGAGCTGATTTCAGTAGCGCGAGGAACAGGGGGAACAGAGATTGTCAAGGACCTTAAGGATATTAGTCTTTTAGATGTTTATCAAGCAGTTGAGTGTCTTGGTAAGACAGGTCAACTCTTCAGTTTTCATGACAATCCCAATCCAAATTGCCCAGTCGGAGCTCATATTCATGATGTTTTGGACCAAAAATTGGAGAGAATTCAGCTGGCTATGGAGACTGAACTTGGTCAGACCAGTCTAGAGCAAGTCGTGGCTGATGCAGAGAGTCAAATGAAGGATTAAGAGGGATAGATACCTGCAAATGAAACACAAAACACTGCTAGAAATCTGGCAGTGTTTTTTACGGTTGCGTAAAAAAACTCCTGGGAAATTCCAGGAGAGTATGAGTGGTTATTTGAACTTGAATCCTTCGTAAATAAGCTCTGCTTTGGGATTCTGTTTCTTAATCTGTTTAGCAAGTGATTTCATCATAGAAAGGGGACCACACATATAGATGGTTGCCTGTTCAGGCATTTCTTTTTGTTCAAAATGAAGATAGCCGTCTTTCCTACTGTCGACTAGATGGAGTTCAAAATGAGGGTTTTTCTGAGCATAGTCACGGAGCAAATCTAGGTAGACTGCATTTTCTTCTCCACGGAAGCTATAGTAGAAGTGAACCTGTTTATCTAAAATAGGATGTTCACGGATGTAAGAGATGAAGGGGGTGATCCCAATACCTCCAGCAATCCAAACCTGATTTTCTCGTCCTTCTTCTATAATCATGTGTCCGTAAGCTCTATCTACGCTTACTTTGCTGCCGACTTGAAGATTGTCATAGATATTCTTGGTATGGTCACCTGAATTTTTAACAGAAAAGTAAAGAGTTTGGTCGTGACCGCCTGAGATAGAAAAGGGATGCGGAGCACTTTCAAAGCCTTCTTGGAAAATCTTTAGAAATGCAAATTGTCCTGATTGATAGTTGAAAGGTCTGCTAAGATGGATTTGAATTTCCCTAGTATCGTGATTCAAGCGTTTGAGGTTGGTAATTTTCCCTAGATAGGGGAAGCCAATCTTTTGATATAGAAAAATGATATAAAAACCAGCTAGCAAGCCTAAAAGGGCATAGCTACCAACAAGAAAACTTAGTAGATTAAATGTAAGGAGACGATTGCCCATCATCATGTAGACATGAAAGAGTCCAAAAATATAGGCTAGGTAAACCAGGCGGTGAATCCATCGCCAAGCTTCGTATTGGATGTATTTGCCTAAATAGGCGACAAGGATGATACTGACAAAGATATAGATGGCAAGGTTGCCAAATTGAGCAGCTAAACGAGAGCCCCACAAACCGCCCATACTGAAGTTATGAAAGATGAGTAGGATGATGGAGAGAAAGGCTGTGAATTTGTGGACAGTATAGACCTTCTCCAAACCGTGAAACCAGCTTTCTAGTAGTGGGAGACGAGTGGCTAGGATAAAGGTCAGAGATAGGCTTGTTAAAGCTAGTCCTGGAATCATGAATTGGGGAGAAGTGTTCATCCAAGTCAAAATAGTCAAGACAAAACTAGCTATGATAAAGAGTATTCCTTTGAGTGATTTCATAAAAAATTCCATTTCATTTATATTTCAATTTGTTGTAAATAAATTTGTTACAGTTTATCATAGAAAAAGTATAGTGTCAAATTGAGTTCTATAAATATCTACTCTCATCAAAAAAACTCTCCAATTTAACTGGAGAGTGGCTGTTTATACTCAATGAAAATCAAAGAGCAAACTAGGAAGCTAGACGCAGGCTGTACTTGAGTACGGCAAGGTGAAGCTGACGTGGTTTGAATTTGATTTTCGAAGAGTATTATTCTGCAGCTTGTTGCCAACGTTTGGCTAGCATATGAGACAAGCTAGAAATGGCTAGGTTAAAGCTGAAGTAGATGAGGGCAATCAGGATATAAAGACTGAAGACCTGCTCTGGTTCGAAATAACGGCCCATGAGAATTTGGCTGGCTCCAAAGAGTTCTTGTAGGGCGATAACAGAGTAGAGAAGACTGGTATCCTTAATCACGGTTACAAACTGAGAAATGATGGCTGGCAACATTTTACGGATAGCTTGTGGGAGAATGATGTAGTAGAGGATTTGTGCAGAAGTAAATCCTTGTGACATTCCTGCTTCGTACTGTCCCTTGTCCACGGCATTGAGACCGCCTCGAATAATCTCAGCTAGAGCTGCTGAGGTAAAGAGAGTGAAGGCTGTAATACCTGCTGGTGTTGACTTCATCTTGAAAACCAAAAAGATGGTGAAAATCCAGAGGAGGTTGGGAACGTTACGCACAAACTCGATGTAAATGCTAGAGATGATGCGCAAGATAGGATTTTTGCCATTTCTCATGACAGCTAGCACCGTACCGATAAGGGTAGAGAGGACGATAGCAATTAGAGAAATGTAGAGGGTCAAGCCAAATCCTTTAAAGATAAAGATTAGGTTATCTGGGGTCAAAACTTCTAAAATGGATTCCATAGTAACCTCCTAAAGTGAATAGGCTTTTTTGTTGGCTTGCTCCATCTTGCGACCAAACTGGGCAACAGGGAAGCAGAGAGAAAAGTAGAGAAGGGCAGCACCTAGAAAGGCTGGGATATAGTTTCCGTTAAGAGCCGACCAAGACTTGGTCACAAACATCAAGTCTACACCAGAAATGATAGCGACTGTAGAGGTATTCTTGATGAGGTTGACAATTTGATTGGTCAAAGGAGGGAGAATGATACGGAAGGCCTGAGGCAAGATAATCAAGCGCATGGCACTGATATAGGTAAACCCTTGCGACAAGGCAGATTCCATCTGACCGCTAGGAATAGACTGAATTCCTGAACGAATTACCTCAGCGATATAGGCACCGTGATAGAGTCCCACGCAGAGTACAGCCGTCCAATAAATCGGAATCATGATGATATGGTCACTAATAAGAGGCAAACCATAAAAAACGATAACAAACTGTACCAAGAGGGGAGTGTTTTGGTAAAACTCGACAAAGATACGAGCTAAAATGCGCAAAATTGGACGTTTACTGGTTGACATAGCTCCGAAGAAGATGCCTAAAACCATGGCTAGGATAAAGGATCCAATCGCTAGGGCAAGGGTGAAGAGGAAACCATTGAAAAATTGTCCAAAATCCTGAAAATAGGCTGTCCAAGATGATAAATCTGTCATGGGGTGTCCTCCTTAATCTGCTGTATGGCTAGATGGTTTGAGCTTGTAACGGTCATAGAGTTTTTGCAAACTGCCGTCCTTACTCCATTTGGTGACCAAGTTATCAAGATAGTCGTTGAGCTCTGTATTTGATTTCTTGGTAACGATACCGTAGTCAGATGGCTTGAAACTATCATCTAGCAGTTCTGTCCGTTTACTGATGTAACCAGACAGAATAGAGCGGTCAACGGAAAAGGCATCAATACGATGGGCATGGAGAGAAGTAATCAATTCTGGATAGGAACCAAGTTCTACAAATCTAAACTTCAAGCCTTTCTTTTTACCTAGTTCGGTAATCAGGCGTTGGGTAATGGAACCTTGGGCAACTCCGATTGTTTTACCGTTTAGGTCCTCAATACTTTTGATTTTGGCAGACTTATTGACCAAAAAGCCAGATGCGTCCGTGTAGTAAGGGCTGGTAAAGTTGTAGAGTTTTTTGCGTTCGTCTGTGATGGTAAAGGTTGCGATATCCATATCGACCTGTTCGTTATCCAGGAGGGGTCCACGAGTTTGTGCTGTAACAGGAACATAGCGAACCTTGACCTTGAGCTCATCAGCTACCATCTTAGCCAGGTCAGTTTCGATACCAGAATAGGTTCCTGTCTTGGGATCCTTGTAACCGAAATTGGGAACGTCTTGTTTCACACCAACAACCAGCTCGCCTCTCTTTTGAATGTCTGCGACACTGGTATCAGCCTGAACTGGTTTTGCAGCAGCAAGACCGAAAAGGCTAATCAATAATGCTGATAAAAAGAATTTCTTTTTCATAGGCGCCTCCTTATTTGACTTTGTCACTTTCGTGGTTGATGATTTTGCTGAGGAATTGTTGGGCACGAGGTTCGCTTGGATTGTCGAAAAAGTCATCAACATCTGTCGTATCCACCAACACTTCTCCATCAGCCATAAAGATGATACGATCAGCAACTTCACGGGCAAAGCCCATTTCATGGGTAACGACAATCATATTCATACCGTCGTGGGCTAATTTTTGCATAACTGCTAGAACATCGCCGATGGTTTCAGGGTCAAGGGCAGATGTTGGTTCATCAAAGAGGAGGAGTTCCGGATGCATAGCGAGTCCACGTGCAATGGCAATCCGTTGTTTTTGTCCGCCAGATAGCATGGCCGGATAAGAATCTTTTTTGTCCCACATATTTACAAATTCTAGATATTTTTGGGCTGTTTTTTCAGCTTCTTCTTTATCAATTCCTAGAACTTTTATAGGTGCGAGTGTTACGTTTTCTAACACTGTTTTGTGCGGATAGAGGTTGAAATGCTGGAAAACCATGCCGACTTCCTTACGAAGCGGAACCAAATCTTTCTGACTGGCACCGGCAACTTGGTGACCATTTACTAGAAGACTTCCTTTGTCAACAGCCTCCAAACCATTGATGGTGCGGATAAGAGTGGACTTCCCAGAACCAGATGGTCCGAGTAGGACAACGACTTGCCCTTTTTCAAAACGGAGATTGATGTCGCGGAGAGCGTGGTAGTCTCCGTAATATTTTTCGACGTGTTCAAATTCTACTAAAGCCATAAGGAATCTCCTTTGTGTTAGATTTTATAACATGATTTTACACCAAAAGAATTACCTTGTCAAATCATATCAGAAAAAAGTTAGTAAAATTTTCGTACAAAGCAATCAGGATAGAGAAAAAGCCTAAATCATGTTATAATGAAGCAATAGAATTCTTAGAAAGAGTGGATGTCTTTTTGATAACACCTACTTATGAATGGCAGTTTGCCCCGCAGGTAGAAGATGCGGATTTTACAAAAATAGCCAAGAAGGCTGGACTGGGTCCTGAGGTGGCTCGGTTATTGTTTGAAAGAGGGATTCGGGACCAAGAAAGTCTGAAGAAGTTTTTAGAACCTTCCTTGGAGGACTTGCATGACCCTTATCTGCTCCATGATATGGACAAGGCAGTGGAACGGATTCGTCAGGCCATTGAAGAAGGGGAAAATATCCTCGTTTATGGAGACTACGATGCGGATGGTATGACTTCGGCTTCTATTGTGAAGGAAAGTTTGGAACAGCTTGGTGCTGAGTGCCGTGTTTACCTTCCTAATCGTTTTACCGACGGTTATGGACCTAATGCCAGTGTTTACAAATATTTTATCGAGCAAGAAGGAATTTCCTTGATTGTGACGGTGGATAATGGGGTTGCGGGTCACGAGGCTATTGAATTGGCCCAGTCTATGGGAGTAGATGTCATTGTGACTGACCACCATTCCATGCCTGAAACCTTACCAGATGCCTATGCTATTGTCCATCCTGAGCATCCAAATGCGGACTATCCTTTCAAATATTTGGCTGGCTGTGGAGTGGCTTTCAAGTTGGCTTGTGCTTTGTTAGAAGAAGTGCAAGTGGAATTGCTTGATTTGGTTGCTATTGGTACCATTGCAGATATGGTCAGTTTGACAGATGAGAATCGTATTTTGGTTCAATATGGTCTGGAAATGTTGGGGCATACTCAGCGTATTGGTCTGCAAGAAATGCTGGACATGGCTGGGATTGCTTCCAATGAAGTGACAGAAGAAACAGTTGGTTTCCAGATTGCCCCTCGTTTGAATGCCTTGGGGCGGTTGGATGATCCTAATCCTGCCATTGATTTGCTGACTGGATTTGACGACGAGGAAGCTCACGAGATTGCCCTCATGATTCATCAGAAAAACGAAGAGCGCAAGGAGATCGTTCAGTCTATTTATGAAGAAGCTAAGACCATGGTGGATCCTGAGAAGAAGGTCCAAATCTTGGCCAAGGAAGGCTGGAATCCTGGGGTTCTAGGAATCGTAGCTGGTCGTTTGTTGGAAGAACTAGGGCAGACAGTCATTGTGCTTAATATAGAAGACGGTCGTGCCAAGGGTAGTGCTCGTAGTGTGGAAGCAGTGGATATTTTTGAGGCTCTGGATCCTCATCGAGACCTCTTTATAGCCTTCGGTGGCCATGCTGGTGCAGCTGGCATGACGCTGGAAGTTGAGAAACTTTCAGATTTATCTCAAGTATTGGAAGATTATGTCCGTGAAAAAGGTGCAGTTGCTAGTGGTAAGAACAAGTTAAATCTAGATGAAGAATTGGATTTGGAGACACTTAGCTTGGAAACGGTCAAAAGTTTTGAACGTTTAGCTCCCTTTGGAATGGACAATCAGAAACCTGTCTTTTATATCAAAAATTTTCAAGTCGAAAGTGCCCGTACCATGGGGGCAGGCAATGCCCATCTCAAGCTGAAAATCTCTAAGGGTGAAGCTAGTTTTGAAGTGGTAGCTTTTGGCCAAGGAAGATGGGCAACAGAGTTTTCTCAAACCAAGAACCTAGAGTTGGCAGTCAAATTGTCTGTCAACCAATGGAATGGCCAAACTGCCCTCCAGTTGATGATGGTGGATGCGCGGGTGGAGGGTGTTCAACTTTTTAACATTCGTGGGAAAAATGCAGTCTTGCCAGAAGGAGTTCCAGTCTTAGATTTTACTGGAGAGTTGCCGAATTTAGCGACTAGTGAAGCGGTTGTCGTAAAAACCATACCTGAGGATATTACTCAGCTGAAGACCATTTTTCAGGAACAAAATTTCTCTGCTGTCTATTTCAAGAATGATATTGACAAGGCCTACTATCTGACAGGGTATGGGACTAGAGAACAGTTTGCTAAATTGTACAAGACTATCTACCAGTTCCCGGAGTTTGATATTCGCTATAAGCTGAAAGATTTGGCTGCTTATCTCAATATTCAGCAAATCTTGCTGGTTAAGATGATTCAAGTATTTGAAGAGCTAGGCTTTGTGACGATCAAAGATGGGGTCATGACAGTGAATAAAGAGGCGCCAAAGCGGGAAATCGGAGAAAGTCAGATTTACCAAAATCTCAAACAAACCGTCAAAGACCAAGAAATGATGGCGCTGGGTACTGTGCAAGAAATTTATGACTTTTTAATGGAAAAAGAGTAGGTCGTAGGAAAGAGTTGGGCAACCAGCTCTTTTTTGAAAACAAATCTTCATTTTGAAAATCATTAAAAAAATGGTATAATGGTAGGAAAAGATTCGGCTAAAAGTAGTGCTTTTAGAATAAGAGGGTAAGCAACCCTATAATCAAGATAAACTAAGCTTTCGGAGGAAAAATGAGTAATATCAGTTTAACAACACTTGGTGGTGTGCGTGAAAATGGGAAAAATATGTATATCGCTGAAATCGATGGGTCTATTTTCGTTTTGGATGCAGGTCTAAAATATCCTGAGAATGAACAACTAGGGGTGGATGTCGTCATTCCAAATATGGACTACCTTTTTGAAAATAGTGACCGTATCGCAGGGGTCTTCTTGACCCATGGACATGCGGATGCCATTGGTGCTCTGCCTTATCTCTTGGCGGAAGCCAAGGTGCCTGTATTTGGGTCTGAGTTGACTGTTGAGTTGGCCAAACTCTTTGTCAAAGGGAATGATGCGGTTAAGAAATTTAATGATTTCCATGTCATCGATGAGGATACAGAGATTGATTTTGGAGGGACTGTGGTTTCCTTCTTCCGTACAACCCATTCTATCCCAGAAAGTCTGGGTGTTGTCTTGAAGACAGCTGAAGGTAGCATCGTTTATACAGGTGACTTCAAATTTGACCAGACAGCTAGTGAATCCTATGCGACAGACTTCGCTCGTTTGGCAGAAATCGGTCGTGACGGAGTTCTAGCTTTGCTTAGTGATTCAGCCAATGCGGATAGCAATATCCAGGTGGCTAGCGAAAGTGAAGTTGGGGACGAGATCACTCAAACCATTTCTGATTGGGATGGTCGTATCATCGTCGCAGCAGTAGCCAGCAACCTATCTCGTATCCAGCAGGTGTTTGATGCTGCAGATGCAACAGGCCGTCGTGTTGTTTTGACGGGATTTGATATTGAAAATATCGTCCGCACTGCTATTCGTCTTAAGAAATTGTCTCTAGCTAACGAGAGTCTTTTGATTAAGCCAAAAGATATGTCTCGTTTTGAAGACCATGAGTTGATCATCCTTGAGACAGGTCGTATGGGTGAGCCAATCAATGGTCTTCGCAAGATGTCGATTGGTCGCCACCGTTATGTGGAAATCAAGGACGGTGACCTAGTCTATATCGTAACCACTCCGTCTATCGCCAAGGAAGCAGTCATGGCGCGTGTGGAAAATATGATTTACCAAGCTGGCGGTGTTGTCAAATTGATCACTCAAAGCTTGCGTGTGTCAGGGCACGGAAATGCGCGTGATTTGCAGTTGATGATCAATCTCTTGCAACCCAAGTATCTCTTCCCGATTCAAGGGGAATACCGCGAGTTGGATGCCCATGCTAAGGCTGCTATGGCAGTTGGGATGTTGCCAGAACGCATTTTCATCCCTAAAAAGGGAACCAGCATGGCTTATGAGAATGGGGACTTTGTCCCAGCTGGAGCGGTTTCGGCAGGGGATGTCTTGATTGACGGGAATGCCATTGGTGATGTTGGTAATGTGGTTCTTCGTGACCGTAAGGTCTTGTCAGAGGACGGTATTTTCATCGTAGCAATTACAGTTAATCGTCGTGAGAAGAAAATTGTGGCCAAAGCTCGTGTTCATACACGTGGATTTGTTTATCTCAAGAAGAGTCGCGATATTCTCCGTGAAAGTTCAGAATTGATTAACCAAACTGTAGAAGACTATCTGCAAGGAGATGACTTTGACTGGGCAGATCTTAAAGGGAAGGTTCGTGATAATCTGACCAAGTATCTCTTTGACCAAACCAAGCGTCGTCCAGCTATTTTACCAGTAGTCATGGAAGCAAAATAATTGTTGAAATAAACAGAGAGAAAGTCGAGTTTCGGCTTTTTCTTATAGAAAAATAGAGGAAAAAATTATGGCAGTAATGAAAATCGAGTATTACTCACAAGTTTTGGATATGGAGTGGGGGGTGAATGTCCTCTATCCTGATGCCAATCGAGTTGAAGAACCAGAGTGTCAAGATATTCCCGTCTTATACCTCTTGCACGGGATGTCTGGTAATCATAATAGCTGGCTCAAGCGGACCAATGTAGAACGCTTGCTTCGAGGAACCAATCTCATCGTTGTCATGCCCAATACCAGCAACGGTTGGTACACCGATACCCAATATGGTTTTGACTATTACACAGCTCTAGCAGAGGAATTGCCACAGGTTCTGAAACGCTTCTTCCCTAATATGACTAGCAAGCGTGAAAAGACCTTTATCGCTGGCCTCTCTATGGGAGGCTATGGCTGTTTCAAATTGGCTCTTGCTACAAATCGTTTTTCTCATGCAGCTAGTTTTTCAGGTGCGCTTAGCTTTCAAGATTTTTCTCCTGAGAGTCAAGATCTGGGAACACCAGCGTATTGGAGAGGTGTGTTTGGGGAGATTAAGGATTGGACAGCTAGCCCCTATTCTCTTGAAAGTCTGGCTAAAAAATCGGATAAAAAGACCAAGCTGTGGGCTTGGTGTGGCGAGCAGGATTTCTTGTACGAAGCCAATAATCTAGCAGTGAATAATCTCAAAAAACTGGGCTTTAATGTGACCTATAGCCATAGTGCTGGAACTCACGAGTGGTACTACTGGGAAAAACATTTGGAACGGTTCTTAGCAACCCTGCCAATCGATTTCAAATTAGAAGAGAGATTGTCATAATTTAGTTTTCTTTCAGCTTGTTTTAGTAAAATAGTCTTTATTTTCTAGAAAGGTGGAAGGATATGCGCTGGATTTTTCGTTTGATAGGGGCTTTCTTTTCTTTTGTGTGGCGTTTGTTTTGGCGCCTGGTTTGGATAGTTGTGCTCTTATGTGCTCTTGCTTTCGGTCTTCTCTGGTATCTGAACGGGGATTTTCAAGGAGCGCTAAAGCAAGTAGAACGGTCAGTAAAGATTGGTCAACAAAGTATTGACCGATGGGAAAAAACTGGGCAACTGCCTAAGTTGAACCAGACAGATAGCCACCAACACTCTGAAGGAAGGTGGCCGCAAGCTTCTGCTCGTATTTACCTGGATCCTCAGATGGATTCACGTTTTCAAGAGGCTTATGTAGAAGCGATTCAGAACTGGAATCGAACTGGTGCTTTTAACTTTGAAATTGTGACTGAGTCTAGTAAGGCAGATATTATGGCTACGGAGATGAATGACGGAGGCACTCCTGTGGCAGGAGAGGCGGAAAGTCAGACTAATCTCTTAACAGGACAATTCTTGTCTGTCACGGTGCGGTTGAATCACTATTATCTGTCCAATCCTAACTATGGCTATTCCTATGAGCGCATTGTCCATACGGCAGAACATGAGTTGGGGCATGCGATTGGCTTGGATCATACAGATGAGAAGTCTGTGATGCAACCTGCAGGTTCCTTTTATGGTATCCAGGAAGAGGATGTTGCAAACCTCCGAAAAATATATGAGACCAATGAGTAGGGGACTATTTTTCCCTACTTTTTTGCTATAATGGAACTATGAATAACTTGATTAAATCAAAACTAGAGCTCCTGCCGACCAGCCCTGGTTGCTACATTCACAAGGATAAAAACGGCACCATTATCTATGTAGGAAAGGCTAAAAATCTGCGTAACCGCGTGAGATCTTATTTCCGTGGAAGTCATGATACTAAGACAGAGGCTCTAGTGTCTGAAATTGTGGATTTTGAATTTATTGTTACGGAGTCTAATATTGAGGCGCTTCTCCTAGAAATCAACCTGATCAAGGAAAACAAGCCCAAGTACAATATCATGCTCAAGGATGATAAGTCTTATCCTTTCATCAAAATCACCAATGAACGCTATCCTCGTTTGATTATTACCCGACAGGTCAAGAAGGACGGAGGTCTCTACTTTGGTCCCTATCCAGATGTGGGGGCAGCCAATGAAATCAAGCGGTTGCTGGATCGAATTTTCCCTTTTAGAAAGTGTACCAATCCACCGTCTAAGGTTTGCTTTTATTACCATATCGGTCAGTGTATGGCCCACACCATCTGTAAGAAAGATGAGGCCTATTTCAAGTCCATGGCTCAGGAGGTTTCTGATTTCCTAAAAGGGCAAGATGACAAAATTATTGATGACCTCAAGGGAAAGATGGCAACGGCAGCCCAGGCAATGGAATTTGAACGTGCGGCGGAATACCGTGATCTGATTCAGGCCATTGGAACGCTTCGAACCAAGCAACGGGTCATGGCTAAGGATCTCCAAAATCGCGATGTTTTTGGCTACTATGTGGACAAGGGCTGGATGTGTGTGCAGGTTTTCTTTGTCCGTCAGGGCAAGCTTATTGAGCGCGATGTCAATCTTTTTCCCTACTACAACGATCCGGACGAGGACTTCTTAACCTATGTGGGACAATTTTATCAAGAAAAATCTCACCTAGTTCCCAATGAGGTGCTGATTCCGCAGGATATCGATGAAGAAGCCGTTAAGGCCTTGGTAGATGCCAAGATTCTCAAACCCCAGCGTGGAGAGAAAAAACAGCTGGTCAATCTAGCCATAAAAAATGCTCGTGTTAGTCTGGAGCAGAAATTCAACCTGCTAGAGAAATCTGTTGAAAAGACTCAGGGGGCTATTGAAAATCTAGGACGTTTGCTCCAAATACCGACCCCAGTCCGCATTGAATCCTTCGATAACTCTAATATCATGGGGACCAGTCCTGTTTCAGCCATGGTTGTCTTTGTCAACGGGAAACCTAGTAAGAAGGATTACCGTAAGTATAAAATCAAGACTGTCGTTGGACCAGACGACTATGCCAGTATGCGTGAGGTTATTCGCAGACGTTATGGTCGAGTACAGCGTGACGGTTTAACTCCTCCAGATTTGATTGTCATTGATGGAGGACAAGGTCAAGTCAATATCGCCAAGCAAGTCATCCAAGAGGAACTGGGTTTGGATATTCCCATTGCAGGTTTGCAAAAAAATGACAAGCACCAAACCCATGAATTGCTCTTTGGAGATCCGCTAGAGGTGGTGGAGTTGTCTAGAAATTCTCAGGAATTTTTCTTCCTTCAACGCATCCAAGATGAGGTACACCGCTTTGCCATTACTTTCCACCGTCAACTGCGCTCCAAAAATTCCTTTTCATCACAACTGGATGGAATTGACGGTCTGGGACCTAAACGCAAGCAGAATCTTATGAAGCATTTCAAGTCTTTGACCAAAATCAAGGAAGCCAGTGTGGATGAGATTGTCGAAGTTGGAGTACCAAGAGCAGTAGCAGAGGCTGTGCAAAGAAAGTTGAACTCGCAGGAAGAAGTGGAGTTGTCTCAAGTGGCAGAAGATAGAGTAGATTACCAAACAGAAGGAGAACACAATGAATCATAAAATTGCAATTTTATCAGATATTCATGGCAATACGACAGCCTTAGAAGCAGTGATTGCAGATGCTAAAAATCAAGGAGTCAGTGAATACTGGCTTCTGGGAGACATTTTCCTCCCTGGTCCAGGTGCAAATGACTTGGTCGCTCTGTTAAAGGATCTTCCTATCACAGCCAGTGTTCGAGGCAATTGGGATGATTGTGTCCTTGAGGCCTTGGATGGTGAATATGGTTTGGAACATCCACAAGAAATCCAGTCAATGCGAATGACCCAGTTTTTGATGGAGCGAATGGATCCTGCAACGATTGTCTGGCTACGAAGCTTGCCTTTGCTGGAAAAGAAAGAAGTTGAGGGATTGCGTTTTTCTCTCTCACATAATTTACCTGACAAAAATTATGGGGGTGACTTGTTGGTTGGGAATGATACAGAAAAATTTGACCAACTGATAGATGAGGAAACGGACGTGGCAGTCTATGGTCATGTTCACAAGCAATTGCTTCGTTATGGAAGTCAGGGGCAACAAATCATCAATCCAGGTTCGATTGGTATGCCTTATTTTGATTGGGAGGCGTTAAAAAATCACCGTGCCCAGTATACCGTGATAGAAGTTGAAGATGGGGAATTGGTAAATATCCTATTTCGTAAAGTCGCTTATGACTATGAAGCGGAGTTAGAATTGGCCAAATCCAAGGGGCTTCCTTTTATCGAAATGTATGAAGAGCTACGACGAGAAGACAACTATCAGGGGCACAATCTGGAACTCTTAGCAAGCTTAATAGAAAAGCATGGGTATGTAGAGGATGTGAAAGATTTCTTGGAGGCTATAAAGTCAGAATATAAGATAGACTAGTTTCTTTAAGCAGCTGAAAAATAGTTGGAACTGGATGAGGGGAGTCCCTGATTTAAATGATGGGCTTCATTTTGTTTCTTATTTTTGCTGCAGTTTGTTTCTATGAAAAATCTCTGCAAGCTCTTTCAAAATATGGTAGAATGGAAGCAGTAGAATTAGAAAAGGAAATCGATTATGAAATTTCTTGAATTAAATAAAAAACGTCATGCGACTAAGCAGTTCACTGATAAGCCAGTTGATCCAAAAGATGTGCGTACGGCTATCGAAATTGCGACCTTGGCACCAAGTGCCCACAACAGCCAGCCTTGGAAATTTGTAGTGGTGCGTGAGAAAAATGCCGAACTAGCAAAATTGGCCTACGGTTCAAACTTTGAACAGGTATCATCAGCGCCTGTAACTATTGCCTTGTTTACTGACACAGATTTGGCTAAACGTGCTCGCAAGATTGCCCGTGTTGGTGGAGCAAAGAACTTCTCAGAAGAACAACTTCAGTACTTTATGAAAAATCTTCCAGCAGAGTTTGCGCGTTACAATGAACAACAAATCAGCGACTACCTAGCCCTCAATGCAGGTTTGGTTGCTATGAACTTGGTTCTCGCTCTTACAGACCAAGGAATCGGATCAAATCTGATTCTTGGTTTTGACAAATCAAAAATCAATGAAGTTTTGGACATCGAAGACCGTTTCCGCCCAGAACTCTTGATTACAGTGGGTTACACAGACGAAAAATTGGAACCAAGCTACCGCTTGCCAGTAGATGAAATCATCGAGAAAAGATAGAAAGAAGAAAAAAATGACAGTAATTGATTTTACAGCAGAAGTAGAAAAACGTAAAGAAGACCTCTTGACTGACTTGTTTAGCCTTTTGGAAATCAACTCTGAACGTGACGACAGCAAGGTTGATGCTGAGCATCCATTTGGACCTGGGCCGGTAAAAGCATTGGAAAAATTCCTTGAAATCGCAGACCGCGATGGCTACCCAACTAAGAATGTTGATAACTACGCAGGACATTTTGAGTTTGGTGATGGAGAAGAAGTTCTCGGAATCTTTGCCCACATGGACGTAGTGCCTGCTGGTAGCGGTTGGGACACAGACCCTTACACACCAACTATCAAAGATGGTCGCCTTTATGCTCGTGGTGCTTCTGATGATAAGGGTCCTACAACGGCTTGTTACTATGGCTTGAAAATCATCAAAGAATTGGGCCTTCCAACTTCTAAGAAAGTTCGCTTTATTGTGGGAACGGACGAAGAATCAGGCTGGGCAGATATGGATTACTACTTCGAGCACGTAGGACTTGCAAAACCAGACTTCGGTTTCTCTCCAGATGCTGAATTCCCTATCATCAACGGTGAAAAAGGAAATATTACTGAATACCTCCACTTTGCAGGAGAAAATGCAGGTGCTGCCCGTCTTCACAGCTTCACAGGTGGATTGCGTGAAAATATGGTACCTGAATCAGCAACAGCAGTTGTTTCAGGCGACTTGACTGACTTGCAAGCTAAACTAGATGCCTTTGTTGCAGAACACAAACTTAGAGGAGAACTCCAAGAAGAAAACGGTCAATACAAGGTGACCATTATTGGTAAATCAGCCCATGGTGCTATGCCTGCTTCAGGTGTCAATGGTGCGACTTACCTAGCCCTCTTCCTTAGCCAGTTTGACTTTGCTGGTCCAGCTAAAGACTACCTTGACATCGCTGGTAAGATTCTCTTGAACGACCATGAGGGTGAAAATCTCAAGATTGCTCATGTGGATGAAAAGATGGGTGCCCTTTCTATGAATGCCGGTGTCTTCCGCTTTGATGAAACAAGCGCTGATAATACCATTGCCCTTAATATCCGCTATCCAAAAGGAACAAGTCCAGAGCAAATCAAGTCAATCCTTGAAAACTTGCCAGTTGCTTCTGTTAGCCTTTCTGAACACGGTCACACGCCTCACTATGTGCCAATGGAAGATCCACTTGTTCAAACCTTGTTGAATGTCTATGAAAAACAAACTGGACTTAAAGGTCACGAGCAAGTTATCGGTGGTGGAACCTTTGGTCGTTTGCTCGAACGCGGAGTTGCCTACGGTGCCATGTTCCCAGACTCAATTGACACCATGCACCAAGCCAATGAATTTATCGCCTTGGATGATCTCTTCCGAGCAGCAGCAATTTATGCCGAAGCTATTTATGAATTGATCAAATAAAACGATAGAAGTCTGAGATTGTATGCTTAGACTTCTTTTTGGAGGGAAAGTAGATGTCTCAAATTGAAAGAATCAAGCAGGCTATTATGGCGGATCCGCAGAATGCCAGCTATACCGAACGTGGAATAGAACCTCTCTTTGCAGCGCCAAAGACTGCTCGCATCAATATCGTCGGTCAGGCACCGGGACTTAAAACCCAAGAAGCAGGCCTTTACTGGAAGGACAAAAGTGGTGACCGCCTGAGAGACTGGCTAGGTGTGGATGAAGATACCTTTTACAATTCAGGTTATTTTGCGGTTTTGCCAATGGATTTCTACTTTCCAGGGCATGGCAAGTCAGGTGACCTGCCACCGCGAACTGGTTTTGCTGAAAAATGGCATCCTCAGCTCTTGAAAGAATTGCCTGACATTCAGCTAACCCTCTTGATTGGACAATATGCTCAAGCCTACTATTTACAGGAAAAAATTAGTGGCAAGGTGACAGAACGGGTAAAACATTACCAGAACTATCTGCCAACCTATTTTCCACTAGTTCACCCCTCACCGCGAAATCAAATCTGGATGGCCAAAAATCCCTGGTTTGAGTCAGAAGTGGTGCCAGATTTGAAAAAAAGAATTAAAACCATTTTATAGTCAATGAAAATCAAAGAACAAACTAGGAAGCTAGCCGCAGGCTGTACTTGAGTACGGTAAGGCGACGCTGACGTGGTTTGAATTTGATTTTCGAAGAGTATTAGGAGAAAAAGAATGAAAGAAATAACCTTTGACGCATTTTACCAGCTTTACCAAAATGACCAACTTTCTTTAGTGGACGTGAGAGAAGTGGATGAGTTTGAAGCTCTTCATTTAGAAGGTGCTCAGAATCTTCCTCTGAGTCAATTAGCTCATACTTATGATCAATTGGACAAGGATCAGTTACATTATGTTATTTGTAAATCTGGAATGAGATCGGCGCGTGCTTGTCAATTCCTAGCTGAACAAGGTTATGAGGTTATCAATGTTCAAGGTGGTATGATGGCCTTTGAAGAACTTTAATACTCAATGAAAATCAAAGAGCAAACTAGGAAGCTAGCCGCAGGCTGTACTTGAGTACGGCAAGGTGAAGCTGACGTGGTTTGAAGAGATTTTCGAAGAGTATAAACATTAGAATTTTCTCCTACTTGGCGTGGACTGGGTAGGGGATGTTATTTTTAGACAATTCTCATTTTTGAGAATCTTGAAAACATTCAATATTTACTTCGTGAAGCTTTTTTCATACTCCTATTCATGATATACTAGGTCAGTATTTTATAAATATGAAGGAGATTTTCATGGCTAAAAAAGGTGCCCTAACAGGTTTACTCCTGTTTGGAATATTTTTTGGTGCGGGGAACTTGATTTTTCCGCCTTCTCTAGGTGCTCTATCTGGAGAACATTTTCTTCCTGCCATCGCAGGTTTTGTCTTTTCAGGCGTTGGTATCGCCGTCTTGACTCTTATTATTGGAACGCTAAATCCTAAAGGATATATCTACGAGATTTCTACAAAGATAGCGCCTTGGTTTGCGACTATTTACCTCTCAGTTCTTTACTTGTCAATCGGTCCATTCTTTGCTATCCCACGTACAGCTACAACAGCTTACGAAGTAGGGATTAGCCCTCTTTTGTCGGATGCAAATAAAGGTCTTGGTTTGATTGTCTTTACAGTTCTGTATTTTGCAGCAGCCTATTTGATTTCGCTTAATCCATCAAAAATCTTAGACCGTATCGGCCGTATTTTAACGCCAGTCTTTGCGATTTTGATTGTTATCTTGGTTGTTTTAGGAGCTTTCAAATATGGTGGAACAAGTCCTCAAGCTGCTTCAGCTGCTTATCAAGCTTCTGCCTTTGGTACAGGTTTCCTAGAAGGTTACAATACCTTGGATGCCCTTGCCTCAGTTGCCTTCAGTGTAATCGCAGTTCAAACCTTGAAACAACTTGGATTTTCAAGTAAGAAAGAATACATTTCAACTATTTGGGTGGTTGGTATCGTTGTTGCCCTTGCCTTTAGCGCTCTTTACATCGGTTTAGGTTTCCTTGGAAATCATTTCCCAGTACCAGCTGAAGCGATGAAGGGTGGAACACCAGGTGTTTACATCTTGTCACAAGCTACTCAAGAAATCTTTGGCTCAACAGCCCAACTCTTCCTTGCAGCTATGGTTACCGTAACCTGCTTCACAACAACAGTTGGTTTGATTGTGTCAACAGCTGAGTTCTTTAATGAACGCTTCCCACAAATCAGCTACAAGGTTTATGCGACAGCCTTTACCTTGATCGGATTTGCCATTGCTAATTTGGGTCTTGATGCGATTATCAAGTACTCAATCCCTGTACTGGTTATCTTGTACCCAATCACCATTGCCATCGTTATGATTGTCATTGTCAACAAATTTGTGGCTCTTTCAAAACCAGGTATGCAGTTGACAATTGCTGTGGTTACAGCTATTGCCATTGCAAGTGTATTAGGAAGCTCGTTTAAGGTTGAGTTTCTTGCGAATCTTGTCAACTCTCTTCCTTTTGCCAAGGCATCACTCCCATGGTTAGTACCAGCCGTTGTCGGAATCTTGCTCTCATTGGTTCTACCAAACAAGCAAGAAAGCGATGTTTTTGAAATGGAATAATCACTAAAATCACTTTTGTAGCAAAGTCTGCAGGAGTGATTTTCTTTTTTTATCCGATGATAAATGTGTTATAATAGGTAGCAAAAGAGGTGAAGAAATGAATCAAACAGTAGAATATATCAAAGAACTGACAGCCATTGCGTCGCCAACGGGCTTCACTCGGGAGATTTCGGACTATTTAGTCAAGACTATAGAAGGTTTTGGTTACCAGCCGGTTCGCACAGCTAAGGGTGGTGTCAATGTGACTATCAAAGGTCAAAATGATGAGGAGCATCGCTATGTGACTGCCCATGTGGATACGCTGGGTGCTATTGTTCGTGCTGTCAAACCAGACGGTCGTCTCAAACTGGATCGTATCGGTGGTTTTCCTTGGAACATGATTGAAGGAGAAAACTGTACCGTTCATGTGGCTAGTGCAGGTGAAAAAGTATCAGGAACCATCCTTATCCACCAAACTTCTTGCCATGTCTATAAGGATGCAGGAACTGCAGAACGCACGCAAGACAATATGGAAGTGCGTTTGGACGCCAAAGTAACTAGTGAAAAAGAAACTCGTGCTCTTGGTATTGAGGTCGGTGATTTTATCAGCTTTGACCCACGAACTGTCGTGACAGAGACAGGTTTTATCAAGTCTCGTCATTTGGATGACAAGGTCAGCGCAGCGATTTTGCTTAACCTGCTTCGTGTTTATAAGGAAGAGAAGATTGAATTGCCAGTAACAACTCATTTTGCTTTTTCAGTCTTTGAAGAAGTGGGACACGGTGCTAACTCTAATATTCCTGCTCAGGTAGTCGAATATCTGGCTGTGGATATGGGAGCTATGGGAGATGACCAGCAAACTGACGAATATACAGTGTCTATCTGTGTCAAGGATGCTTCTGGACCTTATCACTATGACTTCCGTCAACACTTGGTGGCTTTGGCGAAAGAGCAAGATATTCCATTTAAGTTGGATATCTATCCATTTTATGGTTCGGACGCTTCAGCAGCTATGTCTGCAGGTGCAGAAGTCAAACATGCCCTTCTAGGTGCTGGTATCGAGTCTAGTCATTCTTATGAGCGTACTCATATTGATTCGGTGGCCGCAACAGAACGAATGGTCGATGCTTATCTTAAGAGCGTATTGGTAGACTAATATGTGTTTGATTTGCCAGAGAATTGAGCTCATCAAGAAGGGAGAGAATCCCTACTTTGTCAAAGAGTTGGAAACAGGCTATCTTGTCATTGGAGATCACCAGTATTTTGCAGGCTATAGTCTCTTTCTAGCCAAGGAACACGTCACGGAATTGCACCATTTAGAAAAGGAAACGAAACTCCGTTTTCTAGAGGAAATGAGTTTAGTCCAAGAGGCAGTTGCTAAGACCTTTGCTGCCGAGAAAATGAATATCGAACTGCTAGGAAATGGCGATGCCCATCTTCATTGGCATCTGTTTCCTAGACGAAGAGGTGACATGAATGGTCACGGTCTCAAGGAACGTGGTCCAGTCTGGTGGGTTCCTTTTGAAGAAATGACAGCAGAAACCTGCCAAGCAAAACCTGATGAGATTAAAAGATTAGTCAAACGATTATCGTTAGAAGTAGATAAATTATTAGAAATAAAGGAGTAGAAATGAAAAAAAGATACCTTATCTTGACAGCCTTGCTAGCCTTGAGTCTAGCAGCTTGTTCACAAGAAAAAGCAAAAAATGAAGATGGAGTAGCTAAAACAGAACAAACAGCCAAAGCTGATGGAACAGTTGGAAGTAAGTCTCAAGGGGCTGCCCAGAAAAAAGCAGAAGTGGTCAATAAAGGTGACTACTACAGCATCCAAGGGAAATACGATGAAATTATCGTAGCAAATAAACACTATCCATTGTCAAAAGACTACAATCCAGGGGAAAATCCAACAGCCAAGGCTGAATTGCTCAAACTCATCAAAGCAATGCAAGAGGCAGGTTTCCCAATTAGCGACCACTACAGTGGTTTTAGAAGTTATGAAACTCAGACCAAGCTCTATCAAGATTATGTCAATCAAGATGGGAAGGCAGCGGCTGACCGTTACTCTGCCCGACCTGGTTATAGCGAACACCAAACAGGCTTGGCCTTTGATGTGATTGGGACGAATGGAGATTTGGTAACAGAAGAAAAAGCAGCCCAATGGCTTTTGGACCATGCAGCTGATTATGGATTTGTTGTCCGTTATCTTAAAGGTAAGGAAAAGGAAACAGGCTATATGGCTGAAGAATGGCACCTTCGTTATGTCGGAAAAGAAGCAAAAGAAATTGCAGAGAGTGGTCTCAGTTTGGAAGAGTACTATGGCTTTGAAGGCGGAGATTACGTCGATTAAAAAATAAACTTTTCTCTTGCAATTCTAGATAAATAGTGTATAATAGATGAGTATGTGTAAAGCATACTTGTGGGAGGTAAAAATCTTTAATTACCGCCAAAACCACAAAGGAGGATTTAAAAATGGCTAAAAAAGTCGAAAAACTTGTAAAATTGCAAATCCCTGCTGGTAAAGCTACACCAGCTCCACCGGTTGGACCTGCTCTTGGTCAAGCTGGTATCAACATCATGGGATTCACAAAAGAGTTCAACGCTCGTACAGCTGACCAAGCTGGTATGATCATTCCAGTTGTTATCTCAGTTTACGAAGATAAATCATTTACTTTCATCACTAAAACACCACCAGCTGCTGTTCTTTTGAAAAAAGCTGCAGGTGTTGAAAAAGGATCAGGTACACCTAACAAAACTAAAGTTGCTACAGTTACTCGTGCACAAGTACAAGAAATTGCAGAAACTAAGATGCCAGATTTGAACGCAGCAAACGTAGAGTCTGCAATGCGTATGATCGAAGGTACTGCTCGTTCTATGGGATTCACTGTTGTTGACTAATCAATAACACAGTAGAAAATCTCACAGCAGTCTATTAGTTGCTTTTCATACTAGGCAAGTGACTGAAGCTTGTACTTGGGTACAGCAAGGGAGCTTAACGAAGTAGGAAAAGAAAAATAATAGACTGAAAACCCGCAAGACTTCATCATTTCGAGGAGTGACGTGGGAGATGAAAATCGATTGAACCACTTACAAGGAGAATAGAAAATGGCTAAAAAAAGCAAACAACTTCGTGCTGCTCTTGAGAAAATCGACAGCACAAAAGCATACAGCGTAGAAGAAGCTGTAGCACTTGCAAAAGAAACTAACTTTGCAAAATTTGACGCAACTGTAGAAGTTGCTTACAACTTGAACATCGATGTTAAAAAAGCTGACCAACAAATCCGTGGAGCAATGGTATTGCCAAACGGTACTGGTAAAACTTCACGCGTTCTTGTTTTCGCACGTGGTGCAAAAGCTGAAGAAGCAAAAGCTGCTGGTGCAGACTTTGTTGGTGAAGACGACCTTGTTGCTAAAATCAACGACGGTTGGTTGGACTTCGACGTAGTTATCGCTACACCTGACATGATGGCTCTTGTTGGACGTCTTGGACGTGTCCTTGGACCACGTAACTTGATGCCAAACCCTAAAACTGGTACTGTAACAATGGATGTTGCTAAAGCAGTTGAAGAGTCTAAAGGTGGTAAAATCACTTACCGTGCTGACCGTGCAGGTAACGTTCAAGCAATCATCGGTAAAGTATCATTTGAAGCTGAAAAATTGGTTGAAAACTTTAAAGCTTTCAACGAAACAATCCAAAAAGCAAAACCAGCTACAGCTAAAGGAACTTACGTAACAAACTTGACTATCACAACTACTCAAGGTGTTGGTATCAAAGTTGACGTAAACTCACTTTAATCAGTAGTTTATATCAGAGAACGAGTACGAAAGTGCTCGTTTTTTTAGGTACGACGGACATTCCGTCCATCTGAGGTGTAAGTCCTCTGTGGGTACCATATACTAGTAAACTCAAAGGTGATTCCCAAGCCTGACTATTGTGAGTAGCTGATCGAACGGCATTAGGATAGACTATTTAAGTCTGACGTTGGAAATAATAATCGGCAGAGAAAGAGATAGAGAAATCTTGGCTATACGAATAGGCACGTTATAGTAAAGCGTATATAGCGGATAAGGAGGCCAGCAACTCTAAAGTACAAATATGTAGTCGTAACCTATATGCGTAAACTACGTGAGCAATTGAATTAGAACTAGAGAGGTGATTAATAGATTTATGCTATAGTCATGGCAGCTTGTATGCTTTTGATTCTAGTTTATCAAATAATAGATTAGAATTATCAGATAATATCATTTTATGTTATAATGAAGAAAAAATAGAGGTGTTCAAATGTCAGAAGCAGGTCATAAGTTTTTAGCAAAATTGGGGAAAAAACGCTTACGTCCAGGTGGAAAACGTGCCACAGATTGGTTAATTGCGGAAGGAGGATTTTCAAAAGAAAAGAGAATACTAGAAGTTGCGTGCAATAGGGGAACTACAGCAATTGAGTTGGCACAGCGTTTTGGTTGTAAGATAACTGCTGTTGATATGGATGGACAAGCTTTAGAAGTGGCTAAAAAATCTGCTGAAACGGCAGGTGTAGGTCATTTGATCAGGTTTGAAAGAGCAAATGCAATGAAACTTCCTTATGAAGATGCTAGTTTTGATATTGTTATAAATGAAGCTATGCTGACTATGCAAGCCGATCAAGCTAAGAAAAAATGTGTAATGGAGTATTTAAGGGTTTTAAAACCTGAAGGTCTTCTCTTGACACATGATGTGCTTCTTAAGGAAGCTAAAGAGTCTGTCAGACAGGAACTGTCACAAGCAATTCATGTAAATGTAGGTCCTTTAACTCGAGATGGTTGGGAACAGGTGATGATAGAATCAGGTTATCGTGATGTGAAAGTATTGACTGGTGAAATGACATTAATGAAATTATCGGGTATGATTTATGACGAAGGTTGGCTAGGAACCTTGAAAATTTGTGTAAATGCTTGTAAAAAGGAGAATAGAAAGCAGTTTTTAACTATGTATAAAATGTTCGATAAGAATAAAAAAAACTTGGGCTTTATTGCGATGGCTAGTCATAAATCGTCAAATCGTTAGATAATCATTGATGTTAACTTTTCCTTTCTTCTTTCTTAAAAAATATGCTATAATAGAGAGTAAAAAACTTTGAAAGAAAGAAAAAGATGAATTTAAAAGATTATATTGCAACAATTGAAAATTATCCGAAGGAAGGTATTACTTTCCGTGATATTAGTCCTTTGATGGCTGATGGGAATGCTTATAGCTACGCTGTTCGTGAAATCGTTCAATATGCTACTGACAAGAAAATTGATATGATCGTAGGGCCTGAGGCTCGTGGATTTATCGTGGGTTGTCCAGTTGCCTTTGAATTGGGAATTGGTTTTGCACCTGTTCGTAAGCCAGGTAAATTGCCACGCGAAGTCATTTCTGCTGACTATGAAAAAGAGTACGGTGTTGATACCTTGACTATGCATGCTGACGCTATTAAGCCAGGTCAACGTGTTCTTATCGTGGATGACCTCTTGGCAACAGGTGGAACTGTTAAGGCAACTATCGAAATGATTGAAAAACTTGGTGGTGTTGTAGCAGGTTGTGCCTTCCTTGTTGAATTGGATGACTTGAACGGCCGTGAAAAAATCGGTGACTACGATTACAAAGTTCTTATGCATTATTAATGAAAAACAGTCCCTAGGGCTGTTTTCTCTACATTAGGATATAAAAATAGACTATAGCTAGTTAGAGAAAAACTATAATTGAAAACTATATCTTCTTGCAGTATAATAAAAGGACTAAGTGTTTGAGATTTGGCTTCAAACATATGCAATGATTCCTGAAAGAATACAGTTAGGAGAAGGTTATGCCGATTCGAATTGATAAAAAATTGCCAGCTGTTGAGATTTTACGGACAGAGAATATCTTTGTCATGGATGATCAACGTGCGGCCCACCAAGATATCCGTCCCTTGAAAATTTTGATTTTAAACCTAATGCCCAAAAAAGTGGTCACAGAGACCCAGTTGTTACGGCATTTAGCAAATACTCCTTTGCAATTGGACATAGACTTTCTCTATATGGAGAGCCACCGTTCCAAGACGACTCGTGCAGAGCATATGGAGACTTTTTATAAAACTTTTCCTGAAGTCAAGGACGAGTATTTTGATGGGATGATTATCACAGGGGCTCCGATTGAGCATTTACCATTTGAGGAAGTGGACTATTGGGAGGAATTCAGTCAGGTGCTTGAGTGGTCCAAGACCCATGTCTATTCGACCCTTCATATCTGTTGGGGAGCTCAGGCTGGACTCTATCTTCGCTATGGAGTGGAAAAACACCAGATGGACAGTAAGTTATCGGGTATTTATCCTCAGGACACTTTAAAGGAAGGTCATCTTCTCTTTAGAGGATTTGACGATAGCTACGTATCACCTCATTCTCGGCATACGGAGATTTCTAAGGAAGAGGTCTTAAATAAAACCAATCTTGAGATTTTATCAGAGGGCCCGCAGGTTGGGGTTTCGATTTTGGCCAGTCGGGATTTACGAGAAATTTATAGTTTTGGGCATTTGGAATATGACCGTGATACCTTGGCAAAAGAGTATTTTAGGGATCGTGATGCAGGTTTAGATCCACATATTCCAGAAAATTACTTTAAGGATAATGATGTTAATCAGACACCTTGTCTTTGTTGGTCTTCATCAGCAGCCCTCTTTTTCAGTAACTGGGTGAATTATGCGGTCTATCAGGAAACCCCTTTTGACTGGAGAAAAATAGAAGATGATGCATCCGCATTTGGGTATTTATAAGAGGAATTATGACATATTTAGACGCTTTTAAATCAGGGAACTTGGTTTTACCGAGTGCCCTTCTCTTGCATTTTAAGGAACTCTTTCCTTCTAGCGACGATTTTCTGGTCTGGCAATTTTTTTATTTGCAAAATACGACAGGTTTGGATGAAATGTCGCCAAGCCAGATTGCTGAAAGGATTGGCAAGGAGATTTCGGATGTCAATCAGGCCATTTCCAATCTGACGGAGAGGGGACTGCTTCAATATCGAACCATCGAATTGAATGGTGAAATCGAATTGCTTTTTGATGCTTGTTTAGCTTTGGAACGTTTGGATGACCTGCTTGGAGCAGTTCATTCAAGTTCAGACCAGTTGACACCTCAAAATCAGCTCAAGGATTTGGTGGAAACCTTCCAGCAGGAGTTGGGACGCTTGTTGACCCCTTTTGAGATTGAGGATTTGACCAAGACTCTTAAGGAAGATGGGACCAGTGCTGACTTAATTAAGGAAGCTCTTCGTGAAGCTGTTTTGAATGGAAAACCAAACTGGAAGTACATTCAGGCGATTTTAAGAAACTGGCGCCATGAAGGCATTAAAAGTGTGGCTCAAGTGGAGGCTAAACGAGCAGAGAGAGAAGCAAGCAATCCTCAGTTGACACAGGTATCTGCAGATTTCAGAAATGCTATGGATCTCTGGAAGGATTAATCCATGTAAGCAGGCTTGAAATCCGAGTAAGATTTGCAAGCTGTGTCTAATTGTGATAAAATAAATAGAAAATAAATTGAAAAAAGAGGTATGTGAAATGTCACGTAAACCATTTATCGCTGGTAACTGGAAAATGAACAAAAATCCAGAAGAAGCTAAAGCATTCGTTGAAGCAGTTGCATCAAAACTTCCTTCATCAGATCTTGTTGAAGCAGGTATCGCAGCTCCAGCTCTTGATTTGACAACTGTTCTTGCGGCTGCAAAAGGTTCAAACCTTAAGGTTGCTGCTCAAAACTGCTACTTTGAAAATGCAGGTGCTTTCACTGGTGAAACAAGCCCACAAGTTTTGAAAGAAATCGGTACTGATTACGTTGTTATCGGTCACTCAGAACGCCGTGACTACTTCCATGAAACTGACGAAGATATCAACAAAAAAGCAAAAGCAATCTTTGCAAACGGTATGCTTCCAATCATCTGTTGTGGTGAGTCACTTGAAACTTACGAAGCTGGTAAAGCTGCTGAGTTTGTAGGTGCTCAAGTATCTGCAGCATTGGCTGGATTGACTGCTGAACAAGTTGCTGCATCAGTTATCGCTTACGAACCAATCTGGGCTATCGGTACTGGTAAATCAGCTTCACAAGACGACGCACAAAAAATGTGTAAAGTTGTTCGTGACGTTGTAGCTGCTGACTTTGGTCAAGAAGTTGCGGACAAAGTTCGTGTTCAGTACGGTGGTTCTGTTAAACCTGAAAACGTTGCTTCATACATGGCTTGCCCAGACGTTGACGGTGCCCTTGTTGGTGGTGCGTCACTTGAAGCTGAAAGCTTCTTGGCATTGCTTGACTTTGTAAAATAATCGACTCTTTATTAACATTATTTGGTTGAAGAAAAGCTAAAATCGAGAAAGGACAAATATCGTCCTTTCTTTTTTGCTATTAAAGCGGCTAATGTAGACCATTTTATTCGAACTCTTCCTGGTGGTTATATCATGGAGATGAACCAAGACTCCAGCAATATTTCCCTCGGGCAAAAACAACTGTTGACCATCGCGCTTGCTATTCTAGCTAATCCTAAAATTCTCATTTTAGATGAGGCGACTTCCTCTATTGATACCCGTTTGGAACTCTTGATTCAAAAAGCTATGAAACTGTTGATGAAAGGAAGGAACAGTTTTGTCATCGCCCGCTGTCTCTCGATCATTCAAGAAGCAAATGAGATTCTCGTTCTTAAGGATGGTTAGATTATTGAGCAGGGAAATCACGAAAGTGTACTCCAAGCGAAAGGTTTTTTATTATGATCTTTACCATAGTCAATTTTCAAGTAAATCTTATAAAGTAAGCTAATCAGAACTAACTAAACTTTTCTTAAATTATCAGTCTATTGCAACTTTTCTCATGTGAGTCATTTGGCTTGCTATTGGTTTTCCTTAGTAGTATACTAAGGTAGTAATCATTAAGAAGTGGTTACAAATAATAATGAATGAGGTAAAATAAAATGGTAGAATTGAAAAAAGAAGCAGTAAAAGACGTAACATCATTGACAAAAGCAGCGCCAGTAGCATTGGCAAAAACAAAGGAAGTATTGAACCAAGCTGTTGCTGATTTGTATGTAGCTCACGTTGCTTTGCACCAAGTGCACTGGTACATGCGTGGTCGTGGTTTCCTTGTATGGCATCCAAAAATGGATGAGTATATGGAAGCTCTTGACGGTCAATTGGATGAAATCAGTGAGCGTTTGATCACACTTGGAGGAAGCCCATTCTCTACATTGACAGAATTCCTTCAAAACAGTGAAATCGAAGAAGAAGCTGGTGAATACCGTAATGTTGAAGAAAGCTTGGAACGTGTGCTTGCTATCTACCGTTACTTGTCAGAACTCTTCCAAAAAGGTTTGGATGTCACTGATGAAGAGGGTGATGATGTGACAAACGGTATCTTCTCAGATGCTAAAACTGAAACTGATAAAACAATCTGGATGCTTGCCGCAGAACTTGGACAAGCACCTGGTTTATAAGATAAATGCATCCCTTTCTATCATGAGTTTCTGTATCACTACTCATGATAAACTATCTTTTAAAAATCATGTAGCAGACAAAGTTACATGATTTTTTCTTTGCTTCTCCGGCGACTCATTTGTCAAAATGCTGATTTTAAGGTATAATAGTTGCTGTTCGAGAAATTTTGATTTTCAAAGAATAGTGAATGATGATAAGGAGAAACCATGAACAACCTACCAAATTGCCCAAAATGTAACTCAGAGTATGTCTACGAAGACGGTGCCCTACTGGTTTGCCCAGAGTGTGCTTATGAGTGGAATCCTGCTGAAGTTGCAGAAGTAGAAGAAGGCCTTGTCGCTATCGATGCCAACGGAAATAAATTGGCTGACGGTGATACTGTAACCCTCATCAAGGACTTGAAAGTAAAAGGTGCGCCAAAAGATTTGAAACAAGGAACGCGCGTGAAAAATATTCGCATCGTAGAAGGCGACCACAATATCGACTGTAAAATCGATGGCTTTGGTGCCATGAAACTCAAATCAGAGTTTGTGAAGAAAATTTAAGCATGTCAAAGCACTATAAACTTGTATTTTATAGCCGTATCTTCTTGTTTCTAGCGGCTTTTACGGGAGTTTATCTTGAAATCGCCAAGCATGGTGGATTTGGGATGTTGCTCTATTATACGGTTCTGTCCAACCTTTTAGTAGCGATTTTTACGCTCTATCTCTTAAAGATTATGAGCCATTTAGGTGAAAACTGGCAAAGGCCAAGTCTCTTGCGCTTAAAAGGTGGGGTCACCATGAGTATCATGATTACCTGTGTGATTTACCATTTCCTCTTAGCGCCCATTGCGACTAATTTCTATACTCTAGAAAATTTCCTTTGCCACTATATCGTTCCCCTTTGGTTTTTAGCGGATACCCTCTTTTTTGACAAACAGGGTCAATACAAGATTTGGGATCCAATTGTGTGGACGATTTTACCCTTGCTGTATATGATTTTTGCTCTTTTTAATGGCTTGGTACTGAAACTTGATGTTCCTAATTCTAAGGTCAGTCCCTTCCCTTACTTCTTTTTGAATGTGAACAAGGGGTGGGATGTCGTGTTCAAGTGGTGTCTGATTATCTTTGTTGCCTATATGGTGGCAGGATTTATCTTCTACTTTATTAAGCAAATCAAGAGAAAGTCATCCTAAGATACAAGGGATTCATTTTCAAGTTTAAGAAGGAGTCTGTACACCAAAGAGGCTTCTTCTTTTCTTGCTTGTTTGATAACTATCAAAAAAGTAGAAGATTAAAGAGAAATATAGAAAGAGATTTCATGAAACAATTTTTAGAACGGGCCAGTATTTTGGCTCTCTCCCTCGTTTTGATTACATCCTTTTCCATCTCGAGTGCCCTACCAGCCATGTTTGACTATTATCAAGGTTATCCTAAGGAACAAATTGAGCTTTTGGCGAGCTTGCCTTCCTTTGGGATCATGATCATGTTACTACTAAATGGTTTCTTAGAAAAAATATTTCCTGAGCGCTTACAGATTAGTTTGGGTTTACTGATTTTATCACTGAGCGGGACGGCTCCCTTCTGGTATCAAGCCTATCCCTTTGTCTTTGGAACACGGATTCTCTTTGGTTTAGGTGTTGGGATGATTAATGCCAAGGCCATTTCCATTATCAGTGAACGTTATCAAGGGAAAACGCGAATTCAGATGTTAGGGCTACGCGGTTCTGCAGAGGTCGTTGGAGCGTCCCTCATTACCTTGGCAGTTGGTCAGTTGTTGTCCTTTGGTTGGACAGCTACTTTCTTAGCCTATAGTGCTGGATTTTTGGTACTGACCCTCTATCTGCTCTTTGTCCCTTATGGAAAGAAAAAGAAAGAAGTCAAGAAAAAAGAGAAGGAAGCAAGCCGTTTAACTCGTGAAATGAAAGGCTTGATTTTTACCCTAGCTATTGAAGCGGCAGTTGTAGTTTGTACCAATACAGCTATTACTATTCGTATTCCAAGTTTGATGGTGGAAAGAGGACTTGGGGATGCCCAGTTATCTAGTTTTGTCCTTAGTGTCATGCAGTTGATCGGGATTGTGGCTGGTGTGAGTTTCTCTTTCTTGATTTCTATCTTTAAAGAGAAATTGCTTCTCTGGTCTGGTATTACCTTCGGCTTAGGGCAAATTGTGATTGCTTTATCTCCATCCTTGTGGGTGGTAGTGGCAGGAAGCATTCTGGCTGGTTTTGCATACAGTGTAGCCTTGACGACGGTCTTTCAACTTGTCTCTGAAAGAATTCCAGCTAAACTCCTCAATCAAGCAACCTCATTTGCGGTTTTAGGCTGTAGTTTTGGAGCCTTTACGACTCCATTTGTTCTAGGGGCAATTGGATTACTAACTCACAATGGGATGCTGGTTTTTGCCATCTTAGGATCCTGGTTGATTGTAACCTCTATTTTTGTCATGTACCTACTTCAAAAGAGAGCTTAGGATTGATTCCTAAGTTTTTCTTTTCGTGAATATTGTACCCGGACAATTGTGAGTTTTCTAGCTTGTTACGAGTCTATTTTCTTGATAAAATAGAAGTTATGACGAGATATAAAGCAACTATTTCCTATGATGGTTACGCCTTTGCTGGCTTTCAGCGCCAGCCTCATGCGCGGAGCGTTCAGGAAGAAATAGAAAAAACCTTGACCAGGTTAAATAAGGGGCAAGCTATTACTGTTCACGGTGCTGGTAGGACAGATAGTGGGGTTCATGCCCTGGGACAGGTGATTCATTTTGACCTGCCTTATCAAATGGATGAGGAGAAGCTCCGTTTTGCTTTGGACACCCAGTCCCCTGAAGATATTGATGTGATTTCGATTGAGCTTGTGGCGGATGATTTTCATTGCCGTTATGCCAAGCACAGTAAGACCTATGAGTTTATCGTGGATAGGGGCCGTCCCAAGAATCCTATGCGCCGTCACTATGCCACTCACTTTCCCTATTCACTCGATGTGGAACGCATGCAGATTGCAATCAAAAAGTTAGAGGGAACCCATGATTTCACTGGCTTTACAGCCTCTGGGACTAGTGTAGAGGATAAGGTTCGAACCATCACAGAAGCTAGTTTAACAGTTAATGAGACAGGTCAGTTTTTGACCTTTACCTTTTCAGGAAATGGTTTCTTGTATAAGCAGATCCGCAATATGGTGGGGACGCTGCTCAAAATCGGCAACAACCGTATGCCAGTAGAGCAGATTGACCTCATCTTGGAGAAAAAGGACAGGCAGCTTGCAGGTCCCACTGCAGCACCAAATGGTTTATATTTAAAGGAGATTCGTTATGAAGAATAATCGTATTTTAGCACTTTCTGGGAATGATATTTTTAGTGGTGGTGGCCTGTCAGCTGATTTGGCTACCTATAACTTGAACGGCTTGCATGGCTTTGTAGCAGTGACTTGCTTGACAGCCTTGACGGAAAAGGGCTTTGAAGTCTTTCCAACTGACGATGCCATTTTTCAACATGAATTAGATAGCTTGCGTGATGTGGAGTTTGGGGGAATTAAGATTGGTCTTCTTCCTACTGTCAGTGTGGCTGAGAAGGCTTTGGACTTTATCAAACAACGCCCAGGAGTGCCTGTGGTTCTGGATCCTGTCTTGGTTTGCAAGGAAACACACGACGTAGCTGTAAGTGAACTCTGCCAAGAATTGATTCGCTTCTTCCCTTATGTCAGTGTGATTACGCCTAATCTTCCTGAAGCAGAATTATTGGCAGGTCAGGAAATTAAAACCTTGGAAGACATGAAAACTGCAGCTCAGAAATTGCATGACTTAGGAGCGCCAGCAGTCATTATCAAGGGAGGCAATCGCCTTAGTCAGGACAAGGCTGTGGATGTCTTTTATGATGGACAAAACTTTACAGTCCTAGAAAATCCTGTTATCCAAGGGCAAAATGCTGGTGCAGGTTGTACCTTTGCCTCAAGCATTGCCAGTAACTTGGTTAAAGGTGATGAACTTTTAGCAGCAGTAGAAAGCTCTAAGGCTTTCGTTTACCGTGCCATCGCACAAGCAGATCAGTATGGAGTAAGACAATATGAAGCAAACCAAAACAACTAAAATCGCCCTTGTATCCCTATTAACCGCCCTCTCTGTGGTTCTAGGTTATTTCTTAAAAATTCCAACACCGACAGGCATTCTAACTCTTTTAGATGCGGGTGTCTTCTTTACGGCCTTCTACTTTGGTAGTCGTGAAGGGGCTGTAGTAGGAGGACTAGCAGGTTTTTTGATTGACCTCTTATCAGGCTATCCTCAGTGGATGTTCTTTAGCTTGGTCAACCATGGCTTGCAGGGATTTTTCGCAGGATTTAAAGGAAAAACTCAGTTGTTAGGCCTTATCTTAGCAACGATTGCTATGGTAGGGGGTTACGCCTTGGGTTCTACATTGATGAATGGCTGGGCATCAGCCCTACCAGAAATTCTACCAAATTTCATGCAAAATATGGTAGGGATGATTGTAGGATTTATCCTTAGTCAAAGTATCAAGAAGATTAAGTAAAGAGTCTGAGCCAAAAGTCTTTCAAATATAAAAAACGCATAGTATCAGGTGTTGAATGAACTGCACCCCAAAAGTTAGACAGAAAAAATCTAACTTTTGGGGTGTTTTTATTATGAAATTAACTTATGATGATAAAGTTCAAATCTATGAACTTAGAAAACAAGGATATAGCATAGAGAAGCTTTCAAATAAATTTGGGATAAACAATTCTAATATTAGGTACATGATTAAATTGATTGATCGTTACGGAATAGAGTTCGTCAAAAAAGGAAAAAATCGTTACTATTCTCCTGATTTAAAACAAGAAATGATTCATAAAGTCTTACATGAATGCTGGACTAAAGATAGAGTTTCTCTTGAATACGGCCTCCCGAGTCGTACGATACTTCTTAATTGGCTAGCACAATACAAGAAAAACGGGTATACTATTGTTGAGAAAACAAGAGGGAGAGCACCTAAAATGGGACGTAAGCCAAAAACGAGACCTGAAGAGAGGACAGAATTAGAACGTCTTCAAGCAGAAAATGAGTATCTGAGAGCGGAGAATGCCGTCCTAAAAAAGTTAAGAGAACTCCGATTGAAGGAGGAAAAAGAGAAAGAAGAAAGACAGAAATTGTTCAAGAATTAATGACTGAGTTTTCGTTAGATATTCTTCTAAAAGCCATTAAACTAGCTCGTTCAACCTACTACTATCACTTGAAACAGCTAGATAAACCAGATAAGGACCAAGAACTTAAAGCTGAAATTCAATCCATTTTTATCGAACACAAGGGAAATTATGGTTATCGTCGGGTTCATTTAGAACTAAGAAATCGTGGTTATCTGGTAAATCAGAAAAGAGTTCAACGCTTGATGAAAGTACTCAATTTACAAGCTAAAATGCGACAGAAACGAAAATATTCTTCTCATAAAGGAGACGTTGGCAAGAAAGCAGATAACCTCATTCAACGCCAATTTGAAGCAGCCAAACCAATAGAAAAGTGCTACACAGACGTGACAGAATTTTCCATTCCAGCAAGTGCTCAAAAGCTTTACTTATCACCAGTTTTAGATGGCTTTAATAGTGAAATTATCGCCTATAATCTTTCAACTTCACCCAACTTAGAACAAGTAAAAACAATGTTGGAACAGGCATTCACAGAGAAGCACTACGAAAATACAATTCTCCATAGTGACCAAGGCTGGCAATATCAACACGATTTTTATCATCAGTTCCTAGAGAGTAAGGGAATTCAAGCATCCATGTCACGTAAAGGTAACAGTCCAGACAACGGTATGATGGAATCTTTCTTTGGCATTCTGAAATCGGAGATGTTTTATGGTTATGAGAAAACCTTTAAATCACTTAATCAATTGGAACAAGCCATTGTTGACTATATTGATTACTACAACAATAAACGAATTAAGGTAAAACTAAAAGGACTCAGTCCTGTACAATACAGAACTAAATCCTTTGGATAAATTAATTGTCTAACTTTTTGGGGTCAGTACAGAAGAACTTTAATACTATGCGTTTTATTGTGGGAAGATTTTCTAAGCATTTTAATCAAAATAAAGCAAGTCTTTGCTGGTGCTTGTAAAGAGGTCAAAGCCATCCTTGGTAACAACACCGCAGTCTTCGATACGGACACCGACTTTACCAGGGATATAGATACCTGGTTCAACAGAGAAGCACATGCCTTCTTCGATGATCATGTCGTTTCCTTCCATGATAGATGGGAATTCGTGGACATCCATACCGATACCGTGACCAAGACGGTGGTTGAAGTACTCGCCGTAACCAGCTTTTTCGATGACCTCACGGGCAGCGCGGTCCACTTCATGGGCAGTCACACCTGGTTTGATAAAGTCAAGAGCAGCTTGTTGAGCTTCAAGAGTCAAGTTATAAATGTCTTTCTTGAATTGGTCTGGTTTACCAACAGCGACTGTACGAGTCATATCTGAAGCATAGCCGTTGACCAGAACACCGAGGTCAAAGAGGAGAAGAGCATTATTTTCAACCTTGTTTGCTGCTGGGATACCGTGTGGATTTGCAGCATTATTACCAGTCAAGACCATAGTATCAAAGCTCATTTCATAGCCTTCACGCTTCATAGCAAAGTCGATTTGGGCGATGATATCTGTCTCCGTCTTATCAAGAGAAATATTGTCAAAACCAACCTTAACTGCCTTGTCCGCATAGAGACCTGCAACCATCATTTTTTGCACTTCGTCAGCTGATTTGATGAGGCGCATGCGTTGGATGCGAGGAGTGAGGTTTTCAAACTCGGCTGTTTCAAAAACTGATTTCAAGCCATGGTATTTAGTCAAGATGAGATTGTCAAACTCAACAGCTACACGTTTGAAGTCAAGTTGTGGAAGAGCATCTTTCATTTTTTTCCATGGATTTTCAGAATCCACATAGCCCACAACTGGGAAGGAAACAGTGCTGCTTGCACGCTCAACCTCAAGGGCTGGGACAAAGAGGAGGGATTCCTGATCAGCTAGGACAAAGAGGAACATTTGGCGTTCGTGGGGATCACTGTAAAAGCCAGTGAGGTAATTGATTGTGACGGGGTCAGATACGACAGCGACGTCTAGTTTTTCTGATTCAAGATATGTTACGATTTGTTGTAATTTAGACATATGCTACCTTCTTTCTACCCCTCTATTTTGGCAAAAAAAGAGAGAAAATGCAAGGGAGAAGGGTAAAAGAACAGACAAAAAGAACTCCGACAAGATAACGGAGTTCTTTGATATAGTTTCATTTTGTTTAAGAAAAGTCAGCCTTGCTTTTGACGTCGCTGTATTCTTCAGCGATTTCTTGGCTGAGAATGTCCTCATAAGCAGGGAGTTGAATGTCCTGACCATATTTCTTCTTGAGGGCGGTAGTGACTAGGCGATAAGCCAGATTGGCATTACGAGAGAGAATAGGTCCGTGGAAGTAAGAACCAAAGACATTCTTATAATGAACCCCTTCACCGACCTTTTCTTCGTTGTTTCCATTTCCATAGACCACCTGTCCCAGCGGTTTTTGGTCATCTGA
Organism: Streptococcus chosunensis; assembly: GCF_003626515.1. GTDB lineage: Bacteria > Bacillota > Bacilli > Lactobacillales > Streptococcaceae > Streptococcus > Streptococcus chosunensis. The sequence continues at coordinate 935,224 of NZ_RBCK01000001.1, read as the reverse complement.
GAGGAAGGTTCGGCCCTGATGATTTTCAAATCCATAGTAGGTTTCATTGAAATCTTCATTATGAATCTTGATATCACCGATAAAGCGGTTATTGGTCTGGTTGAGGGTGTAGTGGCCCATGACTCCTAACCCTTCTATGCGTTTGCCTGAAGCTTCAACATAATATTGACCCAATAGTTGGAAACCACCACAGATAGCCAGAACCACCCCGTCGTTTTGGATGTAGTTGTCAATGCTCTCTTTTTTAGCAGGTAGGTCGTCTGCAATGATACTCTGTTCAAAGTCTTGACCACCTCCGAAAAAGGCAATGTCGTAGTGATTTTCATCGAAATCATCATGAAGTGAAACGATGTCAACCGTCACATGGGCCCCTAGTTTTTCAGCCACGTACTTGAGCATGAGGATGTTTCCATTGTCCCCGTATGTATTCATGAGGTTTCCGTAGAGGTGAGCGATGTTGAGCTGATAAGGGTAATTGCCATCTTTTGAGGAAAGTGAAGTATAAACCATTAGTTCATCTCCTTTCTAACAATCTGACGACTAGCCAGCAGTTCGCGGAATTCCAGCATAGCAGTATAGGTAGCCAGAATATAGGCATGCTTGCAGTCTTGGTTTTCAATTGTCTTAAGAACTTGTTCCAGATTGCTTGTTTCAGTGATTTTCTCAGCTGGATAACCTGTCACTCGGAGACGACGTGCAATTTCAGAATGGCGAACACCGCCAGCGTTGATTTCAGGAATGTCCATGTCAGTGATTTGTTCAAAATCCGCATCCCAGATCCAGCTGGTATCAATTCCGTCTGCATAGTTAGCGTTAAGGAGGACAGATAGACTAAATGGATAAGGTGCTAGTTTGATCATTTCGATAGCTTGGGTCGCACCGACTGGATTTTTAATCAAGACGAGGGTACATTCCTTATCACCAATTTGAAAGGTTTCTTGGCGTCCAAAGACAGCACGGCTCTTATCAAATCCCTGCTTGATTAGTTCCGAATCTGCGCCGAGGAAACGGGCGATGGCAACTGCAGCTAGGGCGTTGTAGATATTATAGAGCCCGCCGATTTGGATACCGTATTCTTGACCGTCAATGACAAAGCGAGAGCGATTGTTGGCCAACTCGACCAAGTCTGTCAAGCGATAGTCGAGATCAGGACGTTTACATCCACAGTCTTCACAGATATAAGCACCCAAGTTTGCATAGGTATTATGCTCATATTTGAGGATTCCTTGGCAGTCAGGACAGAGAATCCCTTCGGTATTATAGTGAGCCAGCTGGGCTGGACCTTTCTCCAAGTCAAAACCAAAATACTCTACAGGATTTGGAATAGCTGGCTTGTAGAAAAGTGGACTGTCTCCATTAAGGAGGACAGTAGCTGTAGGCACCTTACGAATGGCATCCAAAATCATCTTGTAAGTTGTGTAAATCTCACCATAGCGGTCCATCTGGTCACGGAAGATATTCGTGATGACAAAAAGGCTTGGCTGGATATAGTCACAGATACGAGATAGACTGGCTTCGTCGATTTCTAGGACGGCAATATTTTTCCCAGTTTTAGAAGACTTGGCTGTTAAGAAGGTTGTCGCAATCCCTGTAATCATGTTGGCACCACTTGGGTTGGTCAGAACTTGACCATAAACTTCTTTTAAAATGCCGACAGTGAGGGCAGTTGTTAAGGTTTTTCCGTTGGTTCCAGTGACCACGACAATCTCGTAGTTCTTAGCTAGGTTTTGTAAAATATCTTTATCAAATTGAAGGGCGAGTTTTCCTGGGAGCGTACTTCCACGGCCAAGACGACTTAAAACGAAGTGGGAAGAACGCCCAGCAAGAAGGCCCAAAGTAGTTTTTAATTTCATGTTTCTATTATATCATAAAAGAGGGAAAAGACGGATTTGAGGTTCCGCAGAAGTAAAAACAGCCCACAGAGGGCTGTTCGTTAAGATGAGATTTTAACTTATACTCAATGAAAATCAAAGAACAAACTAGGAAGCTAGCCGCAAGCTGTACTTGAGTACGGTAAGGCGACGCTGACGTGGTTTGAAGAGATTTTCGAAGAGTATTAAATCGCAAACAAGTCATTCAAGTTTTCAGCCAAGGTTGGGTGAGTGAAGATTTGTTTTGTGAAGTAAGTGTAAGGAATCTTGTTGTCCATAGCAACAGTGATGATGTTGATGATTTCTTGAGAACCTTCTGAGAAGATGCTTGCTCCAAGAATTTCTTTTGTTTCAGTATTAACAACAGCTTTGAAAGCTCCGCGAAGGTCTCCGTTTACGTGGCCACGAGGCATTGCTGCAACAGGGATTTCCTTAACAGCGTATGGAAGTTTCAAATCAGCTGCTTGGCTTTCAGTCAAACCAACTTGTGAAAGTGCAGGTGTGATAAACATGGTGTTTGGTACATTGAGACGGTCTTCAAGTGTGTAGCTGCCATCTCCAGCAAGGTAGCTGTAAACAACACGGAAGTCATCAAGTGAAATGTAAGTAAATTGAAGTCCACCGTTGACATCTCCAACTGCAAAGACACCAGGAACGTTTGTTTGACAATGTTTGTCCACTTTAATAGCACCACGTTCAGTTAGTTCAATATCTGTATTTTCAAGTTGAAGTGGTTCTACATTTGGTTTGCGTCCAGTTGCGTAGAGAAGGGCATCGAAACGGTAAGTTTCGTTTTCAGTTACGACAAGCACTTGGTCACCGTCGTTTTTAATTTCAGTAGTACGGATGTTTTGAAGCAATTCAATGCCATCTTCTTCCATGTATTGTTTAGCAAGAGCAGCGATTGAAGGTTCTGCACGAGGAAGGAAAGTATCCAAGGCATCTAGAACCGTAACCTTGCTTCCAAGTTTGTTGTAAAGACCAGCAAATTCAAGACCGATATTTCCGCCACCAAGGACTCCAAGGTTTTCAGGCAATTTGTCCAAGTTTTGGATACCTGTTGAGTCAAAGACATTCTTGCTTGTAGCAAGTCCTGGAATTGGCAAGACGTTTGAAACAGCACCAGTGTTGATGACGATTGTTTCAGCAGTCAGTTCTTTCTTTTCATCACCAGCTTGGATTTCGATGACTTTATTTGAAAGGAAGTGAGCTTCCGCATCAAAGATATCTACGCCTGTACCAGCAACAGTCGCATAGTTTTTACCGTTGAGGCGACCAGTGATCGTGTTTTTGGTAGTAATCACTTCTTCAAAAGACAAGTCCTTCTCAGCAGCAACTAGCAAAGTCTTAGTTGGGATACAACCGATGTTGATACAAGTTCCACCGTACATAGCTTTGCTACGTTCAACGAGGGCAACTTTTTTCCCAGCTGAAGCTAATTTACCAGCTAGTGTTTTACCAGCTTTACCAAATCCGATAACGATTAAATCATAAGTTAACATTTAGAGTTCCTCCTATTCGATTTTCATTCTAGCACAAGAAAAAAACTTTTGCACAATTCTGCTACGCTTTAAAAAAGATTATGAAATAGTGGAAATTTCAGCCTTATTTTCTCAGAAAAATCGTTTACATGACATTATCGATGGATTGGGCTATCTTTTGTTCTGGTCTTGTGTTATACTAGATAGGTTGCAAAGAAAACAGTACTTTTCTTTTGTGGAAAAGAAGCAACACGATTTTGTATCCAGTATATGAAAATACGTCATAAAAAGAAAAGTATAAACTAAGCCCTATAGGGTGGCTTCGCACCACCTTTAGAAAGAAGAATAACGTGAAATTTAATGAATTAAACTTGTCTGCTGATTTGCTAGCAGAGATTGAAAAAGCTGGATTTGTAGAAGCCAGCCCTATCCAAGAACAAACTATTCCCTTGGCTCTTGAAGGTAAGGACGTTATCGGTCAAGCTCAGACTGGTACAGGAAAAACTGCAGCCTTTGGCTTGCCAACCCTTGAAAAAATCCGTACAGAAGAAGCGACTATCCAAGCCTTGGTTATCGCTCCAACTCGTGAACTTGCTGTCCAAAGTCAAGAAGAACTTTTCCGCTTTGGTCGCAGTAAGGGTGTAAAAGTTCGCTCAGTTTATGGAGGCTCTAGTATTGAAAAACAAATCAAGGCCCTTAAATCAGGTGCTCATATTGTTGTAGGAACACCAGGACGTCTATTAGACTTAATCAAACGCAAGGCCTTGAAATTACAAGATATTGAAACTTTGATTCTTGATGAGGCTGACGAAATGCTCAATATGGGCTTCCTCGAAGATATTGAAGCGATCATCTCCCGTGTCCCTGAAAGCCGTCAAACCTTACTTTTCTCAGCAACTATGCCTGAAGCCATCAAACGTATCGGTGTTCAGTTCATGAAAGAACCGGAGCATGTCAAGATTGCTGCTAAAGAATTAACAACAGAATTGGTTGACCAATACTATATTCGAATTAAGGAACAAGAAAAATTTGATACCATGACTCGTCTCATGGATGTGGAACAACCAGAACTTGCTATCGTATTTGGTCGTACAAAACGCCGTGTAGATGAATTGACTCGTGGTCTTAAAATCCGAGGCTTCCGCGCAGAAGGAATTCATGGCGACCTAGACCAAAACAAACGTCTTCGTGTTCTTCGTGACTTTAAAAATGGAAATCTTGATGTTTTGGTTGCGACAGACGTTGCAGCGCGTGGCTTGGATATTTCAGGTGTGACTCATGTCTATAACTACGATATTCCACAAGATCCGGAAAGTTATGTTCACCGTATCGGTCGTACAGGTCGTGCTGGTAAGTCAGGTCAATCGATTACCTTCGTATCACCAAATGAAATGGGCTACCTCCAAATCATTGAGAACTTGACTAAGAAACGCATGAAAGGTCTCAAACCTGCAAGTGCAGAAGAAGCCTTCCAAGCTAAAAAACACGTAGCTCTCAAGAAAATTGAACGTGATTTTGCAGATGAGACTATCCGTGCCAACTTTGAGAAATTCGGCAAGGATGCTCGTAAGTTAGCTGCTGAATTTACTCCAGAAGAATTGGCGATGTATATCTTGAGTTTGACTGTTCAAGATCCAGATAGTCTTCCTGAAGTGGAGATTGCACGTGAAAAACCACTTCCATTTAAACCATCAGGTAATGGCTTCGGTGGTAAAGCTAAGGGAAGTCGTGGAAGCCGTCGTGGGGACGACCGTCGAGACCGTGATCGCCGTGGCAATGGTTGTCGTGATGATTTTAAAAAAGGAAGTCGTAGCAACGATCGTTTTGATAAGGAAAAACGTTACCGTAAGGATAATAAAAAACCACGCAATACTTCAAGCGAAAAGAAAACAGGATTTGTGATTCGTAACAAGGGTGATAAATAAGAAAAAGCGGTTCAATATGAATCGCTTTTTTATATAAGGAGACCGAATGTAAAAGAAAGATAAATAAAATAGATATATTATCTTCTTGTAATATTATAATACACAAAAAGAGGGAGCTTGTCAATAGAAAAGAAGCAATTTAATTAAAAATATTCTTGTTTTTTCAAATTGCAATTAAATAAGCAATTTTCAGATAATAATTGAAAATTCAAGCTGTTTATGTTATAATGATAGCGATTATATTCGAGGTGAAAAATGGCACATTTATTAGAAAAAACTAGAAAAATTACGTCTATCCTGAAGCGCTCAGAGGAGCAGTTGCAGGAAGAACTTCCCTACAATGCGATTACCCGTCAATTGGCAGACATTATTGACTGTAACGCCTGCATCGTCAATAGCAAGGGACGTCTCCTTGGCTATTTTATGCGTTACAAAACCAATACAGATCGTGTAGAGCAATTCTTCCAAACTAAGATTTTCCCGGATGAGTACATTCAAGGTGCGAACATGATTTACGATACAGAAGCCAATCTGACAGTTGATCATGATTTGAGTATTTTCCCTGTGGAGAGTCGTGCAGACTTTCCAGATGGTTTGACGACTATTGCACCGATTCATGTATCAGGGATTCGCCTTGGTTCTTTGATTATTTGGCGCAATGATAAAAAATTCGAAGACGAGGATTTGATTCTTGTTGAGATTGCGAGTACCGTTGTTGGAATTCAACTCCTTAACTTCCAGCGTGAAGAAGATGAGAAAAATATCCGTCGCCGTACTGCTGTTACCATGGCAGTTAACACCCTTTCTTATTCAGAACTCCGCGCTGTTTCAGCAATTTTAGGGGAATTAAATGGAAATGAAGGGCAATTGACTGCGTCTGTGATTGCAGACCGTATCGGAATCACCCGCTCTGTGATTGTCAATGCTCTTCGTAAACTTGAGTCTGCAGGGATTATTGAAAGTCGCTCACTTGGAATGAAGGGAACCTATCTTAAGGTCTTGATTTCAGATATTTTTGAAGAAGTGAAGAAAAGAGATTACTAATGACTAAGGCTTTAATTTCGATTGATTATACAGAAGATTTTGTTGCTGATAGTGGAAAATTGACAGCAGGCGCTCCAGCTCAGGCAATTTCGGAAGCTATTAGCAAGGTGACTCGATTAGCTTTTGAACGAGGAGACTACATCTTCTTTACCATTGATGCTCATGAAGAAAACGATTGTTTCCATCCAGAAAGCAAGCTGTTTCCTCCCCACAATTTGATTGGAACTAGCGGACGGAATTTATACGGAGATTTGGGGACCTTTTATCAAGAGCATGGTTCAGACAGTCGTGTCTTTTGGATGGATAAACGCCATTACTCTGCTTTTTCAGGGACTGACCTGGATATCCGTTTGAGAGAGCGTCGAATTTCTACAGTTATCTTAACAGGAGTCTTGACGGATATCTGTGTCCTGCATACAGCTATAGATGCCTATAATCTAGGATATGACATCGAGATTGTTAAACCAGCTGTTGCTTCCATCTGGCCTGAAAATCATCAATTTGCCCTAGGTCATTTCAAAAATACACTTGGAGCTAAGTTAGTAGATGAAAATCTAAATGAAATTTCAGAGTAATTTGGTTGATGAAATGAAAAAAATTGAAAAAAAGTGTTGACAAGCATCCTAAAAGTTGATATACTAGTAAAGTAATCGACGCGGGGATGGCGGAATTGGCAGACGCGCAGGACTAAGGATCCTGTGACCGCTTTAGGTCGTGAGGGTTCAAGTCCCTCTCTCCGCATAGGATAAGAGTTAGCTTAAGCTAGCTCTTTTTTTATCTAATTCAAGTAGAGCAAAAAATTTTTGCTCTTTTTTTGTATTTCATAAACATTTCATATTTGAATTTTATAATAGTCTTACAAATATGGAGGTGACAAATGAATCCAATCCAAAGAGCTTGGGCTTATGTCAGCAGAAAACGACTGAGAAGTTTTATTTTATTTCTGATTTTATTGGTCCTATTGGCTGGAATTTCAGCCTGTTTGACTCTGATGAAGTCCAACAAAACAGTGGAAACCAATCTTTACAAATCACTCAACACATCTTTTTCTATTAAAAAGATAGAAAATGGTCAGACATTCAAGTTGTCAGACCTAGCATCTGTAAGCAAGATTAAGGGACTGGAAAATGTTTCTCCTGAGCTCGAGACGGTCGCAAAACTAAAAGACAAGGAAGCAGTGAGTGGCGAGCAGAGCGTAGAACGTGATGATTTGTCCGCTGCGGATAAGAATTTGGTTAGCTTAACGGCTCTTGAGGATTCATCCAAGGATGTGACCTTTACTAGCTCGGCTTTCAACCTAAAAGAAGGGCGACACCTTCAAAAAGGGGATGCAAAGAAAATCATCATCCACGAAGAGTTGGCTAAGAAGAATGGTCTTTCGCTTCATGACAAGATTCGCTTGGATGCTGGACAGTCAGAAGCTGGCAAAGGGCAAACAGTAGAGTTTGAGATTGTTGGCATCTTTTCTGGTAAAAAACAAGAGAAATTTACAGGCTTGTCTTCTGACTTCAGTGAAAATCAAGTCTTTACAGACTATGAAAGTAGCCAAAGCCTTTTGGGAAATAGTGAACCGCAAGTCAGTGCAGCGCGCTTCTATGTAGAAAATCCCAAGGAAATGGACGGACTCATGAAGCAGGTGGAAAACTTGGCCTTGGAAAATCAAGGTTACCAAGTTGAGAAGGAAAACAAGGCCTTTGAACAAATCAAAGACTCAGTTGCAACCTTCCAAACCTTTCTGACCATTTTCCTTTATGGGATGTTGATAGCTGGAGCAGGGGCCTTAATTCTGGTCTTATCTCTCTGGTTGAGGGAAAGAATCTACGAAGTGGGAATCCTTCTGGCACTTGGAAAAGGTAAGAGCTCGATCTTCCTACAATTCTGTTTAGAGGTAGTTTTGGTATCTCTTGGTGCTTTGCTTCCAGCATTTGTTGCAGGAAACGCAATCACATCTTACCTACTTCAAACTCTACTAGCAAGTGGAGATCAGGCAAGCTTACAAAATACACTAGCCAAAACAAGTGGTCTATCAAGTAGTTTATTATCTTTTGCAGAGTCCTATGTCTTTCTGTTGTTGATTAGTTGCTTGTCAGTAGCCCTTTGTTTCCTATTCTTATTTAGAAAATCACCGAAAGAAATTTTATCATCTATTAGTTAAGAAGGAGAAATCATGACTTTATTACAATTACAAGATGTTACCTACCGTTATAAGAATACTGCTGAAGCAGTCCTATATCAGATCAATTATAATTTTGAACCCGGGAAATTTTACAGTATTATTGGTGAGTCAGGAGCAGGAAAATCCACACTCTTGTCCCTACTTGCTGGTCTAGATAGTCCTGTTGAAGGTTCTATCCTTTTTCAAGGAGAGGATATTCGTAAGAAGGGCTATTCTTACCATCGCATGCACCATATTTCCCTGGTCTTTCAAAATTATAACTTGATAGATTATCTTTCTCCACTGGAAAATATCCGCTTGGTCAACAAAAAGGCAAGCAAGGATACACTGCTTGAGCTTGGTTTGGATGAAAGTCAGATCAAGCGGAATGTTCTCCAGTTATCAGGTGGTCAACAGCAACGTGTTGCTATTGCTCGTAGTTTGGTATCAGAAGCTCCAGTTATTCTAGCGGATGAGCCAACGGGAAATCTGGACCCTAAAACTGCTGGAGATATTGTCGAACTGCTCAAATCACTTGCCCAGAAAACAGGTAAATGTGTCATCGTAGTAACTCACAGCAAAGAAGTGGCACAAGCGTCAGATATTACACTTGAGTTGAAGGATAAGAAACTGACTGAAACTCGCAATACTACGAAATAATACGAGCTTTTTCTGTTCGAACTATAAAATAGAATAACATCTAGAAAGGGAACCTATGTTACACAACGCATTTGCCTATGTTACAAGGAAGTTTTTCAAATCGATTGTCATCTTCCTGATTATTCTCCTCATGGCGAGCTTGAGTTTGGTTGGCTTGTCAATCAAGGGAGCTACTGCCAAGGCTTCTCAGGAGACCTTTAAAAATATCACCAATAGCTTCTCCATGCAAATCAATCGTCGCGTCAATCAAGGAACGCCACGTGGTGCTGGGAATATTAAAGGTGAAGATATCAAAAAAATCACCGAAAACAAGGCTATTGAGTCTTACGTGAAACGCATCAACGCTATTGGAGATTTGACTGGCTATGAACTTATCGAAACTCCAGAAACCAAGAAAAATCTGACACCTGACCGTGCCAAACATTTTGGAAGTAGCTTGATGATTACAGGTGTCAATGACTCCTCTAAAGAAGACAAGTTTGTCTCTGGTTCTTATAAATTGGTTGAAGGAGAGCACTTAACAAACGACGACAAGGACAAGATCCTCCTGCACAAGGACTTGGCAGCCAAACATGGCTGGAAAGTCGGGGATAAGGTTAAACTAGACTCCAATATCTACGATGCAGACAATGAAAAAGGAGCCAAGGAAACAGTCGAAGTGACAATCAAGGGACTCTTTGATGGTCATAATAAGTCAGCAGTAACCTACTCACAAGAACTCTATGAAAATACAGCTATCACAGACATTCACACTGCTGCAAAGCTTTATGGATACACAGAGGACACAGCTATTTATGGGGACGCAACCTTCTTTGTAACAGCGGACAAGAACTTGGATGATGTTATGAAAGAGTTGAATGGCATCAGTGGTATCAATTGGAAGAGCTATACTTTAGTTAAGAGCTCCTCTAACTACCCAGCTCTTGAGCAATCCATCTCTGGTATGTACAAGATGGCTAACCTCCTCTTCTGGGGCAGCTTGAGCTTCTCGGTCCTTCTCCTTGCCCTCTTGCTCAGCCTTTGGATCAATGCCCGTCGCAAGGAAGTGGGTATTCTCCTCTCTATCGGTCTCAAGCAGGCAAGTATCTTGGGTCAATTCATCACTGAATCCATCTTGATTGCCATCCCTGCTCTTGTTTCTGCTTACTTCTTAGCTACTTACACAGCGCGTGCAATCGGAAATACTGTTCTTGCCAATGTCACTTCAGGCATTGCCAAGGAAGCTGGCAAGGCTGCTCAAGCCTCTAACCTTGGTGGTGGTGCAGAAGTAGATGGCTTTAGCAAGACCTTGTCGAGCCTAGATATTTCTATTCAGACATCAGATTTTATCATCGTCTTTGTCCTTGCCTTGGTTCTAGTGGTTCTCGTTATGGCGCTTGCTTCAAGCAATCTCCTAAGAAAACAACCAAAAGAGCTTCTGCTGGATAGCGAATAACAAACTTGCTACCTATTCTCCCCTAAATGGGGTATAATATAGGTAGCATTTTTATCTATTTTATCTTGATAAGGCCTCTTTCTTTCAGGATGAACTTGAGATGATTTACAAGAAATTTAAAGGAATATGAAACGTTTTTTCTATGAAAATTTTAATTGTAGAAGATGAAGAGATGATCCGTGAGGGGATCAGTGATTATTTGACAGATTGTGGCTATGAAACCATTGAGGCTGCAGATGGGCAAGAAGCCTTAGAAAAATTTTCCAGCTATGAAGTAGCCTTGGTTTTACTAGATATCCAGATGCCCAAGCTCAATGGTCTAGAAGTTCTAGCTGAGATTCGCAAAACCAGCCAAGTCCCTGTATTGATGTTGACAGCTTTTCAGGATGAGGAATACAAGATGAGTGCTTTTGCCTCTCTGGCAGATGGCTATCTGGAAAAACCTTTCTCCCTCTCCCTCTTAAAAGTGAGGGTGGACGCGATTTTCAAGCGATACTACGATACAGGACGAATCTTCTCTTATAAGGATGCCAAGGTGGACTTTGAAAGCTACAGTGCAAGCCTAGCAGGTGAGGAAGTAGCTGTTAATGCCAAAGAGTTAGAAATCCTTGACTACTTGGTAAAAAATGAAGGACGGGCCTTGACTCGTTCTCAGATTATCGATGCCGTCTGGAAGGCGACAGATGAGGTTCCCTTTGATCGTGTTATTGATGTTTATATCAAGGAACTGCGGAAAAAGTTAGACTTGGACTGCATCGTCACTGTGCGCAATGTTGGTTATAAATTGGAGCGAAAATGAAACGAACAGGTTTATTTACAAAGATATTTATATACACCTTCTCGATTTTTAGTGTTCTAGTTATTTGCCTTCATTTAGCCATTTATTTTCTCTTTCCCTCGACTTATCTTAGCCATCGTCAGGAAACTATTGGTCAGAAAGCAACAGCCATTGCCCAGTCCCTAGAAGGTAAGGATAGGCAGAGCATCGAGCAAGTCTTAGACTTGTATTCCCAGACCAGTGAGATCAAGGGGACAGTAAAGGGAGAGATGACTGAGGACAAGTTAGAAGTCAAGGACAGTCTTCCTCTGGATACAGACCGTCAGACAACCTCTCTTTTTATCGAGGAGCGCGAGGTGACAACGCAAGACGGTGGTACCATGACCCTCCAGTTTTTAGCGTCCATGGATTTGCAAAAGGAAGCAGAGCAGATCAGTCTCCAGTTTCTTCCCTATACCTTGCTGGCATCCTTTCTGATTTCACTTTTGGTGGCTTACATCTATGCTCGGACCATTGTTGCCCCGATTTTGGAAATCAAGCGGGTGACCCGACGGATGATGGAACTGGATGCTCAAGTGCGATTGCGAGTGGATTCTAGAGATGAGATTGGTGATCTCAAGGAACAAATCAATAGCCTTTACCAGCATCTTTTGACTGTTATTGCGGACTTGCATGACAAGAATGAAGCTATTCTACAGCTGGAAAAGATGAAGGTCGAATTCCTACGAGGGGCTTCTCATGAATTGAAAACACCTCTGGCTAGTTTGAAAATCCTGATCGAAAACATGAAAGAAAATATCGGCCGCTATAAGGATAGAGACCACTATCTGGGAGTTGCCCTGGGGATTGTGGATGAGCTCAATCACCATGTTCTCCAGATACTTTCCCTCTCTTCTGTGCAGGAATTACGAGATGATAGGGAAACAATTGATTTACTCCAGATGACGCAAATTCTAGTTAAGGATTATGCCTTGCTAGCCAAGGAGAGAGAACTTCAGATTGACAATAGTTTGAACCACCAGCAGGCTTATCTAAATCCATCTGTCATGAAGTTAATCCTGTCTAATCTCATCAGCAATGCTATCAAGCATTCTGTTCCAGGTGGCTTGGTTCGCATTGGCGAAAGAGAAGGGGAACTTTTTATCGAGAATAGCTGTAGTCTTGAAGAACAAGAAAAACTGGCCCAGTCTTTTTCTGACAATGCTAGTCGCAAGGCTAAGGGTTCTGGGATGGGACTCTTTGTGGTCAAGAGTCTATTAGAACATGAAAAATTACCCTATCATTTCGATATGCAGGAGAATCGTTTAACCTTCTATATAGCTTTTCCAAAAGTTGCCCAAGACTAGTCAGAGAAAGGGTTTACATAGATGAAGCTAGAAGAAATTCAATCGAAACTGCGGGAAAAACTAGATTTTTTTGTCAAAAAGTGATAAAATGAACAATGTAAATGGGATGACCCATAAAAATATACAGGAGGCCTGATAAAATGGCAATCGTTTCAGCAGAAAAATTTGTCCAAGCAGCTCGTGACAACGGTTATGCAGTTGGTGGATTTAACACAAACAACCTTGAGTGGACTCAAGCTATCTTGCGCGCAGCAGAAGCTAAAAAAGCTCCAGTTTTGATCCAAACTTCAATGGGGGCTGCTAAGTACATGGGTGGTTACAAAGTTGCTCGCAACTTGATCGCTAACCTTGTTGAATCAATGGGTATCACTGTACCAGTAGCTATCCACCTTGACCACGGTCACTACGAAGATGCACTTGAGTGTATCCGAGTTGGTTATACTTCAGTTATGTTTGACGGTTCACACCTTCCAGTTGAAGAAAACCTTGATAAAGCTCGTAAAGTTGTAGAATTTGCTCATGCAAATGGTGTATCAGTGGAAGCTGAAGTTGGTACTATCGGTGGTGAAGAAGACGGAATCATCGGTGATGGTGAATTGGCTCCAATCGAAGACGCTAAAGCAATGGTTGAAACTGGTATCGACTTCTTGGCAGCTGGTATCGGTAACATCCACGGTCCTTACCCAGCAAACTGGAAAGGTCTTCACCTTGATCACTTGCAAAAATTGACTGAAGCTGTTCCAGGATTCCCAATCGTATTGCACGGTGGATCAGGTATTCCTGATGAGCAAATCCAAGCAGCTATCAAACTTGGTGTTGCGAAAGTTAACGTTAACACTGAATGCCAAATCGCATTCGCTAACGCAACTCGTAAATTTGCTCGTGACTACGAAGCAAACGAAGCAGAATACGACAAGAAAAAACTCTTCGACCCACGTAAATTCTTGGCTGACGGTGTAAAAGCTATCCAAGCATCAGTTGAAGAACGTATCGACGTATTCGGTTCAGAAGGTAAAGCTTAATCTAGCTGAATAATACAGATGAAACCTACCCATTGGGCAGGTTTTTTGGTGTTGTAAGGAAACGATGAAACCAGAATTTTTGATTTAAAAGTATTATTTTAGGAGAGAAATTTCTAATTTCATAATCTACAGGCAAACGCTTGCATTCCGTTTTTTATTGGACTATAATAGGTTGGTATAAAGCCTTCTGTAATAATATTGAGAAGGTGTAGAAAGTAAGGGTTTAGAATATTTGTAGTCAAAAATACAATGTTGCAATTCCTTGCTATAGGGAGAGATTTATGGCAATGATAGAAGTGGAACATCTTCAGAAAAATTTTGTGAAGACAGTTAAGGAACCAGGCTTGAAAGGGGCTTTGCGCTCCTTTATTCATCCTGAAAAGCAGACCTTTGAAGCAGTCAAGGATTTGACCTTTGAGGTACCTAAGGGGCAGATTTTAGGCTTCATTGGGGCAAATGGTGCTGGAAAGTCAACCACCATTAAAATGCTGACTGGGATTTTAAAGCCGACATCTGGTTTTTGTCGGATTAACGGCAAGATTCCTCAGGATAATCGCCAAGACTATGTCAAAGATATTGGAGTTGTTTTTGGACAACGCACCCAGCTATGGTGGGATTTGGCTCTACAAGAGACCTACACGGTCTTGAAAGAGATTTACGATGTGCCAGATTCGCTCTTCCATAAGCGCATGGATTTTTTGAATGAAGTCTTGGATTTGAAGGAATTTATCAAGGATCCCGTGAGAACTCTTTCGCTGGGACAAAGGATGCGGGCGGATATTGCAGCTTCCTTGCTTCACAATCCTAAAGTTCTCTTTTTAGATGAACCGACCATTGGTTTGGACGTTTCGGTCAAGGACAATATTCGTCGGGCTATCACCCAAATCAATCAAGAGGAAGAAACAACCATTCTCTTGACCACTCATGACCTGAGCGATATTGAGCAACTCTGTGATCGGATCTTTATGATTGATAAGGGGCAGGAGATTTTTGATGGAACGGTGAGCCAACTCAAGGAAACCTTTGGCAAGATGAAGACGCTCTCCTTTGAACTGCTACCAGGTCAAAGTCATCTCGCTTCTTACTATGAAGGCCTGCCTGATATGGCCATTGATAGACAAGGGAATAGTCTCAACATTGAATTCGATAGTTCTCGCTACCAGTCAGCTGACATTATCAAGCAAACCCTGTCTGATTTTGAGATCCGCGATTTGAAAATGGTGGATACAGATATCGAGGATATTATCCGCCGCTTCTATCGAAAGGAGCTCTAAGATGGTCAAATTGTGGAGACGTTATAAACCCTTTATTAATGCAGGGATTCAGGAGTTGATTACCTATCGAGTCAACTTTATTCTCTATCGGATTGGCGATGTCATGGGGGCTTTTGTGGCCTTTTATCTCTGGAAGGCTGTCTTTGATTCCTCACAAGAGTCTTTGATTCAGGGATTTAGTATGGCAGATATCACCCTCTACATCATTATGAGTTTTGTGACCAATCTTTTGACCAGGTCAGATTCGTCCTTTATGATTGGGGAGGAGGTCAAGGATGGTTCCATTATCATGCGCTTGTTGAGACCGGTGCATTTTGCAGCCTCTTATCTTTTTACCGAGCTTGGGTCTAAGTGGTTGATTTTTATCAGCGTTGGCCTTCCATTTTTAAGTGTCATTGTTTTGATGAAAATCTTATCTGGGCAAGAGATGGTAGAAGTGCTGGGATTAACTGTCCTTTATCTTTTTAGCTTAACGCTGGCCTATCTGATTAACTTTTTCTTTAATATCTGCTTTGGATTTTCTGCCTTTGTGTTTAAAAATCTTTGGGGTTCCAATCTACTCAAGACTTCCATAGTGGCTTTTATGTCTGGAAGTTTGATTCCCTTGGCTTTCTTTCCAAAGGTTGTTTCAGATATTCTGTCCTTCCTGCCTTTTTCATCCTTGATTTACACTCCGGTCATGATTATTGTTGGGAAATACGATGCCAGTCAGATGATTCAGGCGCTCGCTTTGCAGTTTTTCTGGCTCTTAGTGATGGTGGGCTTGTCTCAGTTGATTTGGAAACGAGTCCAGTCATTTATCACCATTCAAGGAGGGTAGTATGAAAAAATATCAACGCATGCATCTGATTTTTATCAGACAATACATCAAGCAAATCATGGAATACAAGGTGGATTTTGTAGTTGGTGTCCTGGGAGTTTTTCTGACACAAGGCTTGAACCTCTTGTTTCTCAATGTCATCTTTCAACATATTCCATCCCTAGAAGGTTGGACTTTTCAAGAAATTGCCTTTATCTATGGTTTTTCTTTGATTCCCAAGGGACTTGACCATCTCTTTTTTGATAATCTCTGGGCATTGGGACAACGCTTGGTGAGAAAGGGAGAGTTTGACAAGTATCTGACTCGTCCTATCAATCCTCTCTTTCACATCTTAGTTGAGACCTTTCAAATTGATGCTTTGGGGGAACTTTTGGTTGGTGGTATTTTACTAGCAGCAACAGTGACTAGCATTGCTTGGACTCTTCCAAAATTCCTGCTTTTCCTAGCATGCATTCCTTTTGCGACCTTGATTTATACTTCCTTGAAAATCGCGACAGCCAGTATCGCTTTTTGGACCAAGCAGTCAGGCGCCATGATTTACATTTTCTATATGTTTAATGATTTTGCTAAGTACCCGATTTCGATTTACAATTCGCTCCTTCAATGGTTGATTAGCTTTATCGTGCCATTTGCCTTTACGGCCTATTATCCTGCTAGCTATTTCTTGCAGGACAAGGATGTAATCTTTAACATCGGAGGTTTGATGTTGATTTCCCTTGTTTTCTTTGTCATTTCCCTTAAACTCTGGGATAGGGGCTTGGATGCCTACGAAAGTGCGGGTTCTTAAGTTGAAGAAACTCAAAGCCTTGTCTTCGGACAGGCTTTTTCTAATAGAGATGAAAATTTCTTGACATCTATTCTCAGAGTGCTATACTGTAAGTGTAATCACCGATTTAGCCTATACTCTTCGAAAATCTCTTCAAACCACGTCAGCTTCACCTTGTCGTACATATGTTACTGACTTCGTCAGTTCTATCTACAACCTAAAAGCAGTGCTTTTAGCAATCTGTGGCTAGCTTCCTAGTTTGCTTTTTGATTTTCATTGAGTATTAGTTGCTAGAGCAAGGCACTCGTAAAGCCTAGGTCACAGGTGAACATATGGCTGAAGATTTGAAAAAAATTAGATAAGTATATAATAACCGTTAAGCCTAGTTCTTATCGGTTATTTACTTTGTTTAATAGTATTGTTATTGCATCAATTATGTCTGTCTTTGTGATTCTGGTAGTGCTTCAACTGGGTTGCTACTATTTTTTATGGTGTGAATGTGCTGATAATGTATCTCAGTTAAGTACGAAACTTTTGCATCTTTTTTAACACGCATTAAAAATAAAATTAATAGGTATTAATTTTTCTTGACTTAAAATTTTTTAATTGATATACTATTTTTCAGAGAGCTAACAATTATATATAAATGTACTACTCTATTTCCTAGATAATACTTAGTAAAACTTTTTATAACAAAGGCTAGCAAAGTTAAAGTTTTCTATCTATTGGAAGTTAAATAAATATGTAAGGAATTAAAATGAAAAAAAGTACAGTATTGTCATTAACCACAGCTGCAGTTATTTTAGCAGCATATGTCCCTAATGAGGTAGTCTTAGCAGATACATCTAGTTCTGAAGATGCTTTAAGTATCTCTGATAAAGAAAAAGTAGTAGATAAACAAAAAGAAAACAAAGAAAAACATGAAGATATTCATAATGCTATAGAAACTTCAAAGGATACTGAAGAGAAGAAAACAACAGCTATTGAGGAAAAAGAAGTTGTTAGTAAAGAATCTGTGATAGACAATAAAACTAACAATGAAAAAGCAACAATCAAAAAAGAAGATTCCAATCAATACAAAGGAGATAATGCAGACTCGTCTGCAAGTAAAGACACAGAAAATCCCAAAAAAGAAGATAGACTTGTCTATATTGCTGAATTTAAAGATAAAGAATCTGGAGAAAAAGCAATCAAGGAACTATCAAATCTTAAGAATACAAAAGTTTTATATACTTATGATAGAATTTTTAACGGTAGTGCTATTGAAACAACCAAAGATACTCTGGACAAAATTAAACTAATAGAAGGTATTTCATCGGTTGAAAGGTCACAAAAAGTCCAACCTATGATGAATCATGCTAGAAAAGAAATTGGAGTTGAAGAGGCAATCGATTACCTAAAATCTATCAATGCACCATTTGGGAAAAACTTTGATGGTCGGGGTATGGTTATTTCAAACATCGATACGGGGACAGATTATAGGCATAAGGCTATGAGAATCGATGATGATGCCAAAGACTCAATGAGATTTAAAAAAGAAGACTTAAAGGGTACTGATAAAAATTTCTGGTTGAGTGATAAAATTCCTCATGCTTTCAATTATTATAATGGTGGTAAAATTACTGTAGAAAAAGCTGATGATGGAAGCGATTATTTTGATCCACATGGGATGCATATTGCTGGGATTCTTGCAGGAAATGATACTGAAAAAGATATCAAAAACTTTAACGGCATAGATGGAATTGCTCCTAATGCACAGATCTTCTCTTATAAAATGTACTCTGACGCAGGGTCTGGCTTCGCAGGAGATGAAACAATGTTTCATGCTATTGAAGATTCAATCAAACACAATGTTGATGTTGTTTCGGTATCATCTGGCTTTACAGGAACGGGCCTTGTAGGTGAGAAATATTGGCAAGCTATTAGAGCGTTAAGAAAAGCAGGCATTCCAATGGTCGTAGCTACAGGTAACTATGCAACTTCTGCTTCAAGTTCTTCATGGGATTTAGTGGCAAATAATAATCTGAAAATGACCGACACTGGAAATGTAACACGAACTGCAGCACATGAAGATGCGATAGCAGTTGCTTCTGCTAAAAATCAAACAGTTGAGTTTGACAAAGTTAAGATTGGAGGAGAAAGTTTTAAATATAGAAATATAGGGGCCTTTTTCGATAAGAATAAAATCATAACAAACGAAGATGGTTCAAAAGCTCCTGATAAATTGAAATTTGTATATATAGGAAAAGGCCAAGACAAAGATTTGATAGGATTGGATCTTAAGGGCAAAATTGCAGTAATGGATCGAATTTATACCAAGGATTTAAAAGATGCTTTTAAACGAGCAACGGATAAGGGTGCACGCGCCATTATGGTTGTAAATACTGTAAATTACTACAATAGAGATAATTGGACAGAGCTCCCAGCTATGGGATATGAGGAGGATGAAGGAACTACTAGTCAAGTTTTCTCAATTTCAGGAGATGATGGTGTAAAGTTATGGAACATGATTAACCCTGATAAAAAAACTAAAGTCAAAAGAAATAATAAAGAAGATTTTAAAGATAAATTGGAGCAATACTATCCAATTGATATGGCAAGCTATAATTCTAATAAACCGAATGTAGGTGATGAAAAAGAAATTGACTTTAAGTTTGCATCTGACACAGACAAAGAACTGTATAAAGAAGATATCATAGTCCCAGCAGGGTCCACATCTTGGGGACCGAGAACAGATTTACTTTTAAAACCTGATGTTTCAGCACCTGGTAAAAATATTAAATCCACTCTCAATGTCATTAATGGGAAATCAACTTATGGCTATATGTCAGGAACTAGTATGGCAACTCCAATCGTAGCAGCTTCTACTGTCTTGATTAGACCAAAGTTAAAGGAAATGCTTGAAAGACCTGTATTGAAAAATCTTAAGGGAGATGACAAAATAGATCTTACAAGTCTTACAAAAATAGCCCTACAAAATACTGCACGTCCTATGATGGATGCAACGTCTTGGAAAGAAAAAAGTCAATACTTTGCATCACCTAGACAACAGGGGGCAGGGCTAATTAATGTTGCCAATGCATTGAGAAATGAAGTTGTAGCGACTTTCAAAAACACAGATTCTAAAGGTTTAGTAAACTCTTATGGTTCTATTTCTCTTAAAGAAATAAAAGGAGATAAAAAATATTTTACAATTAAGCTTCACAATACATCAAACAGACCTTTGACCTTTAAAGTTTCAGCATCAACCGTAACTACAGATGCTCTAACTGACAGACTCAAACTGGATGAAACATATAAAGATGAAAAATCTCCAGATGGGAAGCAAATTGTTCCAGAAATTCACCCAGAAAAAGTCAAAGGAGCAAATATCACATTTGAGCATGACACTTTCACTATAGGACCAAATTCTAGCTTTGATTTAAATGCGGTTATAAATGTTGGAGAGGCTAAAAACAAAAATAAATTTGTAGAATCATTTATTCATTTTGAGTCAGTGGAAGAAATGGAAGCTCTGAACTCCAATGGGAAGAAAACAAATTTCCAACCTTCTTTATCGATGCCTCTAATGGGATTTGCTGGGAATTGGAACCACGAACCAATCCTTGATAAATGGGCCTGGGAAGAAGGGTCAAAATCAAAAACAATGGAAGGTTATGATGATGATGGTAAACCGAAAATTCCAGGAACCTTAAATAAGGGAATTGGTGGAGAACATGGTATAGATAAATTTAATCCAGCAGGAGTTATACAAAATAGAAAAGATAAAAATACAACATCCCTAGATCAAAATCCAGAATTATTTGCTTTCAATAACGAAGGGATCAACGCACCATCATCAAGTGGTTCTAAGATTGCTAAAATTTATCCTTTAGATTCAAATGGAAATCCTCAAGATGCTCAACTTGAGAGAGGATTAACACCTTCTCCACTTGTATTAAGAAGTGCAGAAGAAGGAATGATTTCAATAGTAAATACAAATAAAGAGGGAGAAAATCAAATCGACTTAAAAGTCATTTCGAGAGAACACTTTATTAAAGGAATTTTAAACTCTAAAAGAAATGATGCAAAGGGAATCAAATCTTCTAAACTAAAAGTTTGGGGTGACTTGAAATGGGATGGACTCATCTATAACCCTAGAGGGAAAGAAGAAAATGCACCAGAAAGCAAGGATACCAAAGATCCTGCTACTAAGATAAGAGGTCAATTTGAACCGATTGCAGAAGGTCAATATTTCTATAAATTTAAATATAGATTAACTAAAGATTATCCATGGCAGGTTTCCTATATTCCTGTAAAAATTGATAACACAGCACCTAAGATTGTTTCTGTTGATTTTTCAAATCCTGAAAAAATTAAGTTGATTACAAAGGATACTTATCATAAGGTAAAAGAGCAATACAAGAATGAAACTTTATTTGCGAGAGATCAGAAAGAACATCCTGAAAAATTTGACGAGATTGCCAACGAAGTTTGGTATGCAGGAGCCGCTCTTGTTAATGAAGATGGAGAAGTTGAGAAAAATCTTGAAGTAACTTATGCAGGTGAGGGTCAAGGAAGAAATAGGAAACTTGACAAAGATGGAAATACCATTTATGAAATTAAAGGCGCAGGAGATTTAAGAGGAAAAATCATTGAAGTCATTGCACTAGATGGCTCTAGCAATTTCACAAAGATTCATAGAATTAAATTTGCTGATCATGCTGATGAAAAGGGGATGATTTCCTATTATCTAGTAGATCCTGATCAAGATTCATCTAAATACCAAAAGCTTGGCGAGATTGCCGAATCTAAATTTAAACATTTAGAAAATAGAAAAGAGGATAGTCTTAAAAAAGATGCAACTGAAGTAGAACATCATCAAGACAATGAAGAGGCTACCGAAGAAAAATCTAGCTTTACTATCAATAAAGCCATTTCAACAATTAGAGACTTTGAAAGCAAAGACTTAAAGAAACTCATTAAAAAGAAATTTAGAGAAGTTGATGACTTTACAAGTGAAACTGGTAAGAGAATAGAGGAATACGATTATAAATACGATGATAAGGGAAATATCATTGCGTATGACGATGGTAGTGCCTTACAATATGAAACTGAAAAACTTGACGAAATCAAATCAAAAATTTATGGTGTTCTAAGCCCGTCTAAAGATGGACACTTTGAAATTCTTGGAAAGATAAGTAATGTTTCTAAAAATGCCAAGGTATATTATGGAAATAACTATAAATCTATAGAAATCAAAACGACTAAGTATGATTCCCACTCAAAAACGATGACATTTGATTTATACGCTAATATTAATGATATTGTGGATGGATTAGCTTTTGCAGGAGATATGAGATTCTTTGTTAAAGATGATGATCAGATAAAAGCTGAAACGAATATTAGAATGCCTGAAAAAAATAAGGAAACTAAAACAGAATATCCCTATGCATCAAGTTATGGGAATGTAATAGAATTAGGAGAAGGAGATCTTTCAAAAAATAAACCAACCAATTTAACGGAAATGGAAACAGGGAAGGTCTATTCTGATTCGGAAAAACAACAATATCTATTAAAGGATAACATCATTCTAAGAAAAGGCTATGCACTAAAAGTGACTACCTATAATCCTGGAAAAACGGACATGTTAGAAGGAAATGGAGTCTATAGCCAGGAAGATATAGCAAAAATACAAAAGGCCAATCCTAATCTAAGAGTTTTATCAGAAAAAATAATTTATGCTGATAGTAGAAATGTTGAAGATGGAAGAAGTACTCAATCAGTATTAATGTCGGCTTTGGACGGCTTTAACATTGTAAGGTATCAAGTGTTTACATTTAAAATGAATGATAAAGGGGAAGCAATCGATAAAGATGGAAATCTTGTGACAGATTCTTCTAAATTGGTATTATTTGGTAAGGATGGTAAAGAGTACACTGGGGAGGATAAATCCAATGTAGAAGCTATAAAAGAAGATGGCTCTACGTTATTTATTGATGCAAAACCAGTAAATCTTTCAATGGACAAGAACTACTTTAATCCATCTAAATCTAATAAAATTTATGTACGAAATCCAGAATTCTATTTAAGAGGTAAGATTTCTGATAAGGGTGGTTTCAACTGGGAGTTGAGAGTTAATGAATCAGTTGTAGATAATTATTTAATCTATGGAGATTTACACATTGATAACACTAGAGATTTTAACATTAAGCTTAATGTTAAAGACGGTGACATCATGGACTGGGGAATGAAAGACTATAAAGCAAATGGATTTCCAGATAAGGTAACAGACATGGATGGAAATGTTTATCTTCGAACTGGATATAGCGATTTGAATGCGAAAGCGGTTGGAGTACACTATCAATTTTTATATGATAATGTTAAACCAGAAGTAAAGATTGATCCTAAGGGAAATACTAGGATCGAATATGCTAATGGAAAATCTGTAGTCTTTAATATCAATGATAAAAGAAATAATGGATTCGATGGTGAGATTCAAGAACAACATATTTATGTAAATGGAAAAGAATACAAATCATTTGATGATATTAAACAAATAGCAGATAAGACACTAAACATTAAGATTCTTGTAAAAGATTTTGCAAGAAATACAACCGTAAAAGAATTCATTTTAAACAAAGATACGGGTGAGGTAAGCGAACTAAAACCTCATACAGTAACTGTGACCATTCAAAATGGAAAAGAAATGAGTTCAACGATAGTGGCGGAAGAAGATTTCATTTTACCTGTCTATAAGGGTGAATTAGAAGAAGGCTATCAATTTGATGGTTGGGAAATTGCTGGTTTCGAAGGGAAAAAAGATGCTGGTTATGTTATTAATGTGTCAAAAGATACCCTTATAAAACCTGTATTCAAGAAAATAGAGGAGAAAAAGGAGGAGGAAAATAAACCTACTTTTGATGTATCCAAAAAGAAAGACAACCCACAGGTAAATCCTAGTCAATTAAATCAAAGTCATAGAAGAGAGGACTTACAAAGAGCAAATCATTCACAAAAATCTGATTCAACTAAGGATGTTACAACTACAGTTCTTGATAAAAACTTTGAAAATAAGAAGGAAGTCTATCTTAATAAACAAGCGAACATAGCTAATAAACATACTAACATTGATAGTAAGTCGGATACTAACCATTCTGATAGGTTGCCAAAAACCGGAACAGTTAGAGCAGTTCTTACACCATTCATTGCTGGAATATTGTTTATAGTAGGAGCGCTTCTTGGATTGAAGAAAAAAGATCAAGATTAAGACAAAATCTATAGAAAAGATGTTTATGTGTTGAGATTAGATACTGTGATGGTTAAACAGTTTGCTGACAATTACTATTTAATACTTAATTCTTAAGTTTACATTGATAATTATACTCTTTTAGAATGTATTAATGGACTTCATTTAGATAACAAAAAATCTTCTTATTACAGATAAGAAGATTTTTTGAATTTTACCAATTTCACAAAATACGGTATCGAACTATATATTAAAAATTGTGCTTTTACAATTGTAGTAAAAACTCAAGATTTATTTGATGAAGTACAGACT
Source organism: Streptococcus chosunensis (assembly GCF_003626515.1). GTDB lineage: Bacteria > Bacillota > Bacilli > Lactobacillales > Streptococcaceae > Streptococcus > Streptococcus chosunensis. Next base: position 911,107 of record NZ_RBCK01000001.1, on the reverse strand, counting down.
AATTTTCTCAAATTGAATCCTAACAAGCGTGAAATAATATCTTGATTTAATCACTTTTTGGTTATTTATTTTAAGTATAGTCTATATGCAATATGATAAGTAAATACGCCTATTATAATTTTTATAAATATAAGTGAATAATACGAAAGAATAGCTACCTTTGATTATCATAGTTAGACTATAAAAATATATAAAATTCTTAAAAATTATGGTATAATTTATGTTAATAAACTCGATATAGAGTTTAATGTATGATTCTATTGATACCAATATTTTAGGATTAGTTGCTTGGTTTTCTTTTGAAAATCCTTCCATTCATGGATACTGATAAATCTTGCGAATTTGTCTAAGATATAGGTGAAATATAGTGAAAAATGGGAGGAATACTATGACTAAGAAAAATTTTGACGAGAAAAATGGTCCGAAATCAACTGTCTCGAAGGGAGTGAAAGGCTCTTCTCCATCTAAGATTAGAGGTAAGTTTTTTAAAATAAAAGTCTATATTGGCATTTCCATTAGTCTCTTGGTAGTTGCAATCCTAGCAAGCCACTTCTTATTCTCACCTAACGCAAAGAAAGAGTCAAATGAAGCCATTTCTTCAGTTGCTAAAAAAGAGAACACAAGTAAAGAAGTGATAGATACTTCGAAAGCGTCTGAGAATGAGAAGAAGAAAGAAGAGGAGATTCAGCAACTCAAGGAACAGTTAGCTAGTTTAGATAGCAAAGTCGCTGAGTCAGAGAAGTTAGTGGATAAGCTAAAAGAAGAAACTGCTGTTCCGAAACTGGATATTGAAGCACTAAGAAATAATGATTTATCTAGTTTGAAAGGCACATGGCGTACACCGTCGGGTAATGAATATGTCATTAATGAGTCTGGTGAAATGTATGCAATTGGTTATAGCAATGGTCAAAAATTTGAATATACTGCTGAACTAAAAAATTCAAAAGGTCAAGATCGTCGTAACTCTGAGACAGTATCTCTTAGTGCATGGGTAAAAGGTTCTGTCGCAGGAGGATTTGTGGTAGTTGCTGTACCAAGTGGAGTTGTCATGCAACCTGGTGATGATGGAAAACTGACAGATAAAAGCAATCATGACGAGGAGAGACTGTTTGCAGGACAGCAGTATGAAGCGATGTTGTCGAGACCAGAAGATGTTTACTATCGTGTAAAACCTGATACTAGTAAACTTGAGGAAGAGGAGAAGAATTTAGCTCAACTACAGGCTGAACGCGAAGCAATTAAAACTTCTCTAGAATCTAAGGAAAAGAAAAATACGAACTAGAAAAAACTAGTTTAGAATCTCACTTTCGATTGTTTTAGTTCAGAAATACTGTTGCAATCGCTAGAATGAAGAAGCTCATTAGGGCTTCTTTTCTTTTATCTTAACACTTCAACCACTTAGACTGATATATAGACCAGATAGGCAAAAGAACTTGTTCTTGAAACTGACCTCTGCTATAATGATTTTTGTAAGGGACGTGAGGCGTCACTATCAGATAACTCAAGTTCATAAAAAAGAAATTGGAGATAAACAAATGAAAAAGTTATTAGGGATTGTATTTTTAGTAGCAGCAGCGACAGTAGTGTATTTTGGTTCTGTTGGATGGCCAAGTTTAAATGTCAACCTCTGGTCATTGATTCCTGTAGGACTGTTCCTCTTTTTCACTCTAGAGAATCTTTTGAAAAAAGACTACAAGGCTAGTCTGATGTGTTTAATTATTGCTTTTATCATTGCAAATGCAATTTTAGACCTTTTGCCAATTTCAAGTGGCTTGGTAATTGGAGCGGGCGTACTAGCTTGCATTGGTATTGGATACCTCTTTCCTGATAAAGATACAAAAGAAGACAAATAGAAAAGGCCTCGAGATTTCTCGAGACCCTTTTTTACTTACCAGCGTAATATTTTTGAATTCCTTTCACGATACCTGCTACAAGCTTATCTTGATAGTGGCTATCTCGAATCTGTTGATTTTCAGCGAAATTATCTATATAACCTAGCTCTAGGAGGACGGCTGGTTTAGCAGTTTCTCGAAGAACGGCAAAGCTTCTTTCCAATAAACCAGCATCTTTAGCACCAGTTTCAGCTAACAATGAAGAATGGATAGCTGCTGCGAGGCGCTTGCTTTCGCTCATACGGTCAGGATGGTTATGCCAGTATGGGTTGATTTTACTTGGATAATCAGGTTCATCACTGTAGGAATAGGTTTGAATTCCACTAGATTTTGAGTATGCACTACCAGTCGCATTGAAGTGAATACTGATAAAGATGTCAGAGTTAGTCTTGTTAACCATACGAGAACGTTCTGTTATGAAGTCTACATCAATATCGCTATCACGTGAAGTGAGAACTTTGTAGCCAAGTTCTTCTAACTTTTTGCGTAATTTACGATACACCTGCATGTTGAGGTCTTTTTCAGCGATATTGTAATAGTATGCACCTGAGTCTCTTCCCCCATGTCCAGGATCTAAAAAGATGGTTTTACTGTATTGGCCTTTTACAAACCCAACTTCTTTTGAGACCTCAGAAATCCATTGACCATTTTTGTGGAACAGATGGTCTTTACCGTCAATTTTGTAAGTTCCAGAAACATAATGCCCATTATCATCTAAGTAGTAGCGGGCCTTATAAGTGTCGTCGTAAATCCACTCTTTTTTAGCCATATAACCACCAGCTTTGAGGTAATAAGCTCCAATCCATTCTTTTGATGCATACATTCCACCACGCTTCAAAAAGAACCAGCTGTTATAATTTTTATCAAATATCCATTCATTATCAGCCATAGCTCCACTTGATTTTAAATAATAATTACCTTGCCATTGGTTACTAGACATAATACCTATTTTGTCAAAATAGTACCAAACTCCATTAATTTTTTCCCATTTATTTTGAGAAATTTTTCCAGAAGAATTAGCGAAGTACCAATGTTTATCAATGAGAACCCATTTGTTTTCAGCCATGGCTCCACTATTTGTCAGCAAGTAGCTGTCAATGGTTGTATTACTGAGCATGATTCCATCTTTGTCGAAGTAATACCAAGACCCACCAATTTTTTCCCATTTATTTTGAGAAATTTTTCCAGAAGAATTAGCGAAGTACCAATGTTTATCAATGAGAACCCATTTGTTTTCAGCCATGGCTCCACTATTTGTCAGCAAGTAGCTGTTAATGGTTGTATTACTAAGCATGATGCCATCTTTGTCGAAGTAATACCAAGACCCAGCAATTTTTTCCCATTTATTTTGAGAGATTTTTCCTGAAGAACTAGCGAAGTACCATTTTCCATTGATAAAGTTCCAACCATTTTCAGCCATCACTCCATCTTTATTGAAAACATAACCATCAAAGGTTGTATTGCTTAGTCGATGGCCATCTTTGTTGAAGTAGTACCACTTTCCTTGGATTTTTTTCCAGTTGGTAACAGGTTTGTTGTGTTCGTAAAAGCGCCAGTTATTATTTTCTTCCTGCCAACCTTCTTTGACTTTTTCAACTTTTTTTTCTTCTTTTTTTACTTCCGCTTTCTTCTCTTCTGTGGCGGGAGTTTTTTTCTCTGTTTTTTCTTCTTTATTATCAATTTTAGAAGAATTGTCTGTTTTTTCAACCTTCTCTTTCGATTTTTCTTGGTTTTCGATTTTTGAAGTACTTGAATGAGGAATTGTTACATTTTCTCGTACTGAATCTGCTTTATTTTCTTGAGCCTGGACCGTTGCTTGAGTGTACCCTAAAATAGATAGGGCAACTGTACTCGCGAGTAAAACCTTTTTCATATTTAACTCCTTTTATTTTTTTATTTATTCTAATAAAATTTTGCTGATTTCTCAATTATCAAACTGGACTTCTTCTAGTAGATAGTCGATAAAGCGTTCGCCCATCTTGGATAGGCTGGTTTTTTCATGCTGGATATAGACTAGCTCAATAGAGTCGTCAATATCCAATGGGATAGAAACGATATTGTCTCCGTTGAGATTGCTGTTCAAAATCCCTGTCGCAATGGTATAACCATCTAAACCAATCAAGAGATTAAAGAGGGTGGCACGGTCACTGACCACGATAGATTTTTTGTGGTATTCCTGCGAGAGAATCTCTTCAGAGAAGTAGAAGGAGTTGTGAGTTCCTTGGTCATAGCTGAGATAAGGGAAGTTTTCCAAATCAGACAGTTTGACCTTGTCTTTCTTTGCCAGAGGATTGGTCTTGCTGACAAAGATATGCGGTTGGGCGGTAAAGAGATGATGAGCCAGCAGGTGGTTGTCATCCAGCATTTTGGTTAAAACATCACGGTTGTAGCTGTTTAAAAATAGGACACCGACCTCACTACGGAAGTTCTTGACGTCGTCGATAATCTCCCAAGTCCGAGTTTCACGAAGGAAGAGCTCGTATTTCTCCATATCACTTTTCTTGAGCAGAGAGACAAATGCATTGACCACAAAGGCATAGTGTTGAGACGAAACGCTAAAGAGTTCACGGTGGGCGACAGGATTTTTATAACGTTCCTCCAGAAGCTGGGTCTGCTCGACAACCTGACGGGCATAAGAGAGAAACTCCATCCCATCACGGGTCAAGGTGATACCCTTGGGATTACGGATAAAGATTTCAATGCCCATTTCATTTTCCAAATCTCTCACAGCGTTGGAAAGACTAGGCTGGGTGATAAAGAGCTGCTTGGCTGCCTCATTCATGGAGCCTGTTTCGACGATTTTGATAATATAGTGTAATTGTTGAATTCTCATGTTTTTATTGTACCACACTTGCGTCAGAATCGCCAAAGAAGATAGGAAAATCAGGGGCATTGTGTAAGTCTCTTCTTGAAAAAAACACAAAAATTTGCTAGAATGAGTCTTATGAAAACATTCTATGATGTGCAGCAATTCCTCAAACGATTTGGTATTATTGTTTATATGGGAAAACGCTTATATGATATTGAACTGATGAAGTTGGAACTCTCTCGGATTTACGATGCAGGGTTGATGGATAAACTAGACTATCTAGAAGCAGAAGCGGTTCTTCGCAGAGAGCACAAGGTAGAATTGGATTATATTGAGAAAAATGGAGAAATGAACTAATGGTTACTTGGATTTTGTGGGCACTTATACTGGCAATGTTGGCGTGGATGGGCTTTAACTATCTTCGTATTCGACGTGCAGCTAAAATCGTGGACAATGAGGAGTTTGAAGCCTTGATTCGTACAGGTCAATTGATTGATTTGCGTGATCCAGCAGAATTCCACAGAAAACATATTCTTGGGGCTCGCAATATTCCTTCAAGTCAGTTGAAGACTAGTCTTGCAGCCCTTCGTAAAGACAAACCTGTCCTTCTCTACGAAAACCAACGTGCGCAACGTGTGACAAATGCAGCTCTTTATTTGAAAAAACAAGGTTTTTCTGAGATTTATATCCTTTCTTATGGCTTGGATTCTTGGAAAGGGAAGGTCAAAGTTGAGAAATAAGAAAACGAGCTTGGATGTTTCCGAGCTCATTTTTTAACCGCTTTTTCTTAGAAAGTCACGAATGTTTGCTAATTCTTCTGAGTTTAGGGGGCGATAGTCTCCCTCTTGAAGATTATCATCCAAACTCCAAGGGCCAAAATGGGTACGTTTGAGGGAGGTTACTTTGACACCAACCGAGAGAAACATTTTCTTAACCTGATGAAATTTTCCTTCTGAAATGGTAATAGAGGCTTGACTGAAGAAAGGATTTGCAGATAGAATCTCTAGGCTTGCAGGTTTACAGATAGTACCATCTAAAAAGACAATTCCTTTTTGAAAGGCTTGGATATGGTCGGGTGTCAGAAGTCCATTAACCTCAACTTGATAAGTCTTATCGACATGATATTGGGGATGGAGGAGCTGAAATCCTAAGGGACCGTTATCGGTCAGGAGGAGGAGGCCAGTCGTATCTCGGTCCAGTCGGCCGACGGCATAGAGCTTGTCAGACTGGATGTCAGGTGACAGCAGGTCCATGACAGTTGGAAGTTCCCTGTCTTTGTTGGCTGTAACGACACCAGCAGGTTTATGAAGCATAAGGTAGGTGTGCTCATATCCTTGAATGATACGGTCTTGAAAAAGGAGTTCTTGTAGTCCTGTATCTATATTCTGAGCGAGGGAGCGGGCTGGGCAACCATCGACGAGAATTTCCCCTTTGAGGAGTGCTTGCTTCATGGCCTTTCGGCTAATTTTTTCTTGGGCTAATAAATTATCTAAACGCATACTGTGCCTATCTTATCATAAGTCGCTTGCTTTGAAAAGGCTTGACGTGAAAAGAAAAGCGGAGTGAAAACATTTACACTTGCTTGAGTTATGTTATTTACTTGAAATTATGGTATAATCGTTCAGTTAGAAAATAAATTTTGAATATTATAGAGGAAATCATGACAAAACTTAGAGAAGATATCCGTAACATTGCGATTATCGCCCACGTTGACCACGGTAAAACAACCCTCGTTGACGAATTATTGAAACAATCAGAAACGCTTGATGCACGTACTGAATTGGCAGAGCGTGCTATGGACTCAAACGATATTGAAAAAGAGCGTGGAATTACCATCCTTGCTAAAAATACAGCCGTTGCCTACAACGGAACTCGTATCAACATCATGGATACACCAGGACACGCGGACTTCGGTGGAGAAGTTGAGCGTATCATGAAAATGGTTGACGGTGTTGTCTTGGTCGTAGATGCCTACGAAGGAACCATGCCACAAACACGTTTCGTATTGAAAAAAGCTTTGGAACAAGACCTTGTCCCAATCGTGGTTGTCAATAAAATCGATAAACCATCAGCTCGTCCAGCAGAAGTAGTGGACGAAGTCTTGGAACTGTTCATCGAGCTTGGTGCAGATGACGACCAGCTTGACTTCCCAGTGGTGTATGCTTCAGCGATCAACGGAACTTCTTCATTGTCAGATGATCCAGCTGACCAAGAAGCTACTATGGCACCAATCTTTGACACAATTATCGACCATATCCCAGCTCCAGTAGATAACTCAGATGAGCCTTTGCAGTTCCAAGTGTCACTTTTGGACTACAACGACTTCGTTGGTCGTATCGGTATCGGTCGTGTCTTCCGTGGTACTGTTAAGGTTGGGGACCAAGTTACCCTTTCTAAACTTGACGGCACAACTAAAAACTTCCGTGTTACAAAACTCTTCGGTTTCTTTGGTTTGGAACGTCGTGAAATCCAAGAAGCTAAAGCGGGTGACTTAATTGCCGTTTCAGGTATGGAAGACATCTTTGTCGGGGAAACCATTACTCCGACAGACGCAATCGAAGCTCTTCCAATCCTACACATCGATGAGCCAACTCTTCAAATGACTTTCTTGGTCAACAACTCACCATTTGCTGGTAAAGAAGGTAAATGGGTAACTTCTCGTAAGGTGGAAGAACGCTTGCAGGCCGAATTGCAAACAGACGTTTCCCTTCGTGTTGACCCAACTGATTCACCAGATAAATGGACTGTTTCAGGACGTGGAGAATTGCACTTGTCAATCCTTATCGAAACAATGCGTCGTGAGGGATATGAACTTCAAGTATCTCGTCCAGAAGTTATCGTAAAAGAAATCGATGGTGTCAAATGTGAGCCATTTGAACGTGTTCAAATCGACACTCCAGAAGAATACCAAGGTTCTGTTATCCAAAGCCTTTCTGAACGTAAGGGTGAAATGTTGGATATGATTTCCACTGGTAATGGTCAAACTCGTTTGGTCTTCCTTGTTCCAGCGCGTGGTTTGATTGGATACTCAACTGAGTTCTTGTCAATGACTCGTGGTTACGGTATCATGAACCATACCTTCGACCAATACTTACCATTGATTCCAGGTGAAATTGGTGGACGTCACCGTGGTGCCCTTGTTTCTATCGATGCTGGTAAGGCTACAACTTACTCAATCATGTCTATCGAAGAACGTGGAACAATCTTTGTCAACCCAGGTACTGAGGTTTATGAAGGAATGATCATCGGTGAAAACTCTCGTGAAAACGACTTGACAGTTAATATCACTAAGGCTAAACAAATGACTAACGTTCGTTCAGCTACTAAGGACCAAACGGCTGTTATCAAGACTCCTCGTATCTTGACACTTGAAGAGTCTCTTGAGTTCTTGAACGACGATGAGTACATGGAAGTAACTCCTGAGTCTATCCGTTTGCGTAAACAAATCCTTAACAAGGCAGAGCGTGAGAAAGCTAACAAGAAGAAAAAATCAGCTGAATAAGAGCTAGAAAGAGATAAAAATGGTTTATTTAATCATAGGACTCCTCTTATTACTACTCTATGTATTTGCGACACCAGAAAGCATTAAAGGGACTGTCAATATCGTACTTGTCGTCTTTGCTTTTGTAGCACTCTTGATTTTGCTGATGTTGTCTGTTTTGCAAATCTTTCAGCTACCGACAGAATTCTTTATCGCAATCGCCATGCTCTTCCTAGCATACTTTAGCTTGCGAGATATTACCCTCATGTCGGTCAGTAAAAGTAAAAGAAGATAAAAAGAGAGTTTTGGCTCTCTTTTTGCTTGTTAGAATGCTGAATCTGAGCATTTTCATTTAGAATTATTTCCATAAAAATGGTAAAATAGTAAGAGTAGAAATGGAGTTCGAGACATGAAAGTAATAGATCAATTTAAAAATAAGAAAGTCCTTGTTTTAGGTTTGGCAAAGTCTGGTGAATCTGCAGCTCGTTTGTTGGACAAGCTAGGTGCCATTGTGACAGTAAATGACGGAAAACCTTTCGAGGACAATCCAGCTGCGCAAAGTTTGCTAGAAGAAGGGATCAAGGTCATTACAGGTGGCCATCCTTTGGAACTCTTGGATGAAGAGTTTGCCCTCATGGTGAAAAATCCAGGCATTCCCTACAGCAATCCCATGATTGAAAAGGCTTTGGCCAAGGGAATTCCAGTCTTGACTGAGGTAGAATTGGCTTACTTGATTTCAGAAGCGCCAATTATCGGTATTACTGGTTCGAACGGTAAAACAACCACAACGACGATGATTGGGGAAGTTTTGACTGCTGCTGGCCAACATGGTCTCTTATCAGGAAATATCGGTTATCCTGCCAGTCAGGTTGCTCAAACAGCGACAGACAAGGACACGCTTGTCATGGAACTTTCTTCTTTCCAACTCATGGGAGTTCAAGAATTCCATCCGGAGATTGCGGTTATTACCAACCTCATGCCAACTCATATCGATTATCATGGTTCTTTTGAGGAATATGTAGCAGCCAAGTGGAATATCCAGAACAAGATGACAGCGGATGATTTTCTTGTCTTGAACTTTAACCAAGACTTGGCAAAAGAATTGGCTAGCAAAACACAAGCTACCGTTGTATCATTTTCAACACTGGAAAAGGTTGATGGAGCTTATCTTGAAGATGGTCAACTCTACTTCCGTGGAGAAGTGGTCATGGCAGCTGATAAAATCGGTGTTCCAGGTAGCCACAATGTTGAAAATGCCCTTGCGACGATTGCTGTTGCTAAGCTTCGTGGTGTAGACAATCAAACCATCAAGGAAACTCTTTCAGCCTTCGGTGGTGTCAAACACCGTCTCCAGTTTGTGGATGAAATCAAGGGTGTCAAATTCTATAATGATAGTAAGTCAACAAATATCTTGGCTACTCAAAAAGCCTTGTCAGGATTTGACAACAGCAAGGTTATTTTGATTGCAGGTGGTTTGGACCGTGGCAATGAGTTTGACGAATTGGTTCCAGACATTACTGGACTCAAGAAGATGGTCATCCTGGGTCAGTCTGCAGAACGTGTCAAACGGGCAGCAGACAAGGCTGGTGTGGCATATGTGGATGCGACTGATATTGCAGATGCGACCCGCAAAGCCTATGAACTTGCGACTCAAGGAGATGTAGTCCTTCTCAGTCCTGCCAATGCCAGCTGGGATATGTATGCTAACTTTGAAGTACGTGGCGACCTCTTTATCGACACAGTAGCGGAGTTAAAGGAATAATATGAAAAAAATTGTCTTTACAGGTGGGGGGACGGTTGGACACGTGACCCTCAACCTTTTGTTAATGCCCAAGTTCATCGAAGATGGCTGGGAAGTCCACTATATCGGGGATAAACGTGGGATCGAACATCAAGAAATCCTCAAGTCGGGTCTAGATGTCACCTTCCATTCCATTGCGACTGGAAAATTGCGTCGATATTTCTCTTGGCAAAATATGCTGGACGTCTTCAAAGTTGGCTGGGGAATTGTCCAGTCGCTCTTTATCATGTTACGACTTCGTCCACAAGCTCTTTTTTCAAAGGGAGGCTTTGTCTCAGTACCGCCTGTTATCGCTGCGCGTGTGTCAGGAGTGCCTGTCTTTATTCACGAATCGGACCTGTCTATGGGCTTGGCCAATAAAATAGCCTATAAATTTGCGACGAAGATGTATTCAACCTTTGAGCAAGCTTCAAGTTTGTCTAAGGTTGAGCATGTGGGAGCAGTGACCAAGGTTTCAGATCAAAAAACTCCAGAACCAGATGAATTGGTGGATATTCAAACCCACTTTAATCCAAAATTGCCAACTGTATTGTTTGTTGGCGGTTCTGCAGGTGCTCGTGTCTTTAACCAATTGGTGACAGACCATAAGAAAGAACTGATAGAGCGCTACAATATTATCAATCTAACTGGAGATTCTAGTCTGAACGAGTTGAGCCAAAATCTTTTTCGTGTTGACTATGTGACCAACCTTTATCAACCCTTGATGGACTTGGCTGATATTGTTGTGACACGTGGTGGTGCCAATACGATTTTTGAGCTTTTGGCCATGGCAAAATTACATGTCATTGTGCCACTTGGTCGTGAAGCAAGTCGTGGTGACCAGATTGAGAACGCAGCTTACTTTGTAAAAAAAGGCTATGCAGAAGAGCTTCAAGAAAGCGATTTGACCTTGGATAGTTTGGAAGAGAAGCTTTCTCACTTACTAAGTCACAAGGAAGACTACCAGGCTAAGATGAAGGCTTCTAAGGAATTGAAATCTCTAGCAGATTTTTATCAATTGTTGAAAAAAGATTTATCATAAGGAAAGTAAATGTCAAAAGATAAGAAAAATGAGGGCAAAGAAATCCTCGAAGAATTTAAAGAGTTATCAGAATGGCAGAAACGAAACCAAGAATATCTAAAAAAGAAGGCTGAAGAAGAGGCGGCCCTAGCTGAGGAGAAGGAAAAGGAAAGACAAGCTCGAATGGCTTCGAAATCTGAAAAGTCAGATAAAACTGAGGAGCAAGAGAGTGAATCTGAACCAAAAGACCCAGAATCAGCTAAAGAAGAGTCTGAAGAAAAAGTAGAAAAGTCAGAAGACGTCAAAAAAGAAGTAGCCAAAGAAGAACCAAAATCCAAAGAACCAAAGAAACAGAATAAACAGGCTAAAAAAGTAGAGAAAAAGCCTGTAAAGGAAAAACCGGTTAAACCGAAAATTCCAGGAGTTCATATCTGGCGGGCTATCTCGATTTTGTTTCTCAGTCTGCTTTTATTGGTCGTCTCTGCCTACTTGCTTAGTCCTTATGCGACCATGAAAGATATTCGTGTTGAGGGAACGGTGCAAACTACAGCTGATGATATTCGACAGGCTTCAGGCATTCAGGATTCAGATTATACGATTAACCTTCTGCTAGATAAGGCAAAATATGAAGAGCAGATCAAGTCTAACTATTGGGTTGAATCAGCCCAGCTCGTCTATCAATTTCCAACCAAGTTTACTATCAAGGTCAAGGAATATGATATTGTTGCCTACTATGTTTCTGGAGAAAGTCATTATCCAATCCTTTCAAGCGGTCAGCTTGAGACCAGTTCGGTCAGTTTGGTAAGTCTGCCAGAAACTTATATATCAGTTCTCTTTAATGACAGCCAACAAATCAAAGCCTTTACGTCAGAACTTGCTCAAATTAGTCCAGAACTCAAAGCAGCCATCGAAAAGGTGGAACTAGCCCCAAGCAAGGTGACATCAGATTTAATTCGATTGACTATGAATGATTCGGACGAAGTCTTGGTTCCCCTTTCTGAAATGAGTAAGAAATTGCCTTACTACAGTAAGATTAAGCCTCAATTGTCAGAACCAAGTGTGATTGACATGGAAGCTGGAGTTTACAGTTACACAGTTGCGGATAAATTAATTATGGAGGCTGAGGAAAAAGCCAAACAAGAGGCTAAGGAAGCTGAGAAGAAGCAGAAAGAGGAAGAGAAGAAAAGACTGGAAGAACAGCAGAATAAATTGGAAGAAGAGAAGAAAAAGCTGGAGGAAGAGAGCAATCGAAATCAAACAAACCAGCGTTCATCGCGTCGCTAGGCTTTACTTTTTCTCTTATAGTTCTTTAGTGACCATGTTTTTACTTGACAAGTACTAGTAGAAATAATAGAATAGTAAAAAACCTTTAAAGCAGTCCAGAGAGGCAGCTAAGGTTAGACGGTGAAAGGGTGGAGACTACCCATTTTTCGTGGAACCTTGCTGTTGCCAGGTTCCTTTTTTCGTGACTTCTTGTGGCCAGACTCTCTCACTAGCAAAGGTAAAAGGAGAAACCTATGCGAGAACATCGTCCAGTCATTGCTCTTGATTTTCCTAGTTTTGAGGCGGTCAAGGAATTCTTAGCTCTTTTTCCAGAGGAAGAAAGTCTTTATCTTAAGGTAGGGATGGAGCTTTATTACGCAGCAGGTCCTGAGATTGTATCCTACTTAAAAGATCTGGGACACAGTGTCTTTTTGGATCTCAAGCTTCATGACATTCCCAATACAGTCAAGTCAGCCATGAAGGTCTTGTCTCAGCTTGGTGTGGATATGACCAATGTTCATGCTGCTGGCGGTGTAGAGATGATGAAGGCTGCGCGTGAAGGTCTTGGAAGTCAAGCCAAATTGATCGCTGTCACTCAGCTCACATCAACATCAGAAGCTCAGATGCAGGATTTTCAAAATATCCAAACCAGCCTGCAAGAGTCTGTGATTCATTATGCGAAGAAGACGGCTGAAGCGGGCTTGGATGGTGTGGTTTGTTCGGCTCAGGAAGTGCAACTCATTAAGCAGGCGACTAATCCAGATTTTATTTGTCTGACACCGGGCATTCGTCCAGCAGGAGTTGCTGTTGGAGACCAAAAACGCGTGATGACGCCAGCAGATGCCTATCAAATCGGTAGTGACTATATCGTAGTGGGACGTCCCATTACTCAAGCTGAGGATCCTGTTGTAGCTTATCATGCTATCAAAGATGAATGGAACCAAGACTAGAATTAAAGAAATAGATTATAAAAATTAAAGGAGAATACCATGACACTTGCTAAAGATATCGCTAGCCACCTCTTGAAAATCCAAGCCGTTTACCTCAAACCAGAGGAGCCTTTCACTTGGGCATCTGGTATCAAGTCACCGATTTATACTGATAATCGTGTGACACTAGCCTATCCAGAAACTCGTACTCTCATTGAAAATGGCTTTGTAGATGCTATCAAAGAGGCCTTTCCAGAGGTAGAAGTGATTGCAGGAACTGCAACAGCAGGGATTCCACACGGAGCTATTATTGCTGACAAGATGAACCTGCCATTTGCCTACATCCGTAGCAAACCAAAAGACCACGGTGCTGGTAATCAAATCGAAGGCCGCGTAGCTCAGGGGCAAAAAATGGTAGTGGTTGAAGATCTTATTTCAACAGGTGGTTCTGTTCTTGAAGCAGTAGCAGCTGCTAAACGAGAAGGAGCAGATGTGCTTGGAGTTGTAGCGATTTTCAGTTACCAATTGCCAAAAGCAGATAAGAACTTCTCAGATGCAGGTGTCAAACTTGTGACACTTTCTAACTACAGTGAGCTCATCCACCTAGCACAAGAAGAAGGCTATATCACACCAGAAGGACTCGACCTTCTAAAACGCTTTAAAGAAGACCAAGAAAATTGGCAAAATGCCTAAAACATAGAAAATCAGGTACTCACTAGGATTACCTGATTTTGTTTTTAATACTAGAAAATGAAAAGATTAGTTGAATTTCCATAACTTAAGAAAGTTTATCATTTTTAATTATTTCTGTAAAATGATTGAAAGTATGAAATTTACAAACAAAATATTTGAAAAATTTTGAAAAAAGAGTTAAGATATTTTTGTAATATACAAAGTAAACGCTTACTTATTAAGGAGGGCATTTTATGTCATATAAAACAAGCAATGCAGAAGGTCATGTAGATTTCATCAATACCTATGATTTGGAACCGATGGCGCAACAAGTTATTCCTAAAGCAGCATTTGGTTATATCGCTAGTGGGGCGGAAGATACCTTCACTTTACGTGAGAATATTCGTGCCTTTAACCACAAACTCATCGTTCCTCATACTCTTTGTGATGTTGAAAATCCAAGTACAGAGATTGAATTTGCAGGTGAAAAATTGTCTTCACCAATCATTATGGCGCCTGTTGCAGCTCATAAATTAGCAAACGAACAGGGTGAAGTGGCGACTGCGCGTGGTGTGCATGAGTTTGGGTCCCTCTATACAACCAGTTCTTACTCTACTGTCGATCTTCCAGAAATTACAGAAGCCCTTCAAGGGACACCTCATTGGTTCCAATTTTACTTTAGTAAAGATGATGGAATCAACCGCCATATCATGGACCGTGTGAAGGCTGAAGGTTATAAAGCGATTGTCTTGACGGCAGATGCAACTGTAGGGGGCAATCGTGAGGTCGATAAGCGTAATGGTTTTGTCTTCCCAGTTGGCATGCCTATTGTTGAGGAATATCTGCCAGAAGGTGCTGGAAAATCAATGGACTTTGTTTACAAATCAGCTAAACAACGCTTGTCTCCACGTGACGTAGAATTTATCGCTGAATACTCAGGACTTCCTGTTTATGTCAAGGGACCACAATGCCGTGAGGACGTTGAACGTTCGCTTGCTGCAGGTGCTTCTGGTATCTGGGTGACCAACCATGGTGGCCGTCAAATCGACGGTGGACCAGCTGCCTTCGATTCACTTCAAGAAGTAGCTGAAGCAGTTGATAAACGTGTGCCAATTGTCTTTGACTCTGGTATTCGTCGTGGCCAACACGTCTTTAAAGCATTGGCTTCAGGAGCAGACTTGGTAGCTATTGGTCGCCCGGTTATCTATGGCTTGGCTCTCGGCGGTAGTGTTGGTGTGCGTCAAGTCTTTGAACACTTGAATGCGGAATTGAAGACAGTTATGCAGTTGTCTGGAACTCAGACTATTGAAGATGTCAAACACTTCAAACTCCGTCACAACCCATACAACCCAACCTTCCCAGTTGACCCACGTGACTTAAAATTGTATTGATAAAAGAGATTGCCTTCACTAAGTGTGGAGGTTTTTCTTCGTCTATAGGAAGAATAAATCACCATTAAAAACAATATAAATATATTTTCCAATCAAATATCTTGCTAGGGCTTTCATTTTTTGCTATACTGGTGCAGTAATTAAATAATAAAGACATTTGGGGTGCTTTAGGCTGAGATGATACCCATTGAACCTGATACAGTTAAGACTGGCGAAGGGAAATGTGAATAGTTTTTTTTCGTATGGCGAAATGAACGATCTAATCTTGTAAGTCAACTCTAATTCTTGATTGTAATTGGAGTTTTTTGTTTATATAAACTGGATAGGCTTGTTTAAGTAGCTCTCTGCAAATGCCCTCAATTTTCTTTAAAAGTATCAAGTGGAATTACGATTTTACTTTGGTATATGTTGGTGTTTTATTGATTACTAGAGTGTAAAGAGAGGAAAAGTAAATATGGAAACACAAGACTATGCATTTGAGCCAGGTTTGACTGTTGGAGAATTATTAAAAAACAGTCAGAAGGATTGGCAGGCTGCAATCAATCATCCTTTTGTTAAGGAACTTTTTGCGGGGACAATTGAGAATAAGGTCTTAAAAGACTACCTAATTCAAGATTATCACTTCTTTGATGCCTTCTTATCCATGCTGGGTACTTGCGTAGCCCACGCAGACCAGCTTGAATCCAAGCTTCGTTTTGCCAAGCAACTAGGCTTTCTTGAAGCAGATGAAGATGGCTATTTCCAAAAGGCTTTCAAAGAGTTAAAAGTATCTGAGAATGACTATCTGGAAGTGACCTTGCATCCTGTAACAAAAGCCTTTCAGCAGCTTATGTATTCTGCTGTGTCATCATCAGACTACGCTCATCTTTTGGTCATGCTGGTCATTGCAGAAGGTCTCTATTTAGACTGGGGTTCTAAAGATTTGGCTCTACCTGAAGCCTATATTCATTCGGAATGGATCAATCTCCACAGAGGTCCTTTCTTTGCAGAGTGGGTTCAATTTCTGGTTGACGAACTCAATCGTGTCGGAAAAGGTCGAGAAGATTTGACAGAACTTCAGCAACGCTGGAATCAAGCGGTCGCTTTAGAATTAGCCTTTTTTGATATTGGTTATGACGCCTAGAGAAAGTTTAGGATATTTACAAATTTGATGAGGTAATTCTCTTCGAAAATCAAATTCAAACCATGTCAGCTTCACCTTGCCGTACTCAAGTACAGCCTACGGCTAGCTTCCTAGTTTGCTCTTTGATTTTCATTGAGCATAAATCATTCAATGTAAATGAAAAAAATTTCTTAACGAAAGATAGAGATAAATCGAAATCAGTAGATTGTATAAAGTGAAAAGGAAGGATTTCAATATGACAAGTTTAAAATTATTAAAAGAAAAAGCACCTTTGGTCATTTGCATCACCAATGATGTAGTAAAAAATTTCACAGCAAATGGATTAGTAGCACTGGGTGCATCACCAGCTATGAGTGAGTTTTCTGCAGATTTAGAGGATTTGTTAAAGTATGCTGGAGGTTTATTAATAAACATAGGAACATTGACAGATGAAAATTGGAAATTATACCAAGCTGCTTTGAAAATTGCAGAGAAATATAATGTCCCAGCAGTTTTAGATCCTGTAGCCTGTGGAGCAGGAGAATATAGAAAAAAAGTAGCAGATGATCTAATTAACAATTACAAACTAGCAGCGATTAGAGGAAATGCTGGCGAGATTGCCTCTTTAGTAGGAATAAATGTGGAATCTAAAGGAGTAGATAGTGCGGGTGTAGATAATATTGACGAAATTGCTCTAGCAGCAAATGAGAAGTTCAATATTCCAATTGTAGTAACAGGTGAAGTGGATGCTATTGCGGTAAATGGAGAAGTGGTAACGATTCATAATGGTAGTGCCATGATGCCAAAAGTTATTGGGACAGGATGCTTATTAGGTGCTGTAGTAGCAAGCTTTATCGGACTTGAAAAAGGTCAAGAATTGAAATCATTAGAAACAGCAATGTTGGTTTACAATATCGCTGGAGAAATGGCAGAAAAACGTCCAAATGGACATCTTCCTGGAACATTTAAAGTTGAATTTATAAATGCCTTATATGAGATTACAGATGAAGATGTAAAGGAATTCAAAAGAGTGAAGTAAAATGTTTCATAAAGAATTACTAAAACTATATTTTATTTGTGGAACGACTACTTGCCAAGGAAAAGATCTATATACGGTCGTTGAGGAAGCCTTAAAAGGTGGTATAACCTTATTTCAATTCCGTGAAAAAGGGGAGGGAGCATTAGAAGGTAAAGAAAAAGTCGAATTAGCAATAAAACTACAGGATCTTTGTAAAAAATACAATGTTCCGTTTATTGTTAATGATGATATTGATTTGGCAATGGAAATTGACGCTGATGGCGTACATGTAGGACAAGATGACCTTGGAGTTGATGAAATTAGAAAATTGATGCCAGATAAAATAATTGGTCTTTCTATAAAAAATGAGGAAGAATTTCAACAATCAAAAGTTGAATATGTAGATTATGTTGGTGTTGGTCCTGTATTTGCTACCCAGTCAAAGGATGATGCTGGTGGTGCTATAGGTTATGAAGGTCTTAAATTGATGAGAAAACTATTGCCACAAATGCCCTTAGTTGCAATTGGTGGGATACAGACGAAACATATTAAAGACATTATGAAGACCAATGTTGACGGTGTTTCAATCATTTCAGCAATATCGTATGCAAAAAATATAGAAAAAACTGTTCGAGAAATGAGTGAACAATAGCTATCAATTTTCCTTGGATTCTGAGGGAGTAGGATTTTTTTCTAAAAAGCTATGTTCAGATTCAGCTCAAATGGCTAATCTATCAAACAAGTCATTTGTTTTGTGAAAAAGAAAGATCTGCTATCTTTGTGAGTGCAAGAGTGTATTTCCCAGTTCAATTCCTTGAACTAGAATAAATCGTCTGTTAAAATAATTATATAATTAAATAATAAAGACATTTGGGGTGCTTTAGGCTGAGATGATACCCATTGAACCTGATACAGTTAAGACTGGCGAAGGGAAATGTGAAATGGTTTTGTATTTATAGAAACTAACCATCTAATCTTGTAAGCTGAACTCTAATTTCTATCTGTAATTAGAGTTTTTTCTTTTACGAAACTGGATGAAGATGATACAAAGCATTTAGGTAGCTCACCTTGAATGCCCCACTTTTCTTTAAAAAAGGAGTTTTTTTATGTTGAAAAAATGGCAGTTAAAAGATGTTATCTTACTTGCTTTCTTGTCTATCTTTTTTGGTGGCGTTTTTGTGGGTTCAGGTTATCTGTTTGATATCCTCACCCTGATTTTAGCACCTCTTGGTTTACAGGCCTTTGCCAATGAAATCCTCTTTGGTCTCTGGTGTATGGCTGCCCCTATTGCTGCCATTTTTGTTCCAAGAGTGGGAAGTGCAACGATTGGAGAAGTGCTAGCTGCGCTTGCTGAAGTACTTTATGGTAGCCAATTCGGTCTAGGTGCCCTTTTGTCTGGCTTGGTTCAAGGTTTGGGAAGTGAACTTGGTTTTATCGTAACCAAGAATCGCTATGAAAGTTGGCTCTCTCTAACTGCCAATAGTATTGGGATTACGCTTGTTAGCTTTGTCTATGAATACATTAAGTTAGGTTACTATGCCTTCTCTCTTCCGTTTGTCCTTTCCTTGCTAGTGGTGCGTTTTATTTCCGTCTTTTTCTTCTGTACTATCTTGGTTCGTGCCATTGTCAAACTTTATCATCAGTTTGCAGCTGGGGGCAAGGCATAGATGGGGCTGGAACTACGAGCGATTCAGTCCCCAATCTTCTCTGAGCCGCTTGATTTTACTTTTTATGCGCAAGCCTTTACCTTGTTAGTTGGGAGTAGTGGTTCAGGAAAATCTAGTCTCTTTCAAATGATTGCCCAAGTCAGTTCTCTTCCCTATAGCGGTCAAGTTTTGATAGATGGGAGTGAGGTCAGTCAGCTTTCTATCATCGAACGTGTCCAGACGGTTGGGATTCTCTTTCAAAATCCCAATCATCAATTTACCATGGAGAACTTGTTTGAGGAGCTGATTTTTACCTTGGAAAATATTGGGCATCCCGTTCAGGAAATTGATTCTAAAATAGCAGAGGTTGTCCAGCAATGTCGCTGCAAGGCGATTTTGCACCGTCCCATTCATCACTTATCAGGCGGGGAAAAGCAAAAGGCTGCTTTGGCTGTTCTCTTTGCTATGAATCCTAGGGTCTATCTCTTGGATGAGCCCTTCGCTTCTATTGACCGCAAGAGCAGGATAGAGATCTTGGAGATTCTAAAAGAATTGGCCTCTAATGGGAAGACGGTTATTTTGTGCGACCATGATTTAACGGACTATGAAGTCTATATCGACCATATGGTGGAGCTAAGAGATGGACAACTAGGAGAAGTGTTTCAAATTCCTATCTCTGAAATGATACAGGTTTCTTCAAAGAAAGTTGCTTCTAGCTCAGAACTGTTTCATATGGATAGAACAACTTGTGAGCTGGATAATCGTCCCCTCTTTTCGGTTGCGGATTTCACATTCTACCAAGGGATTTCCTGTATTTTGGGTGATAATGGTGTCGGGAAATCAACCCTCTTTCGCTCCATTCTTCAATTTCAAAAGTATAAGGGGCGCATTTTTTGGAAGGGTTCGGTCCTGAAAAAGAAAAAGAGTTTGTATCGTGACCTGACGGGTGTTGTTCAGGAAGCTGAAAAACAGTTTATCCGAGCCAGTCTGCGAGAGGAACTTCAATTAGATGGAGCTGATTCTGAAAGAAATCAGCGAATTCTTCAAGCTTTACGGTATTTTGAGCTGGAGAAGGCTCTTGATAAGAGCCCCTATCAATTAAGTGGTGGCCAGCAAAAGATTCTTCAGCTTTTGACCATCTTGACCAGCAAGGCTTCTGTAATCTTGCTAGATGAACCTTTTGCAGGTTTGGATGATAGAGCTTGCCATTATTTTTGTCAGTGGATTGTGGAGGAGAGAAATCAAGGAAGAAGTTTTCTGATCATTAGCCATCGTTTAGATCCTTTGATCTCTGTGGTTGATTATTGGATTGAGATGTCTAGTCAGGGGCTCAGTCATGTGAACGAAGTGACTATCACCAAACCGCTCACATCTCAGAGTAGCAATACTCAAGGGGAGGTGAGATAGTATGGTCAAAGTAGCAACCCAGACACCGATTATCAGTCTCTTCTTGCTGGTTTTATCACTGGAAACATCTTTCATTCCTTCGATTGCTCTGAATCTTTCGGTAGTCGCATTTTGCATTCTCTTTATGCTTTATTACCGTCGATTTAAAATGTTAGCTTGGATGATTCTGCTCGCCGTTTTGCCATCTTTGGCCAACTACTGGGCAGTTCAGTTACACGGAGATACTTCGCAGGCAGTCATGCTTGGAACGAGGGCCTTTGTAACCGTTTGTATCGGACTTGTTTTTGTTTCCTCTATTTCCCTAAAAGAGCTTCTCTTGTACTTGGTTCAAAAGGGGCTATCACGTTCTTGGGCCTATGCCTTGATTGTGGTATTCAATTCCTTCCCCCTTATCCAGCAAGAAATCAAGTCCCTCAAGGAAGCTTGCTTATTACGCGGTCAAGAACTACATTTTTGGTCGCCCTTGATTTACAGCAAGGTTCTGATGACAGTCTTTAGGTGGCGCCATCTTTACCTGAGAGCCCTGTCGGCGCATGGATATGACGAACATGCACAGGTGGAGAATCACTATCGGATCTTTTATATTTCTAAAAAAATAAAATTAATCTACCTGCTGTTCTTTTTATTACTTCAAACCAGTCTATTTTTATAAAGGAGTTATTATGGAATTTACAGATATTGCGATGGAATTATCCAAGGAAGCTTGGCAGGCCTCCTTTCATCACCCCTTTGTTTTACAGTTGCAAGAGGGGAATTTAGACCCTGCAATTTTTCGCTATTACTTGATTCAGGATGCCTACTATCTGAAGGCCTTCTCAGAAGCCTATCACCTCTTGGCTGAAAAGACTTCCAACCAAGAGATGAAGAGACTCTTGAAACAAAATGCTCAGAGTCTAGTGGAGGGTGAGTTATTTATCCGCCAACAATTTTTTAAGGAATTGGAAATCAGCGACCAGGAAATGGAGCAACATCCAATCGCTCCAACCTGCTACCATTATATCTCTCATATTTATCGGCAATTTGAAGAAGCAAATCTAGCCATCGCTTTTGCAAGTTTACTTCCTTGTCCTTGGTTATACCATGATATAGGTAAATCCCTTAATCTTAAACCATCACCAAATCCTCTTTACCAGCAATGGATTGAAACTTATATTACGGATGAACTTGAACAGCAAATAAAAGAAGAGTCTGAGCTAGTCAATCAACTCTATCGAGAAAGTGACGAGACAGACAAGCAAAAAATGCTAGATGCCTTCCACATTAGTGTTCATATGGAAGCTAAGTTTTGGGAAATGGCCTACCAACACCAGACATGGAAGAGTGATTTACAGTCTTTAGAAACAGGAGAAGAATAGAAACATGAGAAAGCACCAATTACAAGTTCACAAATTAACCATTTTATCCATGATGGTTGCCCTTGATGTGGTCTTGACACCTATCTTCCGAATCGAAGGTATGGCGCCAATGTCTAGTGTTGTTAATATTTTAGCTGGTATCATGATGGGGCCAGTCTATGCTTTAGTCATGGCAACTGTGACAGCCTTTATCCGTATGACTACACAAGGGATTCCGCCTTTAGCTCTCACAGGAGCGACTTTTGGAGCCCTTCTAGCAGGTCTCTTTTATAAGTATGGTCGAAAATTTTACTTTTCTGCCTTGGGAGAAATTTTGGGAACAGGTATTATTGGTTCAATTGTTTCCTATCCTGTTATGGTACTCTTTACAGGATCAGCCGCTAAGCTTAGCTGGTTTATCTACACTCCTCGATTTTTCGGAGCAACCTTGATTGGTACAGCAATTTCCTTTATTGCCTTTCGATTTTTAATCAAGCAGGAATTCTTTAAAAAAGTGCAGGGATATTTCTTTGCTGAAAGGATAGACTGATGCTGGAATTATCAAATCCTTTTCCTTTGGAAACGACTTCCCTCATTCACTGCATTACCAATGAAATTTCTTGTGAGATGCTGGCAAATGGGATTTTGTCTCTGGGATGCAAACCTGTCATGGCAGATGATCCCCGTGAGGTTCTTGATTTTACTAAGCAAAGCCAGGCACTCTTCATCAATTTGGGGCATTTGTCAGCTGAGAAGGAAAAAGCAATCCGTATGGCAGCTTCTTATGCAGCTCAAGTTTCTCTTCCAATGGTAGTAGATGCAGTTGGCGTAACGGCTTCAGTCATTCGTAAGAGCTTAGTTAAAGACCTTTTAGGCTATAGACCTACGGTTCTTAAAGGAAATATGTCAGAAATCCGAAGTCTTGTTGGCTTAAAGCACCACGGCGTTGGTGTCGATGCGAGTGTTAAAGATCAAGAAACTGAGGATTTGCTTCAAGTCTTGAAAGATTGGTGTCAGACTTATCCTGGTATGTCATTCTTAGTCACAGGCCCCAAGGACCTCATCGTTTCAGAGAATCAGGTTGCTGTATTGGAGAATGGCTGTGCAGAATTAGACTGGATAACAGGGACAGGAGACTTGGTTGGAGCCTTGACAGCTGTTTTTCTCAGCCAAGGAAAAACAGGTTTTGAAGCTTCTTGCTTGGCAGTCTCTTATCTCAATGTCTCTGCTGAGAAAATAGTTGTTCAAGAAATGGGATTGGAAGAATTTCGTTACCAAGTACTCAATCAGCTTTCGCTCCTCAAAAGAGATGAAAATTGGCTAGATGCCATCAAAGGAGATGTTTATGAATAGAGAGGCGCTTAGACTCTATCTAGTAACCAATCGCTACCAAGATTCCTTGGAAAGCTTTCTTGAAAAGGTTGAGACGGCCTGCCGTTCAGGAGTTACCATAGTCCAATTACGAGAAAAAAATCTTACAACCAATCAATATTATCAACTGGCAAAACAAGTTAAGGAAATAACAGATGCCTATCAGGTACCCTTGATCATCGATGATCGTTTGGATGTCTGTCTTGCGGTTGATGCTGCTGGTCTGCATATTGGAGACGATGAACTGCCAGTTTCGATTGCCCGACAAGTCTTGGGCCCTGAAAAAATACTCGGTGTAACAGCTAAAACGGTAAAAAGAGCCCTCGAGGCAGAAGAAGGAGGAGCAGATTACTTGGGGACAGGAGCCATTTTCCCGACTACGACCAAGGAAAATGCTCCTATCACCCTGATTTCAACCTTGAAAACAATTTGCCAAAGGGTCGCCATTCCAGTAGTTGCTATTGGCGGCTTGACGTCAGAGAGCATTGAACAGCTTATTGGCACTGGCATAGCTGGTGTAGCTGTAGTGCGTGATTTGATGCAGGCAGAAGATATAGAGGCAAAAACGCAAGCCTTTTTGACAAAGTTGGATGACATTATTTTCTAATTAATACTCAATGAAAATCAAAGAGCAAACTAGGAAGCTCGCCGCAGGTTGCTCAAAACACATCTTTGAGGTTGTAGATAAAGCTGACGTAGTTTGAAGAGTATAAAAACTCTCTAATTCCCTTAAAATGGGAACTAGAGAGTTTTTTAATCTTTAAAGCTTGTATGGTTGACTGGGCCAGAACCATGACCGAGTTGAGGGGCGTCTTGGATGGCTTTCGTGATAAAGGCCTTGGCCTTATCAACTGCTTGATAAAGACTTTTGCCCTTGGCTAGTTCAGCAGTAATCACTGCAGCAAAGGTACATCCAGTACCATGGGTGTGACAGGTTTGAATTCGTGGGCTTTCCCAGACAAATTGTTCATCCTTGGTAAAGAGGAAATCCTTGGCACCACCTTCGAGATGCCCACCTTTGATTACCACAGACTGAGGACCAAATTCTTTTAAAATCAGGCGACCGGCACGTTGCATGTCTTCAGGATCATGGATTGAAAAGCCAACAATTTCTTCTGCCTCAGGAAGATTCGGCGTGATAATGCTTGCAAGGGGAAGTAGGTTTGTTTTTAGGTAAGTTCTGGCACTGGTATCAATCAGGGTGTCACCACTCGTAGCGACCATAACAGGGTCAAGGACATAGGGACAATCCAGCTTTTTAAGATAGGGCTGGATGATTTCCATGGTTTCAGTAGTTGCCAACATTCCAGTTTTTACAGCCTGAGGCTTGATATCCGAAAAGACACTCTCCAATTGGGCTTTCAACATTTGAGGAGAAACGTGCTCGATTAGCTGAACGCCTCTGGTATTTTGAGCGACAAGGCTGGTCACAACTGCCATTCCATAGACATCTCTAGCTTGGAATGACTTTAAATCAGCCATAATGCCAGCACCACCACTAGGGTCAGTCCCTGCGATGGTCAAAGCAACGGGTAAATAAGTCATCTAAAACCTCCCAACCAACTGAAGTTTGTATTCTTAAGAACAAGCTGGTCAGTTTTAGAAAAGTAATAGAAGACTGCTAGTCCCCATTATCAATTCCACTTCCATCAGCTAGCATTACCTAGATTGAGTCAAAGGGTCTAACAGTTGTTAATCTCAGCTTTACGCACCCCTAGTGGTTGTTTTCTTTTTTCTTTAGTATAGCATATTTTTATAGTTTATATAGTAAAATTTGACTGCAAATCCTTTATCATATGGTTAAGATTCAATTTTTCAAAGAAAAGATTAATTTCATAATTGACAAATGTAGATTTTTAAGGTATACTGATAATTGTAATTGACAAATGTAGATTTAGGAGGTGTGATTATGCAGATTTCAGATGCAGAATGGCAGGTCATGAAGATTATTTGGATGCAAGGAGAGCAGACTAGTACGGATTTGATCAGGGTTCTGGCGGAGCGGTTCGACTGGTCCAAGTCGACCATTCAAACTCTTTTGGCTCGTTTGGTTGAGAAAGAGTGTTTGACTCGGAAAAAAGAAGGTAAGTCTTTTGTTTATTCAGCCCTTTTAACTTTGGACCAAAGTCGGGATTTACTTGTCCAAGATATCAAGGACAAGGTTTGTTCTCGTAGGATTAAGAACTTGTTGGCTGATTTGATTGCTGAATGTGATTTTACTCAGGCTGACTTGGTTGACTTAGAAGCAGTGATTTCAGAGAAAAAGTCAAGTGCTGTAACAGAAGTAAGATGTAATTGTATGTAAAGGAGACATCATGTTAAATAGTATTGTAACCATTGTTTGTATTGCCCTTATCGCCTTTATCTGGTTTTGGTTTTTCAAAAAGCCTGAAAAATCTGGGCAAAAGGCCCAGCAAAAAAACGGCTACCAAGAGATTCGAGTGGAGGTCATGGGGGGCTATACGCCTGAGTTGATTATCCTCAAGAAATCAGTGCCAGCCCGCATTGTCTTTGACCGTAAGGACCCTTCACCTTGTCTGGACCAAATTGTTTTTCCAGATTTTGGTGTACATGCGGACCTGCCTATGGGTGAAGAGTATGTAGTGGAAATCACGCCTGAGCAGGCTGGAGAGTATGGTTTCTCTTGTGGCATGAATATGATGCACGGCAAGATGATTGTAGAATAGGAGAATGATATGACTGAAATTGTAAAAGCAAGTCTTGAAAATGGTGTTCAAAAAATCCGTATCACGGCAGACAAAGGCTACCATCCAGCCCACATTCAACTGCAAAAAGGAGTTCCTGCTGAGATCATCTTTCACCGTGTGACACCTTCAAACTGTTATAAGGAAATTCTGTTTGAAGAAGAAGACATCTTGGAACCAATCGGCGTGGATGAAGAGAAGACAATTCGTTTTACACCTCAAGAATTAGGCCAACATGAATTTTCTTGTGGCATGAAGATGCAAAAGGGAAGTTATACAGTTGTTGAGAAGACTCGAAAATCTCTATCACTTTTACAGCGTTTTTGGATTACTAGTATCTTTACTGTGCCTCTTGTGATTCTCATGATTGGGATGTCGACAGGAGGAATTAGTCACCAAGTCATGCGTTGGGGCACCTTTTTAGCCACAACACCGATTATGCTAGTAGCAGGTGGTCCTTATATCCAAAGTGCTTGGGCTAGTTTTAAAAAGCACAATGCCAACATGGATACCTTGGTTGCTCTGGGAACCCTAGTGGCCTATTTCTATAGCTTAGTTGCCCTCTTCGCTGGTCTCCCCGTTTACTTTGAAAGTGCTGCATTTATCTTCTTCTTCGTTCTTATGGGAGCCGTTTTTGAGGAGAAAATGCGGAAAAATACTTCACAAGCTGTGGAGAAATTACTTGACTTGCAGGCTAAAACTGCAGAAGTTTTGCGTGAGGATAGCTATGTTCAAGTTCCCTTGGACCAAGTCAAGGTAGGCGACCTGATTCGAGTGCGTCCCGGTGAGAAGATTGCAGTTGATGGGGTTGTAGTAGAAGGTGTGTCCAGTATTGATGAATCCATGGTGACAGGTGAGAGTCTGCCTGTGGACAAGACAGTTGGAGATACTGTCATTGGCTCAACCATCAATAATAGTGGAACGCTTGTTTTTAAGGCAGAAAAAGTTGGCTCAGAGACTGTTTTGGCTCAGATTGTGGATTTTGTGAAGAAAGCTCAAACCAGTCGTGCGCCGATTCAGGACTTGACAGATAAAATTTCAGGGATTTTTGTCCCAGCAGTTGTTATTTTGGGAATCGTGACCTTTTGGGTTTGGTTTGTCTTGCTTAGGGATAGTGTAGTCGTGCTTGGAGCGAGTTTTGTCTCTTCTCTTCTTTATGGGGTGGCTGTTTTGATTATCGCCTGCCCTTGTGCCTTGGGTCTCGCAACACCGACAGCCCTTATGGTAGGGACAGGACGCAGTGCCAAGATGGGAGTTCTCCTCAAAAATGGAACTGTCTTACAGGAAATCCAGAAAGTCCAAACTATTGTCTTTGATAAGACAGGGACTTTGACAGAAGGAAAACCAGTGGTCACAGATATTATCGGCGATGAGGAAGAGGTTCTTGGATTGGCAGCATCCTTGGAAGAAGCTTCTCAACACCCACTGGCTGAAGCCGTTGTGAAACGAGCGAGTGAAGCTGGACTTGAGTTTCAAACTGTTGAAAATTTCCAAGCCTTGCACGGAAAAGGTGTCTCAGGGCAAATCAATGGAAAACAAGTTCTGCTTGGAAATGCTAAAATGCTGGATGGCATGGATATTTCTAGAACTTATCAAGAAAAACTAGAAGAACTAGAAAAAGAAGCTAAGACAGTTGTGTTCTTGGCTGTGGACAATGAAATCAAAGGCTTGCTTGCTCTGCAAGATATTCCTAAGGAAAATGCTAAGCTTGCCATCAGTCAGTTGAAAAAACGAGGTCTTAAAACAGTCATGCTGACAGGAGACAATGCTGGTGTGGCGCGTGCTATTGCCGATCAAATCGGAATCGAAGAGGTCATTGCAGGTGTCTTGCCAGAAGAAAAAGCTCATGAAATCCATAAACTACAAGCGGCTGGCAAAGTAGCCTTTGTTGGGGACGGTATCAATGACGCTCCTGCCCTTAGTGTAGCAGATGTGGGGATTGCTATGGGAGCTGGAACGGATATCGCTATCGAGTCAGCAGATTTGGTGTTGACAACCAATAACCTCCTAGGCGTGGTTCGTGCCTTTGACATGAGTAAGAAAACCTTTAATCGAATTCTGCTCAATCTTTTCTGGGCCTTTATCTACAATGTCGCCGGAATTCCGATTGCAGCAGGAGTCTTTTCTGGTGTTGGACTGGCCCTCAATCCAGAACTAGCTGGTCTAGCCATGGCCTTTAGTTCTGTATCTGTTCTGACTAGTTCACTCTTACTAAACTTTAGTAAAATAGATTAAAAGCGGGCTTGCTCGCTTTTTATACTCTTCAAAAATCTCTTCAAACCACGTCAGCTTTATCTGCAACCTCAAAGCTGTGTTTTGAGCAACCTGCGGCTAGCTTTCTAGTTAGTTCTTTGATTTTCATTGAGTATTATAAAACAGAAACTAAAAACGTTTTCAAACTGTACTGTAATAGAGAATAAAAACTTCTGAGCAGATTCTTAGTAAAGTCAAAATAAATGTGATAAATTAGTATTGTAAAAATTTACTGAAACGTTTTCAAAAACTATATGAAACCTTTTTTAGTAGATTTAAAAATATTTGAAGGAGAGTTATCATTATGACTCAAGGGAAAATTACTGCATCTGCAGCAATGCTTAATGTATTGAAAACATGGGGCGTAGACACAATCTACGGTATCCCATCAGGAACACTCAGCTCATTGATGGACGCTTTGGCTGAAGACAAAGATATCCGCTTCTTGCAAGTTCGCCATGAAGAAACAGGTGCTCTTGCAGCGGTTATGCAAGCTAAATTCGGCGGCTCAATCGGGGTTGCAGTTGGTTCAGGTGGTCCAGGTGCGACTCACTTGATTAACGGTGTTTACGATGCAGCTATGGATAACACTCCATTCCTAGCAATCCTTGGATCACGTCCAGTTAACGAACTCAACATGGATGCTTTCCAAGAATTGAACCAAAACCCAATGTACAACGGTATCGCTGTATATAACAAACGTGTAGCTTACGCTGAGCAATTGCCAAAAGTTATTGACGAAGCTTGCCGTGCTGCAGTTTCTAAAAAAGGTCCAGCTGTTGTTGAAATCCCAGTAAACTTCGGTTTCCAAGAAATCGACGAAAACTCATACTATGGATCAGGTTCATACGAGCGTTCATTCATCGCTCCTGCTTTGAACGAAGTTGAAATCGACAAAGCTGTTGAAATCTTGAACAATGCTGAACGTCCAGTTATCTATGCTGGTTACGGTGGTGTTAAAGCTGGTGAAGTAATCACTGAATTGTCACGTAAAATCAAAGCACCAATCATCACAACTGGTAAAAACTTTGAAGCTTTCGAATGGAACTATGAAGGTTTGACTGGTTCTGCTTACCGTGTTGGTTGGAAACCAGCCAACGAAGTGGTCTTTGAAGCAGACACAGTTCTTTTCCTTGGTTCAAACTTCCCATTTGCTGAAGTTTACGAAGCATTCAAGAATACTGAAAAATTCATCCAAGTCGATATCGACCCTTACAAACTTGGTAAACGTCATGCCCTAGACGCTTCAATCCTTGGTGATGCAGGTCAAGCAGCGAAAGCAATCCTTGACAAAGTGAATCCAGTTGAATCTACTCCATGGTGGCGTGCAAACGTTAAGAATAACCAAAACTGGCGTGATTACATGAACAAACTCGAAGGTAAAACTGAGGGTGAATTGCAATTGTATCAAGTTTACAATGCAATCAACAAACATGCTGATCAAGACGCTATCTATTCAATCGACGTAGGTGACACTACTCAAACATCTACTCGTCACCTTCACATGACACCTAAGAACATGTGGCGTACATCTCCACTCTTTGCGACAATGGGTATTGCCCTTCCTGGTGGTATCGCTGCTAAGAAAGACAATCCAGATCGCCAAGTATGGAACATCATGGGTGATGGAGCATTTAACATGTGCTACCCAGACGTTATCACAAACGTTCAATACGACCTTCCAGTTATCAACGTTGTCTTCTCAAATGATAAATATGCCTTCATCAAGGACAAATATGAAGACACAAACAAACACTTGTTTGGTTGTGACTTCACAAACGCTGACTACGCTAAAATTGCTGAAGCTCAAGGAGCTGTTGGATTTACAGTAAACCGTATCGAAGATATCGATGCAGTTGTTGCAGAAGCTGTTAAATTGAACAAAGAAGGTAAAACTGTTGTTATCGATGCTCGCATCACTCCACACCGTCCACTTCCAGTAGAAGTACTTGAATTGGATCCAAAACTTCACTCAGAAGAAGCAATCAAAGCCTTCAAGGAAAAATACGAAGCAGAAGAACTCGTACCATTCCGTCTCTTCTTGGAAGAAGAAGGATTGCAATCACGCGCAATTAAATAATTCCTTCGTGGAACTTAAAAAGATCGGAGCAATCCGGTCTTTTTATGGAGGATAGTAAATGAATTTAAATCAATTAGATATTATCGTTTCAAATGTTCCCCAAGTCTGTGCTGACTTGGAGCGTATTTTGGATAAACAGGCAGATTATGTTGATCAAGGCTTTGCTCAGTTCACGATTGGCAGTCATTGTCTAATGTTGTCCCAAAATCATTTGATTCCTTTGGAAGATTTTCAGTCAGGTATCATTCTTCACATTGAGATTGAGGATCTAGAGCAGAATTACCAACGTTTAAAAGAGAGAGGTGTCGAGATTTTACACGGTCCTTGTGAAACGGATTGGGGAACAGAGTCCTTATTAGTTAAAGGTCCTGCTGGTCTAGTGCTTGATTTTTATCGTATGAAATAAGGGGCTTAGTCATTTGAAGATAACCTTAACTATTCTTAAAACAGAATGTGAGAATATGAACTATTGAAAGATCGGAGCAATCCGGTCTTTTTTAGGTAAATTTAATAGTAACTTCTGAGCTTGACTATCGTGAGGTAATGAATTAAAACAGTCTCGTGATAGATCGTTTTAAGTATGACGCTGGACATAAGAATCATCAGAGGAAGGAATAGCGAGATTGTGTCTCTACGAATAGAAATGTGACAGTACGGCATGTATAGTAGATAAGGGTATTTGAAATTAGTTTATACTAGATTGAAAATTATTAAAATGTAGAACTTTTCTAATTTTCTGACTTTTTATTGAATTATTATCTTAATAGGTATATAATATATTTAAAGAAATCAAAGAATAAAGAGGTGGTAATATGAAATTATCACGATATGTCTTAAGGTATGATACTGAAGATGGTAGTGTATATTTTAATACCAAAAATAATCATTCATTTTTAATTACGAATGAATTGAAGAAGAATATAAAAGAAAATAAAACAACGGGAAGTGAATATATTGCCTATTTGGAAGAGAATAGATATTTACTTGAAGACAATGAGGTAAACAAATATTTAAAACAGATAGAAGATAGGAATAATGAGATACTAGAGTTTACAATTCTTACTCATGGAGATTGTAATTTTCGATGTAAGTATTGTTATGAACACTTTAAAAATATTGGAATGTCTATTGAAACAGAAAATGCTATTTTGAAATTTGCTGAAGAAAAATTGAGTAATTCTCAATATCATTTCCTAAGGATAGCATGGTTTGGTGGAGAACCTCTGTTAGGCTATAAAACAATTCAACGGCTTTCACTAGAATTTTTGAAAATTTGTGAGCGATTTGGAATAACGTATTCAGCAAGTATTACTACTAATGGATTTTTGTTAACATCTTCCAAATTTGAAAAATTAGTAAGAGAGTATGATGTTACTAATTTTCAGATTACTATTGATGGTGATGGAGAGAGTCATGATTCTCAACGTGTGTTAAAAAATCAAAAAGGTTCCTATGCGCGAATTTTAGACAATCTTCATAAAATGAAGGATAGTGATTTAGATTTTATTTGTACGTTAAGATTCAATATATCGAAGGAAAATTATGACCATATGGAATCATTTCTATTAAATGATGGTCGTTACTTTAAAAATGATGATAGATTTTTTCTTCTATATCATAATATTGGTAACTGGGGACAAGGAGATCGTTCTAAAGACGACTGTGTTACAGTATTTAAAAATGATATGAGTTTTGGTATTTCTAAGAAAGCAGTTGATTTGGGGTACCATCTATCTTTGCCAAGCATTGTGGTTCACAATTCCTTTTCTTGTTATGCCAATCGTTTAAATCACTATATGTTTAATGTTAGAGGTATTGTACAAGCATGTACAGTTGCTTTGTACGATAATCAAAATGTTTTTGGAAATATCAATACTGGATTGATTAACAAAGATAAAATGAAAGGATGGTTTTTATCTGTTAGAGAAGATTGTAAAACATGTCCCTTTGTTTTGATTTGTAAATCAGGCTTTTGTCCAATAGCCAAGCATATTACGGAATTAAGCTCTTCTGTGATTTGTAAGAATATGCAAGAGAAAATTCGTAAAAATCTAGCACTTTATGCTATTTCTGGATGCTATGAAGATATTTTAGATGTGGACTAGAGAGGGGTAAGCAAAAATGTCTATCAAGAAAAACAAAAAGGTTGTAAAAAAACCTGAAGTTGTAAGCAATAATTGTAATATTTGTTAAGTTTATATAGTAAAAATGGAGAGGAGTGCTAGCCTCTCTCTTTTTCTAGGAGGGCATTATGAATAAAATATTTCACTATCTGGATAAGAAAACGAAGTTTTATACTATCATCGGTGCACTGGCAAATGGAGGTTTAGCTCTTGCTCAACCCTTAGTCGTCTCACAAGCCTTGTCCTTAAATCAAGGAGAACTGACTTATTCTAAAATCATACAGTTTGCTATTTTTGGCTTTACAGTATACTTCGTCTTGTATAGCTTAATGCTCTTTTGTAATCATACACATAATGTTTTTAGACGTGAAATTCAAATGAATATGAGGGCAGATTTATTTGACAAGCTGATGATAAATAAAGATTTTAATGAAGATGAAAAAATCACCATGCTCACACAAGATATGGAGTATTTGGGGGATAATTACTTAGAAAAATACGTCAATATCATTTGCTGGAGTTTTGTAGCATTACTAACAGCGATTTATATTATTTCGCAAAATTTGTTACTAGGTAGTATTTTTGTCTTTTTCACTATTTTACGTCCTATTCCTCAGTTCTTGATGAATAAAAGACTCAAACATACTGGTGATGATATGGCACAAGGCAGAGTAGAAGTGCATAATCAAGTATCTGATAGTATCCGAGGAGCATATACTCTACTCATGAACCAAGCAATTTCTGAAAATCAGAACAGATTTTGGAAGATTAATCGAAATTATCAACTAGCCATTCAAAAATTTTGCTTTACCCATAATATAATTTTCTTTTGCAACGGTTTCATGGTCTTTTTAAGCCAAGTTTTACCACTTGTTTTAGGTTTTTACTTTGCTATGGCTGGGCAGAAAGTGTCAGTGGCAAGTCTTGTTGCTATGTATATCGCAGCAGGTCAGCTAGTGAGCCCTATTCAGACTATTATGTATGATGCTGTAGATATACAAGGGGCAAAAACGACAGCAGATAAGATTTTTGGAGTATTAGAAATTGAAGATGTAAAACAGATAGATAAAAAAGATGCGCAAGAATTGAATGCTCTGCACATTAAAAATTTAAGTAAATCCTATGGTGACAGACAACTTTTTACT
The DNA here is from genome assembly GCF_003626515.1 of Streptococcus chosunensis. Lineage (GTDB taxonomy): Bacteria > Bacillota > Bacilli > Lactobacillales > Streptococcaceae > Streptococcus > Streptococcus chosunensis. Next base: position 877,685 of record NZ_RBCK01000001.1, on the reverse strand, counting down.
CATCTAAATTTGGATGTTCAAGCAGGTCAGAAAGTTTTAATCAAAGGACCGAGTGGTTGTGGTAAGTCAACCTTGTTTCGACTCATTACTGGAGAAGAAATAGCAGATGAGGGAGAAATTATCGGTGTGACAACTGTTAATGAATGTACATCAAGTTTTGTATCCAGTATAGGAATTATTAGCCAACATCCATTTCTCTTTAACGATACAGTGCGTTATAATTTGACCTTAGGACAAGAATTTTCTGAGGAAGAGTTGCTTGCTGTTTTGAAACAAGTCAAACTAGATTTTGAATTGACGGGTGGGATGGATTTTATTATCAAAAATAACGGGGAGAATATTTCTGGGGGACAAAGAGTAAGGATTGAATTGGCACGTTTTCTTCTTCGTAAAAAAAATCTGTTATTGGCTGATGAAGTGACCGCAACCCTAGATAAAGAAAACGCCATCATGGTACATGAACTACTATTTTCACTTCCTGTTATGATGTTAGAAATTGCCCATCATATTGATGATGAAAGTAGATATCAACAAGTTGTAGATTTAGGAAAATATTGATTCTGGCTTAAAAGTTAGTTTTATCAGAAAATAAAGTAAATATTTCAGCAATAAAACACCCAGTATCAAGATTTTTCAATACATGATAATATGTGTTTTTCTGATTATATATACTTTTCCTAACTTCACTCTTTTTTCTTATCACAAGATTGTAATAGTTTACATTTTTATAACAAAACTCTCAAACTCTTACTTGTTTTTGCATCATATTATAAAATAAAAAGCATAAAAGAATAAAAGAGGTTTTGAAAATATCCGAAAAAAAATGAAAGTTTCGGGTTGGGTAGCGACCTTCATGTCTGTTATGATGTATGTGTCTTACTTCCTACAAATTATGAACAATCTGGTTGGTCAAAAAGGAAATTTCATCCAGACCTTGGTTGCTGCCATCAACTGTAGTCCTTAGATTTACTACGGTCTTTTCAAGAAAGAAAGAGATATTCCCCTTGCTCCTGCCAATGCTCCAGGTATTGTTTTTGGCCTTGTGACGGCTATTACAGCTTTGATTTAAAAAGAAGACTGGTTTCAGTTTTGTTCGTTTATGAAAATAGATGCTTCATTAAAGTAATTTTTGAATGAGAGTTGAGTGAAAAAGTCCAGTGACAGCTAGCTTTACAAGAGTCTTTTATGTTCATCTCTATCAAAGAAAAAAGTATATCGTTACTATTTTTATAAAATCTTCTCCCTACTTTATAAGATGTGAAAAAGAGTTCAATTCGAACTCTTTTTTTGCTATAATGAGGGGAGAAAAATCAGACAGGAGATCAAGATGTCAGAACCATTATTTTTACAATCAGTTATGCAAGAAAAAATCTGGGGTGGAACCAAGCTACGCGATGAGTTTGGCTATGACATCCCAAGTGAAAAAATAGGGGAGTACTGGGCCATCTCAGCTCATCCAAATGGAGTTTCAAAGGTGGCAAATGGTCGTTACGAGGGAACAGATCTAGCTACTTTGTATGCGGAGCACCGTGAATTGTTTGGGAATCGTCCAGAACCTGTATTTCCACTGTTGACTAAGATTCTGGATGCCAACGACTGGCTCAGTGTTCAAGTCCATCCAGACGATGCCTATGGACTAGAGCATGAAGGAGAACTCGGAAAAACAGAATGCTGGTACATCATCGCTGCGGATGAAGGTTCAGAGATTATTTACGGCCATAATGCCAAGTCAAAAGAAGAACTCCGTCAGCAAATCGAGGACAAGAACTGGGATGCCTTGCTGACCAAAGTACCAGTTAAAGCTGGAGATTTCTTCTATGTGCCAAGTGGCACCATGCACGCTATCGGGGCGGGCATCTTGATTCTTGAAACGCAACAGTCTAGTGATACCACCTATCGCGTCTATGACTTTGACCGCAAGGACGATAATGGAAACTTGCGTGAACTTCATCTTGAAAAATCAATTGATGTTTTAAACATTGGAGAGCCAGCAAATAGCCGTCCTGTGACTGTCAAAGCAGATGATTTGCGTTCCACTCTTCTTGTATCCAATGATTTCTTTGCAGTTTACAAGTGGGAAATCACTGGAAAAGTTGATTTTGAAAAGACAGCTGATTACAGCTTATTTAGTGTCTTAGCTGGTCAAGGTCAACTGATTGTTGATGGAAAAAACTATCCAATCCAAAAAGGCAGCCACTTTATCCTACCAAGTGATGTTGAAGCTTGCACTCTAGAAGGGCAAGGTTTGGAATTGATTGTTAGCCATCCATAAAATAAGAAAGGGCCTGAGTTCATTACTCAAGTCCTTTTTGATTACATAAATTGGGCGATGAAGACCACGATGATGATGATTGGAATGATGAAACGAAGAAGGAAGAGCCAGACTTGGAACAGTCCCTGTTTCCATGCTGTTTCATCAAGATGGAGTTCCTCCATTGCAAGAGCCTTTTTAAAGATATAGCCTGTAAAAAGTGAAAGGCAGAGAGCTCCAAATGGCATAAGGAGATTGGAAACCAAGAAGTCCATAGCATCAAAGAAGGTCTTCCCAAAAATATGAACATCTGCCATAATACTGTAAGATAGGGCTGAAGGGATTCCAAAGACAAAGGTCAAAATTCCTAAAATAACACTCCATTTGGCACGCTTGCTGTTGTCCTGATTGGTGATATTGCCTACATTGATTTCCAACATAACGACAGAAGAAGTGACCGTCGCAAAGAGGAAGAGCATGAGGAAGAGGATGTAGAAAATGGTTCCAAAAGGCATCTTGTCAAAGAGCTGAGGCAAGACGATAAAGAGCAGGCTCGGTCCCCCTTCAGATTGGATATTGAAGGCTGACATGGCTGGGAAAATGGCTAGACCCGCCATGATAGATACTGAAATATTCATGACTACGATGGAAATCCCTGACTGGACTAGATTGGTTTTTTTGTCCAAATAAGAAGCATAGGTCAGCATGGCTGTAACCCCTAGTGAGAGGGCAAAGAAAGATTGTCCCAGAGCATAGAGGAGACCAGCACTTGTCAGCTTAGAGAAGTCTGGTTTTAGGAAGTAAAGAACCCCTTCCATGGCATTTGGCAAACTGAGAGAGCGCCCAATGATGACAACAAAGATGATAAAGAGCAGGGGCATCATGACTTTCGAAGCTCTTTCAATCCCTTTTTGAACCCCACGTGATACAATGAAGATATTCAATAGGATAAAGGCTGCTTGAGCTCCTAGGGCAATGGCTGGATTTGAAATGATTGAAGTAAATAACTGAGCATAATCACCCGTTCCACCAAGTTGGAACAATTTTCCAAACTCAATGCCTAGATAGACTAAAATCCAGCCACCAATAACACTGTAAAACGATAAAAGGATAAAAAGGGCAAAGGCACCAATCCAACCGATAAAGTTGTACTTGCTATTCTTGCCGAGTTTTCCAAAGGTTTTGATTGCTGAGACACCAGCACTTCGGCCGAGAGCAAATTCAGCCAGCAAAAGGGGGAAACCAATTAAAATAGTGGAGATGAGAAAGACTAGTAAAAAGCCTCCACCGCCATTAGCAGCAGTCATATAGGGAAATTTCCAAACGGCTCCAAGTCCGATAGCTGAACCAGCAGATGCTAGAATAAAGCCTAGTTTAGAACCCCATTGCGATTTTTCAGACATAGTTAAACTCCTAAAATTAGTATTACAAAAGAAAAAGCTACTGCCCTTGGCAAATAGCCTCATCAGTACTCAAAATGAGCCTTTCTTTTGATTGATAGACTTGACTATCCTATCATGTTTTCTAAGGTCTGTCAAGAAAACCATTTTCACGTTATGATAAAGTAAAAAATTTCGCAAAAACGCTTGACTCTGACCTAGGGGGAGGGGTTATACTATCAATGTAATACTCTTCGAAAATCAAATTCAAACCACGTCAGCGTCGCCTTACCGTACTCAAGTACAGCCTGCGGCTAGCTTCCTAGTTTGCTCTTTGATTTTCATTGAGTATAAGGAGGAAATCATGTACCATATAAAAGAAGCTGCGCAGCTTTCGGGCGTCTCTGTCAAGACCCTACACCACTACGATAAGATAGGACTTTTGGTTCCTTTAAAGTCGGAAAATGGCTATCGAACCTATAGTCAGGAGGATTTGGAACGCCTTCAGGTTATTCTTTATTACAAATATCTAGGTTTTTCTTTAGAAAAAATAGCAGAGCTATTAAAGGAAGAAAGGACAGATTTATTGCCCCATCTGACCAGACAGTTGGACTATTTGACTCGAGAAAGGGAACATCTGGATACCTTGATTTCAACCTTGCAAAAAACCATTAAAGAACAAAAAGGAGAAAGAGAAATGAGCATTCAAGAGAAATTTGCTGGATTTAACTACCAAGACCATCAAAAATACCACCAAGAGGCGGTAGAGAAATATGGACAAGAAGTCATGGACCAAGCGCTGGAGCGCCAAAAAGGTCACGAAGACGAAGCTACGGCTGTCTTCAATCAAGTCTTTCGAGCCTTGTCACAAAATCTTCAAGCTGGTCTACCTGTAACAGCAACCGAAAATCAAGAAGAAGCCGCTAAACTCTTGCAAGCCATCCGTACTTATGGATTTGACTGCTCTATTGAGGTATTTGGTTATATCGGTAAAGGCTACGTCTACAACCCAGAATTTAAGGAAAACATTGACAAATTTGGACCTGGAACAGCCCAGTACACATCAGATGTGATTGCCTATTATGTCCAAACTCAGACAAAATAAAATCGGAGGAGCATTCTTCCGATTTTTACTAAATTCAAGCACTATTTGCTTAATAATTTTTCTACCACATTTAGTTTTCGCATGGTCAAATCTACATTAAAAAGCTTTTCAAGATAGTTGGTATGGAGTTTCTTTTGTTTAGCAGTTCTAGGGAGATAGAGGTAAAGGCAGTGGTTACCAATACAAATTTCTTCTTCACCGTAATCAATTTTCAATTTGTCTAAAGGGAGGCTTTGAATAGATTCTTGATAAAAAATCACGTGTATACGGTCATAAAGATAGTGTTCTCCAAAAGGGTTTTCTTGGACAATTTTTTTAAAATCACTTTTGTTCTTGATAACCATTTTTAAGTCGGCCCCAATTTTTTCCTTTATCAGAGTATGAACACATTCTCGTATTTCTTCTAAATCTAAATCACTTTCAAGAATGATATTCCCACTTTGAATATAGGTTCGAACTTGTTGAAAACCGGCTTCTGTTAAGATATCTACTAGATAAGACATTTTAGGGATAGCATTTTTTCCATTAGGAGTAACTCCCCTTAACAAGATAATATGTTCCAAAGGACTTCCTTTCTTTTGGGGCTGATTTAGCCATTAAATAATTCAGATTTAGATTGGGTTTGATCCCGCCACCCAACCAGTACAGAGGGCAGAAGTGATGTTAAACCCACCCGTGTGGGCATTGATATCCAGTACCTCGCCAGCAAAGTGGAGTCCAGGTACCAGCTTACTTTCTAGAGTTTTGGGATTGATTTCCTTGAGACTGACGCCCCCTTTGGTAACAAAGGACTTAGCAAGGGACATTTTACCAGTTACAGGAATTTTAAGTCCCTTGATAGACTGGACAAGTTGTTCGCGTTCCTTTTCAGTCAGTTGTTTGACTTTGTCAGGATAGCCTGGCACAAAAAATTCTGCCAAGTGTTCTGGAAGCAAAGTTTTTAAGGCATTTTTCAAGGATTTTTCCCGATTTTCTTCTAGAAATGCAGTCAAGTCCTCCTCAGAAAGTTGAGGCAAAACATCCAGTGAAAGAACCTCTCCGCCCTTGACAAAGCTGGACATACGCAGGGCAGCAGGACCTGATAAACCAAAGTGGGTAAAGAGTAAATCATGAGTGATGACATGCTTGCCATAGCTTAGGGTCACATCATCTAATGAAATCCCCTGCAGGGTCTTATGTGGAAAATCTGTCAATAAAGGGCTTTCAGCAGCCTCAAGCTCGGTAATAGTGTGCTTAAAGTGGCGGGCAATCTCGTGACCAAAACCAGTTGAACCAGTCGAAGGATAGGACTTTCCACCTGTTGTGACAATGAGTTTATCACAAGTGAAGGTCTGGTCCGCGGACTTAAGGACAAACTGGTTGTCGTTTTTTTTAACCGAAACAATTTCTGTTTGAGTAGCAACTTGACCACCGAGCTCAGTGATTTTCTTTTCCAAGGCTTCGATAATGGTACGAGATTTGTCACTAGCAGGAAAGACGCGTCCGTGGTCTTCAACCTTAAGTTTAACACCATTTTCCGTAAAAAAGTTGATGATATCATGGTTATCAAACTGAGAGAAAACACTGTATAGAAAGCGTCCGTTCCCAGGGATACCAGCTAGCAGGTCATCTAGAGTTCCGTTGTTAGTTACATTGCAGCGTCCCCCACCAGTACCAGCTAATTTTTTTCCAAGTTTTCGATTTTTTTCGATGAGGAGGGTTTTCTGTCCATAAAAGCTACTCGAAATCGTAGCCATCATACCAGCAGGACCTCCACCGATGACAATAGTATCAAAATGTTTCATAGCTCTATTGTACCACAAAAAACAAGAGATGATGGTCACCTCTTGTCAAGAATGTAATTAATCAATTTCATATCCCATCAGCAAACCGCCATCTTCTGCATAGAAACTGCAGAGGCCAGAGGTTGGTAAAATTTTAATATCCGCCTGTGGGAAATTTTCACGAATTCGCTCTGAAAGCTGTTGGCAACATTTCTCGTTATTGCGGTGGGCCATGACAATACGGCCACCAGCATATCCAGCTTTAATGATTTCATCATAGGCTGCCTGAATCGATTTCTTTGCTCCTCTTGCTTTTTGTAGCAATTCAAGGGTTCCAGTTTCACTAGCTTCCCCGACCATACGGATGTTGAGAAGGCCAACGACTGTACCGATAAGCTTGCTTAAACGGCCATTTTTTACCAAGTTGTCGACTTTAGCTAGGACAAAGAGCAACTTGGTTTTTTCTTGATAGGCAGTTATAGCTTCAACCACTTCTTCAAATGATAAGCCCTGGTCAATCAAGTCATTCAATTTTTCTACGAGTAGGTCAACCTCACCACCAGCAGACAAACTATCAATCACATGAATCTTAGTGTCAGGATGGTCTTCTAGATAAATATTCTTGGCTAGTTGAGCACTATTGTGACTGCCAGAAAGAGTACCAGTGATGGTTACTAGGAAAATGTTTTTGGCTCCTTCAAATGCTCGCAAATAGTCATCTGGGCTTGGACAAGCTGATTTTGAAGCTTCTGCAGTTGCATACATGGTTTCCATCATTTGGTCAATATCAAGACTGGCATCATCAACAAAGACCTGATCAGCTACTTGAATGGTTAAGGGAACACTTACAAAGGTTGTGTCAATAGCTGGTGCTTCCAGTTGACGATAATCACAACCAGAGTCAGTAATAATCTTCCAAGTCATAGAAATTCTCCATCTTTGTCAGTTATACATTGACAAAGGTTCTGTCTTTTTTTACAATTATATCATGAAAGTCCTTGAAACAAAAGCCTCATCCGTCTGTTGTGACAAGTAGAAAGAAAATGTTATGTCTGAACGTAGAATCTCTGAAAAGTCTCTTGAAAATCTCAGAAAATCAAACCAAGAATCCAATTTATTAACTAGAGAAGCCATCGAAACAGCCCTCTTGCAGCTCTTGGAAAAAAAGGATTTGACCAAGATTAGTATTTCTGAATTGGTCAAACGTGCAGGCGTTTCGCGTGCGGCCTTTTACCGCAATTATGATTCCAAAGAGGAAATTTTAGAGAGCGTCTTTAAACGAACTGTCCACAATATTATGGAACAGTTGCATCATTATGATTTAAAGACAGACCTTTATCTGGTCTGGGTTCACCTTTTCCGAGAAGCAAGAAAGGAAGCCAGAGTGATTCAGTTGGCCTTGGATTACCATCTGGAAAAAATCTTTGTCCAAGCCATGCAGGAGTTTCTGGAAAAATACCATGGAAAATCAAAAGGTGTCAGCTCTTATCTTCATTCCTTCTGGAGTTCGGCCATCGTCTCTGTTCTTCTAAAATGGATTAAGGATGGCATGAAGGTACCTGCTGAAAAGATTGCGGATTTACGCTTACCATTTTTTAAAAAATAGAGAAAAAGGAGAAAAGAGATGACTGAAAAAAGACTAGCATGGGATGAGTATTTTGCAGCTCAAGCCCTATTAATTGCCAATCGTTCCACTTGTAAGCGTGCCAAAGTAGGCGCGATTCTGGTAAAGGATAATAAGGTTATTTCCACGGGTTACAATGGTTCGGTGTCAGGTACCGAGCATTGTATTGATCACGAATGTCTGGTCATTGAAGGCCACTGTGTTCGCACCCTTCACGCCGAGGTCAATGCTATCCTTCAAGGTGCAGAACGTGGTGTTCCTAAAGGCTTTACAGCCTATGTGACCCATTTTCCTTGTCTCAACTGTACCAAACAATTGCTTCAGGTCGGCTGCAAGCGCGTGGTTTATATCAACCAGTACCGAATGGACGACTACGCCCAATACCTTTATCAAGAAAAAGGGACAGAATTGACCCATTTACCACTTGAGACAGTACAGACAGCTCTTAAAGAGGCAGATCTAATGTAAAAATTATCAAAAATAAATGGTTTAGAAAGATTTTTAAACCGTTTTTTGGTATAATAAGAAGAATAAATTGAAAGAAGGAATTCCAAAAATGGGAAAAATTGAAGTTATTAATCATCCACTGATTCAACACAAATTGTCAATCTTGCGTCGTACAGATACTTCTACAAAAGCTTTTCGTGAGCTAGTAGATGAGATTGCAATGTTGATGGGGTATGAAGTACTTCGTGATCTTCCACTAGAAGATGTGGAAATCGAAACACCAATCACAAAAACAGTTCAAAAACAATTGGCAGGTAAGAAATTGGCCATCGTTCCAATCTTGCGTGCGGGTATCGGGATGGTTGATGGTCTCTTGAGCTTGGTTCCAGCTGCTAAAGTTGGTCACATCGGTATGTACCGTGATGAAGAAACGCTTCAACCAGTTGAGTACTTGGTGAAATTGCCTGAAGATATTGACCAACGTCAAATTTTTGTGGTAGACCCAATGTTGGCAACAGGTGGCTCAGCAATCTTGGCTGTTGACTCCCTTAAAAAACGTGGCGCATCAAATATCAAATTTGTCTGCCTTGTATCTGCTCCAGAAGGTGTAAAAGCCCTTCAAGAAGCTCATCCAGATGTAGAAATCTTTACAGCAGCCTTGGATGAACGCTTGAACGAACACGGTTATATTGTTCCAGGTCTTGGAGATGCTGGAGACCGCTTGTTCGGTACGAAATAAGATCGAAAAGAAGAATGACTTGAAAAAGAATTTCCAGTCACGAAAGGAGGTTGAATTTTTGTTTCTGTCTAATGAAAACAGAGCAAAAATTTGACCTTTTTTGACCAAGATATTATAATAGTCTTATCTTCAGTCATTTGACAAACAAAAATAAAACTCAAAAGGAGAAATGAATGATTCCTGTAGTTATTGAACAAACAAGCCGTGGAGAACGTTCCTACGATATATACTCACGTCTTCTCAAAGACCGCATCATCATGTTGACAGGTCCAGTTGAAGACAATATGGCTAATTCTGTTATTGCCCAATTGCTTTTCTTGGATGCCCAAGATAGTACAAAAGATATTTACCTTTATGTCAATACACCTGGTGGTTCCGTTTCAGCTGGTTTGGCAATCGTTGATACTATGAACTTTATCAAGGCGGATGTCCAAACCATCGTTATGGGAATGGCTGCATCTATGGGGACAGTCATCGCATCAAGTGGGGCAAAAGGCAAACGTTTCATGCTTCCAAATGCTGAATACATGATCCACCAACCAATGGGTGGTACAGGTGGTGGTACTCAACAAACTGATATGGCGATTGCTGCAGAACATTTGCTTAAAACTCGTAACACCTTGGAAAAAATCTTGGCTGAAAATTCAGGTCAGTCAATCGAAAAAGTCCATGCAGATGCAGAACGAGATAATTGGATGAGCGCTCAAGAAACACTTGAATATGGTTTCATTGATGAAATCATGGCCAATAATTCATTGAACTAATGATCAAAGAAGGCAAACTCGACTGGGTTTGTTTTTTTTGGTATAATAGGGAAAGATTTCTTAGAAAGAGGATTTATCATGTTTGAAAAAGTCAATCGATCTGGCTTGATTATCTATCTTTACTATAATCGTGATGCAAAAAAACTGCAGGATTATGGAGATATTACCTATCATTCCAAGAAACATCGTTACTTACAACTCTATGTTCCAACTCAAGAAATGGAGCAATTGGTCGGGCGCTTGGGCAAGGAAAAGTTTATAAAAAAAGTCAGGGTTTGTCATATCCAAGAGCTGGAAACACCCTTTGTGGGCAATCTTCATCGAGAGGAAAACGTTATCATCGAAAAAGTTCAAGAAAAGTGTTGACAATTTTCTGATAATTCGGTATATTCTTAACATGCTATTTATTTAAGAAATAAGGAGACAAAAAAAGATGAAGAAAAAATTTGCCCTATCGTTTGTGGCGCTTGCAAGTGTAGCACTTCTTGCAGCCTGTGGAGAAGTGAAGTCTGGAGCGTCAAACGCTGCTGGTAACTCAGTAGAGGAAAAGACAATCAAAATTGGATTTAACTTCGAAGAAACTGGTGCCGTAGCTGCCTACGGAACATCTGAACAAAAAGGTGCCCAACTTGCCGTTGATGAAATCAATGCAGCAGGTGGTATCGACGGAAAACAAATCGAAGTAGTTGATAAAGATAATAAATCTGAAACTGCTGAGGCGGCTTCAGTAACAACTAACCTAGTAACCCAATCTAAGGTATCAGCAATCGTAGGACCTGCGACATCTGGTGCAACTGCAGCTGCGGTAGCGAACGCTACAAAAGCAGGTGTTCCATTGATTTCGCCAAGTGCGACTCAAGATGGATTGACTAAAGGTCAAGATTACCTCTTTATCGGAACATTCCAAGATAGCTTCCAAGGAAAAATTATCTCAAACTATGTTACTGAAAAATTAAACGCTAAGAAAGTTGTTCTTTACACTGACAATGCCAGCGACTATGCTAAAGGTATTGCTAAAGCCTTCCGTGAAGCTTACAAAGGTGAAATCGTTGCAGATGAAACTTTCGTAGCAGGTGACACAGACTTTCAAGCAGCCCTTACAAAAATGAAAGGGAAAGACTTTGATGCTATCATCGTCCCTGGTTACTACACTGAAGCTGGTAAAATTGTAAACCAAGCGCGTGGTATGGGAATTGATAAACCAATCGTTGGTGGTGATGGATTCAACGGTGAAGAGTTTGTACAACAAGCAACTGCTGAAAAAGCATCAAACATCTACTTTATCTCAGGCTTCTCAACTACTGTAGAAGTTTCAGCTAAAGCAAAAGCTTTCCTTGATGCTTACCGTGCTAAGTACAACGAAGAGCCTTCAACATTTGCAGCCTTGGCTTATGACTCAGTTCACCTTGTAGCAAACGCAGCAAAAGGTGCTAAAAACTCAGGTGAAATCAAGGATAACCTTGCTAAAACAAAAGATTTTGAAGGTGTAACTGGTCAAACAAGCTTCGATGCAGACCACAACACAGTCAAAACTGCTTACATGATGACCATGAACAATGGTAAGGTTGAAGCAGCAGAAGTTGTAAAACCATAATAGAAAAATGTTGAAATAGGGAATGAGCCTCTGACTCACTCCCTGTTTCGATGTTTAAGAACTTATCAAAAAACGAGGGAAAACCCTCAAAATTATATATAGAAAGAGTGAATCTTATGCTCCAACAACTAGTAAATGGTTTGATTCTAGGTAGTGTTTATGCGCTGTTAGCCCTAGGATATACCATGGTTTACGGAATTATCAAGCTCATCAACTTCGCCCACGGTGATATTTATATGATGGGAGCCTTTATCGGTTATTTCTTGATTAATTCTTTCCAAATGAATTTCTTTGTAGCGCTTATTGTAGCTATGCTAGCGACAGCCGTTCTTGGTGTCGTGATTGAATTCCTTGCTTACCGACCTTTGCGCCACTCCACTCGTATTGCTGTTTTGATCACAGCTATTGGGGTTTCCTTCCTATTGGAGTATGGAATGGTCTATCTGGTTGGTGCCAATACCCGTGCCTTCCCTCAAGCGATTCAAACAGTTCGCTATGATTTGGGACCAGTTAGCCTAACAAACGTGCAGTTAATGATTTTGGCCATTTCCTTGATTTTGATGATTTTGTTACAAGTCATTGTTCAAAAGACTAAGATGGGGAAAGCCATGCGTGCAGTATCCGTAGATAGTGATGCAGCGCAATTGATGGGGATCAATGTAAACCGTACTATCAGCTTTACTTTTGCTTTAGGTTCTGCTCTTGCGGGTGCGGCTGGTGTTCTGATTGCCCTTTATTATAACTCTCTTGAGCCTTTGATGGGGGTTACTCCAGGTCTCAAATCTTTCGTTGCCGCAGTACTTGGTGGTATTGGAATTATTCCTGGTGCGGCTCTTGGTGGCTTTGTAATTGGTCTATTGGAAACCTTTGCGACAGCCTTTGGGATGTCAGACTTCCGTGATGCCATTGTTTATGGAATCTTGTTGTTGATCTTGATTGTCCGCCCAGCTGGTATCCTTGGTAAGAATGTGAAAGAGAAGGTGTAAGCGATGAGAGAAAATTTAAAAGTTAATATTCTATGGTTACTCCTTTTGTTAGCTGGCTATGGCTTGATTAGTGTACTGGTTTCAGTTGGAGTACTCAATCTATTCTATGTACAGATTTTACAACAAATTGGAATTAATATTATTCTGGCTGTTGGTCTCAACTTAATCGTTGGTTTTTCAGGACAATTTTCACTTGGGCATGCTGGTTTCATGGCGATTGGTGCCTATGCCGCTGCTATTATTGGTTCTAAATCACCAACCTACGGCGCCTTCTTTGGAGCTATGCTGGTAGGTGCTTTGCTTTCAGGAGCAGTTGCTTTACTTGTCGGAATTCCAACCTTGCGCTTGAAGGGGGACTATCTTGCGGTAGCGACTCTCGGTGTATCTGAAATTATCCGTATTTTTATCATCAATGGTGGAAGCCTTACAAATGGTGCGGCAGGTATCTTGGGAATTCCTAACTTTACAACTTGGCAAATGGTTTACTTCTTTGTCGTGATTACAACCATTGCAACCTTAAACTTCTTACGTAGTCCAATTGGTCGTTCAACTCTCTCTGTTCGTGAGGATGAAATTGCTGCTGAGTCAGTTGGGGTTAATACGACTAAAATTAAAATCATCGCCTTTGTCTTTGGTGCTATTACTGCAAGTATTGCAGGGTCACTTCAGGCAGGATTTATCGGTTCAGTTGTACCGAAAGATTACACTTTCATCAACTCAATCAATGTTTTGATCATTGTTGTATTTGGTGGACTTGGTTCAATTACAGGTGCGATTGTTTCAGCTATTGTTCTTGGAATTTTGAATATGCTTCTCCAAGATGTTGCTAGTGTGCGTATGATTATTTACGCTTTGGCCTTGGTATTGGTAATGATTTTCAGACCAGGTGGTCTCCTTGGAACATGGGAATTGAGCCTATCACGTTTCTTTAAAAAATCTAAGAAGGAGGAACAAAACTAATGGCATTACTTGAAGTAAAACAGTTAACCAAACATTTTGGCGGTCTAACAGCTGTTGGAGATGTGACTCTTGAATTAAACGAAGGGGAACTGGTTGGACTAATTGGTCCAAACGGAGCTGGTAAAACCACCCTTTTCAACCTCTTGACAGGTGTTTATGAACCAAGTGAGGGAACGGTTACCTTAGATGGTCACCTTTTGAATGGGAAGTCACCTTATAAGATTGCCTCTTTGGGACTTGGACGTACTTTCCAAAATATCCGTCTCTTTAAAGATTTAACAGTTTTGGACAATGTTTTGATTGCTTTTGGCAACCATCACAAACAACATGTTTTTGCTAGTTTCTTACGCTTACCAGCTTTTTACAAGAGTGAAAAAGAATTAAAGGCTAAAGCTTTGGAATTGCTGAAAATTTTTGATTTAGATGGTGATGCAGAGACTCTTGCTAAAAACCTCGCCTACGGACAACAACGTCGTTTGGAAATTGTTCGTGCCCTTGCTACGGAACCTAAAATTCTATTTTTAGATGAACCAGCTGCAGGTATGAACCCACAGGAAACAGCCGAATTGACTGAGTTAATTCGTCGTATCAAAGATGAATTTAAGATTACGATCATGCTGATTGAACACGATATGAATCTGGTCATGGAAGTAACAGAACGTATCTACGTACTTGAATACGGTCGTTTGATTGCTCAAGGAACTCCAGACGAAATTAAGACCAATAAACGTGTTATCGAAGCTTATCTAGGAGGTGAAGCCTAATGTCTATGTTAAAAGTTGATAATCTTTCTGTGCATTACGGCATGATCCAAGCAGTCCGTGATGTAAGCTTTGAAGTTAATGAAGGAGAAGTTGTTTCCCTTATCGGTGCCAATGGTGCAGGTAAAACAACCATTCTCCGTACCTTGTCTGGTTTGGTTAGACCAAGTTCTGGAAAGATTGAATTTTTAGGTCAAGAAATCCAAAAAATGCCGGCCCAGAAAATCGTGGCAGGTGGTCTTTCACAAGTTCCAGAAGGACGCCACGTCTTTCCTGGCTTGACTGTTATGGAAAATCTAGAAATGGGAGCTTTCTTAAAGAAAAACCGTGAAGAAAATCAAGCTAACTTGAAGAAGGTTTTCTCACGTTTCCCACGTCTTGAAGAACGGAAGAACCAGGATGCAGCCACTCTTTCAGGGGGGGAACAACAAATGCTTGCCATGGGACGCGCCCTCATGTCAACACCAAAACTTCTTCTTTTAGATGAACCATCAATGGGACTTGCCCCAATCTTTATCCAAGAGATTTTTGATATCATTCAAGATATACAGAAGCAAGGAACAACCGTCCTCTTGATCGAACAAAACGCTAATAAAGCACTCGCAATCTCTGACCGAGGCTATGTATTGGAAACAGGAAAAATTGTCCTATCAGGAACAGGAAAAGAACTCGCTTCATCAGAAGAAGTCAGAAAAGCATATCTGGGTGGCTAAACTAGTCTGGGAGACTAGTTTAGGTTGCAAATGAAGATTACGAAGTAATCATCATTAATAGTCCGGGGGACCTTTTTAATCGGTGGATAGAGATTGCGAAGCAATCATCAAATCCACTGGATTGTTTTAGTCGGTGGATAAGGATTACGAAGCAATCATCACTATTGTCCGGGGGACCTTTTTAGTCGGTAGATTGAGATTGCAAACAAATCTGCATCTACTTTGAAAGATGAATTTCTGATAATTGAAAAAATGGAATGAAACGTTTCTTACCTTCATTCACAGAGCTCGATTTCAGAGCTCTTTTTGCTAGCTTATTCATACTTTTCTGAATTTTGAAAAAGAAATGTAAGCGTTTGATAGATTTACAAAAAGATTGTATAATAGGGATAAGAATAGAAAAGGAGAAGTCTCATGGCAGTTAAAGATTTTATGACCCGCAAGGTAGTGTATATTAGTCCAGATACAACAGTATCTCATGCAGCAGATTTAATGAGAGAGCAAGGATTGCACCGCTTGCCTGTTATCGAAAATGATCAATTAGTTGGTTTGGTAACTGAGGGAACCATTGCGCAAGCTAGCCCCTCAAAAGCAACAAGTCTTTCTATCTATGAGATGAACTATCTTCTGAATAAGACCAAAGTAAAAGATGTAATGATTCGAGATGTTGTTACTGTCTCAGGCTATGCTAGTCTAGAAGATGCAACTTATCTGATGCTGAAAAACAAGATTGGTATTCTTCCTGTTGTTGATAACCATCAAGTCTATGGTGTTATTACGGACCGTGACGTTTTCCAAGCCTTTCTTGAAATTGCTGGTTACGGTGAAGAAGGAATTCGTGTGCGCTTTGTTACGGAAAATGAAGTTGGTGTTCTTGGAAAAATTGTTTCTTTGATTGTAGAAGAAAATTTGAATATCTCTCATACAGTCAATATTCCGCGTAAGGATGGTAAGGTGATTATCGAAGTTCAAATCGATGGATCAATCGATTTACCAGCCTTGAAAGAAAAATTTGAATCAGAGAATATTCAAGTAGAAGAAATCACTCGTACTTCAGCAAAAGTCTTGTAAGAAGGGAAGCCGAAAGGCTTCTTTTTACGTGCAATAAGGGATTAGAGCAAAAGATGGAAAGAAATGATAGATTATGGTATAATAAAACGATACAACAAAGGAGTATTTATGGACATTTCAGAAATTCGTCAGAAAATTGACGCCAATCGTGAAAAATTAGCTTCTTTCAGGGGGTCTCTTTGACCTCGAAGGTTTAGAGGAAGAGATTGCCATCTTGGAAAACAAGATGACAGAACCTGATTTTTGGAACGATAATATCGCGGCCCAAAAAACGTCGCAAGAATTAAATGAATTAAAAAACACCTACAACACTTTCCACAAAATGGAAGAGTTGCAGGATGAAGTCGAAATTTTATTGGACTTTTTAGCTGAAGATGAGTCTGTGCATGAAGAATTGGTTGAACAGTTGTCAGAGCTGGATAAGATGATGACCAGTTACGAAATGACCCTTCTCTTGTCAGAACCTTATGACCATAATAATGCCATCTTGGAAATCCATCCAGGATCCGGTGGTACAGAGGCTCAAGACTGGGGTGATATGTTGCTTCGTATGTACACTCGCTATGGAAATGCTAAAGGCTTTAAAGTAGAAGTCTTGGATTACCAAGCAGGAGATGAAGCTGGTATCAAGTCAGTAACCTTATCATTTGAAGGACCTAATGCCTATGGTCTTCTCAAGTCAGAAATGGGGGTACACCGTTTGGTGCGAATTTCACCATTTGACTCTGCTAAACGTCGCCATACCTCTTTCACATCTGTAGAAGTGATGCCTGAGCTGGATGATACTATTGAAGTGGAAATCCGTGAAGATGATATCAAGATGGATACCTTCCGTTCAGGTGGTGCTGGTGGACAAAACGTCAATAAAGTTTCAACAGGGGTGCGTTTGACACACATTCCTACGGGAACTGTCGTTCAGTCAACGGTCGATCGTACCCAATATGGAAATAGAGATCGAGCTATGAAGATGTTACAGGCCAAGCTCTATCAAATGGAGCAAGAAAAGAAAGCTGCGGAAGTCGATTCCCTCAAGGGTGAGAAAAAGGAAATCACATGGGGAAGTCAAATCCGTTCTTATGTTTTCACGCCTTATACTATGGTAAAAGATCATCGAACTAGCTTTGAAGTTGCGCAGGTAGATAAGGTTATGGATGGAGACCTAGATGGTTTTATCGATGCTTATCTCAAGTGGCGAATCAGCTAAGATAGAAAGGAACTCACATGTCAATCATTGAAATGAGAGATGTTGTCAAAAAGTATGATAACGGAACGACAGCTTTGCGAGGTGTCTCAGTCACTGTTGAACCCGGGGAATTTGCCTATATCGTAGGTCCGTCAGGAGCTGGGAAGTCAACATTTATTAGAGCTTTGTACCGCGAAGTAAAAATCGAAAAAGGAAGCTTATCTGTTGCTGGTTTTAATCTGGTTAAAATTAAGAAGAAAGATGTCCCACTTCTACGTCGTAGTGTCGGGGTAGTCTTTCAGGATTACAAACTCTTGCCAAAGAAAACTGTTTATGAAAATATTGCCTATGCAATGGAAGTAATCGGTGAGAGCCGTCGTAACATCAAAAAACGTGTTATGGAAGTTTTAGACTTGGTTGGATTGAAGCATAAGGTTCGTTCTTTTCCAAATGAACTTTCGGGGGGAGAACAGCAACGGATTGCAATTGCACGTGCCATTGTAAACAATCCAAAAGTATTGATTGCGGACGAACCAACAGGAAACTTGGACCCAGATAATTCATGGGAAATTATGAACTTGCTGGAACGCATCAATCTCCAAGGTACAACTGTCTTGATGGCGACCCACAACAGTCAGATTGTAAATACCTTACGCCACCGTGTCATTGCCATTGAAAATGGCCGTGTCGTTCGTGACGAAGCTAAAGGAGAATATGGATACGATGATTAGTAGATTTTTTCGTCATTTATTTGAATCATTAAAAAGTTTGAAACGAAATGGCTGGATGACAGTAGCAGCTGTCAGTTCGGTTATGATTACTTTGACTTTAGTTGCAATATTTGCATCTGTTATCTTTAATACGGCTAAACTCGCTACAGATATTGAAAACAATGTCCGAGTAATGGTATATATTCGTAAGGACGTAGCTGACAATAGTGAGACCATTGAAAAAGAAGGTCAAACCGTTACCAATAATGACTACCATAAGGTATACGATGCTTTGAAAGGTATGTCAACTGTTAAAAGTGTTACCTTTTCAAGTAAAGAAGAACAATATGAAAAGTTGACCGAAACAATGGGGGACAACTGGAAAATCTTTGAAGGGGATGCCAATCCACTCTATGATGCATATATTGTTGATACCAACACGCCAAGCGATGTAAAGACAGTAGCAGAAGAGGCTAAGAAAATTGAAGGTGTATCAGAAGTTCAAGATGGTGGTGCTAATACAGAACGCTTGTTTAAGTTAGCCTCATTTATTCGTGTCTGGGGACTAGTTATCGCGGGATTATTGATTTTCATTGCGGTGTTCTTGATTTCTAATACTATTCGTATCACCATTATTTCACGAAGCCGTGAAATTCAAATCATGCGTTTAGTAGGTGCTAAGAACGGCTATATCCGTGGACCTTTCTTGCTTGAAGGTGCCTTCATTGGTTTGCTTGGAGCAACTCTTCCGTCAGTTCTGGTATTTATTGTCTATAAAATGGTTTACCAATCGGTTAATAAGTCATTGGTTGGTCAGAACCTTTCAATGATATCACCAGAGGTATTCAGTCCACTTATGATTGCTCTATTATTTGTGATTGGAATTTTTATCGGTTCAATCGGATCAGGAATTTCAATGCGCCGATTCCTGAAAATCTAAAATAAAATAGAATTATATTTGAGGAGATTTTAATATCTCCTTTTTTACTACAAAAATTTTAGAAAAAAGTCTCCTTTTTTTTTGTAAAAGCCTTTACAAAAAAAATTAAAGTGGTATAATTAAATCATAAAAGGTGCAAACGTTTTCGTAAAACGTTTGCCTAAATAAAAATAAAGGAGATTTGAATGATGAAAGATACATTCAAAAATGTCTTGTCTTTCGAATTTTGGCAAAAATTCGGTAAGGCTTTGATGGTGGTTATTGCCGTTATGCCGGCTGCTGGTTTGATGATTTCAATCGGTAAGTCTATCGTGATGATTAACCCAACCTTTGCACCACTTGTAATCACTGGTGGAATTCTTGAGCAAATTGGTTGGGGGGTTATCGGTAACCTTCACATTTTGTTTGCCCTAGCCATTGGAGGTAGCTGGGCTAAAGAACGTGCTGGTGGTGCTTTCGCCGCTGGTCTTGCCTTCATCTTGATTAACCGTATCACTGGTACAATCTTTGGTGTATCAGGAGATATGTTAAAAAATCCAGATGCTATGGTAACTACTCTATTCGGTGGTTCAATCAAAGTTGCTGATTACTTTATCAGTGTTCTTGAAGCTCCAGCCTTGAACATGGGTGTATTCGTAGGGATTATCTCAGGTTTTGTAGGGGCAACTGCTTACAACAAATACTATAATTTCCGTAAACTTCCTGATGCACTTTCATTCTTCAACGGGAAACGTTTCGTACCATTTGTAGTTATTCTTCGTTCAGCAATCGCTGCAATTCTACTTGCTGCATTCTGGCCAGTAGTCCAAACAGGTATCAATAGCTTTGGTATCTGGATTGCTAACTCACAAGAAACTGCTCCAATCCTTGCACCTTTCTTGTATGGTACACTGGAACGTTTGCTCTTGCCATTTGGTCTTCACCACATGTTGACTATCCCAATGAACTACACAGCTCTTGGTGGTACTTATGAGGTCTTAACTGGTGCAGCAAAAGGTAGCCAAGTATTTGGTCAAGATCCACTTTGGCTTGCATGGGTAACAGACCTTGTAAACCTTAAAGGTACTGATGCTAGTCAATACCAACACTTGTTAGATACTGTTCACCCAGCTCGTTTCAAAGTTGGACAAATGATCGGTTCATTCGGTATCTTGATGGGTGTGATTGTGGCTATCTACCGTAATGTTGATGCTGACAAGAAACACAAATACAAAGGTATGATGATTGCAACAGCTCTTGCAACATTCTTAACAGGGGTTACTGAACCAATCGAATACATGTTCATGTTTATCGCAACACCTATGTATCTTGTTTACTCACTTGTTCAAGGTGCGGCCTTCGCTATGGCTGACGTAGTAAACCTACGTATGCACTCATTCGGTTCAATCGAGTTCTTGACTCGTACACCTATTGCGATTAGCGCTGGTATCGGTATGGATATCGTTAACTTCATTTGGGTAACTGTTCTCTTTGCTGTAATCATGTACTTTATCGCAAACTTCATGATTCAAAAATTCAATTACGCAACTCCAGGACGTAACGGAAACTACGAAACTGCTGAAGGTTCAGAAGAAGCTAGCAGCGAAGTGAAAGTTGCAGCAGGTTCTCAAGCTGTAAACATTATCAACCTTCTTGGTGGACGTGCAAACATCGTTGATGTTGATGCATGTATGACTCGTCTTCGTGTAACTGTAAAAGACGCTGACAAAGTCGGTGATGCAGAACAATGGAAAGCAGAAGGAGCTATGGGTCTTGTCATGAAAGGACAAGGAGTTCAAGCTATCTACGGTCCAAAAGCAGACGTATTGAAATCTGATATCCAAGATATCCTTGATTCAGGTGAAATCATTCCTGAAACTCTTCCAAGTCAAATGACAGAAGCACAACAAAACACAGTTCACTATAAAGGTCTTACTGAGGAAGTATACTCAGTAGCTGACGGTCAAGTTGTTGCTTTGGAACAAGTAAAAGATCCAGTATTTGCTCAAAAAATGATGGGTGATGGATTTGCTGTAGAACCTGCAAATGGAAACATTGTATCTCCAGTTTCAGGTACTGTATCAAGCATCTTCCCTACAAAACATGCTCTTGGTCTTGTGACTGAAGCAGGTCTTGAAGTACTTGTTCACATTGGTTTGGACACAGTAAGTCTTGAAGGAAAACCATTTACAGTTCATGTTGCTGAAGGACAAAAAGTTGTAGCAGGTGACTTACTTGTTACTGCTGACTTGGACGCTATCCGTGTAGCAGGTCGTGAAACTTCAACAGTAGTTGTCTTCACAAATGGTGACGTTATTAAATCAGTTAAATTAGAAAAAACAGGTTCTCTTGCAGCTAAAACAGCAGTTGCTAAAGTAGAATTGTAATATACTTGAGGTTGGAAGCTGTTTTCCAACCTCTTGTTTTAGGAGAAAAGCATGAAATTTTTAACACTCAATACTCATAGCTGGATGGAAAAAGAAGCTGAGGAAAAATTCCAGCTTTTGCTTGAAGATATTCTTGATAAAGATTATGATTTGATTTGTTTCCAAGAAATTAATCAGGAGATTACCTCGCCAGAGGTTGAGGTTAATGATCTCTATCAAGCTTTGCCAGCAGCTGAGCCTATTCATCAAGACCACTATGTTAGACTTTTGGTTGAAAAGTTGTCAGAGAAAGGAAAAAATTACTATTGGACTTGGGCCTATAACCATATCGGTTATGACCGATACCATGAAGGTGTGGCTATCTTGTCTAAAACACCTATTGAAGCACGAGAAATTTTAGTTTCAGATGTGGATGATCCAACAGATTATCATACTCGTCGTGTTGCCCTGGCTGAGACTGTAGTCGATGGTAAGGAACTTGCAGTTGCCAGTGTCCACCTTTCTTGGTGGGATAAAGGTTTCCAAGAAGAATGGGCACGATTTGAGGCTGTCTTGAAAGAATTGAACAAGCCACTTTTGCTGGCTGGAGATTTCAACAACCCAGCTGGTCAGGAAGGATACCAAGCTATTTTAGCTAGTCCATTAGGCTTACAAGATGCATTTGAAGTTGCTCAAGAGAAAAGTGGTAGCTATACTGTTCCACCAGAAATTGATGGCTGGAAGGGGAACACAGAACCCCTTCGAATCGACTATGTTTTTACTACCAAAGAGTTAGCGGTGGAAAATTTACATGTCGTATTTGATGGTAACAAGAGTCCACAAGTTAGTGATCACTATGGCTTGAGTGCTATTTTAAACTGGAAATAATAACTGATATTCTTCGAAAATCTCTTCAAACCACGTCAATGTCGCCTTGCCGTATAGATGTTACTGACTTCGTCAGTTCTATCTGCAACCTCAAAACAGTGTTTTGAGCAACCTGCGGCTAGTTTCCTAGTTTGCTCTTTGATTTTCATTGAGTATGAAAAGAGGTTGGGATTCACAAATTCCAGCCTTTTTCTGACTAGAGAAGCTACTGGAAATAGCTTAAATAAGTGAAGCTACTGAAATAGAATAAAATATGGTATAATTGATAAGATAGATAGAATCGAGGATATTATGTCATTTACGAAATTTCAATTTAAAAACTATATTAGAGAAGCCTTGGAGGAGTTAAAATTTACAACTCCAACAGAGGTGCAAGATAAGTTGATTCCGATTGTTTTGGCAGGTCGTGACCTAGTCGGTGAATCAAAAACAGGTTCAGGTAAGACTCATACATTCTTGTTACCGATTTTCCAGCAACTAGATGAAGCTAGTGATAGTGTACAGGCGGTGATTACGGCACCGAGCCGTGAGTTGGCTACTCAGATTTACCAAGCAGCTCGTCAGATTGCAGCCCACTCAGAGGTGGAAGTTCGTGTGGTTAATTATGTGGGGGGGACAGATAAGGCTCGCCAGATTGAGAAATTAGCAAGCAACCAACCTCATATTGTTATTGGTACGCCAGGCCGTATCTACGACTTAGTTAAATCTGGTGATTTAGCTATTCATAAGGCTAAAACCTTTGTGGTAGATGAGGCTGATATGACCTTGGATATGGGATTTTTAGAAACTGTTGATAAGATTGCTGGTAGCCTTCCAAAAGACCTACAATTCATGGTCTTCTCAGCGACTATCCCACAAAAGTTGCAACCATTCTTGAAAAAATACTTATCAAATCCTGTTATGGAGAAAATCAAGACCAAAACGGTCATTTCTGATACCATTGATAATTGGTTGATTTCGACCAAAGGCCGAGATAAGAATGCTCAAATTTACCAGTTGACTCAGTTGATGCAACCGTATTTGGCAATGATTTTTGTTAACACTAAAACGCGTGCAGATGAATTGCATTCATATCTGACTGCTCAAGGTTTGAAAGTTGCCAAGATTCATGGAGATATTGCCCCTCGTGAGCGCAAGCGTATCATGAATCAGGTGAAAAATCTGGATTTTGAGTATATTGTTGCAACAGATTTGGCAGCGCGTGGAATTGACATTGAAGGTGTCAGTCATGTTATCAATGATGCCATTCCGCAAGATTTATCCTTCTTCGTGCACCGTGTTGGTCGTACTGGACGCAATGGCCTACCTGGTACAGCGATTACCCTTTATCAACCAAGTGATGACTCAGATATCCGTGAGTTGGAGAAATTAGGAATCAAGTTTACTCCTAAGATGGTCAAAGACGGGGAATTTCAAGATACTTATGACCGTGATCGTCGTGCCAACCGTGAGAAAAAACAAGATAAGCTTGATATCGAAATGATTGGTTTGGTTAAAAAGAAAAAGAAAAAAGTCAAACCGGGTTATAAGAAAAAAATTCAATGGGCAGTGGATGAAAAACGCCGCAAGACCAAGCGCGCTGAAAATCGTGCTCGCGGTCGTGCAGAGCGTAAAGCAAAACGCCAAACATTTTAATAGTAATTGTTGGAGTACTGAGCTCCAACTTTTTTATTTATGAGAACGAAATATCTACATTGAAACACCATATTAAAGACTGCAAATTGCTCTTAAAAATGGTATAATGATAAAGTTATATAGTCCCGATAAGATGGTAGGTATTTATCATTAAGAGTTTTCCTATCAGTACTTTGTAACTCGCAAAGAATGACGGCTCCAAAGTCGCTCATCATTCTACGGATGCTGCTATAGGGCGGTCATCCTATGCGCCTTACTAGCTTCAGAAATAAAAAAGTATCGTTTTTATTTCTTTTGCGTCGTAACTCTTATAGTATAAAAATACCTATCAGTACTTTGTAACTCTATAACACTATTTTTAAGGGGGGACATTTTTATGTCAGAACGTAAATTATTCACGTCTGAATCTGTATCTGAGGGGCATCCAGATAAGATTGCAGACCAAATTTCAGATGCGATTTTGGATGCTATTTTAGCTAAGGATCCGGAGGCGCACGTTGCTGCTGAGACAGCTGTATACACTGGATCTGTCCACGTTTTTGGTGAAATTTCTACAAATGCCTATGTAGATATTAACCGTGTGGTTCGAGATACCATTGCAGAGATTGGCTACACCAATACAGAATATGGTTTTTCTGCTGAGACTGTAGGAGTACATCCATCTTTGGTGGAACAATCTCCTGACATTGCTCAAGGTGTTAACGAAGCCTTGGAGGTTCGTGGAAATGCAGACCAAGATCCACTTGATTTGATTGGTGCTGGAGACCAAGGGCTCATGTTTGGATTTGCAGTGGATGAAACAGAAGAGCTCATGCCTTTGCCAATTTCACTCAGTCATAAATTGGTTCGTCGTTTGGCAGAACTTCGTAAGTCTGGGGAAATCAGCTATCTTCGCCCAGATGCTAAATCACAAGTTACAGTTGAGTATGATGAAAATGATCGTCCAGTACGTGTGGACACAGTCGTGATTTCAACTCAGCACGATCCAGAAGTTAGCAACGAACAAATTCACAATGATGTCATTAACAAGGTTATCAAAGAGGTTATTCCAGCCTCTTACTTGGATGAGCAAACAAAATTCTTCATCAATCCTACTGGTCGTTTTGTAATCGGTGGACCTCAAGGGGACTCAGGTTTGACTGGTCGTAAGATTATCGTAGATACTTATGGGGGCTACTCTCGTCATGGTGGTGGTGCCTTCTCTGGTAAGGATGCGACTAAGGTGGACCGTTCTGCGTCATATGCGGCTCGATATATTGCAAAGAATATCGTTGCAGCGGGTCTTGCTAAGAAGGCAGAAGTGCAATTGGCCTATGCTATCGGTGTTGCGCAACCTGTCTCTGTTCGTATCGATACCTTTGGTACAGGAACAGTAGCTGAAAGTAAGCTTGAAAAAGCAGCCCGTCAAATCTTTGACCTTCGCCCTGCAGGAATTATCCAAATGCTGGACCTCAAGCGTCCAATTTACCGTCAAACAGCGGCTTATGGACACATGGGACGTACAGATATTGACCTTCCATGGGAACGTTTGGACAAGGTAGATGCTTTGAAAGAAGCAGTAAAATAGATAAGAAAACCAACGTTTTGAACGTTGGTTTTTGTAAATATGAGCTATCCTTTTTAATAGGTCAGTAAATTGCTAGCCTGTTATAATTTATTCATTGTTTTTAAAAATGCCCAGTTACCAATTGATTTTGACCCATATTCTAAGTCCATATGGTCCAGTAATACATAATCGTTTTTTTCGTAGAATGAGGTATTTCTAGCTGTACTAGTTATGAGTCCCAAGTGTTTACAGCCTTTTGATTTGACATAAGGTTCAATCCCTTGTGTCAGAAAAGTACTGCCTATTCCCCGCCCCTTACTTTCTATATTGACAGCTAAAGCCATCAAATACCAATCAAACTCCCCTGATTGTTCTAAATGCTTTTTGGAACGTTTTACAAAGTCAAAGTATTTAAGGAGATTTTGTGGTCGAATGTAGCGAAAAATGTTTGTTCCTCCATTTCGTAGATAGGATAGTATACAGAAATCTTTTTGTTGCAAAAGGGCGACTGCAAGTAAGTCTCCATCCTGTTCCGCAATTAAACAGTTTCCCTTCTTAATATAGACTCTAGTAAGCAGAATTTGCAATGTTTCTACAAAAGCAGGATAGGAGTCAGGTTTCTTCAAATCATCAGTTATAATCGTTAAAAAGGGATAGTCAAGAAAGGAATTGGCTAATAATTTTCCAATTTTTTCGCTTTCTTCAATTCTTGCCTCTCTATATATGATGTCTCCCATGTTTGTCTCCTTAATTATCTACAAAATCTTGTATGATAAGATTTTATAGATAAAAAATTGGAGATGATTTAAAAAGCTAAATAAACCTAATTTTGTTCCATAAGGTTCAAAGCACTTTCTAATCTCTCCAAGATTTTATTTGGTTGGAATCGAAATTCCAATTAATTTTTCTGAATAGAGGGTTTTGATATTGGCCTCATCAATAGAGTCCTTATCAATTTTACGTTTCAAGAAAAATTCTTGAATAGCTTCGATTTCAGGTTCTCGAATAGCGCGGTGTTTGTTTGAGATGAGGATTTCATAGTGAAGCGGAGCTTGGGTAAAAATAACATCGGTATTCCCTGCAGAATAGACCTCAACAAGGGTTGCGTCTGTACTTTCTAGCTGGCTTTTAACAAGTTGCGAGTGTGAGTTTGTCGTATTGATTAGCTTCATAACATTTCCTCCGATTTTCTAATTCTATTATAGCACTTTTTGAATAAAGTAGCTTAATTTAGTCAATCTTATGTTGTTTTTTCCAAGATTCAATAGCCCATTTATGGCTACCACGTTTGAGATTTTCAATAGCCTCGTCAATAGGGAACCAGGCAATATGATTAAAGTCCTCTAGTGGTTTTTGCACTTCTTTGAAAGAAGTTGCTTCATAGAGGTAGGCTGGATTGTAGTAGTAGGTGTCACGGTGACGAGAATAGAAATATTCGTCAGCTTGTCCGTAATAGGTACCAATTTCAGCTGTAAAGCCAAGCTCTTCAATCAATTCACGTTTTAGGGCTTCCTGATGGTTCTCACCAGCTTCAATTTCGCCACCT
Source organism: Streptococcus chosunensis (assembly GCF_003626515.1). Classification (GTDB taxonomy): domain Bacteria; phylum Bacillota; class Bacilli; order Lactobacillales; family Streptococcaceae; genus Streptococcus; species Streptococcus chosunensis. The sequence continues at coordinate 850,735 of NZ_RBCK01000001.1, read as the reverse complement.
GGTAGGAACCAAGCGCCATTGGGTGCTTGAACAAGAACAATTTGTTTTTGTTCAGAATCAGGAATAACTGCATATACGCCATAGCGTGAAACATAGTCTGTATTTGCTTTCTTTTCTCCGAAAGTTGGGTTTGCCATTGCATTTTCCTCATTATCTATTATCTTTATTATTATCTTAATGGACAAAGCCCTAGCTGTCAAGAACTTATAGTTATTTTAATAAAAAGGAGCAGAAAATTTTCATTTTCTACTCCTTTTCTGTAGGATTTATACTTCTTTTTCAGAAGTTTTTACTTCAGTTTTTTTGGCAGATTTGATTTGAATGTTGCCCTTGCTGGTCATAACTGCCTTGAGGTCTTTTTCGCTTGGATTTTCAAGGTAGAAGTCAGTGATTGCGTCCTCAATATAGTCTTGAATAGTACGACGAAGTGGGCGTGCTCCCATTTTTGGATCATAGCCGAGGTCAACCAATTTTTCCTTGACCTTGTTAGTTACATCCAAATGAATGTTGTTGCTAGAAAGGCGCTTGTTAACGTCTGCTAGCATAAGCTCGACAATCTGAAGGAGGTTGTCCTTGCTGAGAGCCTTAAATTCGATAATACCATCAAAACGGTTCATAAACTCTGGGCTAAAGAAGTTACCGAGTTCACCAAGAACAGAGTTGGTACGTCCTTCTCTAGCAGCACCAAATCCAACGCTGGCTTCTGCCTTACCTGTACCTGCATTTGAAGTCATGATGATGATGGCATCCTTGAAACTAACGGTACGTCCTTGTCCATCTGTCAAACGACCATCGTCCAAGACTTGAAGGAACATGTGCATAACATCTGGATGGGCTTTCTCTACTTCATCCAAGAGAATAAGTGAATATGGATTGCGACGAACTTTTTCCGTTAATTGCCCAGCCTCATCATAGCCAACATAACCTGGAGGGGCACCGACCAATTTAGCCACACTGTGTTTTTCCATGTATTCGCTCATGTCAAAGCGTATCATGCTGTCAGCAGAACCAAAGAGTTCGATAGCTAGTTGTTTGGAAAGTTCTGTCTTGCCGACACCAGTTGGCCCGACAAAGAGGAAGCTTCCGATTGGACGGTTAGGCGTACCGAGACCGACACGATTACGACGAATAGCCTTGGCAATCTTATCGACTGCATCATCTTGGCCAATAACATGAGACTTGAGATCTTCGGCTAGATGGATGAGTTGAGATTGCTCTTTCTCTTTCAAATCACCAACAGGGATATTGGTTTTCTGCTCGATAATGTGCTCAATGGTTTTTTCGCTGATGATAGGAGTATCTTGGTCCGTGACCTTCTTCTTTTGCATTTCCTTATACTTGGCAATCTGGTCGCGGAAGTAGGCAGCCTTCTCAAAATCTTCCTCTCGTGTAGCTTGAGATTTGAGATTTTCAGCTTCAATCAAGCGCTGATCGATTACTTTAGGATCCACAAAATTTAAGGTCAAGTTCATCTTAGAACCAGCTTCATCTAGGAGGTCAATGGCTTTGTCAGGTAAGAAGCGATCTTGGATGTAGCGATTGGAAAGAGTTGCAGCTGCTTCAATCGCAGCATCGGTATATTGAACGTGGTGGTAGTCTTCGTATTTCTTTTGAATCCCTTTGAGGATAATAATCGTTTCCTCCACAGTTGGTTCATCGACTTTAACAGGTTGCATACGACGCTCTAGGGCAGCATCCTTTTCAATGATACGGTATTCATTGAGGGTAGTTGCACCGACTAGTTGCAGTTCCCCACGAGCAAGGGCTGGCTTGAGGATATTTCCAGCATCCATATTGCCATCGCCTGCAGAACCCGCACCAACAATTTCATGGATTTCATCGATAAAGAGGATGATGTCCTCACGTTTGCGAATTTCTTCCATGAGTTTTTGCATGCGTTCTTCAAATTGCCCACGAATACCCGTTCCTTGAACCAGACTAACCACATCCAGACGGATGACTTGTTTTCCTTGGAGTTTATGTGGAACATCACCATCAACGATCTTTTGAGCTAGACCTTCGACAACGGCTGTTTTTCCGACACCTGGTTCACCGATAAGGACAGGATTATTCTTGGTTCTACGATTGAGAATTTCGATGACACGGATAATCTCATCGTCGCGTCCAATAACGGGGTCAATATCACCACGACGGGCAATTTCAGTTACGTTGATACCAAATTCTTCCAGCAGGCCTTTTTCTTGGCTAGGTGGCGGAGTTTGAACAGATCCACGATTTTGAGAACCATACCCGCCATTTCCACCGTAACCTCCACCTGATTGGGTTGGGGGAGTCGGTGGAGTATTGCTAGAAGGTCTAAAATTGTTTAGGTCATTGAAGAAATCACCAAAGGGATCAAAGTCACGATTGTTCAGATCCGTCATACCTTTAAAGAGGCTATTGTTAGGATCTGTCTTGATAATCTTATAGCAGTTTTGACAGAGGTCAATTTGTTTTTGCTTTCCATTGAGATTGGTATAAAGATGAATTGTTGAGTCGTTGATTTTACAGTTTTGACAAAGCATACATCTACCTCATTTCTTTCTTTAGCCTGACCTATCTAAAGGTCAAAAATAGTCAAATTTCTATACTCTCATTATAACAGGATTGAGGTGTAAAGCAAGTAAAAAGATTGAAGTTTTGAGAAGTTGTTACAATGAAAATCTTTGTGAATTTAGACTATAAAAAAATCCTATTTGTGAGACAAAAAGGATTTTGGTTAGACATGCAGGGTGTAATCCCAGCTTGTTTTGTATTAGTAAAGGAGTTCGTAAATCTCCATTGCAATCAAGTCAATGCTGTCAAACGTATAAGTTTCGCGAGCTTCTACATCACGAAGGGTGAAGATTGAGCCGTTTTCTTCGTCGTGGCTGTATGCAACTTCTGCAACAACAACTCCTTCGCGTTCAAAATTACGTTTTAAATTTCCGCCATCTTTTGCCATTGCTTCAAGGCGGTTGATGATTCTAACCAAATGTGATTCCATTTTGATTCTCCTTCATTTCTTATCATTACTATTTTACCATAAAGGAAGCCAACTTGACTAGAAAAAAACTAAGATTTCTCGCTAATTCTACCAGCTTAAAGATTTTTTGAATAAATCGGATAAAAAGTTTGAATTTTAATACAATGCATGTTATAATCATACAGTATTCTATTTTAGAAAGCAGTGTGACTATGAATTTTTCTTTTTTACCTAAGTATTTACCTTATTTTAACTATGGGGCTGTCGTGACGGTTCTCATTTCTATCTGTGTTGTCTTTTTGGGAACTATTTTGGGTGTTGTCTTGGCTTTTGGGCAACGTTCAAAGTTTAAACCGCTTGTCTGGCTCGCCAACTTGTACGTCTGGATTTTCCGTGGGACACCGATGATGGTTCAGATTATGATTGCCTTTGCTCTTATGCATATCAATGCTCCGACTATTCAGGTTGGGATTTTGGGTGTTGATCTTTCTCGTCTGATTCCAGGGATTTTGATTATCTCTATGAACAGTGGTGCCTATGTTTCTGAGACTGTTCGGGCCGGAATCAATGCGGTTCCTAAGGGGCAGTTAGAGGCAGCTTATTCTTTAGGGATTCGTCCTAAAAACGCGATGCGCTATGTGATTTTGCCACAAGCTATCAAAAATATCTTGCCAGCATTGGGGAACGAATTTATCACGATTATCAAGGATAGTTCCCTCTTATCAGCTATCGGTGTCATGGAGCTGTGGAATGGGGCTACAACAGTTTCCACAACAACCTATCTACCTTTAACACCACTTTTATTTGCTGCATTTTACTACTTAATTATGACTTCTATTTTGACAGTGGCCTTGAAAGCTTTTGAAAAACGTATGGGACAAGGAGATAAGAAATAATGACAGAAACCTTGATAAAAATTGAAAATTTACATAAATCCTTTGGAAAGAATGAAGTATTGAAGGGCATCAACCTCGAGATTAAAAGAGGAGAAGTTGTCGTTATCATCGGTCCTTCAGGGAGTGGGAAATCTACCTTGCTTCGCTCTATGAATTTGTTGGAAGAAGCGACCAAGGGGAAGGTTATCTTTGAGGGAGTCGATATTACGGACAAGAAGAATGACCTCTTTGCCATGCGTGAGAAGATGGGCATGGTTTTCCAACAATTTAATCTCTTTCCTAATATGACTGTGATGGAAAATATCACCTTGTCTCCTATCAAGACCAAAGGTGAAAGTAAGGAAGTTGCTGAGAAGAGAGCTCAGGAACTTTTGGAAAAAGTTGGTTTACCAGATAAGGCAACTGCTTATCCACAGAGTTTGTCAGGTGGGCAGCAACAACGGATTGCTATTGCACGTGGTTTAGCTATGGAACCTGATGTTTTGCTCTTTGACGAGCCAACTTCAGCCCTGGACCCTGAAATGGTAGGTGAGGTGCTGGCGGTTATGCAAGACCTAGCCAAGTCAGGAATGACCATGGTTATCGTAACTCATGAAATGGGATTTGCTCGTGAGGTGGCAGATCGTGTCATCTTTATGGCAGACGGTGTGGTTGTTGAAGATGGAACACCTGAACAGATTTTTGAACAAACCCAAGAACAACGAACTAAGGACTTCTTGAGTAAGGTTTTATAAGTTAGCTTTGCTGAGCTGTTTGTAATCAGTTTTAAACTTTCAAGAGAAGATTAGTAAAAAACTAGGCTCAATACCAGTCAAGTGGAACTTACTTTGAGAAGTTACCCCCCTTATTAATAACATCCATAAATTGGATATTAGGATTTTTAATATAAAGTAGTTTTGTGTTAAAATATAATTGTTCCATATGATTCTCTCTAATGATGGTTTGGTTACTTTTCATTATAGATTATATGGGGCTTTTTTCTACAAGAAAATAGGTTTCATAATATCTATAAGAAATTTATCCTATATAAATATCATAGAGCATTTTTTATGTGGAAAACTCAGGGAAATCATCGCTTTTTTCATAAAAAAATGCTATAATGAAAGCTATGAAATATCACGATTACATCTGGGATTTAGGTGGAACTTTACTAGATAATTATGAAACTTCAACAGCTTCATTTGTTGAAACTTTAGCGCTGTATGGTATTACACAAGACCACGACAGTGTCTATCAGGCTTTAAAGGTTTCTACTGATTTTGCGATTGAGACATTCGCTCCCGACTTAGATCATTTTTTAGAAAAGTACAAGGAAAATGAAGCCCGAGAGCTAGAACACCCGATCTTATTTGATGGAGTTGCTGACTTATTGGAAGACATTTCAAATCAAGGTGGGCGTCATTTTTTAGTCTCTCATAGAAATGATCAGGTCTTGGAAATTTTAGAAAAAACCTCTATAGCAGCTTATTTTACTGAAGTGGTGACTTCTAACTCAGGTTTTAAGAGAAAACCAAACCCTGAGTCCATGATTTATTTAAGAGAAAAGTATCAGATTAACTCTGGTCTTGTAATTGGTGATCGACCGATTGATATCGAAGCAGGTCAAGCTGCAGGACTAGCTACCCACTTGTTTACCAGTATCGTGAATTTAAGACAAGTATTAGATATGTAAGAAAAAGGAATAAGATGACAGAAGAAATTAAAAATCTGCAGGCACAAGATTATGATGCCAGTCAAATTCAAGTTTTAGAGGGCTTAGAGGCTGTTCGTATGCGTCCAGGGATGTATATCGGGTCAACCTCAAAAGAAGGTCTTCACCATCTAGTCTGGGAAATTGTTGATAACTCAATTGATGAGGCCTTGGCAGGATTTGCTAGCCATATTCAAGTCTTTATTGAGCCAGATGATTCGATTACTGTTGTCGATGATGGGCGTGGTATCCCAGTCGATATTCAGGAAAAAACAGGTCGACCTGCCGTTGAGACTGTCTTTACTGTCCTGCACGCTGGAGGAAAGTTTGGTGGTGGCGGATACAAGGTCTCAGGTGGTCTTCACGGAGTGGGGTCTTCAGTAGTTAATGCCCTTTCCACTCAATTAGATGTTCATGTCCACAAAAATGGTAAAATTCATTATCAAGAATACCGTCGTGGTCATGTTGTTGCTGATCTTGAGGTGGTTGGGGATACAGATAGAACTGGAACAACGGTTCACTTCACACCGGACCCAGAAATTTTCACTGAAACAACAACTTTTGATTTCGATAAATTAAATAAACGGATTCAAGAATTGGCCTTTCTAAATCGCGGTCTTCAAATCTCCATCACAGATAAGCGCGAAGGTTTGGAACAAACCAAGCATTACCATTATGAAGGTGGGATTGCTAGCTATGTTGAATATATCAATGAGAACAAGGATGTAATCTTTGATACACCAATTTACACAGATGGTGAAATGGATGATATCACAGTTGAAGTAGCCATGCAGTACACAACGGGTTACCATGAAAATGTCATGAGTTTCGCCAATAATATCCACACCCATGAAGGTGGAACGCATGAACAAGGTTTCCGTACAGCCTTGACACGTGTCATCAACGATTATGCTCGTAAGAATAAGTTACTGAAAGACAATGAAGACAACCTAACAGGGGAAGATGTCCGCGAAGGATTAACTGCAGTTATCTCAGTTAAACACCCAAATCCACAGTTTGAAGGACAGACCAAGACAAAACTGGGGAATAGCGAAGTGGTCAAGATTACCAATCGTCTCTTCAGTGATGCCTTCTCTGATTTCCTTATGGAGAATCCTCAAATTGCAAAACGCATTGTAGAAAAAGGAATTCTGGCTGCTAAGGCTCGTGTGGCTGCCAAGCGTGCGCGTGAAGTCACTCGTAAAAAATCTGGTTTGGAAATTTCCAACCTTCCAGGTAAACTAGCAGACTGCTCTTCTAACAATCCTGCTGAAACAGAACTCTTCATCGTCGAAGGAGACTCAGCTGGTGGATCAGCAAAATCTGGTCGTAACCGTGAATTTCAGGCAATTCTTCCAATCCGCGGTAAGATTTTGAACGTTGAAAAGGCAAGTATGGATAAGATTCTAGCTAACGAAGAAATTCGTAGTCTTTTCACAGCGATGGGAACAGGATTTGGTGCAGAATTTGATGTTTCAAAAGCTCGTTACCAAAAACTTGTTTTGATGACTGATGCCGATGTCGATGGAGCCCACATTCGTACCCTTCTTTTGACCTTGATTTATCGTTATATGAAACCAATCCTAGAAGCTGGCTATGTTTATATCGCTCAACCACCAATCTATGGTGTCAAGGTTGGAAGTGAGATTAAAGAATATATCCAGCCAGGAGCAGACCAAGAAATCAAACTCCAAGAAGCCTTAGCCCGTTATAGTGAAGGTCGTACCAAACCGACCATTCAGCGTTATAAGGGGCTAGGTGAAATGGACGATCATCAGTTATGGGAAACAACCATGGATCCTGAGCATCGTTTGATGGCTAGAGTTTCTGTGGATGATGCGGCTGAAGCAGATAAAATCTTTGATATGTTGATGGGGGATCGAGTAGAGCCTCGTCGTGAATTTATCGAAGAAAATGCCGTCTATAGTACACTTGATGTCTAAAAAATCGGGAGAAGTAGTTCCCTTGGTCTAAAAAATATGATATAATCATTACGATTGTTTCAAGTAAAAAAGGAGTTTAATATGTCTGGTAGTCTAGTAATGTATCTTATAATTGCAGTTGCAATTTTATTGCTGATTTCATATGCTATAGCAATTTATGTACGGAAACGTAATGAAAGTAAATTAGCAATTTTAGAAGGGAAAAAAGAAGAACTCTACAATCTTCCAGTTAATGATGAAGTTGAAGCTGTAAAAAACATGCATTTAATCGGGCAAAGTCAAGTGGCCTTCCGTGAATGGAACCAAAAATGGGTTGACCTATCTCTTAACTCTTTTGCTGATATCGAAAATAATCTTTTTGAGGCAGAAGGCTACAACAACTCATTCCGTTTTTTCAAGGCCAGTCATCAAATTGACCAAATCGAGAGTCAAATTACCTTGATTGAAGAAGATATTGCAGCAATTCGCAATGCTTTGGCAGATTTGGAGAAACAAGAGTCTAAAAATAGTGGACGTGTTCTCCATACCTTGGATTTATTTGAAGAGTTGCAACACCGAGTGGCTGATCATTCTGAAGAATACGGCCAAGGTTTATCTGAAATCGAAAAACAATTGGAAAATATCCAATCAGAGTTTTCTCAGTTTGTTACTTTGAATACTTCAGGTGACCCAGTAGAAGCTGCTGTGATTTTGGATAATGCTGAAAATCATATCTTGGCTTTGAGTCACATTGTTGACCGCCTGCCAGCGATTGTAAAAACATTATCTAAAGAGCTACCTGATCAATTGGAAGATTTGGAGGATGGTTACCGTAAGCTTTTAGATGCTAACTATCATTTTGCTGAAACGGATATTGAATCTCGCTTCCAATTGCTTTATGAAGCTTTGAAGAAAAACCACGAAAATATTGCACAATTAGAGTTGGATAATGCTGAGTATGAAAATACTCAAGTTCAAGAAGAAATCAATACACTCTATGATATCTTTACACGAGAAATCGCTGCTCAAAAAGTAGTAGAAGGCTTAGTTGCAACCCTTCCCACATATTTGAAACACATGAAAGATAGTAATGCTGTTTTAGTGGAAGATATTCAACGATTGAGTAACAATTACCTACTATCTGAAACGGATGTTAGTCATGTTCACAGATTACAAGCTGAGTTAGAATCTTTGGAAGAGTCAGTATTGGAATTAACTTCTGAACAGGAGGAACATTCTGAGCCGTATTCATTACTTGAAGAACGTTTAGAAAACTTACAAGCTACTTTGAAAGAAATTGAAGATGAACAAGTTGCGGTTAGTCAACGTCTTGCTCAGATTGAAAAAGATGATATCAATGCTCGCCAGAAGGCAAATGTTTATGTTAATCGTCTTCACACAATTAAGAGATATATGGAAAAACGCAATCTTCCAGGTATTCCTCAGAGTTTCTTACAGTTGTTCTTCACAGCAAGTAACCATACAGAAGAGTTGATGGCTGAACTAGAAGAAGCTCGGGTCAATATCGAAGCTGTGAACCGTATGCTTGAAATTACAACCAATGATATGGAAGCACTTGAAGAAGAAACATATAATATTGTTCAATATGCAACATTGACAGAACAATTGCTACAGTATTCGAACCGTTACCGCTCATTTGATGAACGAATTCAAGAAGCTTTTAATGAATCATTAGAAATTTTTGAAAAAGAATTTGATTATCATGCTTCATTTGATAAGATTTCGCAAGCTTTGGAAGTTGCAGAACCAGGTGTAACCAACCGTTTTGTCACTTCATACGAAAAAACACGTGAGACGATTCGTTTCTAACATAATAAAAGGCTCTAAAATATTTGTAGTGGGTAAATCCCCCTATAGATATTATGGAGCCTATTTTTTTGTTCAAAACGAGTAATAGTACTTATTTCTCATTGAAATTATAGCCTGAATTTGATATGATATTTCTATGGATAAAAGTAGAGCAAATCGTGTTGAGCACGATAAAAAGAGAATCGGTTTAATAGCCCTAGTAGCTATCTTTTCAGTAAGTATTTGTGTCCTTGGTTCAATGATTGGATACAAAATATATACAAAGCAAAGTTTTGAACAAAGGATTGAAACGCTCAAAAAAGAGAAAGATGATCAATTGAGTGAGGGAAATCAGAAAGATCATTTTCGTAAGGGACAAGCCGAAGTAATTGCCTATTATCCTCTCCAAGGGGAGCAAGTGATTTCATCTGTAAAAGAAATCATGACACAGGATATTAAGGAAAATCTGGAAGACAAGGAAAATCTAGTTTTTTATTATACTGAGAAACAGGATTCGACTTTAAAAGGGATTGTTAACCGAAGTGTGATGAAACAAGTCTATGATTTAACTTCGTCAAAAGTTGAAGAGACTGAAAAAACTAGTCTGGCAAAAGTCCATTTGACAGAAGATGGTAAACCTTATACACTTGATCAATTATTTTCAGATCCTAGTAAAGCCAAAGAGCAGTTGTTAAAAGAAATCACCTCTTTCTTACAGGATAAGAAATTGGAGCAAGAAAAGATTGATCAAGTTGTTAAAGGCTTCTCTGATCAAGACTTGTCTGCATGGAATTTTGATTACAAGGATAGTCAGATTATCCTTTATCCAAGTCAGTCAGTTGAAAATCTAGATGATATTGCCTTACCAGTATCTAGTTTCTTTGATGTAGTACAATCCTCTTATTTATTAGACAAGGATGCCGAACTTTATAAGGCTTATTATGAAAAGAAAAACCAAAAAGTGGTAGCTCTAACTTTTGATGATGGACCAAATCCTGCAACGACAAATCAAGCATTAGATACACTTTCTAAGTATGGTATCAAGGCAACTTTCTTTGTTTTAGGTAAGAATGTTTCTGGAAATGAAGAGATTTTGAAACGCATGAAATCGGATGGCCATGTTATTGGAAACCATAGTTGGAGTCATCCAGTGCTTTCAAAACTTTCACTTGACGAAGCTAAAAAACAGATTACTGATACTGAGGATGCGCTAACTAAAGTGTTGGGTTCTAGTTCCAAACTTATGCGTCCGCCTTATGGAGCCATTACAGACGACATTCGAAATAGCCTTGATTTGAGTTTTATTATGTGGGATGTGGATAGTCTGGATTGGAAGAGTAAGAATGAAGCAGCAATTTTGACAGAGATTCAACGTCAAGTTCGTAATGGTTCGATTATCTTAATGCATGATATCCATGCTGAAACAGTCAATGCTTTACCAAAGATTATAGATTATCTAAAAGAGCAAGGATATCACTTTGTCACAGTTCCTGAAATGCTTAATTCACGATTAAAAGCACATGAACTATTCTATGACCGTGATCAGTAAGACTTTTGCTGAATAACTAATTAAATCGTAAGTAATTTTTCAATAAATAAATTTAGTCTTGTATTAATCGAGGCTAAATTTTTTTATGTTTAAATCTCATGATAGGATTGGTTAATATTACAATTTTGTTACAAAATAATATTTTGATAGAATTTTCAGATAATTTGGTATATAATACTTTTAATTTTAAATAAAAAGGAGTGATTTTATGGGAGATTGCAAAGATTTTTGTCATAACAAGTACCAAATAGCAACAATTTTTCTGCTAACGGTCTTTGCTTTCGGATTTGCTTTCGCACAGGTTAGTGCCGATGAGGGAAAATTTGAAACATCCAATCAAGTTACACGTACTGTAACGACTAATAAATTAGATGATTCAAATAAGCTTGCATCACCAGTCACGGCTGACAAGAATGCTCTAAATTCTTCTTCGAAAGAAAAAACAGAAGTGATAGAGTCATTAAAACAAGATGATTCTATCGAGTATAGAGATAATAAGTCAGACAAGGATTTAACCACACAGAAAGAAACGACTGCTATAAAAAGTGAAGAGAAGAAGGAAGAATCAGCAGTGAAAAGTAATTCTTCTTCAGAAAGCATACAATCACAGTCGTTATCTCAAGGTGGACATAAAGAAAAGCCGAACAGTATCTCCAGTAATGAAATTATTACTGTCCCTAAAACCTGGGAAGCAGGACATAAAGGACAAGGAACTGTAGTCGCTGTTATAGATTCAGGTCTTGATTTGAATCATGAGGTTTTGCGTATTTCTGATCCGTCAAAGGCGAAATTTAAAAATCAGGATGATATCGAAAAAGCTAAAAAGGCTACTGGTATTGACTATGGGAAATGGTACAGTGACAAAGTAGTATATGCTTATGATTACTTTGATGGAACTGATAATATAAAAGAGGCTGAAAAAGAGTCTCATGGAATGCACGTTACTGGAATTGTAGCTGGAAATCCTGTTAATAAAGCACCGAATTCTGAGAAGGTTTACGGGGTGGCGCCAGAAGCTCAAATTATGTTTATGAGAGTTTTTTCAGACAGAGATAAAACTACAGCCTCTGCCCTTTATGTAAAAGCTATTGATGATGCTGTTGCATTAGGTGCAGATGTGATCAATATGAGTTTGGGTGCAGGTGCGGGTTCAACGGTAGATGCTGGTTCAGATATCATTGATGCAGTAAAAAGAGCACGCGCTAAAGGAGTATCTGTTGTTATCGCTGCAGGTAATAGTAATACTTTCGGTAGAGGTTTTTCACAACCATTGGCAGCAAATCCTGATTATGGTCTTGTCGGAAATCCCTCTACAGTGGAAGATTCAATTTCTGTTGCTTCTATTAATAATAAAATTCTAACTACTGAAGTCTTTGAAGTAAAAGGTTTAGAAAATGACGCTACCCTTGATTATGGTAAGTTTGATTTTAATAGACCTGAAACAGAAAAAGATTTTGAAAACGGGAAAGAATACGAATATGTAGCAGCGGGTATTGGTCGTGAAGAAGATTTTGCTAATATTGATGTAAGAGGCAAGTTAGCACTGATTCAACGTGGTAAAATTAATTTTTCTGATAAGATTAAAAATGCTCTTCAACATGGTGCAGCTGGAGTTTTAATTTATAACAACGTTGAAGGTGCAAATGTTAGTATGTCTGTTACAGGTGATGCTAAGAAAATCCCATCTGTCTTTATTTCAAAACATTATGGTGAAATTCTTAAGTCTGGTCAGTATAAAATTGTCTTTAATCACAAGATGGATAATCGTAAATCAGATGTTGCAGACCAATTGTCAGATTTTTCAAGTTGGGGAGTTACAACAGATGGACAATTGAAACCAGATGTTACTGCACCTGGTGGAAATATCTATTCATCATTTAACGATAATAGCTATGGAAGTATCAGTGGAACAAGTATGGCGGCTCCTCATGTAGCTGGTGTCGCAGCATTAGTCAAAGAATATTTAGCAAAGAAACATCCTGAATTATCAGCTAGTCAAATTTCAGAGATTGTAAAAGCTTTAATTATGTCTACTGCAAAACCACATTTTAATAAACAGACTGGAGCCTATACTTCTCCACGTCAGCAAGGTGCTGGTGTAGTTGACACGATGGCGGCAACAAGCACAGATTTATTTGTAACAGGTGCAAATAACTATCCAAGTGTTACTCTTGGCAATGTTGGTGATAAATTTACCTTTGAAGTTACAATTCATAATATTTCGGATAAAGACCGAACATTGAAGATGATTGTAAATACAAATACTGATGAAGTTGAAGAAGGGAAATTCACTCTCCGTCCACGAAAACTAACTGAAACAGTCTGGCCTGAAGTAACTGTGAAAGCTCATAGTACGAAGACAGTAACAGTTAGTGTAGATACAAGTAAGTTTACTGAAGAACTTAGCAAAATAATGCCAAATGGTTATTTTCTAGAAGGATTTGTTAGATTTGTCAATCCTGCAGATGATGGTTATGTTATTGGTTTACCATTTATGGGATTTAAGGGAGAATTCCAAAATCTACCTGCAATTGAAAAACCAATTTATCAATTGATTAAGGAAGGAAACAGTGGATTTTACTCTGAAATTGATAAAGATAATCCAGGAATTTCACCTTCAGACGATGCAACTTATTTAACAAGTTCTGAAAATGATGTAAATGTTTTAAAAGCAGAGCGTCAAGGAAGTCGAGTGACTGTACTCGGAGTGAAACAAGATGCTGAAGGCAAATACTATCTTCAATTAGATGAAAAGGGGAACATCCGCCTTGCTATCTCGCCAAATGAGGATGGTAATAAAGATTCTGTTCGGTTTAAAACTCTTGTCTATAGAAACTTGGTAAATCTTCGTGCGACGGTTTATGCTTCTTCGGATACAACACACAGTCAGCCTATTTGGCAAAGTCGTCCAACAGACCTTGTAAAAAATTATTTTGATGGCGATACTAGAAATCCAAGAAGTTATATTGTAGATAAAACAGCTTGGGGAGGACAGGATTCTAATGGAAATCGAGTTTCTGATGGAATTTATGACTATGTTATTAGTTATAAGCCAGATGTCCCTGGAGCTGAGGAACAATATACAACATTTAAAATTCAAATCGATACACAAAAACCTCTGATTACTTCGGGATATATTCGTTCTCAAAAAGATCAAGAACAATTTATAGCTCGTAAACCTCAGGATGTAGGAAATGGGGGAATTCTTCTAGAAAAAGTCTTTTATATTCGTCCTTCTGAAAATAGAGAGGCGACAGATTCAGAAATCGAACAGTATCAAATTATCAAACAAAATGAAGATGGTAGTTATACACTTCCTAAGAACGTTGATAAATCGAAAATCTTCTATTATGTAGAAGACTTTGCGGGAAATGTAGATTTTATATCTCTTAAAGATCTTGTAGGTGAAGAAAATAGTGGTCGTGTAAAAATTGCTATACTAAACAATAAAACCAAGGATGAGATTGATACAACTTATGTTTATCGCATTAAAAATAGCGAAGGTCAATATGTAACTGTTGATAAGTCAAAAGATATTAATTTCTTGAAATTTGGGCATTATGTTGCAGAAATTTTTAGCTATGACCGTACAGAGTTGAAATTTGTGAGTGCTCTATCTAAGGAATTTGATTTAACGAAAGAAAACAGTTTTCAAACTATTACCTTCTTGGCTAACAAAATGAAATATGCCCCAGTAACGGTTGGCTTTAATCAAGCTGTTCCTGGAACTACAACGATTACTTTAGTAGGTGAAGATGGTCAGAGTCAAGTCTTGCCAGCTGAAACATATGGTAAACATTCTTATGGTAAGAAAGTAGTTACTGGTGAATATAAAGTTCTTGTAAATCTATCAAACGGTTATGAATTACTTGATAATCTTCAACCATTTAAAGTCTTGTTTGGTAAAAATAATGTTTTGTCACTTTCAGTTGTTTCTAAGTTAGCTCTGATTGCAGCTTTAAATAAACAAATGGAAGTAGTTAAAACTCCGAGATATTATAATACAAAACAGAAGTTAAAAGAGATTTTTGATCAAAGTGTCAAAGATGCGCAACTAGCATTGGGAAGTAAACTTAACCAAGATAAAATTGACCAAATTGTTAAGGCTTTAGAGTCTGCTATGCAAACATTGGATGGTAAGGAATCTGATATCACATCATTGAAGAATGCTATTAAAGCATATGCTGAGACAGTTAAAAAAGGTAAATATATAAATTCTGATCAAGAACGCAAAGGTCAATATGATCGTGAATTTAAACTCTTGGCATTATTAATTACAAAAGATTTGATAACTCAAGATGAAATCGACCGTCTATTGACCGCTTTCTTGCAAGCACAAGACCAGCTGAATGGGAAAGAAACAGATTTCATGAGCCTAAAAAATGTTATCGTGGATGAAGTGAAGTTCCAAGACAAAGATCCAAGATTTTTGACAGCTAGCAAAGAGGAGAAAGATACATATAATCTTATTTTCAATAAAGCTAAGCTACTTTTGGAAAATGCAGAAGCTAGTCAAGAAGAAATTAATGAAGTAATCAATGCTCTAAAAGAGACGGCTATAAAACTGAAGGCTAATAAAGTAGAGATTCCAACTAAAGCAGTTGCACCAGTTAAACCAGTTATTCCAGTTAATCCAGCTAAACCAGTTGCATCGGTTAAACCAGCTAATCCAACTAAACCAGTTGTAACGATTAAGCCAGTTATTCCAGCTAAACCAGTTGTAACGATTAAACCAGCTAATCCAACTAAACCAGTCGCATCGATTAAGCCAGTTAATCCAGCTAAACCAGTTGTAACGATTAAGCCAGTTATTCCAACTAAACCAGTTGTAACGGTTAAACCAGTTATTCCAACTAAACCAGTTGTAACGATTAAGCCAGTTATTCCAACTAAACCAGTTGTAACGATCAATCCAGTTATTCCAGCTAAACCAGTTTCTCAAGTGCAACCTGTTAAATTAGTAAGTCACAATAGACAAGTCTCAACTATTAAGCCTTCAATTAGCAATGATAAAATTGAGAAAGCTACATCAATTGCCATGCCTCATTCCAATATAGAAGATAAGCATGAGAATAAAACACTAGCTGGAAGTAGTCAACAAGTATTTTTAGCTACAGTCAACAAAGAAGGAAAACAGTTACCAGCCACTGGTGAGAATAACATGATTTCTATTATTCTAAGTATTTCAGGAATTTCTCTCTTATTGTCAGTTATTGGACTTGCAACTTTTTCAAAAAGTGAGTAGAGAATACAATACATCTTTCTATAGTTTTTGATTTACAGTATGTTACAATTTTGATATAATAGTCAGCAGGAAAGAAAGTCTTATGGCGTTCTTCAAGCGAGCTTGGGATAGTGGGAGCCAAGTAGGGCAAAATAAGGAACTGGCGCTTTCTGTAGCATTTTTAAAAACAATGAAGTAATAAATTAGGGTGGAACCGCGTTTCTGACGCCCCTAGTCGCAAGGCTTGGGTGTTGAAATTCGGTTCTTTTTGAATTTCGTCTAATGCCTAAGTAGAAAGGAGATTAATGCTTAAAGGATCTTGTTTATGTAAAACAGTAACCTACACTCTAGATGAGGAATTATCGGAATTAGTGTTTTGCCATTGCTCATTCTGTCGGAAAGCAACTGCGTCTGCCTATACAGTTAATGCTAAAGTTAGCAGTGAAAAGCTAGTATTGCATGGAAAAGAAAAGCTTGTTTCCTATAGTTCTTCTCCAGGAAAACAGCGTTATTACTGCCAGAACTGTCATAGTCAAATTTTCACTGTTCAAGAAAATATACCAGAAGTCTGTGCTTTGAAATTAGGTACAATAGATGAATGTGATCAGAATTTACAAACTGTTCCCAAACGTCATATTTTTCAGGATCCAGACTTTTCTTGGTTGCTTGATAAATCCATCTAAAAAGATAATATAAATTAAAGGAGTAAATAATGTCTAAAAAATTGACTTTCCACTGCATCAATGGCAGAGGCCTCCTTACAGTCGGGCTGCCCCACGCTCAGCACTAGAGTGCCTGAGCTAGACGCAGTACTAACTCGTCTTGCCTCGTATGATCGACGAGGCAGACTCGTGTCGCAAGTAATTTATATAAAAAGGAGTATTCAATGTCTAAGAAATTAACATTTCAAGAAATTATTTTGACTTTGCAACAATTTTGGAATGACCAAGGTTGTATGCTTATGCAGGCTTATGATAATGAAAAAGGTGCGGGAACAATGAGTCCTTACACTTTCCTTCGCGCTATCGGACCTGAGCCATGGAATGCGGCTTATGTAGAGCCATCACGTCGTCCTGCTGACGGTCGTTACGGAGAAAATCCTAACCGTCTTTACCAACACCACCAATTCCAGGTGGTCATGAAGCCATCTCCATCAAACATCCAAGAACTTTACCTTGAGTCTTTGGAAAAATTGGGAATCAATCCTTTGGAGCACGACATCCGTTTTGTTGAGGATAACTGGGAAAACCCATCAACTGGTTCAGCTGGTCTTGGTTGGGAAGTTTGGCTTGACGGTATGGAAATCACTCAGTTCACTTATTTCCAACAAGTCGGTGGATTGGCAACTGGCCCTGTGACTGCTGAAGTTACCTATGGTTTGGAGCGTTTGGCTTCATATATTCAAGAAGTAGACTCTGTCTATGATATTGAGTGGGCTGATGGTGTAAAATACGGAGAAATCTTCATTCAGCCTGAGTACGAGCATTCAAAATATTCATTTGAAATTTCTGATCAAGAAATGTTGCTTGAAAACTTTGATAAGTTTGAAAAAGAAGCTGGTCGTGCCTTGGAAGAAGGATTGGTGCACCCTGCCTATGACTATGTCCTCAAATGTTCACATACCTTTAACCTGCTTGATGCGCGTGGTGCCGTATCTGTAACAGAGCGCGCAGGCTATATCGCTCGTATTCGTAACCTGGCCCGTGTCGTAGCCAAAACCTTTGTCGCAGAACGCAAACGCCTAGGCTACCCACTTTTGGATGAAGAAACACGAGCTAAACTCTTAGCAGAAGACGCAGAATAAAGAGAGTGACAAATTACGAAAATGGGCGAACAGAGTGAGCCCTGAACCAGTTGCCGCAGTGATGAAGGTATCCTTAGTGAAGCTAAGGATACTAGGCAAAATTGGAGACTTTTGGCTCCAATTTTAGCAATGAAACAACGAAGTTGGTTGCTTGCGTGCCAATCACATAAGGCAAACTGGAAAATAAAAAGATATTTTTCGGAGAAAAAACATGACAAAAAACTTATTAGTAGAACTCGGTCTTGAAGAATTACCAGCCTATGTTGTCACACCAAGTGAAAAACAACTAGGCGAAAAAATGGCAACCTTCCTCAAGGAAAACCGCCTGTCTTTTGAAGCTATTCAAACCTTCTCAACACCACGTCGTTTGGCTGTTCGTGTAACTGGTCTTGCAGACAAACAGTCTGATTTGACAGAAGATTTTAAGGGGCCAGCAAAGAAAATTGCCTTGGATAGTGATGGAAACTTCACAAAAGCAGCTCAAGGATTTGTCCGTGGGAAAGGCTTGACAGTTGAAGATATTGAATTCCGTGAAATCAAGGGTGAAGAATATGTCTATGTTACCAAGGAAGAAGTGGGCCAACCAGTTGAGAATATTGTTCCAGGTGTAGTAGACGTCTTGAAGTCATTGACTTTTCCTGTCAGCATGCACTGGGCTAACAACACTTTTGAGTATATCCGCCCTGTACACACTTTGACAGTTCTCTTGGACGAGCAAGAGTTTGATTTAGATTTCCTTGATATCAAGGGAGATCGTGTGAGTCGTGGTCATCGTTTCTTGGGAAAAGAAACTAAGATTCAGTCAGCATTGAGCTATGAAGAAGATCTTCGTAAGCAGTTTGTAATCGCAGATCCACGTGAACGTGAGCAAATGATTGTTAACCAAATCAAGGAAATTGAGGCAAAACATGGTGTACGTATCGAAATTGATGCGGATTTACTGAATGAAGTCTTGAACTTGGTTGAATATCCAACTGCCTTCATGGGAAGTTTTGATGCCAAATACCTTGAAGTTCCAGAAGAAGTCTTGGTGACTTCGATGAAGGAACACCAACGTTACTTTGTTGTTCGTGATCAAGACGGTAAACTCTTGCCAAACTTCATTTCTGTTCGTAACGGAAACGCAGAGCATTTGGAAAATGTCATCAAAGGAAATGAAAAAGTCTTGGTAGCCCGTTTGGAAGACGGAGAATTCTTCTGGCGTGAAGACCAAAAATTGGTGATTTCAGATCTTGTTGAAAAATTAAACAATGTCACCTTCCATGAGAAGATTGGTTCCCTTCGTGAGCACATGATTCGTACGGGGCAAATCGCTGTACTTTTGGCAGAAAAAGCTGGTTTGTCAGCGGATGAAACGATTGACTTAGCTCGTGCAGCAGCCATTTACAAGTTTGACTTGTTGACAGGTATGGTTGGCGAATTTGACGAGCTCCAAGGAATTATGGGTGAGAAATATGCCCTTCTTGCTGGTGAAACTCCAGCGGTGGCAGCTGCTATTCGTGAACACTACATGCCTACTTCAGCTGAAGGAGAACTTCCAGAGAGCAAGGTTGGAGCCATTCTAGCCATTGCAGACAAATTGGATACGATTTTGAGTTTCTTCTCAGTAGGCTTGATTCCATCAGGTTCTAATGACCCTTATGCCCTTCGTCGTGCGACCCAAGGTGTTGTTCGTATCTTGGATTCCTTTGGTTGGCACATTGCTATGGACGAGCTGATAGATAGCCTTTATGCATTGAAATTTGATAGCTTGACTTATGAAAATAAGGCAGAGGTTATGGATTTTATCAAGGCTCGTGTTGATAAGATGATGGGTTCTACTCCAAAAGATATCAAGGAAGCCGTTCTTGCAGGATCAAACTTTGTTGTGGCGGATATGTTGGAAGCAGCAAGTGCTCTCGTAGAAGCAAGCAAGGAAGAAGACTTCAAACCATCTGTTGAATCACTTTCTCGTGCCTTTAACTTGGCTGAAAAGGTAGAAGGAGTTGCAACAGTTGATTCAGCTCTCTTTGAGAATGACCAAGAGAAAGCCTTGGCGGAAGCAGTAGAATCACTTATTTTATCAGGATCTGCCAGTCAGCAATTGAAACAACTCTTTGCTCTTAGCCCAGTCATTGATGCATTCTTTGAGAATACCATGGTTATGGCCGAAGATCAGGCTGTCCGTCAAAATCGTTTGGCTATCTTGTCTCATTTAACTCAAAAAGCAGCTAAACTTGCACGTTTTAACCAAATCAATACCAAATAAAATCTGTTAAACGGATTAAATCCTATCATAAAGGAGAGAAACATGGATCCTAAAAAAATTGATCGTATCAACGAGCTTGCCAAAAAGAAAAAAATAGAAGGCTTGACCCCAGAAGAAAAAGTAGAACAAGCCAAACTACGTGAGGAGTACATCGAAGGTTATCGTCGCACTGTTCGTCACCACATCGAGGGAATAAAAATTGTGGATGAAGAAGGAAATGATGTTACACCAGAGAAACTACGTCAGGTACAACGTGAAAAAGGTTTACATGGCCGTAGTCTCGATGATCCAAATTCATAATAAGTATTCTTTCTTTTAATAAGGATAGATAAAATAATAACCAAAAGACTAGCAGTTTTTGTCTGCTAGTCTTTTTTCGCTAAAAAAGGAACCAATATGGTTCCCAAAACTATTATTAGTTACTTGCGCCAGATGTAGCGTCTGCGCCACCACCGTGGCCTCCAGCATCACCTGCATCAGAAGCTCCAGATGTAGCATCTGCATCGCCGTGACCATGTCCGCCAGCAGGAGCTGCAGCATTTCCACCAACTAGACGTTGACCAGTTGTATTAAGGTACCAGTCAAGCCATGGTTGGAAATTAAAGATGATTTCATTGATTCCAGCATATGAACCATCTGGATAGTACATTGCTTGGTAATTATGGGTATTAATAACACCTTCAGGTGTTCCTGGTACAATTGTACGGACATATTCTTGGTCCCCATTACGCAATACGCCGACAACCCATTCAACGTTTTTCATTCTAGAATCTGGCAATGTACCGTGTACTGTTCCTAATCTATTTCCTGATTGAGCACGGACACGTTTACCAAACATTGTATCTGGGTCTTGGTGTGCGTTATTAAAGTACAAGAATTGATTATTATCATCTGCAAATGTCAATTCAAATGGCATTGCTTTCAAGAACATGTCAAGTTGGTTAACTGTCAAGATACCGTGGTCTAATTTAACGTAAGTATCTCCAGAAACAGCTCCAACAAGTTCAGCAGCTTTTTCTACCCATTCAGGATCATCTGGATCAACACCTTGGATAGTAGTTGCAATTGAATTTGTACAATATAAATCTTCTGGCTCAATTGGTTTTGGTTTTTTCAATTTTGAAACGACTCCCACATATTTTACAAAGTTGTCCAAGCATGTTTCAAGGAAATTAACAGTTCCTTCATTCGTGATATTTCCATTAACATCAAAAGCTTCTTTAGCTTTACCAAGAAGGAATTCATTTCCTGGAAGAGTGTAGGCATTGACACCTGGAGCGTCAAGAATCTTACGAAGGTGAACTTGGGCACGAGAAGTACCTTGGTCGTAGTAAGAAGCTCCCACAATCATGACTGGTTTGTTTTCAAATGGATGAACCTCGTATGAAAGCCATTCAAGAACTGATTTAAGAGAAGCTGAGATTGTGTGGTTGTGCTCAGGAGTAGCAATAATGACACCATCAGCACGCGTAATTCTGTTATACAAGAGACGCAATTGGAAGCTTTCGTCCCATTTTTCGTCTTGGTTAAACATTGGAACTTCATCAATTTCGAGAACTTCTAATTCAAATTTGAGTTTGAAGTGACGACGGATGAATTCCAAGAGTTTACGGTTATATGATTGATCGTAGTTTGATCCTACAAGTCCAACAAATTTCATTCTTTTTGGTCTCCTATCTTACAAATTTTCCCAGTCAAAGTCTTCAGCATCTTTGCGAAGTAGGGCTTGTGCGTTGCGCAATTTTTCTGTAATTTTTACAAAGATACGGAAGTCGTCAAAAGTGGCATCTAATTTTTTGATAACATCAAGATCCACTAGATCTCCACTTGGATTGAAGGCTTGAAGAGAATGTGAAAGCAAGAATTCATCTGGAAGGACACTTGCTTTGATTTCTGGGGCATTCAAGATTTGGCGAAGTTGTAATTGGGCACGTGATGAACCAAGCGTACCATATGAAGCACCTGTAATCATGATTGGTTTGTTCAAAAGTGGGTAAATACCATATGACAACCAAGCAAGAGCGCTCATCAAAACAGCTGGGATAGAGTGGTCATACTCAGGAGTACCAATAATAACGCCATCTGCCTCTTCAATTTTAGCAGCAATTTCTAAAATTTCAGCAGGTACTTGCTTGTCAGCTGGTTTGTTGAAGACAGGAATGTCTTTAATTTCAACAAGTTCAATTTCAGCTTTTTCAGCAAAGTGTTTTTGCATGTATTGAAGCAATTGACGGTTTGTAGAACGTTTTGAATTTGTTCCAACAATAGCAATAAGTTTTAACATGAGATTTCCTTTCTCTTTTTACATAATACAATTTTAAAACTCCATTGAAACAGTTGTTTCTATAGAGTAGGAATTCCTGAAGAACAGCTTAGGTGACCTTCCTTATCGATGAGGATAGCTTCGATGCCCTCCAAACTTTCGACTTGCCAGAGGATAGAAGCAGGTCTTTCTCCAAATAGACGAGTTGTCCAGATTTCACCATCAACTGATTTATCAGAGATGATTGTTAGACTCGCTAGTTCCGTTTCAACAGGATAACCTGTTTGGCTGTCAAAAATGTGATGGTAATCTTTTCCATCGACAGTCAGGTGACGTTCATAAATGCCTGAAGTCACGACAGATTTATTGACAACAGGGATGGTCATTAAGTGATTTCCCCTCGGATTGGCTGGGTCTTGAATCCCGATTTGCCAAGACTGATTTCCTCTTGCCTGATTTTTTCCAATGGTCAGGATATTCCCTCCCAGATTGATCAAGGCAGATGTCACTCCCTCTTCTCTCAGAAATTGAGCAACCTTATCCGCACTATACCCCTTGGCTAAACAACCAAGATCGATCTTCATTCCTTTCTGTTTCAAGAATACAGTGGAAGTGGAAGAATCTAACTCGATAGAGTGAGGATTGATTAAAGGTAGAATCGATTCAATTTCTTGAGGTTGGGCCACTTTGGCATCTGAAAAACCGATACGCCAGGTTTGAATCAAGGGACCAATGCTGATGTTGAGATGACTAGAGGGCGCTAGGCTATGTTCTAATCCAAGTGAAATCAATTCAAATAAATCAGGATGAACCTTGACTGGAGCTATCCCAGCTTGATAATTGATTTCCATCAACTCAGATTCTTGGCTATTGGCATTGAAACGGTACTCAAGCTCTTTGAGTAAATCAAAGGATTTTTGGAGCAAGATATCGGCTTGCTCATCTACTAATGAAATAGTAATAGTAGTCCCCATTAGCCGTTCGGAATGTGAACTAAGAGGCAAGCTACCAACTCCTTTCTCTTATGAAAAGAAGGCTGAAATATAGTAAATTTATATTAAATTTAACCCCTTACATTTTCTTTCCATGATACTAGCATACCATAAAGTCAGCGTTTTCACAAATAAAATTTGTAAACTTGTCAAGAAATATGCTCAGAAAAAAAGAGTAATTGTAAGAAAGACTGATAAAATACAGATTATTTACATTTTTTTACAAAAAAATCGGGAAAATTAACTAAACTCTTGTAAACGCTAACAGTAAATGTTATACTAGAAGAGTAAATTTAAAATTGAAGGTAGGAATTTTTCTATGAGTAAAATCGTTGTAGTTGGTGCTAACCACGCTGGTACAGCATGTATTAATACTATGTTGGATAATTTTGGAAATGAAAACGAAATCGTTGTATTTGACCAAAACTCTAACATCTCTTTCCTAGGATGTGGAATGGCCCTTTGGATCGGGGAACAAATCGACGGTGCTGAAGGCTTGTTCTATTCTGATAAAGAAAAATTGGAAGCTAAAGGTGCTAAAGTCTACATGAACTCACCAGTTCTTTCAATTGACTATGATAACAAAGTAGTTACAGCAGAAGTTGATGGAAAAGAGCACAAAGAATCATACGAAAAATTGATTTTTGCTACAGGTTCTACACCAATCTTACCACCAATCGAAGGTGTTGAAATTGTCAAAGGAAACCGCGAATTTAAAGCAACTCTTGAAAATGTACAATTCGTTAAATTGTACCAAAACGCTGAAGAGGTGATTCACAAATTGGCTGACAAGAGCCAACACCTTAACCGTATTGCCGTTGTTGGTGGTGGTTACATCGGTGTTGAACTTGCTGAAGCCTTTGAACGTCTTGGAAAAGAAGTTATTCTTGTTGATATCGTTGATACTGTCTTGAACGGTTACTATGACAAAGACTTCACTCAAATGATGGCGAAGAACTTGGAAGACCACAACATCCGCTTAGCTCTTGGTCAAACTGTTAAAGCAATCGAAGGTGACGGTAAAGTTGAACGCTTGATTACTGATAAAGAAACTTTCGATGTGGATATGGTTGTTCTTGCTGTTGGTTTCCGTCCAAACACAGCCCTTGCTGATGGTAAGATTGAACTCTTCCGCAACGGTGCTTTCCTTGTAGATAAAAAACAAGAAACATCTATCCCAGGCGTTTACGCTGTTGGTGACTGTGCGACTGTTTATGACAATGCTCGTAAAGATACTAGCTACATCGCCCTTGCTTCAAATGCTGTTCGTACTGGTATCGTTGGCGCTTACAACGCATGTGGACATGAACTGGAAGGAATCGGTGTTCAAGGTTCAAACGGTATCTCAATCTATGGTCTTCACATGGTTTCAACTGGTTTGACTCTTGAAAAAGCAAAAGCTGCAGGTTACAATGCGACTGAAACTGGCTTTAACGATCTTCAAAAACCAGAATTCATGAAACATGATAACCATGAAGTAGCCATCAAGATTGTCTTTGACAAAGATAGTCGTGAAATTCTTGGTGCACAAATGGTTTCACATGATTCTGCAATCAGCATGGGAATCCACATGTTCTCACTTGCTATCCAAGAGCATGTGACAATTGATAAATTGGCATTGACAGACCTATTCTTCTTGCCACACTTCAACAAACCATACAACTACATTACAATGGCTGCACTTACAGCTGAAAAATAATATTTGATGAACTATCTGGCCTTAAGTGAAGGTCAGATAGTTTTTTAGTCATTCTGTACCCATACAATTTTGATTTTTTTATCTTGTGATTCATTCTAATCTAACTTAAAATGAAATGGTAGCTACCAATACAAATGATGAGGATAAACAAATGACTGAAAATCGTTATGAATTAAATAAAAACTTGGCGCAGATGCTCAAAGGTGGGGTTATCATGGACGTTCAGAATCCTGAACAGGCCCGCATTGCAGAAGCTGCTGGTGCGGCTGCTGTAATGGCCTTGGAGCGGATTCCGGCTGATATTCGTGCAGCTGGTGGGGTTTCCCGTATGAGTGATCCAAAGATGATTAAGGAAATCCAAGAAGCGGTTAGCATTCCAGTAATGGCCAAGGTCAGAATCGGGCACTTTGTTGAGGCTCAGATTTTAGAGGCTATTGAGATTGACTATATCGATGAGAGTGAAGTTTTATCTCCAGCAGATGACCGTTTCCATGTGGATAAAAAAGAATTCCAAGTTCCTTTTGTCTGTGGGGCGAAGGATTTGGGTGAAGCCTTGCGTCGTATTGCTGAAGGTGCTTCTATGATTCGTACCAAAGGAGAACCGGGTACGGGGGATATCGTCCAAGCTGTTCGTCATATGCGTATGATGAATCAGGAAATTCGTCGTATTCAAAACTTACGTGAGGACGAACTTTATGTTGCTGCCAAGGATTTGCAAGTCCCTGTAGAATTAGTTCAATACGTCCATGAACATGGAAAATTGCCTGTTGTAAACTTTGCGGCTGGAGGTGTTGCAACGCCAGCAGATGCTGCGTTGATGATGCAATTAGGAGCAGAAGGTGTATTTGTCGGTTCAGGTATTTTCAAGTCAGGAGATCCTGTTAAACGAGCGAGTGCCATTGTAAAGGCTGTGACTAACTTCCGTAATCCTCAAATCCTAGCTGAAATCTCTGAAGATTTAGGAGAAGCCATGGTTGGTATCAATGAAAATGAAATTCAAATTCTCATGGCTGAGCGAGGAAAATAGATGAAAATCGGAATATTGGCCTTGCAAGGTGCCTTTGCAGAACATGCAAAAGTGCTAGATCAATTAGGAGTCGAGAGTGTTGAAATCAGAAATCTAGAGAATTTTCAGCAAGAACAGAGTGACTTGTCGGGTTTGATTTTACCTGGAGGAGAGTCTACAACCATGGGCAAGCTCTTACGAGACCAGGACATGCTGATTCCCATCCGAGAAGCCATTCTATCTGGCTTACCAGTGTTTGGAACCTGTGCGGGTTTAATTTTGCTGGCTAAGGAAATTACTTCTCAGGAAGAGAGTCATCTAGAAACTATGGATATGGTGGTCGAGCGCAATGCCTATGGGCGCCAATTAGGAAGTTTCTATACGGAAGCAGAATGTAAGGGAGTTGGTCAGATTCCAATGACCTTTATCCGTGGTCCAATTATTAGTAGTGTTGGAAAGGATGTAGAAATTCTAGCAACAGTTGATAATCAAATCGTTGCAGCCCAAGAAAAAAATATGTTGGTAACTTCTTTTCATCCAGAATTGACTGATGATGTGCGCTTGCACCAGTACTTTATCAATATGTGTAAAGAAAAAAGTTGAGATTGAATTTCTCAACTTTTTTACATGTAATAAACAATGGCGATGTATTGGAGGGTAGATGCAGCTAGGATAAAGAGATGCCAAATCATGTGGAAATAAGGTTTTTTCTTGGCGTAAAATCCAGCTCCAACTGTATAACAGAGTCCGCCAGTTACCATGAGACTCCAGAAAAT
This sequence comes from Streptococcus chosunensis, assembly GCF_003626515.1. Classification (GTDB taxonomy): domain Bacteria; phylum Bacillota; class Bacilli; order Lactobacillales; family Streptococcaceae; genus Streptococcus; species Streptococcus chosunensis. The sequence continues at coordinate 823,892 of NZ_RBCK01000001.1, read as the reverse complement.
TGGTGTCGTTTGACTGATAATGGCAGGAATGATAGCTAGAACCAACCAGCCCATAATCAGGTAAAGTGCAAGGCTAAATTTCTCATTGACTTTTTTAGCAAAGATTTTATAGAGAATACCAAAGATGGTCGTTCCCCACTGGATAGCAATAATCAGATAGCCAAACCAGTTATTCATCAAAGTCAGTACGACAGGTGTATAAGAGCCAGCAATGGCAACGTAAATCATAGAATGGTCAATGATTCTCAAGACATATTTGTGGGTTGAACCATAGGCCATAGAGTGGTAAATGGTTGACGAGAGGAACATGAGAAATAGACTGATGACGAAAATGGAAACGCCGATAGATGATAAAAATCCGTGTGCTTCATAACTATAGGTTGATGAAATAGGGAGTAAGATGAGCATGATGACTGCACCTACGGCATGGGTCACACTATTAGCAATCTCCTCTCCAAAACTAAGTTGTTTACTGAGTTTAAGACTAGTATTCATTAGATTTCCTCCTCTTCAGTATGATGTATTAAGGCCAGAGTTTGATGATAGAGTTTAACGGTTTGGCAGCTACTTTGGATAATAGGGTTAGCTGGGTCAATTCCTTGGTTCATATAGTCCACAAAAGCATTGTAGAGTTGCTCTGAACTGGCTTGACTTTGTAGAGTATTAAGTGTCTGGGCTATTTCTTGAATAGAGAATACCGACTTGAGGGTTGTGATAGCAATCAGACGGGCAATCTGTTGGCGTTGGTATTTTTTCTTGTCAGGCTTTGTCAGGTAAGCATGTTTCACATAATTATTGACCATAGATGCTGTCAGGCCCTTATCTTTATCTGGAGATACAGGAGCGCAGACTTGATTGACATAAAGTAAAACCTGGTCCAGATAGAGGTCAATGTTTGGTATTTCTTCCCATTTTGGGTAGGAATAGGTAGTTTCCATTTTCAACTCCTTTTTATCTAGTTTTAATAACTAGATTATAAAATAATAAAAATAAATAGTCAAGTTTTAACTGCTTGTGAAAAGGCTTAAATTATGCTATGATGGGAGAAACTAGTTAGAAAAGAGGACAAAAGATGGAGATTCGTTTAGCTTTTCCAAATGAAGTAGATGCCATCATGCAGCTGATTGAGGAAGCCAAGAAACGTTTAGCAGATGCTGGTAGTGACCAGTGGCAAAATGGCTATCCAAATACGGACATTATTATCGATGATATTATCTCAGGTCAAGCCTACGTAGCCTTGGAAGAGGGAGAACTACTAGCCTATGCTGCTGTGACCAAGAGTCCAGAGGTAGCCTATGAAGCTATTTATGAAGGAAACTGGCAAGCTGGTGAGTCAGAGTATCTAGTCTTTCATCGTATTGCTGTGGCAGCAGATGTCCAGGGACAGGGGGTTGCTCAGACTTTCCTAGAAGGCTTGATTGAAGGTTTTGACTATCTAGATTTTCGCTCAGATACGCATGTTGCAAACAAGGCCATGCAGCATATCTTTGAAAAACTCGGTTTTAAACAGGTTGGTAAGGTTCCAGTTGATGGCGAACGTTTGGCCTATCAAAAATTGAAGAAATAATGCAAAAGAAGTACGTAAAAAAGCTCTACTTTTCGCCAATAGGAACCTTGTCTTTGGTTGCCGACGAGCAATATCTGTATGGCATTTGGGTGCAGGAGCAGAAGCATTTTGAGAGGGGACTAGGAGATGAGACGATAGAAGCAGTTGTTAGTCATCCCATTTTAGACCCAGTTATTGCTTGCTTAGATGCTTACTTTAAAGGAAAGTCTCATGATTTATCCAACTTGCCCTTGGCTCCAATCGGAACGGATTTTGAAAAGCGAGTTTGGTCCTATTTACAGGAAATTCCTTATGGTCAGACAGTGACCTATGGACAAATAGCCCAAGAGCTACAAGTGGCTTCTGCTCAAGCAATTGGTGGAGCAGTGGGGCGCAATCCTTGGTCTATCCTAGTACCTTGTCATCGTGTGCTAGGAGCAGGCAAGCGTCTGACAGGGTATGCTGCAGGAGTGGAAAAGAAAGCTTGGCTCTTGGAGCATGAAGAAGCAGATTTTAAAGATATAAACAATAGAAAGTGAAAGACATGTTAGAATTTATCGAATATCCAAAATGTTCAACTTGTAAAAAAGCAAAACAAGAATTAAACCAACTCGGTGTGGACTATAAAGCTGTCCATATCGTCGAAGAAACACCTAGCCAAGAAGTCATTTTAAATTGGCTAGAAACCTCAGGTTTTGAGTTGAAGCAATTTTTCAACACCAGTGGAATCAAATACCGTGAATTGGGGCTGAAAGATAAGGTAGGAAGCCTGTCAAACCAAGAAGCAGCTGAGTTGCTAGCAAGTGACGGTATGTTGTTAAAACGACCCATTTTAGTAGAAAATGGAACTGTTAAGCAAATCGGTTATCGAAAACCTTATGAAGAATTGGGATTGAAATAGTTTTTATCTATCTCTTTGATAGATAAAATATATAACCTCCCTGTTTCAAAGTATGATAAACTAGTAGGTAGACAAAGTCTGTATCTGACCGTAGCAAATAATTTCATTGACGGCAGAAGTATGGTAGAATGAATCATTATCAGGAGAGGATGTTTTTATGAATGTTACAACGATTTTAGCATCAGATTGGTACCAAAACTTGATGCAATTGATTCCGGATGGCAAGCTTTTTAGCTTGCGTTCGGTCTTTGATGGAATCCCGAGAATTGTCCAACAACTTCCAATAACGATTATGTTGACCATTGGTGGTGCTCTTTTTGGCTTGGTTTTGGCGCTTCTTTTTGCCATTGTGAAGATCAATCGTGTCAAAATTTTATACCCCTTGCAGGCCTTCTTTGTTAGCTTCTTAAAAGGGACACCGATTTTGGTGCAACTCATGTTGACCTACTACGGAATTCCTTTGGCTTTGAAAGCTCTCAATCAGCAATGGGGAACTGGTTTCAATATCAATGCGATTCCAGCCGCTGCTTTTGCAATTGTCGCCTTTGCCTTTAATGAAGCAGCTTATGCTAGTGAAACCATTCGTGCAGCCATTCTCTCAGTCAATCCTGGTGAGATTGAGGCGGCACGCAGTCTGGGGATGACCCGAGCGCAAGTTTATCGTCGCGTGATTATTCCAAATGCGGCCGTTGTGGCGACTCCAACCTTAATCAATTCCCTAATCGGCTTGACCAAAGGAACTTCTCTAGCCTTTAGTGCGGGTGTTGTGGAAGTCTTTGCCCAAGCTCAGATTTTGGGTGGAGCTGATTACCGCTACTTTGAACGCTTTATCTCCGTTGCCCTTGTTTATTGGGTAGTCAATATCGGAATTGAAAGCCTTGGTCGTTTCATCGAGAGAAAAATGGCTATTTCTGCACCCGATACAGTGCAAACAGATGTGAAAGGAGACCTTCGTTAATGATTAAGATTTCGAATTTAAGCAAATCCTTTTCAGGACAGACTGTCTTGGATCATCTGAACTTGGATATTCAAAAAGGGGAAGTTGTAGCCTTGATTGGTTCTTCAGGAGCTGGAAAATCAACCTTCCTTCGTAGTCTCAATTATCTTGAAACACCTGACAGTGGCTCTATTCAGATTGATGATTTCTCAGTTGATTTTTCTAAAATCACTCAAGAAGAAATCCTTGCCCTACGCCGTAAGTTGTCTATGGTTTTCCAACAGTTTAATTTGTTTGAACGCCGAACAGCACTTGATAATGTGAAAGAAGGCTTGGTTGTTGTCAAGAAATTATCCGACCAAGAAGCAACCAAGATTGCCAAGGAAGAGTTGGCTAAGGTTGGGCTTTCAGACCGTGAAAACCATTATCCTCGTCATTTATCAGGTGGACAGAAGCAGCGGGTTGCCTTAGCGCGTGCGCTTGCTATGAAACCAGATGTCTTGCTCTTAGACGAACCAACTTCAGCCCTTGACCCAGAATTGGTTGGTGAAGTAGAAAAATCTATTGCAGATGCTGCTAAGTCAGGTCAAACTATGATTTTGGTTAGTCATGATATGTCCTTTGTAGCCCAAGTGGCTGATAAGATTCTCTTCTTAGATAAGGGGAAAATCATCGAGTCTGGAACACCGGATGAGATTATCCACCATCCTAAAGAAGAGCGGACAAAAGAATTCTTCGCTAGTTACAAACGGACTTATATTTGATATAATAGATAAAGGAAAACTCAGTTAGCTGGACTAGCTGAGTTTACTCTTTAAAAAAGATAGAAATGAGAGAAATCATGCTACTGCAACTATTTTCTTTATATTTCGAGAGTTTGATCTTGACTACCATCCTCGTCCTGATTTTTTTAGGGATTTGGATTGGACTGAGAGCCATGTCGGGAGTTGATAAGACAGCCAAGGCTCGCCAAGCCCATCTCTATGATATGATTATGATTGGGGTCTTGGTTGTTCCAGTATTATCCTTTGCGGTTATGAGTTTAATTCTTGTTTTCAAGGCATAATCCTTGCGTGATTGACAAGAAAGAGTTAGAATAAAGATAGTTACAACAAGAAAGAAGGAAACTATATGTACGATACTATTATTATCGGTGCTGGACCTGCAGGGATGACTGCAGCCTTGTATGCTGCTCGAAGCAATTTGAAAGTAGCCTTGATTGAAGGTGGTCTGCCAGGTGGTCAGATGAATAATACATCTGATATTGAAAATTACCCAGGATACGCTAATATTAGTGGGCCAGAATTGGCAGAAAAAATGTTTGAACCGCTTGAAAATCTTGGTGTTGAGCACATTTATGGTTATGTTGAAAATGTAGAGGACCATGGTGATTTTAAAACAGTGCTGACCGATGACCAAACATATGAAACACGTACAGTTATCGTAGCAACTGGTTCTAAACACCGTCCTTTGGGAGTACCTGGAGAAGAAGAACTGAACAGTCGTGGTGTTTCTTACTGTGCCGTGTGTGATGGTGCTTTCTTCCGTGACCAAGATTTGTTGGTAGTCGGTGGTGGAGATTCTGCTGTTGAAGAAGCCCTCTTCTTGACTCGTTTTGCTAAGACTGTTACCATTGTTCACCGTCGTGACCAACTTCGTGCCCAAAAAGTTTTACAAGACCGCGCCTTTACGAATGAGAAAATCAGCTTTATCTGGGATTCTGTAGTGAAGGAAATAAAGGGTGAAAACCGAGTAGAATCTGTCGTATTTGAAAATGTGAAAACAGGTCAAGTGACAGAACAAGCCTTTGGTGGTGTCTTTATCTATGTTGGATTGGACCCTCTTAGCGATTTTGTTAAAGAATTGAATATCCAAGATCAGGCTGGATGGATTGTGACAGATAACCACATGAAAACTGCAGTTGACGGTATCTTTGCAGTTGGAGATGTTCGCTTGAAAGACCTCCGCCAAGTAACAACAGCAGTTGGAGATGGAGCTATCGCTGGTCAAGAAGCTTATAAGTTTATCACCGAACATAGTTAATCATAAAAAAGTTTCCAATCAGATGACTGGAAACTTTTTTTATAGTCTATTTCGGAAAACTTCGTACATGAGAATGGCTGCAGCAACACTGGCATTGAGACTTTGAACATGTCCATTCATCGGAATGGTAATCATCTCATCAACCTGTTTTTTGATGTTGCTAGAGATGCCTTTTCCTTCATTTCCGATGATGAGGGCGATTTTCCCTTTTGTATTCCACTTGTGGCAAGGAGTCCCATTCATATCCGTTCCAAAGGTCCAGAATCCTTCATCCTTGAGTTTGTCCAGAGTTTGGCTCAGGTTGGTTACTCGAGCAATTGGAACGTGCTCAATAGCACCTGTTGCTGTTTTAGCAACGACAGGAGTAACTCCGACAGCACGGTGCTTGGGAATGATGACTCCGGAAACATTGGTCGCATCAGCGGTTCTTAAGATGGAACCTAAGTTGTGAGGATCAGTTAACCCGTCCAGAATCAAAAGCAAAGGATTTTCTTCTTGGCGTGTTTTGGCAAGAATGTGATCTAGCTCGCTATAGGCAAATTCAGATACTCGTAGAACAAAACCTTGGTGGACAGCACCTTCAGTCATCTCAGAGAGGGATTTTTTTGAAGTCCAAGAAATGGAGACCTTCTTTTCTGTAGCCAGTTCCTTGACTTTCTCAACGTTCTTACCTCGGAGATCTTCTTGGAGATAAAGTTTGTTTCCTGTGTTTGCAAGGAGGGCTTCGGTAACGGCGTGGACGCCATAGACAATATCATTTGTTTTCATGCCTCTATTATAACACAAAACCCCGTCTTGCAACGGGATTTTCTTTATTCTAGAATTAGTAAACCATCTTTAACTGCAAATGGGTCTTTTTCATTGATACGGTCGTAAAACATGATTCCGTTGATGTGGTCAATTTCATGCTGAACAACGATGGAGTTGTAGCCTTTGAGCTTGATACGGTGTTTTTCGCCGTCCTTGTCAAAGTAGTCAACAGTAACGCGAGCATGGCGAACAACATAGCCAGGCACATTGCGGTCAACAGAGAGGCAACCTTCTCCTTCGCCAAGAGCAGCGTCTTGAACAGAGTGAGAGACGATTTTTGGATTGTACATAATGGCTTGTAAGTCGTAGGCTTCCTGCGGAGTTTCACCTTCTTCAACAATGTTTGGTACCAAAACAGCGATAACGCGTTTTGAGATATCTAATTGAGGAGCAGCAAGTCCAACCCCACCGCGTAACCCCATTTTTTCAGCCATGACAGGATCTTGGGAATGTTTAAGGAATTGCATCATCTTTTCGCCAAGGATGATTTCTTGGTCAGACAAGGGAAAAGTGACTTCCTCAGCAACCGCGCGTAGAGTTGGGTTCCCCTCGCGGATAATATCGTTCATATCAATTAAGTGAGCAGCTTTTGTAATACGTTCTATTGCAGACATTTTCTCTCCTTTCATTACCTCTACATGATATCACAAAATGACAAGGATTGAAAGCATTACGGCATCGAGCTTTTATAGAAAATGCCTAGTAGATTCAATTCAATTGTGAAAGAATTACTTATCTATGATATAATAAAAAGAAAAGGCTTGCATTAGAAAGTAGGGAGAATAAAGATGCAAAGAAGACAAGATAGACATAAACGTGGACCAGTTTTTCGTTTTATGAGGAGTTTTGTAAACTTTTTTAGGAGTTATCGAAAGTGGAGCAATAAGGGATTTGTTGCGATACTCTTGCTAGCAGTTGCTTTATCAATGGGCTTGGTCTTGCTGTTTGAAAGTTTCCAAGGAATCCCCTTGACCAGTCAAAAAAAGGATGCCATTTCTAAAGAAGCAAATAAGACAAATCAAAAATCTAAAGATCAGGAAGAAGAAACAAGTGCTCGTATTATGGCCCATGGAGATTTACTTTACCATGATATTATCTATATGTCAGCTAAAAAGGAAGATGGCAGCTATGATTTTCATGAGAATTTTGAGTATGTTAAACCTTGGCTCAAACAGGCTGATTTGGCCATAGGTGATTTTGAAGGAACTATTAATAAAGATCATTATTTAGCGGGGTATCCTTTATTTAATGCTCCTGGTCAAGTAATGGATGCTATTAAAGATGCTGGGTATCATGTTTTAGATTTAGCCCATAATCATATTTTAGATTCGCAAATTGAAGGAGTTATTTCAACAGCAGATTCTATTGAAAAGGCAGGAATGACACCTATTGGAGTTTATACGCACGAGTCACGTGATCAAGCTCCACTCGTTATCAAGGAAGTGAACGGTATCAAGGTTGCACTTTTGGCTTATTCTTATGGATTTAATGGAATTGAGCAAAGTATTTCTCAAGAAGATTATAATCGCTATCTTTCAGACCTAAACGAAGATAAGATGAAGGCTGAAATTGAGCGTGCAGAGAAGGAAGCGGACATTACTGTTATCATGCCTCAGATGGGTGTTGAGTATCGCATAGAACCGACTGAAGAGCAAAAGGCTTTATACCACAAGATGATTGAATGGGGAGCGGATATTATCTTTGGAGGCCATCCACACGTAGTTGAACCATCTGAGATTGTTGAAAAAGATGGAGACAAGAAACTCATTATCTATTCAATGGGGAACTTCATTTCTAACCAACGTATTGAAACAATGACTGGTGTAGACAATGCTAAGTGGACAGAGCGTGGTGTTCTTATGGATGTAACTGTCAAGAAAAAAGATGGACAAACAACTATTGACACAGCTAAAGCTCATCCAACTTGGGTCAATCGAACACCAAAGGGAACCTTTTCACCAGAAGGATATCCCCTATATCATTATCAAACCTATATCTTAGAAGATTTTATCGAGGGTGGCAGTCATCGTGATCAGTTAGATGAAGCGACTAAGGAACGAATTGATGCAGCCTATAAAGAAATGAATGAACATGTAGGGTTGAAGTGGGATTAACTTGAATTCAGAGGAAAGTAAATGACGATTAAAGTAATTGCGACCGATATGGATGGGACCTTGCTGGATGCTAGAGGCCAGCTTGATCTTCCACGCTTGGAAAAGATTTTAGATCAGTTGGATCAAAGGGGCATTCGTTTTGTCATTGCGACAGGGAATGAAATTCATCGCATGAGGCAACTACTGGAGCACTTGGTGGATCGAGTGGTTCTGGTGGTTGCCAACGGTGCTCGTATTTTTGAAAACAATGAACTGATTCAGGCTCAGACTTGGGATGATGTCATTGTCGATAAGGCCTTGGCTTATTTCGAGGGTCGATCGTGTCAGGATCAGTTTGTTGTAACGGGGATGAAGGGTGGTTTCGTCAAAGAAGGTACGATTTTTACAGACCTTGAAAGTTTTATGACTCCAGAAATGATTGAAAAATTCTACCAGCGGATGCAATTTGTGGATGAATTAACCTCTGACCTCTTTGGTGGTGTTCTCAAGATGAGTATGGTTGTTGGTGAGGAACGTTTGAGTTCGGTTTTGGAAGAAATCAATGACCTCTTTGATGGCCGCGTTCGGGCTGTATCGAGTGGCTATGGTTGCATTGATATCCTTCAAGCTGGAATTCATAAAGCATGGGGCTTGGAAGAATTACTCAAGCGCTGGGACTTGAATCCCCAACAAATCATGGCTTTTGGTGACAGTGAAAATGATGTTGAAATGCTTGATATGGCTGGAATTGCTTATGCGATGGAAAATGCTGATGATAAAGCCAAAGCTGTGGCGACTGCTCTAGCGCCAGCCAATAGCCAAGGAGGAGTTTACCAAGTCTTGGAAAACTGGTTAGAAAAAGGAGAATGAAGTGGCAGTACAGTTATTAGAAAATTGGCTCCTAAAGGAACAGGGGAAAATCCAAACCAAGTATCGTCACTTAAATCAGGTTTCTGTTGTAGAGCCAGACATTCTTTTTATTGGGGATTCCATTGTCGAATATTTTCCTCTGCAGGAACTATTTGGGACTTCGAAGACGATTGTCAATCGAGGCATTCGAGGTTATCAGACAGGGCTGTTACTAGAGAATCTAGATGCGCATCTTTATGGTGGAGCAGTAGATAAAATTGTCCTTTTGATTGGGACAAATGATATCGGAAAAGATGTGCCTGTGAATGAGGCTCTCAATAATCTCGAAGCTATCATACAATCCATTGCTCGCGATTATCCATTGACTGAGATTAAACTGCTTTCTATTTTGCCAGTCAATGAGGGAGAGGAGTATAAGCAGACAGTCTATATCCGCACGAATGGAAAAATTCAGAAATGGAATCAAGCCTATCAAGAGCTTACTTCTGCCTATATGCAGGTAGAATTTGTGCCAGTTTTTGATAGTTTGACAGACAAGGCAGGTCAACTCAAAAAAGATTATACAACTGATGGGTTGCACCTTAGTGTTCCCGGTTATCAGGTTTTGACCAAAGCTTTGAAAGACTATCTTTTGTAGTTAGTTGATTTCCTTTTTGCATTTTTGTGTTAGATAAGGTATAATGGTTTTACTGTCTTTTGGGGTCGTTACGGATTCGACAGGCATTATGAGGCATATTTTGCGACTCGTGTGGCGACGTAAACGCTCAGTTAAATATAACTGCAAAAAATAATACTTCTTACGCTCTAGCTGCCTAAAAACCAGCAGGCGTGACCCGATTTGGATTGCTCGTGTTCAATGACAGGTCTTATTATTAGCGAGATACGATCAAGTCTTGTCTAGCGGCTTGATAAGAGATTGATAGACTCGCAGTTTCTAGGCTTGAGTTATGTGTCGAGGGACTGTTAAACTAATACATAACCTATGGTTGTAGACAAATATGTTGGCAGGTGTTTGGACGTGGGTTCGACTCCCACCGGCTCCATTATTCCTTTGCATTCTTTTGCATTCCTTGGTAAAACGTTGTTAATCAACGTTTTTTGTTTTTGTCTTTGGTATTCCTTTGCAAAAAAGAATACAACATTTTGTTGTATCCTAAATATTAAATCAAGTCCTGAATTTTCTTAAGTTTTTATCATATTTTCTGTTATAATTAAGGTGCCTTAAGAAAAATAATGAAAAAACTAAATGTTTTTCATATAGTTTTCATTGTTTTAATAGTTTAAAGTCAATCTTATTTTTCTCTAATAGAAAATAATGAAAAAGTAGGTTTAGAAAGAGGTAAGTATCTATGTCTTCTCATAAAAAAGTGTCACTCTCTGAGATTAATCAATCTATCGATACTCCAAATAACAATCATTTCTGGCAAAATTTAAATGCCTTTTTAGGTCCGGGTGCTCTTGTCGCAGTTGGTTATATGGATCCAGGAAACTGGATTACCAGTGTAGTCGGTGGTGCTTCCTATAAGTATAGTCTCTTGTTTGTTATCTTGATTTCATCTCTCATTGCCATGCAACTTCAGCAGATGGCAGGAAAGCTTGGTATTGTAACCCAGATGGACCTGGCTCAAGCAACGGCTCATCATTCACCTAAATGGCTTCGTTATAGTCTATGGGTGATTTTAGAATTAGCCTTGATGGCGACAGATCTGGCAGAAGTTCTAGGTTCAGCGATTGCTCTCAATCTTCTCTTTAAGATTCCGATTATGATAGCAATTCTCTTGACCGTGTTGGATGTTTTTCTCTTATTGCTTCTGATGAAATTTGGCTTTAAGAAGATTGAAGCTATTGTGACAACACTGATTTTAACCATTCTAGCAATTTTTACCTATCTGGTAGCTTTGTCACATCCAAGCTTCCAAGGAATCGTTGAGGGTTATCTACCGAATGCAACCTTATTTGAAAGTCCCTTGCCAGGGCATGAAAGTCAATTAACCTTGGCACTAGGGATCGTGGGAGCAACGGTTATGCCCCATAACCTCTATTTGCATTCTTCCTTGTCACAAACTCGGAAAATCAATCACAAGGACAAGAATGATGTTCGAAAAGCCGTGCGCTTTATGACCTGGGATTCAAATCTCCAATTATCCTTGGCCTTTGTGGTTAACTCCCTTCTATTAATTCTCGGGGCGGCTCTCTTTTTCGGCCATGCATCTGAGATTTCTGCCTTCTCTCAAATGTATAATGCCTTGCAGGATTCTACTATTGCAGGAGCTATAGCTAGCTCGACCTTATCAACCTTGTTTGCCTTGGCTTTATTAGCCAGTGGTCAAAATTCGACAATTACGGGTACCTTGACTGGACAAATCGTTATGGAAGGTTTCTTGCATATGAGATTACCTCAATGGTTCATTCGTTTGGCAACTCGTCTCTTTGCCTTGTTGCCTGTCATGATTGTAGCGGTTCTGTTTGGTCATCAGGAAAAAACATTAGATCAGTTATTGGTTTATTCACAAGTCTTTCTTTCGATTGCTCTTCCATTTTCAATCTTCCCACTGATTTATCTAACTTCTAAGAAATCACTGATGGGAGAATTTACCAATGCCAAATGGAATACCATCCTTGGCTATATCGTTTCCATTATCTTAACAATTCTCAATGTGAAATTGTTATTTGATATTTTCTAAGAAATTCACCCGAGTTATAAAACAAGCATATAAGAAAAAAGATACCCAAGATTTCTTGGGTATCTTTTTTAAAATAAACGGAAGACATGGGATTCGAACCCACGCACGCTGTTACACGCCTACCGCGTTTCCAACACGGCCTCTTAAGCCTCTTGAGTAATCTTCCAATACTTACTCAAATAGTCTACCATAAAGGCTCTTATCTTGCAATAAAAATTTTGGAAATAAGAAAAATGATAGATTTTGAAAGAAAATGACAAAAAGCGCTTGACTTTGAAAGAAAGTGTGATAGAATGAATAGTGTAAACGATAACAGGAGGTGATTCAGTGTTAAAAACAGAGCGGAAGCAACTGATTTTAGAGGAGTTAAATCAACATCATGTAGTTTCTCTAGAAAAATTAGTTAGTTTGTTAGAAACGTCAGAATCAACGGTTCGAAGAGATTTGGATGAGTTGGAAGCGGAAAACAAGCTTCGTCGCGTGCATGGTGGAGCAGAATTGCCCCATTCCTTGCAGGAAGAAGAAACCATTCAAGAAAAATCTGTCAAAAACCTTCAAGAAAAGAAGTTGCTGGCTCAGAAGGCAGCCTCTCTCATCAAGGAACAAGATGTCATCTTTATCGATGCTGGAACAACAACTGCTTTTTTGATTCATGAATTGGTTAATAAGAATATTACTGTTGTGACAAATTCGATTCACCATGCCGCTCAGTTGGTTGAAAAGCAGATTCCAACTGTCATGGTTGGAGGAAGTGTCAAGATGGCGACAGATGCTAGTATCGGGGGCGTTGCTCTTAACCAGATTAACCAATTGCACTTTGACCGTGCCTTTATCGGGATGAATGGTGTGGACGATGGTTATTATACGACTCCTGATATGGAAGAGGGAGCTGTGAAGCGTGCTATTTTAGAAAATGCCAAACAGACCTATGTCTTGGTGGATTCGTCTAAAATTGGACAAACTTGCTTTGCCAAGGTAGCACCACTCAAACGAGCTATTGTTATCACAAGTCAAGGGCATGAGCTCTTGCAGGCTATTAAGGAGAAAACGGAGGTAATAGAAGTATGATTTATACAGTCACACTCAATCCATCTATTGATTATATCGTTCGTTTGGACCAAGTCCAAGTCGGTAGTGTCAATCGTATGGACAGTGATGATAAGTTTGCTGGAGGGAAAGGAATCAATGTCAGTCGTGTTTTGAAACGTTTGGATATACCCAATACTGCGACGGGATTTATCGGAGGCTTTACTGGTAAATTTATCACAGATACTTTAGCAGAGGAAGAAATCGAGACACGTTTTGTCCAAGTATCAGAAGATACTCGTATCAATGTTAAAATCAAAGCAGACCAAGAGACAGAAATCAATGGGACTGGTCCAACTGTTGAGCCGGATCAGCTAGAAGAATTGAAAGCTATTTTATTTAGTCTGACAGCAGAAGATATAGTTGTCTTTGCAGGTTCAAGTACTAAAAATCTAGGCAATGCCATCTACAAGGATCTAATTGCCTTGACACGCCAGACTGGTGCGCAAGTCGTTTGTGACTTTGAAGGACAGACCTTGATTGATAGTTTGGACTATCAACCACTTTTGGTCAAACCAAATAATCACGAGCTTGGAGCTATCTTTGGAGTGAAACTCGAAAGTTTGGATCAAATCGAGAAATACGCTCGTGAGTTATTGGCTAAAGGTGCTCAAAACGTCATTATCTCTATGGCTGGTGATGGTGCCCTTCTTGTCACATCTGAGGGAGCATACTTTGCTCAACCAATCAAAGGGACAGTCAAAAATTCAGTTGGTGCTGGTGATTCTATGGTTGCCGGATTCACAGGTGAATTTGTCAAATCAAAAGACGCAGTAGAAGCCTTCAAATGGGGAGTTGCTTGTGGAACAGCAACTACCTTCTCAGATGATTTGGCAACGGCAGAATTTATTAAAGAAACATATGAAAAAGTTGAGGTAGAAAAAAGATGAAAATTCAAGACCTATTGAGAAAAGATGTTATGTTGCTGGATTTGCAGGAGACTGAAAAAACAGCTGTCATCGACGAGATGATTAAAAGTTTGACAGACCACGGTTATGTGACAGATTTTGAAACCTTTAAAGAAGGAATCTTGGCGCGTGAAGCTTTGACTTCTACAGGCTTGGGTGACGGAATCGCTATGCCTCACAGCAAAAACGCTGCTGTCAAAGAGGCGACTGTTCTCTTTGCTAAGTCAAACAAGGGTGTTGACTACGAGAGCTTGGATGGGCAACCAACAGACCTCTTCTTCATGATTGCGGCTCCAGAAGGTGCCAATGATACTCACTTAGCAGCCTTGGCAGAATTGTCCCAATACTTGATGAAAGACGGTTTTGCTGATAAACTTCGTCAAGCAATATCAGCTGACCAAGTTATCGAACTTTTTAACCAAGCTTCAGAAAAAACTGAAGAGCCTGTTCAAGTACCTGCTAATAACTCGGGTGACTTTATCGTAGCTGTTACAGCTTGTACGACAGGTATTGCCCACACTTACATGGCCCAAGAAGCCCTTCAAAAAGTGGCTGCTGAAATGGGTGTTGGGATCAAGGTTGAAACCAACGGTGCTAGCGGCGTTGGAAACCAACTAACTGCTGAAGACATCCGCAAGGCTAAAGCTGTTATCATCGCAGCAGACAAGGCTGTTGAGCTGGATCGTTTTGATGGCAAACCTTTGATCAATCGTCCAGTGGCTGACGGTATCCGTAAAACGGAAGAATTGATTAACTTGGCTCTATCAGGAGATGCTGAAGTTTACTGTGCCGCTAATGGTGTAAAAGCTGCAACAGCCTCTAACGAAAAACAAAGCCTTGGTGGTGCCTTCTACAAACACTTGATGAGTGGTGTATCGCAAATGTTGCCATTTGTTATTGGTGGTGGTATCATGATTGCCCTTGCCTTCTTGATTGACGGTGCTTTGGGTGTGCCAAATGAAAATCTTGGTAATCTTGGTTCCTACCATGAACTAGCTTCTATGTTCATGAAAATTGGTGGTGCAGCCTTTGGCTTGATGCTCCCAGTCTTTGCAGGTTATGTTGCCTACTCTATCGCTGAAAAACCAGGCTTAGTAGCAGGTTTCGTGGCTGGCGCTATTGCCAAAGAAGGTTTTGCCTTTGGTAAAATCCCTTATGCTGCAGGTGGTGAAGCAACTTCAACTCTTGCAGGTGTCTCATCTGGTTTCCTAGGTGCCCTTGTTGGTGGATTTATCGCAGGTGCTTTGGTTCTTGCTATCAAGAAATACGTTAAAGTTCCTCGTTCACTTGAAGGTGCAAAATCAATCCTTCTCTTGCCACTTCTTGGAACAATCTTGACTGGATTTGTCATGCTAGCTGTGAATATCCCAATGGTGGCAATCAACACTGCCATGAATGACTTTCTAGGCGGTCTTGGAGGAGGTTCAGCTGCCCTTCTTGGTATCGTTCTTGGAGGAATGATGGCTGTTGACATGGGTGGACCAGTTAACAAAGCTGCCTATGTCTTTGGTACAGGTACGCTTGCAGCGACTGTTTCTTCAGGTGGTTCTGTGGCTATGGCAGCAGTTATGGCTGGAGGAATGGTTCCACCACTTGCTATCTTTGTTGCAACTCTTCTTTTCAAAGATAAATTCACTAAGGAAGAACGCAACTCTGGTTTGACAAACATCATCATGGGATTGTCATTTATCACTGAGGGAGCGATTCCATTTGGTGCCGCTGACCCAGCTCGTGCGATCCCAAGCTTCATCCTTGGTTCAGCAGTAGCAGGCGGACTCGTTGGTCTTGCTGGAATCAAACTCATGGCGCCACACGGAGGAATCTTCGTCATCGCCCTTACTTCAAATGCCCTTCTTTACCTTGTCTCTGTCTTGGTAGGAGCAATCGTAAGTGGTGTGGTTTATGGTTACCTACGCAAACCACAAACAGTTAAATAAAAGGGAACTATATACCAGTTTAAACCAACCACAAAATGTAGTATTTCAACAATATCGAAAAAGACGATTTCCGTTTGGAAATCGTCTTCTCACTATTTCAATAGTTCATACTCAAATAATTTACTTTCAAGCTCATTTTCGTAGTATTCAGCTAACCTTGTTTTAAGTTCTTTTAGTTTAGTGTTAACTTTTTCATTGTTGAATATCTTTTTATCATTACCATCTTTGTATGATGTATTTATGTCCAATTCAATTTGATAAGTACCATAATTGTATTTTGGATTATATTCTTGAGTATTTTTAGCTAGTTCAAGTAATTCATCGAAGACACCTAGCAACATTAAGTCAGCTCTATCAAGTTTTCCATATTTTTCTTGTTCGATCAATTCTTTACGAACTAGAGAGTTCTTATCTAGGCACATTTCGTTACTATAAAACTTTCCATCAGAACCATCAAAGCTCAAACAATGATTTTTTTGAGAGATACAAGTCCATAATGTAGCTTTTCTAAGAAAATCTGTATCCTCTGTATACAAATCCCCTTTATCAGCAGTTGTATAGTAAATATCCCTTTCATACCAGTTTTTTTGAGGGTATTGCTTGGCAACAAACAAAGCAGTTTGCTCTGCGTAATTATTTGTTCTAACTTGACTACCTCGTCCATGATAAATAGCAATTCTAGTCATTCTTATGTCCTGCGGAGTAGTACCAAAACCACTGGCTTCTATAACCGCTAAAATATTGTCATTATAAACAGGTTTTCCATAGCTTTTTAATGGCACTTCTTTACCATCGTAGCCAGTAGCAATTTTAGATAACACATCTGTTTTTAACTTTTTAGAATAGTATTCTCCTAGCGTTTTGTATACTTTTTTTATAGTGACATGCTTCACATCTTTAAGAATAGCATCCTCAGGTACATCAATGACTGCTGCTCCTTTCCCAGTTCCCCATTTTTTATTATCTCTCCATATTTCTTTAGCAGTTACAGTAATACTTTCAGTTTCGTTATCTTGATCGTTTTTCCAAAGTGCTACCAAAACGGAACTTTCTTGTGCTTTAAAGTTCCCTCTGTTTGCTAGAAAACCATTAATAAAGATTTTTTGCATTAGACCAACTGATTTCCAATACTTAACAGGAGCAAATAAAATATAATAGTCGTTTTCATCTCTCATAAAGTATTTTTCAAAAGACCAAACGAATTGATTTAGCAAATCTTTTGCATGGTTACTATCACCAACAAATTCATCGGACATCAATTTCCTTATATAGCTAAATTTATCTATCGATTTAACATTTCCTTCTTGAGCACGGGCTAATTCGCTAGAATAAGGGGGATTTTCAAAACCAATAATCGCAACATTTTTGTCATCTATGACTTCTTGTAATGTATTATGTTTTCCATCTGTTTCCATTGGAATTGATAAAAACTCTTCTGCTAAAGCATCCCCACCTGTTACTAAGTTCCCCTTGTTTTCTTGTACCATTGAAAGTGGTGGTATGATAGCCCGTACCTTCCCAATATATTTGTTATACAAAACAAGCCATTCTTTTATTTCATAAGTATTCAAGATAACATGGCTTAACTCTTCTTCGGTTAAATAATGCTCTAATGCTCCTGTACCAGCACATCTGTCCAAAATAACATAGTCCATGCCTTTAGGGAGATTGCTAATAGCTTGACGAACAAGTTTAGTTGCTTCTTTAACATAAGGTAGTGGTGTATAAAATGCTCCTAAATCTTTTCTATTTGCGGGGTCATTTAATGCGTCCATCACGGTGTCAAAATCGCTTTCGTCTCCACACCAAGGTAAGATATAGTTTTCGACTATTGAATTAGATGGTTGTTTGAGCATCTCAAACATTTGAGATTTTGTTGTTGTTTTATCGTGACGGTATATATAGTTCGCCCACCCTAAAATGTTTGGAAAATCAATTTCAAACTTTTGATACTCGTCTATTTGGAATAATTCACACAATTCACGATTTTTAGGGCTTTTTGGTTGAAGAACATCAAATTCAATTACTTTTTCAGGATTAGTAGCATTTTTTAAAGTGGTCTGATTTACATTTTTTGATGCACTATTCGTATAATTTTGTAAAATTTCTAAACGATATTGAGTTGCATCATAAACACTAGCACGATTTTTATTAATATCAACTAAAACGATTTTGCTTGGTATAGGAATACCACCTTTTATCCTTAATTTAGACAGATAGTGGATAGCTTGAACAAGCACAGCATTAAGATCAGCAATGCTATTTTTAAATTCAAACAGAGCTCCGTTAATGATACCATCAGTATTTTCGATTAAAATATCTTTTTCATCAAAACCGAAATTTCTCCAGAAAAATAAATTGTCAGCTCTTTCATTTCCAGATTGCCAACTTCTATCAATAGCTAGAGGAGCCATTTTACACCTCCAACAATCAACTCATTGAGTTGAGAAACAACAGAAAAGACCTTCTCACAAAAATGTGAAAAAGTCTGTTTTAGGGCTTGACAAAAAATACGCTTGATTACATAATCAGCGTGAGCTGTGAGCTGTGAGCTGTGAGCTGTGAGCTGTGAGCTGTGAGCTGTGAGCTGTGAGCTGTGAGCTGTGAGCTGTGAGCTGTGAGCTGTGAGCTGTGAGCTGTGAGCTGTGAGCTGTGAGCTGTGAGCTGTGAGCTGTGAGCTGTGAGCTGTGAGCTGTGAGCTGTGAGCTGTGAGCTGTGAGCTGTGAGCTGTGAGCTGTGAGCTGTGAGCTGTGAGCTGTGAGCTGTGAGCTGTGAGCTGTGAGCTGTGAGCTGTGAGCTGTGAGCTGTGAGCTGTGAGCTGTGAGCTGTGAGCTGTGAGCTGTGAGCTGTGAGCTGTGAGCTGTGAGCTGTGAGCTGTGAGCTGTGAGCTGTGAGCTGTGAGCTGTGAGCTGTGAGCTGTGAGCTGTGAGCTGTGAGCTGTGAGCTGTGAGCTGTGAGCTGTGAGCTGTGAGCTGTGAGCTGTGAGCTGTGAGCTGTGAGCTGTGAGCTGTGAGCTGTGAGCTGTGAGCTGTGAGCTGTGAGCTGTGATTGCGTTCATACCAATCATTCCTTTACTTTTTGATAGTTTTATTATATCAAAATTTCAAAATTTTGCATATCTTCTTTTTTGATGAACAGTCAGCTGGATCATAAAGGTTATCAAAAAGATGTTCTGAAATTGCTTAGAGATGGAAACTATGGATAAGAAAATTTTATTTGAATCTCTTAATACTGAACTATCCAAGGAGAATACTGACCTTTTCCGAAATGCCTGTGAAATATGGTATAATAGAAGAATGGTAAACAAGAATACAAGTAAAACAAGACGGAGACCGTCTAAAGCAGAACTCGAAAGAAAAGAAGCGATTCAACGAATGTTGATTTCGTTGGGAATCGCCCTTTTATTGATTTTCGCAGCCTTTAAATTAGGGGCTGCAGGTATAACCCTTTACAATTTAATTCGCTTGCTGGTGGGTAGCCTAGCTTATCTGGCAATATTTGGTATCCTGCTCTACCTCTTCTTTTTCAAGTGGATACGAAAACAGGAAGGGCTCCTATCTGGCTTTTTCACCATATTTGCAGGTTTGCTCTTGATTTTTGAGGCCTACTTAGTTTGGAAATATGGTTTGGATAAGTCGGTATTAAAAGGGACCATGGCTCAGGTTGTGACTGATCTGACTGGTTTTCGAACAACCAGTTTTGCTGGTGGAGGCTTGATTGGTGTTGGACTCTATGTGCCAACAGCCTTTCTCTTCTCAAATATCGGTACTTACTTTATTGGTTCGATCTTGATTTTAGTGGGTGCTCTCCTAGTCAGTCCTTGGTCTGTTTACGATATTGCTGAATTTTGCAGTAAAGGCTTTGCTAAATGGCGAGAAGGGCATGAGCGTCGAAAAGAGGAACGCTTTGTCAAACAAGAAGAAAAAGCTCGTCAAAAGGCTGAGCAAGAGGCTAGATTAGAAAAAGAAGAGTCTGAAAAAGCCTTACTCGATATGCCTCCTGTTGATATGGAAACGGGTGAAATTCTGACAGCAGATGTTGTGCTTGACGTTCCACCTGTTCCAGAAGAAGAGTGGGTAGAACCAGAGATCATCCTGCCTCAAGCTGAACATGAATTCCCTGAACAGGAAGATGGTTCAGATGATGAAGATGTTCAGGTAGATTTTTCAGCCAAAGAAGCCCTTGAATACAAACTTCCAAGCTTACAACTCTTTGCCCCAGATAAACCTAAAGATCAGTCTAAAGAAAAGAAAATCGTTCGTGAAAACATCAAAATCCTAGAAGAAACCTTTGCTAGCTTCGGTATCAAGGTAACAGTTGAACGGGCCGAAATTGGGCCATCAGTGACCAAGTATGAAGTCAAGCCAGCAGTGGGTGTAAGGGTCAACCGCATCTCCAATCTCGCAGATGACCTCGCTCTAGCCTTGGCGGCCAAGGATGTCCGGATTGAAGCACCTATCCCAGGGAAATCCCTAGTCGGAATCGAAGTACCCAACTCTGAGATTGCGACTGTATCTTTCCGCGAACTATGGGAACAATCTCAAACAAAAGCAGAAAATCTCTTGGAAATTCCTTTAGGAAAGGCGGTTAATGGCACCGCAAGAGCTTTTGACCTTTCTAAAATGCCCCACTTGCTAGTCGCAGGTTCAACGGGTTCAGGGAAGTCAGTAGCTGTTAACGGCATTATAGCTAGCATTCTCATGAAGGCAAGACCAGACCAAGTTAAATTTATGATGGTCGATCCCAAGATGGTTGAGTTGTCTGTTTACAATGACATTCCTCATCTCTTGATTCCAGTTGTGACCAATCCACGCAAGGCCAGCAAGGCTCTGCAAAAGGTCGTGGATGAAATGGAAAATCGTTATGAACTCTTTGCCAAGGTGGGAGTTCGGAATATTGCAGGTTTTAATGCCAAGGTAGAAGAGTTCAATGCCCAGTCTGAGTACAAGCAGGTTCCGCTACCGCTCATTGTCGTGATTGTGGATGAGTTGGCTGACCTCATGATGGTGGCCAGCAAGGAAGTGGAAGATGCTATCATTCGTCTCGGACAGAAGGCGCGTGCTGCAGGTATCCACATGATTCTTGCAACCCAGCGCCCATCCGTTGATGTCATTTCTGGTCTGATCAAGGCCAATGTTCCTTCTCGTGTCGCTTTCGCAGTTTCATCAGGAACAGATTCCCGTACGATTTTGGATGAAAATGGAGCGGAAAAACTGCTTGGACGTGGAGATATGCTCTTTAAACCAATTGATGAAAATCATCCAGTTCGTCTCCAAGGCTCCTTTATCTCGGATGATGATGTCGAGCGCATCGTAAACTTCATCAAGGCTCAGGCTGATGCGGACTACGATGAGAGTTTTGATCCAGGTGAGGTTTCTGAAAATGAAGGAGAATTTTCAGATGGTGATTCTGGTGGAGATCCGCTTTTTGAAGAAGCCAAGGCTTTGGTAATCGAAACTCAGAAAGCCAGCGCATCCATGATTCAGCGTCGTTTGTCTGTTGGATTTAACCGTGCGACCCGCCTTATGGAAGAACTTGAGATGGCAGGTGTCATTGGTCCAGCTGAAGGAACTAAACCAAGAAAAGTATTGCAACAATAAAAAAATAGCTTCTTTCCAAATTTGGAAGGAAGCTATTTTACTGGCTATTGATTAGTTTTATTTTCTGAAGTTGGAGTATTAGACTGTTTTTCATTTTCAGTGGTAGGTTTACTTGGAGCAGGTGTAGTAGAGTCTTGAGTTGATGTTTTCTGCTCTTCTTTTTTCTCTTCTTTGACGCTGGATTTTGGCGTTTCTTCTTGCTGTGTTTTTTCTTGAGAAGTGTTGTTTTCCTTATTGGGACTAGTGTTTTCCTGAGGGGATTCCTTTTGAATTTCTTTGACAATTGTTGTCGTCTGGCTTGTCGTAGGTTCTTTTTTAGTATTTTTGTTATTATCCAAGGCGTTCATGATAGTGATACTTGCGGTAATCAAGCCAAGGATACTACCGATAGTAGCAATGGTTTTTTGAAAGACCGTAAAGCCTTTTTTGATGTGCTCTGTTTTTGGTTTTGAAGTTCTACGATAATTAGACATGCATTCTCTCCTTTAATTAAAATTTATTATACCTCATTTCTTTAAAAAAATCTTAAAAAAAGAGGAATTGCCCTTTCTTGTCGCAAGCTCTGTTTCATGATACAATAGAAGGAGTGATTTTAGAAAGCGTGAGAAAACATGATTTACTTTGATAATTCGGCGACGACCAAGCCTTATCCTGAAGCCCTTGAAACTTATATGCAGGTCGCTTCAAAAATTTTAGGAAATCCATCTAGTCTCCATCGTTTGGGAGACCAGGCAACACGAATCTTAGATGCTTCTCGCCAACAGATTGCAGATTTAATCGGTAAGAAAAGCGATGAAATCTTCTTTACTTCTGGTGGGACAGAAGGAGATAACTGGGTCATCAAGGGTGTGGCCTTTGAAAAGGCTCAGTTTGGAAAGCACATCATTGTATCAGCCATTGAACATCCGGCAGTCAAAGAGTCAGCTCTCTGGTTGAAAAGTCAAGGGTTTGAAGTGGATTTTGCTCCAGTTGATGAGAAAGGATTTGTGGATGTTGAGGCTCTAGCAGCTTTGATACGACCTGATACGACCCTCGTTTCCATCATGGCTGTGAATAATGAAATCGGCTCTGTTCAGCCCATTGAGGCTATTTCAGAACTGTTGGCAGACAAGCCGACTATTTCCTTCCATGTTGATGCGGTTCAGGCACTTGCTAAAATTCCGACTGAAAAGTATCTGACAGAACGAGTGGATTTTGCGACTTTCTCTAGTCACAAGTTCCACGGAGTTCGAGGTGTTGGATTTGTCTATATCAAGTCTGGCAAGAAGATTGCGTCTCTTTTAACAGGTGGTGGTCAGGAGCGTGATTATCGTTCAACAACTGAAAATGTGGCAGGGATTGCGGCAACAGCCAAGGCTCTGCGTCTGTCTATGGAAAATCTAGATGTCTTTACTAGCAAGACTGGGCAGATGAAGGCAGTGATTCGTCAAGCTCTTTTAGATTATCCAGATATATTTGTCTTTTCAGATGAGGAAGACTTTGCCCCTCATATCCTGACTTTTGGAATCAAGGGTGTTCGTGGAGAAGTTATCGTTCACGCCTTTGAAGACTATGATATTTTCATCTCAACAACCTCTGCTTGTTCGTCCAAGGCTGGGAAACCTGCAGGTACCTTGATTGCTATGGGAGTAGATAAGGATAAGGCCCAGTCAGCTGTGCGTCTTAGCCTAGACCTTGAAAATGATATGAGTCAGGTCGAGCAGTTTTTAACCAAGTTAAAATTAATTTACAATCAAACTAGAAAAGTAAGATAGGAGCATTTATGCAGTATTCAGAAATTATGATTCGCTACGGAGAATTGTCAACCAAGGGCAAAAACCGTATGCGTTTCATTAATAAACTTCGCAATAATATTTCAGACGTTTTGTCTATCTATCCCCAAGTTAAGGTAACAGCAGATCGTGACCGTGCCCACGCTTACCTCAATGGAGCAGATTACACGGCAGTTGCAGAATCACTCAAACAAGTATTTGGGATTCAAAACTTTTCCCCTGTTTATAAGGTTGAAAAATCTGTAGAAGTTCTGAAGTCTTCTGTCCAAGAGATTATGCAGGACATCTACAAGGAAGGCATGACCTTTAAAATCTCTAGTAAACGTAGCGACCACAACTTTGAGTTGGATAGTCGTGAACTCAACCAAACCCTTGGAGGAGCTGTTTTCGAAGCCATTCCAAATGTGCAAGCTCAAATGAAAAGTCCTGACATCAATCTTCAGGTGGAGATCCGTGAAGAAGCAGCCTATCTTTCTTATGAAACCATTCGTGGGGCTGGTGGTTTGCCAGTTGGAACTTCAGGTAAAGGGATGCTCATGTTGTCAGGAGGGATTGACTCACCTGTAGCAGGTTATCTTGCTCTTAAGCGTGGAGTGGATATTGAAGCTGTTCATTTTGCCAGCCCACCTTACACCAGTCCTGGTGCCCTAAAAAAAGCCCAAGATTTGACTCGAAAATTGACCAAGTTCGGTGGCAATATCCAGTTTATCGAGGTGCCTTTCACAGAGATTCAAGAGGAAATCAAAGCCAAAGCGCCAGAAGCCTATCTCATGACCTTGACGCGTCGTTTTATGATGCGGATTACTGACCGTATTCGTGAGGTACGAAATGGTTTAGTTATCATCAATGGGGAGAGTCTAGGTCAAGTAGCCAGCCAGACCTTGGAAAGCATGCAGACTATCAACGCTGTAACCAGTACTCCAGTCATTCGTCCTGTGGTGACTATGGATAAGTTAGAAATCATTGACATCGCCCAGAAAATCGATACCTTTGACATTTCAATCCAGCCATTTGAAGACTGTTGTACGATTTTTGCACCAGATCGTCCAAAAACAAATCCTAAGATTAAGAATGCGGAGCAATACGAAGCTCGCATGGATGTTGAAGGTTTAGTTGAGCGAGCAGTGGTTGGAATCATGATTACTGAAATCACGCCTCAGGCTGAAAAAGATGAAGTGGATGACTTGATTGATAATCTCCTCTAAATCAGAAAATCCAAAAGAATTTAGAAAAATAAATGAAAAAGTTAGTTTTTAATCCAAAAATGGAAGCAAAACTAACTTTTTTTCTATTTTTGTGGTATAATAAGATAAAATTTTGAATATAGAGAGTTTTCTGACAATGAATCATTCCTACTTTTATTTAAAAATGAAAGAACACAAACTCAAGGTTCCTTATACAGGTAAGGAGCGCCGTGTACGTGTTCTTCTTCCTAAAGATTATGAGAAAGATACTGACCGTTCCTATCCTGTTGTTTACTTTCATGACGGGCAAAATGTTTTTTATAGCAAAGAGTCTTTCATTGGTCACTCATGGAAGATTATCCCAGCTATTAAGCGTAATCCTGATATCAGTCGCATGATTGTAGTTGCCATTGACAATGATGGTATGGGGCGGATGAATGAGTATGCAGCTTGGAAGTTCCAAGAATCTCCTATTCCAGGGCAGCAGTTTGGCGGTAAGGGTGTGGAATATTCTGAGTTTGTCATGGAGGTGGTCAAACCTTTTATCGATGAGACCTACCGTACCAAAGCTGACCGCCAGCATACGGCTATGATTGGTTCCTCACTAGGCGGCAATATTACCCAGTTTATCGGTTTGGAATACCAAGACCAAATTGGCTGTCTAGGGGTTTTTTCATCTGCTAACTGGCTTCATCAAGAAGCTTTTAACCGCTATATTGAGCGCAAGAAACTATCGCCTGACCAGCGCATTTTCATCTATGTAGGAACAGAAGAAGCAGATGACACAGACAAGACCTTGATGGCTGGCAATATCAAACAAGCCTATATCGACTCGTCACTTCGCTATTACCATGATTTGATAGCAGGGGGAGTTCATCTGGATAATCTTGTATTGAAAGTTCAGTCTGGTGCCATCCATAGTGAGATTCCATGGTCGGAAAATTTACCAGACTGTCTGAGATTTTTTGCAGAAAAATGGTAAGTTAAGAAAGGAGAAAGATAATGCATATTGAACATCTTAGCCACTGGAGTGGTCATCTCAACCGTGAAATGTATCTCAATCGTTATGGACATGCTGGGATTCCAGTTGTGGTCTTTGCTTCATCAGGTGGTAGTCACAACGAATACTATGATTTTGGCATGATTGATGCATGTGCTTCCTTTATCAAGGAAGGCCGTGTTCAGTTCTTTACCCTATCTAGTGTTGACAGTGAGAGCTGGTTGGCCACTTGGAAAAATGGTCACGACCAAGCAGAGATGCACCGTGCCTATGAACGCTATGTGATTGAGGAGGCCATTCCTTTTATCAAGCATAAGACAGGTTGGTTTTATGGTATGATGACGACAGGTTGCTCCATGGGAGCCTACCATGCTGTCAATTTCTTCCTACAGCATCCAGATGTTTTTACCAAAGTAATTGCTCTTAGTGGAGTTTACGACGCACGTTTCTTTGTCGGCGATTACTACAATGACGATGCTATTTACCAAAACTCGCCAGTAGATTATATCTGGAATCAGAACGACGGTTGGTTCATCGACCGTTACCGTCAGGCCGAGATTGTGCTTTGTACGGGGCTTGGTGACTGGGAACAAGACGGTTTGCCATCCTTTTACAAGCTTAAAGAAGCCTTTGACCAGAAACAAATACCAGCCTGGTTTGCTGAATGGGGACATGATGTCGCCCATGACTGGGAATGGTGGCGTAAACAAATGCCCTATTTTCTTGGACACCTGTATCTATAAAAGGAGTTACCTATGAATTATCTTGTTATTTCTCCCTACTATCCACAAAATTTTCAACAGTTTACCATCGAACTAGCAAATAAAGGCATTACCGTCTTGGGAATTGGTCAAGAGCCTTATGAGCAATTGGATGAACCTTTACGCAATAGCCTGACCGAGTATTTCCGTGTAGATAATCTTGAGAACATAGACGAAGTCAAACGTGCAGTTGCTTTTCTCTTTTATAAACATGGCCCAATTGACCGTATCGAGTCCCACAATGAATATTGGCTAGAGCTGGATGCAACACTCAGAGAACAATTTAATGTTTTTGGTGCCAAACCTGAGGAGCTCAAAAAGACTAAATATAAGTCTGAAATGAAGAAACTTTTCAAAAAAGCAGGTGTCCCTGTGGTACCTGGAGCTGTTATCAAGACTGAAGCAGATGTGGATCAAGCTGTGAAAGAAATCGGCCTTCCAATGATTGCCAAACCTGATAATGGAGTGGGGGCAGCCGCAACCTTTAAGCTTGAAACAGAAGACGATATCAATCACTTCAAGGCTGAGTGGGACCATTCAACCGTTTATTTCTTTGAGAAATTTGTCACTTCTAGTGAAATCTGTACCTTTGACGGGCTCGTAGACAAGGATGGTAAGATTGTCTTCTCAACGACTTTTGACTACGCCTATACACCGCTTGATCTCATGATTTACAAGATGGACAATTCCTACTATGTTCTTAAGGATATGGATCCCAAATTACGTAAATATGGTGAGGCCATTGTCAAGGAATTTGGTATGAAAGAACGGTTCTTCCATATTGAGTTCTTCCGTGAAGGGGACGACTACATTGCCATTGAGTACAATAACCGTCCTGCAGGTGGTTTTACCATTGATGTTTATAACTTTGCCCATTCCTTGGACCTCTATCGTGGCTATGCAGCTATTGTAGCAGGAGAAGAGTTCCCAGCGTCAGACTTTGAACCTCAGTTTTGTTTAGCTACATCACGTCGCGCAAATGCTCACTATGTCTATTCTGAGGAGGACTTGCTTGCCAAATACAGCCATCAGTTCAAGGTTAAAAAAATCATGCCAGCAGCCTTTGCGGAACTTCAAGGAGATTACCTTTATATGCTGACAACTCCGAGTCGACAAGAAATGGAGCAGATGATTGCAGATTTCGGACAACGTCAAGAATAAGAACTCTCGGATTAAGGAAATGCACCTCCTTAATCCTTTTGTTTTAACAAGAGAAATAAAACCGCTTTCTCATACATTCTTTTAGAAAACCTGTTGCTAAAAGATATAAAAATTGATAGAATAAGGATTGTCTAAAAAATTTTAAGGAGAATCTATCAAATGGATTTCACATGGGCAATTAAATATGCCACTGAATTTTTGGCCACTGCTATTTTGATCATTCTTGGAAATGGTGCAGTTGCCAACGTTGAACTTAAAGGTACGAAAGGTCACCAAAGTGGCTGGATCGTTATCGCTGTTGGTTATGGTATGGGGGTTATGATCCCAGCCTTGATGTTTGGTAACGTATCTGGTAACCACATTAACCCAGCCTTCACTCTTGGACTTGCGATCAGCGGTCTCTTCCCTTGGGCACAAGTTGCACCTTATATCATCGCACAAGTTTTGGGTGCTATCTTTGGTCAAGCCTTGGTTGTGGCAACACACCGCCCATACTACTTGAAAACTGAAAATCCAAACAATATCTTGGGTACTTTCTCAACCATTTCAAGTTTAGATAATGGTACAAAAGAATCACGTTTCGCAGCAACTGTTAATGGTTTTGTAAACGAGTTTGTTGGTTCATTTGTTCTTTTCTTCGCAGCCCTTGGTATGACTAAAAACTTCTTTGGAGCTGAATTAGTATCAAAAGCACAAGCAGCTATTAATGCTCAAGTTGCTCAAGCAACTACTCAAGGTCAAACAATTCCTCAAGAGCAAGTAACAGCAGCTCTTGACCAAGCTAAAGAACAAGTAGCACCATTTATGACATCTGGTCTTGGGATTGCCCACTTGGCACTTGGATTCCTTGTTATGGCTTTGGTAACATCACTTGGTGGACCTACAGGACCTGCCTTGAACCCAGCCCGTGACTTGGGACCACGTCTCCTTCATGCTTTCCTTCCAAAATCAGTTCTTGGTGAGCACAAAGGTGATTCAAAATGGTGGTATTCTTGGGTACCAGTAGTAGCACCAATCGCAGCAGCAATTGCGGCAGTAGCTATCTTCAAATTCCTTTACCTATAAGAAATTGAAACCGAGGAAATCCTCGGTTTTTTAGATGAAATTTTACGAAAAAAAGGTAAATCTGAGCATAATTTCTTGTAAAAAATTCTAAAATCCTTTAAAATAAAAGAGTTGGAGGAATTTATGAATGTAAATCAGATTGTACGGATTATTCCTACTTTAAAAGTTAATAATAGAAAATTAAATGAAACATTTTATATAGAAACCCTTGGAATGAAGGCCTTGTTAGAAGAGTCAGCCTTTCTGTCACTAGGTGATCAAACAGGTCTAGAAAAGCTGGTTTTAGAAGAAGCTCCAAGTATGCGCACTCGTAAGGTAGAGGGAAGAAAAAAACTAGCTAGATTGATTGTCAAAGTGGAAAATCCCTTAGAAATTGAAGGACTCTTATCTAAAACAGATTCGATTCATCAATTATATAAAGGTCAAAATGGCTACGCTTTTGAGATTTTTTCACCAGAAAATGATTTGATTTTGATTCATGCAGAAGATGATAGAGCAAGTCTAGTAGAAGTAGAAGAAAACCCTGAATTTCAAACAAATTTGGAATCAATTTCTTTAAGTAAATTTGAGATTTCTATGGAATTACATCTCCCAACTGATGTCGAAAGTTTCTTGGAACCATCTGAAATAGGGACATCACTTGATTTTATCCCAGCTCAGGGGCAGGATTTGACTGTGGAAAATACGGTTACTTGGGACTTGTCTATGCTCAAGTTCCTGGTCAATGAACTAGATATAGCAAGGCTGCGCCAGAAATTTGAGTCTACCGAATATTTTATTCCTAAGTCTGAAAAATTCTTCCTTAGTAAAGATAGAAATAATGTTGAATTGTGGTTTGAAGAAGTATGAAGTGGACCAAGATTATTAAAAAAATAGAAGAACAAATCGAGGCAGGGATTTATCCCGGAGCCTCTTTTGCGTATTTTAAGGACAATCAATGGACGGAGTTCTATTTAGGCCAGAGTGATCCAGAGCATGGCTTGGATACTGAGACAGGACTGCTTTATGACCTAGCCAGTGTCAGCAAGGTTGTTGGGGTTGGGACAGTTTTTATCTTTTTGTGGGAAAAAGGTCAATTAGATATTGACAGACCTGTGACAGATTTTTTAGCTGAGAGTGATTATCCAGATATCACTATTCGCCAGCTCTTAACCCATGCTACAAATCTTGATCCTTTTATTACCAATCGTAATCGTTTAACAGCCTCAGAATTAAAGGAAGCGATGTTTCATCTCAAGAGACGCAATCAGCCAGCCTTTCTTTATTCGGATGTCCATTTTTTACTTTTAGGCTTTATTTTGGAAAGAATCTTTGATCAGGACTTGGATGTGATTTTACAGGAGCAAGTTTTTAAAACTTGGGGAATGACGGAAACCCAATTTGGACCTGTTGGGCTTGCTGTTCCAACAGTCAGAGGTGTAGAGGCAGGTTTGGTACATGATCCCAAGGCTCGTCTCCTGGGCAGACATGCAGGTAGTGCTGGTTTATTTTCGACTGTAAAGGATTTACAAATCTTTTTGCAACACTATTTAGCAGATGATTTTGCAAGAGACTTGAGTCAAAATTTTTCACCTTTGGATGACAAGGAACGTTCTTTGGCATGGAATTTGGAAGGAGATTGGCTAGACCATACGGGCTATACAGGTACCTTTATCATGTGGAATCGCCAGAAGCAAGAAGCGGCTATTTTCCTATCGAATCGGACCTATGAAAAGGATGAGAGGGCTCAATGGATTGTAGACCGCAATCAAGTAATGGACTTGATTCGCAAAGAAGAGTAAGGAGAGACATGTCAAACAGTTTAAAAGGGACTTTATTAATAGTTGTAGCTGGCATTGCTTGGGGCTTGTCAGGAACGAGTGGCCAATACCTGATGGCACATGGAATTTCGTCTCTGGTTTTAACTAACTTACGACTGTTAATCGCCGGTGGGATTCTCATGGTCTTGGCTTATGCTACTGCAAAGGATAGAATGCTGGCCTTTTTAAAGGATAGAAAGAGTTTGCTGTCTCTTCTCATTTTTGCTTTGATTGGACTTTTTCTCAATCAATTTGCCTATCTAACTGCTATTCAGGAAACCAATGCAGGAACCGCGACGGTACTTCAGTATGTTTGTCCTGTCGGGATTTTGATTTATAGCTGTATCAAGGATAAGGTGGCGCCGACACTGGGAGAGATTGTTTCCATCATATTAGCCATTGGAGGGACCTTCTTGATCGCAACTCATGGGCAGTTGGACCAGTTATCCATGACACCTGCAGGCCTGTTCTGGGGCCTCTTTTCTGCTCTGACTTACGCACTTTATATCATTTTGCCCATAGCCTTGATTAAGAAGTGGGGGAGCAGCTTGGTCATTGGTGTGGGAATGGTCATAGCAGGTTTGGTCGCCCTTCCTTTTACAGGAGTTCTACAGACTGCTATCCCAACTAGTCTTGATTTTCTCCTCGCTTTTGCGGGCATTATTCTTATCGGGACTATCTTTGCCTATACAGCTTTCCTTAAAGGAACCAGTCTGATAGGACCGGTCAAGTCAAGTTTGTTGGCTTCGATTGAACCAATCTCGGCGGTTTTCTTTGCCTTCCTAATTATGAATGAACAGTTTTATCCCATTGATTTTCTTGGTATGGCAATGATTTTAATTGCAGTCACTCTGATTTCTTTGAAGGATTTATTGTTAGAGAAATAAACAAAAAAATGAGAGTAGATGATAACCACTCTCAAAGAGGGGTTATTTTTACTAATAAAAGCTTTTGAATCTAAATGAATTAATGAAATTTTATAAAAGTTTAAGCCTTTTTTCTTAAAATATTTATATGAGTATAGAATACCTGGAGAAAATATGAATATTTTTAAAAAAATACATCCATCTAAACCTCTAAAATACTTGAGATGGTTTGACATTGTGATTATTACGATCATAATGTTTGGTCAGTTTATAATTCGTTCAACCGAGCTATTTTTAGCAAATACGTTTCCAACGGGTGCATCAAGTACAGTAGGGACAGTTAGACAGGCTGCAAGCGAAGGTGCGGCTTATTTTAGTAATTTTACCCTGCAAACTATATTACTAACTGTGACCTTACTCTATCTTTTGATTCGAAATTATGATTTTAAACAGCTTCCTATTCGCTGGAATTGGTCCACTATCTTTTGGGTTCCATTTATATTTGCTTTAGTGGGACTGTTTGGAGACTTGGTTACAACTCTCACTGGTAAATATAATTACTTTAATCCAGACCTTTTTGCCTATATAGATTTCACGCAAATAATAGGGAAGTTCTTAGCTCTCAGCCCGATAGCGATTGCCTATGCCTTGCTTAATGGATTTTATGAAGAGTTTTTCTTTCTAGGTTTGTTAACTTCAGTGAAGGAAAAACACAAGTGGTTGGTTTTGCTTTATTCTACGATTATTCGTATTTCCTTCCACACCTATCAAGGATTAGTATGGGCTTTGGTAATCGGTGTAGTTTATGGCTTATTCTATTATTTCTTATACAAATATAAAATAAAAAATCTTCTTCCATTCTTTCTCATGCATGCTTTAGCAGATATGTTTGGTTCTAGACTGATCTATCTATTGGTTGCTTGGGGGACTTAAGAATCAAAAAAGTCCGCTCAGTTGTCTGAGCGGACTTTTTGTTTCAAGACGTTTAGTCTTTGTTTTCATATGGTAAGATCAAGTTCAAAATGATTCCTGTCATGGCTGATAGGGCAGTACCTGAAAGGGTAACTGGACCGAGTTTAAGGATAGCTCCTCCAAGTCCAAGGACCAACATAGCACTTGCGATGATTAGGTTACGCATTTGAGCGAAATCAACACGTTCTTTGATCAAAACTTTCAAACCATTGCTGGCGATAACCCCATAGAGAAGGATTGACATACCACCAAGTACAGCATTTGGAATAGTTGAAATCAAGGCAGTGAATTTACCAAGGAAGCTAAGGGCAATCGCGATAAAGGCAGCGTTACGGATAACTGAGACAGAAGCGATACGAGTCATACCAATAACCCCTGTATTTTCTCCGTAAGTTGTATTGGCTGGTCCACCAAGGAAGGCTGAAACAGAAGTTGCGATACCGTCACCAAGAAGAGTACGGTGAAGACCTGGTTCTTTCAAGAATTGACGACCACAGATTTGACCCAAAACAGTATGGTCTCCGATGTGTTCAGAAATTGTTACGATAGCGATTGGCAAGATAGCGATGGTTTCTGGACCGAAGTAAAGATTGTATTCTTTAAAGGCACCACCTGTGTTAAATGGCAAGTAGAAACCAGGGATTTCAAACCAGTTAGCTTTAAGAACTGGTGTAAAGTCAACCAAACCAAGAGTTAGTGCGAAGAGGTAACCACCAATAATGGCAAAGAGGAATGGAATGATTCGTAGGAAGCCTTTTCCTTTTGTATTGATAAAGGCAGCAATCAAGAAAGTAACAACTGCTACAAGAGCATTTTTCCAATTTCCATCCGCTACAAGACCAGCGTTAGTAACAGCTGAACCTGCAAGTCCAAGACCGATAACAATAATCATGGGACCAATAATGATTGGTGGCAAGAGTTTATCAATCCATTTTGTACCCGCAAAACGAACACTTGCAGCCACAAGGACATAGACTAAACCAGTCAAGATAACCCCTGTTTGAGCAGCAGATACATCACCACCCATTTCTTTCATAGCTAGGGACATAGCTGTGATAAAGGCAAATGAAGAACCTAGATAAACGGGAACTTTAAAACCAGTTGAAATCATATAGATGAGTGTTCCTACACCTGAAGCAAAAAGGGCAACAGATACAGGCATTCCCAAAATCAGTGGTACCAAGATGGTCGCACCAAACATGGCGAAAACGTGTTGGAAGCTAAGGAGAATTCCTTTTCCAGCCGAAGGACGTTGGTCAACGTCTAGTAACAAATCAACAGTTGATTCTTGTTTCATATAAACCTCACTTTTGGGCATCAAAAAAGAGCCCATTATTTTACAGCAATAGGCCCTCAGAGTAAGACTTCTCTAAAATCTAGACTTTAAAGAGTTTCAAGTATTTCTGCGTCTTCGTCACCTCACGGGATGACATTAAAAACCTTTGCTTGTGATAGTATAGCAAAAATTGTAAACTTTGTAAATCATTTTTTAGTAAAAATTTAAAGCGGGCGTTTATTGGGCATGCCAGCCTTACGTGGAAATTTATTTGGTGTTTCTTTTTTCTTTTCTACCACTGTGATGTAGCGCGGATTTCCATTAGGTAGAGCGTAGCTGAGATTGTCTTCGACCTTACTGAAGAGGAGGTTGAGGGCATTCTTGGCTTCTAACAATTCCTCGGGGGCATTGCTGGCTTTGAGTGCTAGTAGTTTCCCGCCAACTTTGAGGTAAGGAATTGTCAATTCAGATAAAACCTGCATGCGGGCAACCGCACGAGCTGTTACAAAATCATATTGAGCACGGAAGTTTTTGTCTTGTGCAAAGTCTTCTGCACGTCCATGGTAGAAATGAACATTGTCCAAATCCAGCTCTTGAGCCAAAAGTTGGAGGAAGTTGATGCGCTTATTGAGTGAATCAATGATGGTTACATCTAACTGAGGATAGAGAATTTTCATCGGCAGACTTGGAAATCCTGCCCCGGCTCCGATATCAAGAAGTTTGATATTCTCATTGGAAATCAAACCTTGAAGAATAGGTGCAATCGAATCGTAAAAATGTTTGAGATAAACTTCTTCTTTGTCCGTAATGGCTGTTAAATTAATCTTTTCATTCCATTCAACCAAGAGCTCAAAATAACGTTCAAATTGTTTTTTTTGCTGGTCCGAAAGTGGAAGATTTTGCTCGGTAAGCAAGTTGTAAAATGTTTCTGGTTTCATAGTTATTTCCTTCTTTAGTATCATCTTATTTTACCACAATCATTAAAAATTTGATATACTGGTACTAATCTAAAAGTAGAAAGGACTTATATAATGACTTGGATTATTCTTGGAGTTTTAGCTCTTATTGTTATTTTTGTGATTGTTAGCTATAATGGTTTGGTTAAGAATCGTATGCAAACAAAGGAGGCTTGGAGTCAGATTGATGTTCAATTGAAACGTCGAAATGACCTCTTGCCAAACTTGATTGAGACTGTAAAAGGTTATGCCAAATATGAAGGTTCTACCCTTGAAAAGGTGGCAGAACTTCGCAATCAAGTTGCTGCAGCGACTTCACCAGCAGAAGCTATGAAAGCTAGTGATGCCCTTACTCGTCAGGTTTCAGGTATTTTTGCAGTTGCAGAAAGTTATCCAGATTTGAAAGCCAGTGCCAACTTTGTTAAATTGCAAGAGGAGTTGACCAATACAGAAAATAAGATTTCTTACTCTCGTCAACTTTACAACAGTGTTGTCAGCAACTACAATGTAAAATTAGAAACTTTCCCAAGCAATATTATCGCTGGAATGTTTGGATTTAAAGCAGCAGATTTCCTTCAAACTCCAGATGAGGAAAAGGTAGTACCTAAAGTTGATTTTAGCGGTTTAGGTGACTAAGATGTTGTTTGATCAAATTGCAAGCAATAAACGAAAAACGTGGATTTTGTTGCTGGTATTTTTCCTACTCTTAGCTCTTGTTGGCTATGCAGTTGGTTACCTCTTTATGCGGTCTGGCCTTGGTGGTTTGATTATCGCACTGATTATCGGCTTTATCTATGCCATGTCTATGATTTTTCAATCGACAGAGATTGTCATGTCCATGAATGGAGCGCGTGAAGTTGATGAGCAAATGGCACCAGACCTTTACCATGTAGTGGAAGATATGGCTATGGTGGCTCAGATTCCCATGCCACGTGTTTTCATCATTGATGATCCAGCCCTAAATGCCTTTGCGACAGGTTCTAATCCTCAAAATGCGGCAGTTGCTGCGACTTCAGGCCTTCTAGCTATCATGAATCGTGAGGAGCTAGAAGCTGTTATGGGCCATGAAGTCAGTCATATCCGTAATTACGATATCCGTATTTCGACTATTGCTGTCGCCCTTGCTAGTGCTATCACCATGCTTTCTAGTATGGCAGGTCGTATGATGTGGTGGGGCGGAGCAGGTCGCAGACGAAGTGACGATGATAGAGATGGAAATGGTCTTGAAATCATTATGCTAGTGGTCTCCCTACTTGCAATTGTGCTGGCACCTCTCGCTGCAACCTTGGTGCAACTAGCTATTTCTCGTCAGAGGGAATTTCTAGCTGATGCTTCCAGTGTCGAGTTGACCCGCAATCCTCAAGGGATGATTAATGCTCTACGCAAGTTAGACAACAGTAAACCGATGAGTCGTCCTGTCGATGATGCCAGTAGTGCACTTTATATCAATGATCCTAAGAAAGGGGGAGGGTTCCAAAAACTCTTTTATACCCACCCACCTATTTCAGAACGGATTGAACGCTTAAAACAGATGTAAAAAGAATCCAGAGGTTGTCTCTGGATTTTTGTTATGTTACAAATTTATAAATCTTCTAAATTAACTACCTCCAAACCAAGCTCTGTCAAGCGATAGATGGTCGTACAGACTTCTTTTAAGAAACGTCTGTCATGCGAAACAGTGACGAGACCGCCTGGATAGGTTGCAAAGAGTTTTCTGATTTCGGGTTGAGAAGTGGGAGAAAAATTTCGTGTGGGTTCATCCAAAAGGAGAAAGTTTGGTTTGCGCAGGACTAAATCCAAAAGCAGGAGTTTTCCCTGTTGTCCGCCAGATAAGGAGCGAATTTGATGCTGCATTTCTGGATAACTGAAATTGAGACTGGCTAGGTGAGATTGGATTTTCTGTAGTTCCTCTTTTTCTCCAGTTTTGCTGAGATAGGCGATTGGGGATAAATCCAATTGCAGTTTTTTGTAGTAATCTTGTGGCATAAAACCAAGCGAAATCTCTCTTTTATCATTAAGAAGTTGCTTTAATTTGGCTAACAGAGTTGATTTTCCAATACCATTTGGGCCGATGATACCGATTTTATCTTGGGCACGGATAGTTAGTTGTAGTTCCTGAGCCAAAACACGGTCGCCAATGGACAAATTTTCTTTTTCCAATTGGATTAAGACTTTAGAAGCCGGTAATGGTTGGATGTCTGAGAAGAAAAGTCTGATTTCTTCCTCTTCAAGTGGTTTTTGGGTCATGAACTGGGCTGTCTTTTCAATGCGTTTTTCTTGAGAGAGCACATTTTTCATCTTTTTAGCCAATAGGCGACCGGCAGTACTATCTTTAGTAGCTCGAAGCGCAGTTTCTACATTTTGCTTGACTCGCCGATGTTTTTCCATGGTTTTATCATAGGCTCTTTGGTCGTTAGCAGCTTGCTGGCTTTGTCTGGCAAAATTAGCCTTTCTTTGCTCACTATAACGATCATAATCTAAATGCTCTACTAGCGTTTCCGCTTCTTTACGGTGCTTTACCAGTCGCAAGTGGACAATAGTGTCTGCCGTTTGAGACAGAAAGTCTTCATCATGGGAAATGAAAATAACAGTTTGCCTAATCTTGCGAATCTGACCTTTTAGCCAATCAACTGTTTCAAGGTCTAGGTCATTTGAAGGTTCATCTAAAAATAGAATCTCAAAGGGTTTGGCTAACTCATGGATAAGTTGAATTTTCAAAGCTTCGCCCCCTGATAGACTACCAATTTCTTGGTCACTAGCGAAACGATCGCTATCAAAATACACTTCCTCAGCCAAACGATAAAGGATACTGTAGTCTAAATCAATAGAATCTAAAAAGAAGTAGTCGTTTAGAGTTTTCTTTTTCAGCTCCTCGGGAAGTTTTTGAGGAATATAGGCCAGTGACTGATAGTCAGATTGGATGTTTCCCTTGATAGTGAAATCAGACAAATATTCCCCCATTAAAGTTTTAAGTAAGGTTGATTTGCCATTTCCTTCTTCGCCAATAATAGCGACCTTTTCCCCGTATTGGATGGTCATGCTTAGGTCAGAGACAAGGTCTCGTAAATCTTTGTTTTGAGTGATGGTCAGGTGATTGATTTTTATCATATGATTGCCCTTTCTAGAATGTCAATAGTGCATAACAAAAAGCTCTACTTTATCTAGTAGAGCCCAAAGTCACTGTCGAAACTCTATTATCCTCGTTGAAAAACTCGTCAAACTAGCTTGGAGCTGCCTACCCCAACCCAAGAGGAGCATAGCTTTCTAGTTTTTTGATTTTCAATGGGGACAAGATACTAGAAAATCTAGTATGAAAAGAGCACAAAAAGAGACAAAAACAAGATCTACTAAATAAAGGTTCTTTATTTGATAGACTTAATTGTTCATGTCTCCCTTACCTCCGAGTATTAGTATCTCTATCCTATACCTTTCAGGATATTTTGTCAACAGAAAACCGACAATTCTAATCTCTAAAATCCGAAAACAGGTCCATAGAGAGTTAGTACGTGTTTGACATGCTCGTAATGGAACTTGTCATAGTTGCGCCAAGCGGTACGTGCTTGGTCGTTCAGTTTTAGGCTACCGAGGCCTATCAGAAGACTGGTACGTTGGTAAAATTTCTCAAGATCAATTAAGATACTGTTGTCCAACTTTTCCGCTTTTTTGAGCTCTTGCAGAGTAGTATTTAGCAGCTCTTGTAGTCGAATATCATCTGCCCTACCCTGTTTGCAACTTTGGAAACTTTTATTTAACTCGGATAGGAGTTGGGTTGCATTAGTAATGAGTTCTTTGTCTTCCATGTGAGCATCCTCCTTGCTCTGATGTATTATTGCCTATAGTATAGCACTAAAAAACAAAAATGTCATAGTAAATATGTTAAAAAGTAAGAATTTTAATTACAAAGTTTGATGTGCTGATTTGTAGCCTTTTCATGGTATAATCAAGAGAGTAAATCTTTATGGAGGAAGTATGAAATTAAATATTCAAGAAATTCGTAAGCAGTCTGAAGGCTTGCATTTTGAACAAACGTTAGACCTAGCAGCCGATCTGCGTGCACGTAATCAAGAAATTTTAGATGTAAAAGATATCCTTGCAGTTGGGAAAGTACAGTACGAAGACCGTATGTATTTCTTAGATTATCAACTATCTTATACCATCGTTCTTGCTTCAAGTCGCAGTATGGAACCAGTTGAGTTAGTTGAATCTTATTCAGTAACGGAAGTTTTTATGGAAGGCGCAACTAACCAACTAGATCAGGAAGTTTTAGACGATGATTTGGTCTTGCCTATCGAAAATGGAGAACTTGATCTTGCTGAGAGCGTGTCAGATAATATCCTACTAAACATTCCTATCAAGGTCTTGACTGCTGAAGAAGAGGCTGGTCAAGGATTTGTTTCAGGAAATGACTGGCAAATCATGACAGAAGAAGAATACCAAGCCCAACAGGCAGTTAAGAAAGAAGAAAACAGTCCTTTTGCTGGCTTACAAGGACTATTTGACGGAGACGAATAATGGTCTTGTCAAAAAAACGAGCACGAAAAGTGCTGGAAGAAATAATTGCTCTGTTTCCAGATGCCAAGCCCAGTCTTGATTTTACCAATCATTTTGAACTACTAGTTGCGGTCATGTTGTCAGCTCAGACAACGGATGCAGCGGTAAATAAGGCTACACCAGGTCTCTTTGCTGCCTTTCCAACGCCACAAGCCATGTCTGTAGCGACAGAGAGTGAGATTGCTTCACACATTTCTCGCCTGGGACTGTATCGGAATAAGGCTAAATTCCTTAAAAAATGTGCCCAACAGTTACTAGATGATTTTGATGGCCAAGTTCCTCAAACACGTGAGGAATTGGAAAGTCTTGCAGGAGTTGGTCGCAAGACAGCCAATGTTGTCATGAGTGTGGGCTTTGGGATTCCAGCCTTTGCAGTGGATACTCATGTGGAGCGTATCTGCAAACACCACGATATTGTCAAAAAATCAGCGACACCGCTTGAGGTGGAAAAGCGGGTCATGGATATCTTGCCACCGGAGCAGTGGTTAGCTGCCCATCAGGCCATGATTTATTTTGGAAGAGCCATTTGCCATCCTAAAAATCCAGAGTGTGACCAGTACCCACAGTTATATGACTTTAGCAATTTATAAGCAATTTATAAGATGGGGTTTCAAAAGTTTTTGCTTGATTTTAAGCATGCTTTGTGCTATAGTAATTGATAACTAAATATTCCTTTAAACCTGTCCCGTGAGGCAGGCAAGGAGCGCGATAAAGTAGAAGGGTGAAGTCTATACTGTTTGCAGTAGGGCTTACTTAGCTATACATTTCAAGTCTCCTTGTTTAAGGAGACTTTTCTTTTTGGAGGTTTGTCATGAAGGCAAAAGAAGTTGTAGACGAATTGACCGTCAAACGAGCGATTACGCGTATTACTTATGAGATTATCGAACGCAACAAAGATTTGAATAAAATCGTCTTGGCTGGTATTAAAACTCGTGGTGTCTTTATCGCCCATCGAATCCAAGAACGTTTGGAGCAACTAGAAAATCTTTCAGTTCCTGTTGTGGAATTGGATACGAAACCTTTCCGTGATGATGTTAAAAGTGGAGAAGATACTTCTTTAGTTTCTGTTGATGTGACAGACCGTGAAGTTATCTTGGTGGACGATGTACTTTATACAGGTCGTACCATCCGCGCTGCTATTGATAATATTGTCGGTCATGGTCGTCCTGCGCGCGTGAGTTTAGCAGTTCTAGTCGATCGTGGACATAGAGAATTGCCAATCCGTCCAGATTATGTTGGAAAAAATATCCCAACCAGTCGTTCTGAAGAAATCATCGTAGAGATGACAGAACTTGATGGCCAAGACAGAGTTCTGATTACTGAAGAAGCTTAGAAAGCTAAAGGAGTAGCCATGTCAGAAAATCAACAAGCATTGAACCATGTGGTGTCCATGGAAGACCTCACTGTCGATCAAGTCATGAAATTGATCAAGCGAGGAATTGAGTTTAAAAACGGAGCTCAGCTTCCCTATGAGGATCATCCGATTGTTTCCAATCTTTTCTTTGAGGATTCTACACGGACGCATAAGTCCTTCGAAGTGGCAGAGATTAAACTGGGGCTGGAACGACTTGACTTTGATGTGAAGACTAGTTCGGTTAATAAGGGTGAGACACTTTATGATACCATTTTGACTCTGTCCGCTTTAGGAGTGGACGTCTGTGTGATTCGCCACCCTGAGGTTGACTACTACAGAGAGTTGATTGCTAGTCCGACGATTACGACTTCTATTATCAATGGTGGAGATGGTTCGGGACAACACCCTAGCCAGAGCTTGCTGGATTTGATGACCATTTATGAGGAATTTGGTCACTTTGAGGGTCTCAAGGTTGCTATTGCAGGTGACTTGGACCACTCGCGCGTTGCCAAATCCAATATGCAGATTTTGAAACGCTTAGGAGCTGAACTTTTCTTTGCTGGACCTGAGGAATGGAGAAGTCAAGAGTTTGCAGACTATGGACAGTTTGTAACCATTGATGAAATCATTGATCAGGTGGATGTCATGATGTTTCTTCGTGTGCAACATGAACGACATGAAAGTGGAGCTGTCTTTTCAAAAGAAGACTACCATGCCCAACATGGCTTGACTCAAGAACGTTATGACCGTTTGAAAGAAACAGCGATCCTCATGCACCCAGCCCCAGTGAACCGTGATGTAGAAATAGCAGATCACTTGGTTGAAGCACCAAAATCACGGATTGTCCAACAAATGACCAATGGTGTCTTTGTTCGAATGGCAATCTTAGAATCCGTACTGGCGAGTAGAAACGCCAACTAAAACACAAGACGTTAAAAGACGCCAGTGAGCGTCCACGAGAGGTGAAAATATGACAAAAAGACTTCTAGTACTAGAAGATGGCACAGTTTTTGAAGGTAAGGCCTTCGGAGCAGATATTGATGTAACAGGCGAAATTGTTTTTAATACAGGAATGACTGGTTACCAAGAATCCATTACAGACCAGTCTTATAATGGACAAATCTTGACCTTTACTTATCCTTTGGTAGGAAATTATGGAATTAACCGTGATGATTACGAATCCATTATTCCAACTTGTAAGGGAGTTGTCGTTTTCGAAGAAGCACGTAGAGCAAGCAACTGGCGCAACCAAATGACCTTGGATGAATTTTTGAAAGCCAAGAAAATTCCTGGTATTTCAGGGATTGATACGCGTGCACTTACCAAGATTATTCGTAAGCATGGTACCATGCGTGCAACCTTGACCCATGTTGGGGACAGCATGGATCATGTGACTGACCAGCTCCAAGCAACAGTCTTGCCGACAGATAATATCAAACAGGTTTCTACTAAAACATCCTATCCAGCTCCGGGAGTTGGTTTGAGTGTAGTGCTAGTGGACTTTGGTCTCAAGCACTCAATCTTACGTGAACTTTCTAAACGTAACTGTAACGTGACGGTTGTTCCTTATTCGACAACGGCTGAAGAAATTCTCCATCTCAATCCTGACGGAGTTATGTTGTCAAACGGTCCAGGTAACCCAGAAGATGTTCCACAAGCACTGGATATGATTCGTGGTGTGCAAGGAAAAATTCCAATCTTTGGTATTTGTATGGGACACCAACTCTTTGCTATGGCAAACGGGGCTAAGACTTATAAGATGAAATTTGGTCATCGTGGCTTTAACCATGCAGTACGTGAAATTGCAACAGGACGTGTAGATTTTACCAGCCAGAACCATGGTTATGCAGTTAGTCGTGAAGATTTGCCAGAGCATTTGATTATCACCCACGAAGAAATCAATGACAAGTCAGTTGAAGGTGTACGTCACAGATACCAGCCTGCTTTCTCTGTTCAATACCATCCAGATGCAGCCCCTGGTCCACACGACGCTAGCTACCTATTTGACGAGTTTATCGAGATGATGGAAGCTTTTAAACAATCAAACTAAGAACGAGTAAAAGCTCGTCGGAGAATTTATTTAATGGCAACCCGAGAGTTGCCGAATAGAAAGGAGAAGATACATTGTTCGCGGAAGTGAACACGCCCTAAGAACTGTGTGAAAAAGATAAACATCGTCTTGACGCTGAAGGCGTCTGCATCGAGTTTCCTATTTTCACTGTCTTCTTTACGGGCTTTGTATCATAAACTATGCCTAAACGTACTGATATTCAAAAAATTATGGTGATTGGTTCTGGTCCGATTATTATTGGTCAGGCTGCTGAGTTTGACTACGCTGGGACCCAGGCTTGCTTGTCTTTGAAAGAGGAAGGTTATGAAGTTGTCTTGGTGAACTCAAACCCTGCAACTATTATGACGGACAAGGAAATTGCTGATAAGGTTTATATTGAGCCGATTACACTTGAGTTTGTGACACGTATTCTCCGTAAGGAGCGTCCCGACGCCTTGCTGCCAACCCTTGGTGGACAAACTGGTCTCAATATGGCCATGGAATTGTCTAAAAATGGTATCCTCGATGAGCTTGGGGTTGAACTTCTGGGTACCAAATTATCTGCCATTGACCAAGCGGAGGACCGTGACCTCTTTAAACAATTAATGGAAGAGCTCAACCAACCAATTCCAGAATCTGAAATTGTCAACACAGTCGAAGAAGCTGTTGCCTTTGCAGCAACAATTGGTTACCCAGTCATCGTCCGTCCAGCCTTTACCCTAGGAGGTACTGGTGGTGGTATGTGTGCCAATGAGGAAGAATTGCGTGAAATCGCTGAAAATGGATTAAAATTGTCACCTGTTACCCAATGTTTGATTGAGCGTTCTATTGCAGGTTTCAAGGAAATCGAATACGAAGTGATGCGTGACTCAGCTGACAATGCTTTGGTTGTTTGTAACATGGAAAACTTTGACCCGGTTGGGATTCACACAGGGGATTCCATTGTCTTTGCCCCTGCCCAAACCATGTCAGACTATGAAAACCAAATGCTTCGTGACGCAAGCTTGAGCATTATTCGTGCCCTTAAGATTGAAGGTGGATGTAATGTTCAGCTGGCCCTTGACCCACACAGTTTTAAGTACTATGTTATCGAAGTAAACCCTCGTGTATCGCGTTCTTCAGCCCTTGCCTCTAAAGCGACAGGATATCCGATTGCAAAATTGGCTGCCAAGATTGCAGTTGGCTTGACCTTGGACGAGGTTATCAACCCAGTTACAGGTTCAACCTATGCCATGTTTGAGCCTGCCCTTGACTACGTAGTTGCCAAGATTCCACGTTTCCCATTTGACAAGTTTGAAAAGGGTGAGCGCCGTCTCGGTACTCAAATGAAGGCGACTGGAGAAGTCATGGCGATTGGTCGTAACATCGAGGAATCTCTTCTTAAGGCTTGCCGCTCCCTTGAAATTGGGGTGCACCACAATGAAATGCCTGAACTTGCAGCAGTTTCTGATGATGCCTTGATTGAAAAGGTTGTCAAAGCCCAAGATGACCGTCTCTTCTATGTGTCAGAAGCCATTCGCCGTGGCTACACACCAGAAGAAATTGCTGAATTGACTAAGATTGATATCTTCTATCTTGATAAACTCTTGCACATCTTTGAAATTGAGCAAGAATTGGGCGCTCATCCACAAGATCTAGACGTTTTGAAAACTGCCAAACTTAATGGATTTTCAGACCGTAAGATTGCTGAACTCTGGGAAACAACAGCTGACCAAGTTCGTCAACTTCGTTTGGAAAACAAGATTGTCCCAGTCTACAAGATGGTTGATACCTGTGCGGCAGAGTTTGACTCTGAAACACCATACTTCTATTCAACCTATGGTTGGGAAAATGAGTCTATCAAGTCTGATAAGGAATCCGTTCTAGTTCTGGGTTCTGGTCCA
Source organism: Streptococcus chosunensis (assembly GCF_003626515.1). Classification (GTDB taxonomy): domain Bacteria; phylum Bacillota; class Bacilli; order Lactobacillales; family Streptococcaceae; genus Streptococcus; species Streptococcus chosunensis. Next base: position 779,827 of record NZ_RBCK01000001.1, on the reverse strand, counting down.
ATCCGTATCGGTCAAGGGGTTGAGTTTGACTACGCAACTGTTCACTCGGTTAAGGCTATCCAGGCTGCTGGCTACGAAGCCATCATCATGAACTCAAACCCAGAGACCGTTTCTACAGACTTCTCTGTATCAGATAAGCTTTACTTTGAGCCATTGACATTCGAAGATGTTATGAATGTCATTGACTTGGAGCAACCAAAAGGGGTTATTGTTCAGTTCGGTGGTCAAACAGCCATCAATCTTGCGGAGCCATTGGCAAAAGCAGGTGTGACCATCCTTGGGACACAGGTTGCTGACCTAGACCGAGCTGAAGACCGTGACCTCTTTGAGCAAGCTCTTAAAGATTTGGATATTCCACAGCCACCAGGACAAACGGCTACCAATGAAGAAGAAGCAGTTCTTGCAGCTCGTAAGATTGGCTTCCCAGTTCTTGTCCGTCCATCTTATGTACTTGGTGGACGTGCTATGGAAATCGTTGAAAACGAAGAAGACCTTCGTTCTTACATGCGAACTGCTGTTAAGGCTAGTCCAGACCACCCAGTTCTTGTCGATTCTTACATTGTTGGTCAGGAGTGTGAAGTTGATGCCATCTCAGACGGGGAAAATGTTCTCATCCCTGGTATCATGGAGCATATCGAACGTGCCGGTGTCCACTCAGGTGACTCAATGGCCGTTTACCCACCACAAACCTTGTCGCAAAAGGTGCAAGAAACCATCGCAGACTACACGAAACGCCTAGCAATCGGTCTTAACTGCCTTGGAATGATGAACATCCAGTTTGTCATCAAAGATGAAAAAGTCTATGTCATCGAGGTCAATCCTCGTGCCAGCCGTACGGTGCCATTCCTTTCTAAGGTAACCAATATCCCTATGGCTCAGGTGGCGACTAAGCTCATTCTTGGTGATAACCTTGAAGAAATTGGCTACCAAGATGGACTTTACCCTGAAAGCACTCGCGTTCATATCAAGGCACCTGTCTTCTCCTTTACGAAACTAGCTAAGGTAGACAGCTTACTCGGTCCTGAAATGAAGTCAACAGGTGAAGTTATGGGTTCTGATACGACTTTGGAAAAAGCTCTCTATAAAGCTTTTGAAGCTTCTTACCTACACTTGCCAACCTTTGGTAACGTTGTATTTACCATCGCTGATGATGCCAAAGAAGAAGCTTTGGACTTGGCTCGTCGTTTCCAAAATATTGGCTATGGAATCCTCGCGACAGAAGGGACAGCAGCCTTCTTTGCCAGTCATGGATTGCAAGCCCAACCTGTTGGTAAGATTGGTGATGACGATAAGGATATTCCAAGCTTTGTTCGTAAAGGAAGAATTCAAGCTATCATTAATACAGTTGGAACCAAACGAACTGCTGATGAAGATGGTGAGCAAATCCGTCGTTCAGCCATTGAACACGGAGTGCCCCTCTTTACAGCCCTAGATACAGCTAATGCCATGCTTAAAGTATTGGAAAGCCGTAGTTTTGTTACAGAAGCAATCTAGTTGAGAAAGAATTTTCACAGTTAAAAAGCCAGCGTCAGAAAACGCTGGCTTTTGCAATACTGGTGTTGCTTATTTCAACTATCATGCTTTCTTTAAGAATCGTTCCAAAATGTGATATAATAAGAATAAAATGGAAATGGACAAACTATTTTCATTGTATTTTCAAAAACTTCATTAATAAACTAGGTAAAGACTTGATTAGAAAGTGAATATTCCTATGTCTTCTTATAAAAAGGTCTCCCTTTCTGAGATCAATCAATCTATTGAAACTCCCAATAACAATCATTTTTGGCAAAATCTAAAAGTATTTTTAGGGCCTGGAGCCCTTGTAGCAGTTGGTTATATGGATCCTGGGAATTGGATTACCAGTGTGGTTGGCGGTGCTTCCTACAAATATAGTCTCTTATTTGTTATTTTAATTTCATCCATCATCGCCATGCAATTACAACAGATGGCTGGAAAGCTCGGTATTGTGACTAGGATGGATTTAGCGCAGGCAACAGCTCATCATGCTCCTAAGTGGCTCCGTTATAGTCTGTGGGTGATTGTAGAATTAGCTTTAATGGCGACAGACTTGGCTGAGGTTTTAGGTTCAGCGATTGCCTTGAATCTTTTGCTTAAAATACCGATTATGGTTGCTATCCTCCTAACAGTTTTAGATGTATTTCTTTTGCTTTTGTTGATGAAATTTGGCTTCAAGAAGATTGAAGCTATTGTTACAACCCTTATCTTAACCATATTAGGAATATTTTCTTATCTGGTGGCTTTATCTAATCCAAGTATGCAGGGGATCTTTGGTGGTTATTTACCAACTTCGGCTTTGTTTGAAAGTCCCCTGCCAGGGCATGAGAGTCAACTGACTTTGGCTTTAGGGATCGTAGGAGCGACAGTCATGCCTCATAATCTTTATCTTCATTCATCCCTATCTCAAACAAGGAAAATCAACCATAAGGATAAAAAGGATGTTCGAAAAGCTGTACGTTTTATGACCTGGGACTCAAATCTTCAGTTATCCCTAGCCTTTGTTGTCAATTCCTTGCTTCTCATTTTAGGAGCATCGCTCTTTTTTGGTCATGCGTCTGAAATTTCAGCATTCTCTCAAATGTACAATGCTTTACAGGATTCGACAATAGCAGGAGCAATAGCTAGCTCAACTCTGTCAACCTTATTTGCTCTAGCCCTCTTAGCAAGTGGTCAAAATTCTACTATCACAGGTACCTTGACAGGACAGATTGTCATGGAAGGTTTCTTGCATATGAAATTGCCTCAGTGGATCATCCGTATCGGTACACGTATTTTTGCTTTGATTCCTGTGATCATAGTCGCTGTCTTATTTGGACATCAAGAAAAAACCTTGGATCAGTTGTTGGTCTATTCACAGGTCTTTCTTTCCATCGCTCTTCCGTTTTCAATCTTCCCCTTAATCTATCTGACCTCTAAGAAGTCAGTGATGGGAGAATTTACCAATGCTAAGTGGAATACAATCCTTGGCTACCTAGTTTCAATCATCTTGACCATTCTCAATATCAAGCTGCTTTTCGATATTTTTTAAATTCGTTTAAATCAGTTCTGGGCATCAGCTTGAGAATTGATAAAGAGATAATAGTAGTGGTTGACTCATGAAAAGAAGTAAAAAAGAACAGTCGAAACTGTTCTTTTTTATCATTATTTGAGACCGTATTTTACAAAGGTATACTTTGTAATGTTTAAATCCTTATTAAATCAACGTTTCTAAAGGGAAAGTAGCTGTAAAATATTATATATATAGCGTATTGTTAAACCAAGACGGTACCAAAAAGGTACCAAAAATTAAGGTTTCGGAGCTTATAAAATAAAGAAAGTTGTCTCAGGTGTTTGAGATTTTTTTGACAAGAAAAAACTCTTGAATATAATCCAAGAGTAAAACGAATAGGACCAGTGGTGGCACGGGTTCTTTACAGCCTAAAGCTGAAGGCAGTACCTCACCTGTACTTGAAACAAGTACCTTTGAGCAAACTGTTACCAGTCACCCGACATCATCCTATCCTTATCCATAGTTTAGGATAAATAAGAGAGAATGTCAACAATAATTTTTATTAACTTAGGTGTTTGTGATATTTGACTTCTCCTTGATTGATTTATTCCAATTTTACAAAGATATACTCTATAGTGTTTAAATCCTTATTAAATCAACGTTTCTAAAGGGGATAAAGCTGTAAAATATTATATATACCGTATTGTTAAACCAAGACGGTACCAAAAAGGTACCAAAAATTAAGGTTTCGGAGCTTATAAAATAATGAAAGTTGTCTCAATCAGTTGAGCTTTTTTTATTGTCTTTTTGTAGCAAAGTGACATAGTCACTTTTAGTGTGGAATAAGTGAGATAAAAAAACATTGTTTCGTTTTTGATCGATGAAGTAAAGCAAAACATATTGGTCAATAATTTTTCCTCGTGTTGGATACTTGCTGTTAATTTTTATTCCGATTTTCTCATCAGCGTCAAAACCTGCTTCAGGAAAAATTTCTAAACTTTTTAAGCTGTCTAAAATTTTAGCCACAGTATTTTTGGCAGATTGAGGTGATAGAAGTACCGTAGCTATATAGTCGTGTATATTGTCGATAGCTTCCTCGACCTCTTTTGAAGCAATCACGTTATAAGCCATAGCGTACCCTCATATTGTTTAGGGAAGTACCTTCTCCTGCCTCGTATTCTCTCAAGGCACGTTCAGATTGGGCTTGTAATTCCTCAATCAACTGTTCTCTATGTAGATCTTCGGCCGTCTTAATAGGCAAATCTTGCTCCAGGACTATTTGCTCCACAAATAAAGAAATAGCATCTGTCATTGTCATTCCCTTTTCCTTGATAATATTTCGAGCTTGTTCCATAGTAGCTTCATTCAGTTTAAAATTGTATTGTTTTGATAATGTTATAGCCATGATATATCTCCAATCTATACGTTATAGATTGATTATATACTAGATATAGATTTTAATCAAGAAAAAGAGGCTGGGACAATAGTCTCTTATCTTCAAAAAAGCAACGGATTTGTCGTTGCTTTTTTACATGGTTGCGATAGTCTTGGTAAAATAGAATTGCCCAATAAACCATTTAGAAAGACTATCCCATGCATATTCATTATAACACAAATCAAACAACTTTATCACTAGAAATCAGTTCTTTCTTGCCACAAGACCATCTCGTTTTTACTATTGAAAAAGTAGTGAATACCTTTGAAGATTGTCACTTCTACGCCTTCTAATTGCCTATTCACAAGAGATTTTCTCTGGACGAAAAATTGAAAAAATGATGCTTGAAAATCTCGCTATGCAGTACCTAACAGGAGAGTTGGTTGTCAGCTACCGCACTATCAATAGCCATTATCAGGAAACATGGCTTGAAGAAGATAACACCTCATGGTTTCAGACATACTCATGCTACCTTGATGATTGAAGTAGGGGTTGACCCTGTCAATGCAGCCAAAAGGTTAGGGCATGCAAGTAGTCAGATGACCTTGGATACTTATAGCCATTCTACAGTAGCAGGAGAGAAGAAAGCTATCACAAAATTTGTAGATTACCTGGATAGTGCAAAAGGTTAGTTTTCCAAGACGGTACCAAAAACAAAAAAGCCAATTCCAACTTCTTGGAAAAGGCTTTGTATCAACGTTTTTAAGCAATAAATGCGGTTGATTATTTGAGACCGTATTTTTTGTTGAAACGATCCACGCGTCCATCTGCTTGAGTGAACTTTTGACGTCCAGTGTAGAATGGGTGTGAGTCTGATGAAATTTCCACACGGATCAATGGGTAAGTTTCGCCTTCGAACTCAACTGTTTCGTTAGAGCGTTTTGTTGAACCGCTAAGGAATTGGTAACCAGTAGTTGTGTCCATGAAGACAACTGGGCGATATTCTGGATGGATATCTTTTTTCATTTTGCAATATTTCCTTTCTGCCATGGTCTCTTTGCGAGCCATAGATTGTTACCATACTAGTCTATCAGATTCAGAAAAGTTTGGCAAGTATTTTATCAGTTTTTAAGCAAGTTTTTTAACTTTTGGTAGATGATTTCGTTTTCCTCTAGGCTATAGGAATTAGCACCACTTGCTAGGGGGTGGCCTCCACCATCATGCTCCTTGGCAATTTCATTGATAGGATGGATTTTACTGCGTAAGCGAACACGGTAGTGGCCATCAGCCTGTTCTACAAAAATTCCCCAGAGACTGACGCTGTCAATACGTCCAGGTGCACCGACAATGGCTGCAGTTTCAGCATCGGTGACATTGTATTGTTTCAAGATTTCTTGACTCAGGATAACGCGCGCCGCACCATTTTCATCCACTTCCAGATGGTCGTAGATGTAGCCTTGAAGTTTAGCAATTTTGTAGCTCATAGTGTCCATTTTGCGAGTGAGAGACGCAAAGTCAAAGTTATGTTCTCTCAGATAGGCAGCCAGACGGAGGGTCCGTGCAGTTGTAGAAGGATATAGGAAGCGACCTGTATCACCAACAATTCCTGCAAAAAGCAACTCAGCAGCTCGATCTGATAAGGCCAGTTGGGTTGTTTCAGCAAATAGGGCAATCATCTCGCTAGCGCTACTTGAACTAGTGTCCACCCAAGATAGATCGCCATATATATCATCATTTGGATGGTGGTCAATCTTAATGAGAAAATCACCTTGACTATAGCGCTTATCATCGATACGAGCAGTATTCGCTGTATCACAGACGATAACAAGCGCCCCTTGGTAGGCACTATCTTCAACAAGATCCATCTCAGCCATCCAAGTTAGAGTTGGTTCATCAAAACCAACGGCTTTGATGTTTTTTTCAGGGAAATGATATTCCAGCAAGGCTTTCAAGCCCACTTGACTTCCCAAGGCATCAGGGTCTGGTTTCATATGACGGTGAATGATAATCGTGTTGTATTCTTTAATTTTTTCTAAAATTTGATGGCAAATTTCCATAAATAACCTCAATTCTTTCTCATTTCATTGTAGCACAAGAATTTTTATTTTTAAAATGAAAAAGATGTGATATAATGGAGAAAGATAAATTGAGGAGGACGATATGGCATTAGCAAAAATTGTATTTGCCAGTATGACAGGTAATACCGAAGAAATTGCAGATATTGTAGCAGACAAATTACGTGACTTGGGCTTGGATGTCGATGTTGATGAATGTACAACTGTTGACGCTTCAGACTTCTTGGAAGCAGACATCGCTATCGTTGCGACCTATACTTATGGTGATGGAGAATTGCCAGATGAGATGATGGACTTCTACGAAGACCTAGCAGATCTCAACTTGAATGGTAAAATCTACGGAGTGGTCGGCTCAGGAGATACCTTCTATGATGAATTCTGTAAGGCTGTTGATGACTTTGACCGCGTTTTTGTAGCGACAGGGGCAGAAAAAGGTTCAGAGTGTGTTAAAGTTGATCTTTCTGCTGAGGAAGAAGACATTGAACGCTTGGAACAATTTGCAGAAGAATTGGCTGCAAAAGTAGGATAAGCATAAATGTGCGCTGATGCAATCAATCAGTGCATTTTTCTTATCGAGAGTTGGGATTTTACTAGCCTATTTGGTGGCTTTTTGATACAATAATTCAAATAAAGGAGGAGACTGTATGGATTTAGATATTATTCGTCAAGAAATTGATCAAATCGACGACCAAATCGTCAAGCTCTTAGAAGAACGAATGCACTTAGTTGAAGGGGTTGTCGCTTATAAGAAGGCTTCAGGTAAACCAATTTTAGATACCAAGAGAGAAGCAATTATCTTTGAAAAGGTTAGGAGTCGTGTAGAGGACAAGCGCTATCAGGAGACTATTGTCGCAACATTTTCGGACATACTCAAACGTTCGCGTGATTATCAGGATCAAAACATCAAATGAAAAAAGAACAATTTTATCCGCTAGGAATTTTTCTAGCTGCCATGTTGGGCGGACTTGTGCGCTACCTTGTTTCCACTTGGTTGCCAGTCAGTCCAGATTTTCCTTGGGGCATCCTTCTTGTTAACTATCTAGGCATTTTCTGCTTGGTGTACCTTGTCAAGGGTTATCTGGTCTATAAGGGGACTAGTAAGGGCTTGGTTTTAGCACTGGGGACTGGTTTTTGTGGGGGTCTGACAACTTTTTCCAGTCTCATGCTTGATGTTGTAAAACTACTGGATACAGGGCGTTATCTTAGTTTGATCATGTATTTGATTTTGAGCATTGGTGGAGGCCTATTCTTGGCTTATTTTCTAGGGAGGAAGAAATGGTAATCGTCTATCTTGCAATCGCTTGTGGCTTCGGAGCACTCGTACGGTATTTCTTTTCCCGCTATAATCAAGCTTCTAAATTGCCAGTCGGAACGCTCATAGCCAATCTTTTAGGTTGTTTTTTGATTGGATTATTCTACAATCATGTGGAACCTAAGGAAGTTTATGCTATTTTAGCGACGGGTTTTTGTGGCGGTTTAACGACTTTTTCGACCTTGAATGATGAACTGCAAAGACTGCTAAGCAATAAGAAGGTCTTTTATACTTACCTGACTTTGACCTACCTAGGTGGTTTGGTTGCGATTTTTTTAGGAATTCTGCTATAAATTTCTTTACTTTTTTGTGGAAATTTGGTAAACTGTATCTTGTGTGTAATGGACGCACAAAAATACAGTTTATCCGCTGAGGAAGGATCCTCAAGATTGACAAAGATAGGAGAATAAAATGAATCCATTAATCCAAAGCTTGACTGAAGGTCAACTTCGTACAGATATCCCATCATTCCGTCCTGGTGACACTGTTCGTGTACACGCGAAAGTTGTCGAAGGTAACCGTGAACGTATCCAGATTTTTGAAGGTGTTGTTATCGCACGTAAAGGTGCTGGCATCTCAGAAAACTACACAGTTCGTAAAATCTCTAACGGTGTAGGTGTTGAGCGTATCTTCCCAATCCACACTCCACGTGTTGAAAAAATCGAAGTTGTTCGTTACGGTAAAGTACGTCGTGCGAAATTGTACTACTTGCGTGCTCTTCAAGGTAAAGCAGCTCGTATCAAAGAAATCCGTCGTTAATTCGACTAAAAAACTCTGCTTCTTCAGCAGAGTTTTTCTCTAGCTCCCTTAGTTCAATGGATATAACAACTCCCTCCTAAGGAGTAGTTGCAGGTTCGATTCCTGCAGGGGGCATATAAATTATTGATTTTTATGTAGAAATCATTCAAGTTAAAATAGAACTCCTAAAGCGTTAGATTACGCTTTTTTGTTTTTTCATGAATGAAGGAGATGGGGGAATTTTTATATAATTATATAATAGTAAAAGATTTTTAGTAATTGCTTATAATGATTTGATTTTTTAGGAAGTAAAGGGTAAAATTTAATTAATATGATAATTAGTTAGGAGTTTGATTATGAACGGTTTAGTTTTAGGTTTGGATATTGGTATTGGATCAGTAGGTGTAGGTATTCTAAATAAAGATACTGGTGAGATTATCCATACGAATTCTCGGATTTTCCCAGCTGCAACTGCTGATAATAATGTTGAAAGAAGAAACAGTAGACAGGCTAGACGATTGAATCGCAGAAAAAAACATCGTGGTGCTCGACTTCATGATTTATTTGAAGATTATGATTTACTAATTGATTTTTCCAAGGTGTCCATTAATCTAAATCCTTATCGGCTTCGTGTACAAGGATTGGATAATCCATTAACAACCGAAGAGTTGTTTATTGCATTAAAGAATATAGTTAAGAGACGTGGGATTAGCTATTTAGATGATGCTTCTGAGAATGGTGGTGCAGTATCGTCTGATTACGGTAAGGCAGTTGAGGAAAATAGAAAATTACTTGCTGAACAAACACCTGGTCAAATCCAACTAGAGCGTTTTGAAAAATATGGTCAAGTAAGGGGAGATTTTACTGTTGAAGAAAAAGGCGATAAGCACCGATTAATTAACGTTTTTTCAACATCTGCTTATAGAAAAGAGGCTGAACGAATTCTTAGAAAACAGCAAGAATTTAATAATCAGATCACGGATAAGTTTATAGAAGATTACTTAAAAATACTTACAGAGAAAAGAAAATACTATCATGGGCCAGGTAATGAAAAATCTCGGACGGATTATGGACGTTTCAGAACAGACGGTACGACGTTAGATAATATTTTTGGTATTTTAATTGGTAAATGTACATTTTATCCGAATGAATACAGGGCTTCAAAAGCTTCCTATACTGCTCAAGAGTTTAATTTGCTAAATGATTTAAATAATTTAACAGTTCCTACAGAGACCAAGAAACTGAGTGAGGAACAAAAGAAAACAATCGTTGAATATGCGAAGTCGGCGAAAACATTAGGGGCTTCAACCTTATTGAAATACATTGCTAAAATGATTGATGCTTCAGTAGATCAGATACGTGGTTATCGTGTTGATGTAAACAATAAACCTGAAATGCACACTTTTGAAGTCTATCGAAAAATGCAGTCGCTAGAAACAATTCCAGTTGGAGAATTTTCTAGAGAAGTTCTAGATGAGCTTGCTCATATTTTAACTCTAAATACTGAACGAGAAGGTATAGAAGAAGCGATTAATACAAAGTTAATGGATGTATTTAGTCAAGACCAAATACTTGAATTGGTTCAATTTAGAAAAAATAATAGTAGTCTATTTAGTAAGGGATGGCATAATTTTTCTCTTAAACTCATGATGGAGTTGATACCAGAACTCTATGAAACTTCAGAAGAGCAGATGGCAATTCTAACACGATTGGGTAAACAAAAATTTAAAGAAACATCAAAAAGAACTAAGTATATTGATGAAAAAGAAGTAACAGAAGAAATCTATAATCCTGTGGTAGCAAAATCTGTCAGACAGGCCATAAAGATAATCAACGAAGCAACTAAAAAATATGGTATCTTTGATAATATTGTTATCGAAATGGCGCGAGAAAATAACGAAGAAGATGCTAAGAAAGATTATATAAAACGTCAAAAGGCAAACCATGATGAGAAAAATGCTGCTATGGAAAAGGCTGCATTCCAATACAATGGGAAAAAAGAGTTACCAGATAGTATTTTTCATGGGCATAAGGAATTGGCTACTAAGATTCGTTTATGGCACCAGCAGGGAGAGAAGTGTCTCTATACTGGGAAGAATATTCCAATTTCAGATTTAATTCACAATCAGTACAAGTACGAAATTGATCATATTTTACCTCTATCTTTATCGTTTGATGATAGTCTATCTAATAAAGTATTGGTTCTAGCTACAGCAAACCAGGAGAAGGGGCAGCGAACACCGTTTCAGGCATTAGACAGTATGGATGATGCTTGGTCATATCGTGAGTTTAAATCATATGTAAAAGATTCTAAATTATTAGGTAATAAAAAGAAAGATTACCTTTTAACGGAAGAAGACATTAGTAAAATTGAAGTGAAGCAGAAGTTTATCGAACGGAATTTAGTTGATACTCGATATTCTTCTCGAGTTGTTCTAAATACTCTACAAGATTTTTATAAAGCGCATAAATTCGATACAACTATTTCGGTAGTACGTGGGCAATTTACCTCTCAGCTAAGAAGAAAGTGGGGACTTGAAAAATCTCGTGAAACATATCACCATCATGCTGTGGATGCTTTAATTATTGCTGCTTCAAGTCAATTAAGGTTATGGAAAAAACAAGCTAATCCCCTAATTTCTTATAAAGAGGATCAATTTGTTGATTCAGAGACAGGCGAAATTATTTCGTTAACTGATGATAAATACAAAGAATTAGTATTTAAAGCACCTTACGCCCATTTTGTTGATACATTAAGTAGCAAGAAATTTGAAGATAGCATCCTATTTTCTTATCAAGTGGATTCAAAATATAATAGAAAAATTTCAGATGCAACCATTTATGCAACAAGAAAAGTGAAATTGGATAAAGATAAGTCTGAAGAAACTTATGTTTTAGGTAAGATTAAAGATATTTATAGCCAAGCAGGGTATGATGCATTTATTAAAATTTACAATAAAGATAAGAGTAAATTCTTAATGTATCACAAAGATCCTCAGACGTTTGAAAAGGTAATTGAAGAGATTCTAAGAACTTATCCATCAAAAGAATTTAATGAGAAGAATAAAGAAGTTCCTTGCAATCCTTTTGAGAAATATAGACAAGAAAATGGACCAATCCGTAAGTACAGTAAAAAAGGCAATGGACCAGAGATTAAAAGTCTAAAATATTATGATAAAAATATTCCTGAATCATTTATTAACATAACTCCTTCTAATAGTAAAAATAAAGTAATCCTACGTCAATTAAATCCTTGGAGAACAGATGTCTATTTTAATCATCAGACGGAGAAGTATGAGTTGCTTGGATTAAAATATGCAGATTTACAATTTGAAAAGAAGACCGGGACTTATTCTATAACTATTGATAAATATAATGAGATTAAAGAAAAAGAAGGAGTGGGCGAGCAGTCAGAATTCAAATTTACCTTATATAAAAATGACTTGCTTTTAATTAAGGATACGAAAAATAACGAGAAACAGATTTTTAGATTCTTATCTAGAACAATGCCAAATGTGAAACATTATGTAGAACTAAAACCTTATGATAAAGCCAAATTTGATGGTAACCAGCCATTGATAACAATCTTTGGAAATGTTGCAAAAGGAGGACAATGTTTGAAAGGATTAAATAAATCAAATATCTCCATTTTTAAAGTTAAAACAGATGTTTTAGGTAATAAACATTTCATCACAAAAGAGGGTGAAAAACCAAAACTCAAATTTTAAAATTATTTTAAAAAGAGTTGCAAATGCTTTTACAATGTATTATAATAGTAACTGTAAGGGACGCCTTGCACAGTTACTTAAATCTTGCAGAAGCTACAAAGATAAGGCTTCATGCCGAATTCAACACCCTGTCATATATGGCGGGGTGTTTTCGTTTTGTGAAAGAGGAAAATACGATGACTTGGAGAATTGTGCATGTCTGTCAGAGTGAAAAAATGAAATTGAAGTTAGATAATCTTCTAATTAAAAAAATGGGTCAAGAATATGTTATCCCACTTAGTGATATTTCTATTATTGTGGCAGAAGGAGGGGAGACTGTTGTAACTTTAAGATTATTAAGTGCTTTAAGTAAGTATAATATTGCCTTGATTGTCTGTGATAATGAGCATTTGCCTACAGGAATTTACCATTCTCAAAATGGCCATTTTAGAGCCTATAAAAAATTACAGGAGCAATTATTGTGGACGCAGGAGCAAAAAGATAAATTATGGCAAATAGTAACCTATTTTAAAATAAACAACCAGCAAGATGTTCTTGCAATGTTTGAGAAAAATATTGATTGCATTCAATTATTAGCAGACTATAAAGACCATATTGAATATGGAGATAAAACCAATCGTGAAGGCCATGCTGCAAAAGTTTATTTCAATGAATTATTTGGAAAAAAATTCGTACGTCTTACACAACAGGAAACGGATGTTATTAATGCTGGCCTAAATTATGGTTATGCAATCATGAGAGCGCAGATGGCACGTATTATTTCTGGGTATGGGTTAAATCCCTTAATAGGAATTTTTCATAAGAATGAATATAATCAATTTAACTTGGTTGATGATCTAATGGAACCTTTTCGGCAGATTATCGATGTCTGGGTCTATCAAAATTTACGAGATGAAGAGTATTTGAAGTACGAGTTTCGCTTGGCGCTAACAGATACATTAAATGCAAAGATTCGTTACGGTAAAGAAACCTGTTCTGTAACGGTAGCAATGGATAAGTATGTCAAAGGCTTTCTAAAATGTATCTCTGATAAGGATACTAGCAAATTTTACTGTCCAATGGTGTCAAGTGTAGAATGGAGCTAAAGAAATGAGGTATGAAGCATTGAGATTATTGTGTTTTTTTGATCTACCAATGGAAACAAATCAAGAAAAAAGAGTCTATCGTAATTTTCGGAAAGACTTAATCGCAAACGGCTTTGAAATGTTGCAGTTTTCTGTTTATTATAGAACCTGTCCTAATCGAAGTTTTGCTAGTAAATTCTATAAAAAATTAAGTCAGAGTAATTTACCAAGTGGGAATGTCCGTTTGCTAGCTGTGACTGAAAAACAATTTTCTGAAATGGTTTTAATAATTGGTGGAAAAACAAAGCAAGAAGAAGTAGTCAGCGATAATAAGTTGGTAGTTATATGAAAATGAACATTAGTCATCCATACAAGGATAATATTTCATTAAGTTTTGGTCAATTTACTCAAGTTGTGGGACAAGATCAGCAACTAAAGTATTATATTTGGCAGATACTATTATGGTATTTTGGAGGAAAAAAATATAGTGAGGAAGATTTAGTTCTATTTGAACAAAATGAGCCTAAAATACTGATAGATGATACAGTTGTTTCCCGTTCAGAATTTAGTGTTATTCAAATATCCAATATCAATGATTTGATTGAACAAATGGAATATAAAAAAGGGACAGTAGCTTATGGTTATCTAAAGAAAAAAATTACTTCTATTGAGATAATGGAGCAAATTGAAAATATCAATGACAATCTAGATAGGATTTCACTTCAATTGAATCAGAAGTTGAATCTTCAATTAGATGACATTATCTATCATACTGAAGCAAAATATTTTAATACGGATCAATTGATTCAAAAGAATTTTTTACCATACTTTGGAACAAATGATAAAAATATTTCATTTGAATTTGTAGATAATAAGATAAAGTTTTTATTATTTCTTTCCATGTTAGAAGTTATGGCGACAAACAGTTCTGAAAAGTTTTTGCTTGTCTTACGAAATTTGGACGATTTTCTATCCTATAATGATTTTGTTGAATGTTGCGAGAAAATGGAGTTTCTGACTAATCATAGCGATTCATTATATATTGTTTTATTTCCTTCCAATGAAGGTTATCTTCATGTCACGAAAGAAGTTTTAGAGGAAATCAATATTGTTTCCGATTATGTTGATCATTTTTATTCTCTAGAATTTATGTATGATCGCTTTACCAATCAGTATCCAATAAATCAAATGCCTGATGAACAAGAATTTTTAACTTCTTTAAGAAAAATTGGATCCTATTTATTTAGCTCGGACATTCTCCACATGAGTTTATCTGTAGAAGATCAAGTAGCATTAAAAATTTTGAATAATTTGTATCAGTACAAAATGAAAATAAAATTCTGTATTGAATCAATCAATCCAATGTTATTGAAATATTTGGAAGAATAGTATTGACGAGTGAGATTTAAGGCTTTATAATGTTTTTGAGGGAACAAAAATCAAAATTGACGAATTTGAGGTTTTTGTACTCTCAAGATTTAAGTAACTGTACAACCGCTAATTGTGGCTTTCTTCATGTCTGAACGTTTTTGTACTCTCAAGATTTAAGTAACTGTACAACTCGTTATTAGGTACGCAGACGATATCTTAGGTTTTTGTACTCTCAAGATTTAAGTAACTGTACAACGTTTTTATGGGTAGTGAAAATGGACCTAAAGTTTTTGTACTCTCAAGATTTAAGTAACTGTACAACTAGTGAAATACATAACGGTCGGTAGGTAAGGTTTTTGTACTCTCAAGATTTAAGTAACTGTACAACTAATTTATTACACGATAATATATAATATAAGTTTTTGTACTCTCAAGATTTAAGTAACTGTACAACAGATATTTTGAAACTCTTTAGAGAGGAACTGTTTTTGTACTCTCAAGATTTAAGTAACTGTACAACTGATAACTCTGAAAATTTGTCTAAAGCACTGTTTTTGTACTCTCAAGATTTAAGTAACTGTACAACCGACACACAAGAATCTGAAGGACTACCAACGTTTTTGTACTCTCAAGATTTAAGTAACTGTACAACAAGTGATTGTTGTCAATGAAAAATCACAATGTTTTTGTACTCTCAAGATTTAAGTAACTGTACAACTTGGCACCCCCAAAGTATATATAAAGTAAGGTTTTTGTACTCTCAAGATTTAAGTAACTGTACAACCTTTCCCAAGATTTACAACAACAGACGACGTTTTTGTACTCTCAAGATTTAAGTAACTGTACAACCGGTTGCTTATGGCTTTAAACGACAGGAAGGTTTTTGTACTCTCAAGATTTAAGTAACTGTACAACAAAACAACAAGGTTCTAAACTAGAAGATGAGTTTTTGTACTCTCAAGATTTAAGTAACTGTACAACAGCATTTGATTACTATTAAATTCTGTGATGGTTTTTGTACTCTCAAGATTTAAGTAACTGTACAACAATTCCTCCGCATCCATTGAGAATTGTCCTGTTTTTGTACTCTCAAGATTTAAGTAACTGTACAACTAGTTTTTTTACATCTAAATTGTCAATTTTGTTTTTGTACTCTCAAGATTTAAGTAACTGTACAACGCCGAGGCTCTAGACCGTGAGAGCTACAAGGTTTTTGTACTCTCAAGATTTAAGTAACTGTACAACATTTTTTGAAAAAGGAGCGGTAAACCGACAGTTTTTGTACTCTCAAGATTTAAGTAACTGTACAACGTCTCATCATACTAATCGCCCTAGTTATCGGTTTTTGTACTCTCAAGATTTAAGTAACTGTACAACCCGGCCATAAATGTATCGGATTTTGTGAGATGTTTTTGTACTCTCAAGATTTAAGTAACTGTACAACCAAAACCTAGTTTTGACCTTTAACCAACATGTTTTTGTACTCTCAAGATTTAAGTAACTGTACAACAATTGTCATAGTTCTCTTGTGCGTTGGATAGTTTTTGTACTCTCAAGATTTAAGTAACTGTACATTTAGATAATATTAACAATTGTTTAACTTATATAAAAACCCGCTCTGCTGAGCGGGTTTCGTCTATTCTTATCTTCTTACAGTACCCATGTACGGATGGCATGGGCAACGCCAGATTCGTCATTTGTTTTGGTGATGTATTTGGCGATTTTTTTGATTTCTGGATTTCCATTTTCCATGACAACGGGGTTTCCAACGACTTCCAGCATGGCACGGTCATTTTCTTCGTCTCCGATAGCCATGGTTTCATCTTTGGTCAATCTGAGTTTTTCAGCTAGGTGAGTGATGGCTGAACCTTTGTTTACATTCTTTTTAAGGAGTTCGAGGTAGAAAGGAGCAGACTTGTTGATAGAGTAGCGTTCGTAAAATTCTGCTGGGATTTTTTCAATCGCAGCATCGAGAATCTCTGGTTCATCAATAAACATACACTTGACGATTTCTTTATCAGCCATTTCTTCAGGAGTTCGGTAGAAAATAGGCATGCTGACGAGGGTTGATTCGTGCACTGTATATTTTCCGATATTGCGATTTGCAGTGTAGATACCGTCCTTGGTAATGGCATGCATGTGGACACCGAGCTTACGACTGAGGAATTCCATATCCAGATAATCCTCATAAGTCAAGGATTCGCTGATAATCTCATGGCCGGTCGCAGTTTCTTGGACAAGGGCACCGTTGAAAGTTACCACATAGTCACCCTCGTCTCTCAACTGCAGGTCGTCCAGAAGTTTGGCAACACCTGCGATGGGGCGGCCAGTTGCAATCACGACTTTGACACCAGCTTCTTTGGCATCTTGGATGGCAGAAAAAACTTCAGGTGTGATTTCCTTTTGGCTATTGACTAGGGTACCGTCAATATCGACGGCGATTAGTTTAATACTCATAAATTTCCTCTTCTAGTTTTTATTTGGGGTAAAATGATCGTTCTCAATCAAGTGTAAAAATTGCTGGGTGATACTTGCGAAGATGCTGTTTTGGTCTAACATTTCTTTTGGAAAATAGAAACGATTATCTCCGTGGCGACTACCAGCAAGGGATTGAACGATAGGAGACAGGCTAGAGAGTTCCGCCAGTTGACCATTTTTCTGTAAAATCTCAATCTGTGTCCGAGGATTTTCAGATTCGGGACGATAGATATCATAAGGGAGGTCAAAGTTCTTATGAATGGCAGTATAGTAGTCGGGATCAAAGCCAATGTCCTCAACCAATTTTCTCATGCTGGCAAGTTGGTTTTGGTCTTCTTGTGAAAATGTGATGGATTTAAAGACCTTACGGTTGACAAAACGTTGCGACAAGTCTGCAAGAATCTTGTCAGGACTGGTCATCCAGAGCTGGAAGTAGGTATTCATCACTCCATCATCCAGAGCCAGATAATCAGATAAGGTCACATTTTTTTCAAAGAATGGCAGGAGGTGTGGGGAAGTTCGTGCAAAGAAATCTTTGTCTTTTGGATAGAGTTCCTTGGCGCGCTTGAGAAGATTCTGCAGGAGAACTTCCATGGCACGTGTTGCAGGGTGGAAATAAACCTGCATGTACATCTGGTAGCGACTGAGGACGTAGTCTTCAATGGCATGCATGCCATTGCGCTGAAATGCGATTCCATTTTCGATAGGACGAATGACACGTAAGATCCGAGTCAGGTCAAATTCCCCATAAGAAGCTCCTGTAAAATAGGAGTCGCGCAAGAGATAGTCCATACGGTCCGCATCAATCTGACTGGAAATGAGTTGCACGACCTGCTTGTTAGGATAGGTATGGTCAATGACACTGGCTACCTTTTCTGGAAAATCTGGCGCGACTTGTAGCAGGACTTGGTGAATCTCCGTTTCAGGACTTTGGACAATCTCCTGAGTAATGGCTTCGTGGTCTGTATCAAAGAGATTTTCAAAGGTGTGGGAGTAGGCACCGTGTCCTAGGTCATGTAGGAGGGCAGCAGTCATGGTCAAGAGAGACTCGGCAGGATTCCATTCTTCGGGATATTTTTCTTCAAAAATCTCTGTGATGCGTCGTGCAATTTCATAGACTCCTAGACAGTGAGAGAAGCGACTATGCTCTCCACCGTGGAAGGTATAACTGGAAGTTCCTAGTTGTTTAATACGGCGCAAGCGTTGAAATTCTTTTGTATTGATCAAGTCGTAGATGATTTGATTATTAACATGGATGTAGTTGTGAACTGGGTCACGGAATACTTTTTCGTTCATATGACCATTATAGCAAAATCCTGCTCTTTTTGGTAAAATAGTAGGACAAGAGACAAGAAAGAGGACTTGATGTGAAGATTCGGATGCGAAATACGATTCAGTTTGATGAACAGTTGGAAGTGATTGACCAACTCTATGATGTAGAAGTGCATGAAAAGGGAGATTATAGCTACCTGCTTTTCTATAATGAGGAAAAGGAAAAAGTAGTTATTAAATTTCATGGTCAAGAACTGGTGATGAGCCGATTTTCCAATCCCAAGACCATTATGCGCTTTCTAAAGGATAGTGATAGTTTGGCCTATATTCCTACACCCATGGGCATGCAGGAGTTTATTATCCAAACCAGTCGTTATGAAGTTGATGGGCAAAAGATTCATTTAGACTATCAACTACAAAATCAAGAGGGACAGCCCTTTGCCAGCTATCAATTGGAAATTACTTGGGGCTAGGTATGACTGGGGACGAGGTTATAGCAACGAAGCTGGTAAAGTTTATGAAATCAAGCTTTTCTTGCACATTTTTAGTAGCTGAAACCTTTATTTTTTCAGATTAAGGTTATAATACTCATTTCATTGCCTATTATTTATTAAAGCGAAATATAATACCCGTCTTCCCTTATACTTGTTCCAAATGAGTAAAGAGTATTTGAGATCTAGCTATTGTGATTATTGTATATTCAAAATCTAAAAATTGATAAAAGGGACAGTGAATGTCCCTTTTCATTTCTATAGAATTCAGAGTTTTAGATAGGATAGATTGGTAAATAATGAAGAAAATATTTTGGGAAAATAGACACCAAAAACGATATTTGTCTTCCGTATAGTGTTAACGTTATCCACGTTGGTTTTTCTTTTTGTTTTCATGAGTCTTTAAAAAGTAATCTATCTCCTTTTGAGGCCTAAGGATAATAACTTTATCTGGATAGGTTTCTTGAACCCACTTGTAGCGTTCTTTAGCAGTTTTGCTCCGTCCATCCCAGAGAATCCATCTGATAAACTCCCAATTAAATTGTTCTTGACAACCAGCTGCCATACTTTCTCTGACCTTACCTCGATATGTGAGATACCGTTTAAAGGCTCGAAAGAGACAGGTCAATGGCGAAAAATTGAGAAAGATGATTTGATCAGCATCCTGCATTCTTTCCTCATAGAAACACCAAGAATAATTACCATCAATAACCCAAGCTTTATGCTTGGTGAGAAAGTTATTCATCTCGGCCAACATCCATTCACGGTCACTGTCTTGCCAACCGGCTTGAAATTGGAGTGTGTCCATGTGCAGTTTTGGGATTGAGTAGCAGTGAGACAACTTTTCGGCTAGAGTTGACTTACCAGCACCAGAATATCCGATAATTGCGATTTTCATTTTCTACCTTTTCCTATTTGAGGACAAAAAAACAGCCTCTATGGACTGTTTCTTATTTAGCAAGTTTAGCTGAAAGACGAGCTTTGTCGCGGCTTGCTTTGTTTTTGTGAATCAAACCTTTAGTTTCTGCTTTATCGATAGCTGAGCTAGCAGCACGGAAAAGTTCTTCAGATGGGTTTGCTTCGAAAGCTTTGATAGCAGTACGCATAGCTGATTTTTGAGCTGAGTTTTTTTCGTTTTGTTTAACGTTCAATTCAGCGCGTTTGATAGCTGATTTAATGTTTGCCAATGTTCTTACCTCCATATTTACTAACTATACCATTATATCTGAAAACTTACGTTTTGACAAGGGAAAATTATTTTTTTAAGTAAATTTCATCGATTTCATGGTTCTTTGTTTTATGAAGAATCACTTCCGCACGATTTCTAGTTGGTTCAATATAATTTTGTAGATTTGTGAGATTGATACTGGTCCAGACCTGATGGGCAAAGGACTCCACTTCCCCAATCGGCATTTGCGTAAAGCGATAGTAGTAGCTATCAGGGTCGTTTTGGGCTAGGCTCAGCATTTTCAAGAAACGGTCCAGATACCAACTCTCGATGTCATCGACTGCAGCATCAACATAGATGGAAAAGTCAAAGAAGTCAGTAATGTAGAGACGCTCGTTTTGTGGATTTTGAAAGACATTAATCCCCTCGACAATCACAAAGTCTGCAGCTTTGACGCTTTGTTTTTCCTCAGGTATGATGTCGTAGACTTCATGAGAATAGACAGGAATATCTACATCTTGTCCATTTTTGATGTGGTCCAAGAAGTTGAGAAGGGCCTCCATATCATAGCTTTCAGGAAATCCCTTACGATTTAAAATCCCTTGTTCAATCAAGGTCTGGTTGGGATAGAGAAAGCCATCAGTTGTTACTAACTCAACCCTAGCATCTGTAAGTGTACGAGACAGTAGGATTTGAAGTAGGCGACTAGTTGTTGATTTTCCAACGGCAACGCTCCCAGAAACCCCAATGATAAAAGGTTGAGATTTGCTTTCACGTTGAAGGAAAATCCCTTTTGAAAAGGCCAAATCGTCCTTGGTACGCTTGTAAATCTGGATGAGATGGGCTAGGGGAAGATAGACATCGGTAACATCCTGTAAACTAATCTGGTCATTAAAACTCTTGATAGATTCTAATTCCTCTTCTGTCAAAGGAGGTGTCGTCTTTCGATGTAAAGATTGCCAAGTCTGGCGGTTGATTTTTTCAAAATGTAAAAATTCGTTGGTCATAAGTTTGTCTTTCTGATTCGATATCTTAGTATAGCATATTTTGGGACTAAAAACATCTAGTATCTTATAGAAAAAGTTTCTCTCGATTAAAACAATAATGACAAACTACATCGTATTGTCAAATTACTTGGAAACGATTTAATATTTCGTTAAATTATGGTAAAATAGTTTCATGAGTAAAATGTATTATGCAGAAAATCCTGACGCTGCTCACGACATTCATGAGTTGAGAGTAGAGTTGTTGGGACAAAAAATGACCTTTTTGACGGATGCGGGTGTTTTTAGCAAGAAAATGGTTGACTTTGGAAGTCAACTCTTGCTCAAGTGTCTAGAGGTCGATGAAGGAGAAACTGTCCTTGATGTAGGTTGTGGTTACGGGCCTTTGGGCTTGTCCTTGGCTAAGGCTTATGGAGTTCAGGCGACCATGGTCGATATCAATAACCGTGCCTTGGATTTGGCGCGACAAAATGCTGAACGAAATAAAGTAGAAGCGACGATTTTCCAGTCTAACATCTATGAACAAGTTGAGGGCAAATTTGACCATGTCATTTCCAATCCTCCTATCCGTGCAGGAAAGCAAGTGGTTCATGAAATCATTGAGAAAAGTAAAGATTTCTTGGAAATTGGTGGAGATTTAACAATCGTTATCCAGAAAAAACAAGGGGCCCCAAGTGCTAAGTCTAAGATGGAAGATGTGTTTGGCAATTGTGAAATCGTCAAAAAAGATAAGGGGTACTATATCCTTAGAAGTGTGAAAGAATGAGAGCAGTTGATTTAATCCAAAAGAAACGAGATGGTCAAGAACTGACTTCGAGTGAAATTGAATGGCTAGTTGAAGGCTATGTGTCAGGAACTGTTCCTGATTATCAGATGTCTGCCTTGGCTATGGCTGTTTATTTCAAAGGAATGACAACTCGAGAAATCTCTGATTTGACCATGAAGATGGTTCAGACAGGGCAAGAGTTTGATTTATCCGCTATTGATGGGATTAAAGTTGACAAGCATTCTACGGGTGGTGTTGGTGATAAGGTGACCTTGATTTTGGCTCCTCTTGTTGCTAGCTTTGGTGTACCTGTGGCAAAAATGAGTGGTCGTGGTCTCGGCCATACTGGTGGAACAATTGATAAATTGGAGTCAATTAAGGGCTATCAAGTGGAACGCAGTCAAGAGGATTTCATTGCACAAGTGCAGGATATTGGTGTATCTGTCATTGGGCAATCAGACCAGTTGGTCAAAGCAGACAAGCTTCTCTATGCCCTTCGTGACGTGACAGCAACTGTCGACACGATTCCCCTAATTGCCAGTTCGGTGATGAGCAAGAAAATTGCGGCAGGAGCGGATGCTATTTTGCTAGACGTGACTGTCGGTGAGGGTGCCTTCATGAAGACGGTTGATGAGGCGCGTGAATTGGCTCAAACCATGGTGGAGCTTGGTAAGGCTGTTGGACGGAAGACGGTAGCAGTGATTACGGATATGAGTCAACCTTTGGGACGGGCGATTGGAAATCGCCTTGAAATTCTTGAGGCATTGGAGATTTTACAAGGTCAAGGTCGTCAGGATATTACCCACTTCATCTGTGAATTGGCTCAAATTATGCTTGACTTGGCAAATGTAAACAAGACAGTTGAAGAAGTTCACCAACATCTTGAAAATGGTCAAGCACTGGTTAAGTTTGAGGAGATGGTCAAAGCCCAGGGTGGAGACTTGGAAGACCTCTATCGTCCTGTAAATGTAGCCCATGTGGTGGAAATCCCTGCTCAGGAAACGGGGGTCATTTCAGCTCTTCCAGCTATGGAATTTGGGCTTTATGCTATGAGACTGGGGGCAGGCCGTGCAGTCAAGTCTGATGCCTTGGACTATGAAACAGGAATTGTTTTTGAAAAGAAAGTTGGAGATTCCGTTCAAAAGGGAGAAATTGTTGCAAAAGTATACACAAATGGAAAAATTTCTCCTCAGCTAGTTACAGATTTTCAAAAATATGTTAAAATAAATGATAGCGTGCAAAGTTTACGAGAAATTATAGAAACCATCTCATAAACTGCAGGAGAATCCGAATATGAAATTAAATAAATATATCGATCATACACTTTTGAAACAAGATGCGACAGAAAATCAAATTGATTGTTTGTTGTCTGAAGCTAGAGAGTATGATTTTGCCAGTGTTTGCGTTAATCCGACCTGGGTTGAACATGCTAAAAAAGGGCTTGAAGACACAGATGTCAAGGTCTGTACAGTAGTAGGTTTCCCTTTGGGGGCAACAACTTCAGCTGTGAAAGCATTTGAAACCAAGGAAGCTATCCAAAATGGTGCAGATGAGATTGATATGGTGATCAATGTTGGAGCTCTCAAATCAGGTAATCTTGATTTGGTTGAGTCGGATATTCGCGCAGTAGTGGAAGTAAGTGGTGACAAGTTAGTGAAAGTCATTATTGAAGCTTGCCTTCTGACTGACCAAGAAAAAGTTTTGGCTTGCCAATTGGCCCAAAAAGCTGGAGCTGATTTTGTTAAAACATCTACTGGCTTTTCAACTGGTGGTGCGACGGTAGCAGATGTTAGATTAATGCGTGAAACAGTTGGACCTGATATGGGAGTCAAGGCTGCTGGCGGAGCTCGTTCTTATGCAGATGCTCTTGCCTTTGTGGAAGCAGGTGCGACCCGTATCGGAACTTCAGCTGGGGTAGCCATTTTAAAAGGAGAATTGGCAGATGGCGACTACTGAGTTGATTGAACTAGCAATTGAAACCAGCAAGCAAGCCTATGTACCCTATTCTCATTTTCCAGTCGGAGCTGTTTTAGTGGCGAAAGATTGTAGCACTTATACAGGTGTCAATATTGAGAATGCTAGTTATTCTTTGACTAACTGTGGAGAACGTACAGCGATTTTTAAAGCAGTTTCTGAAGGCCAAAGAGAATTTTCAGAATTGATTGTCTATGGAGAGACTGAAAAACCAATTTCGCCATGTGGTGCTTGTCGCCAAGTGATGGCTGAATTTTTTGAACAAGATCTAAAAGTGACCTTAGTCGCAAAAGATAAATCGACGGTCGAGATGACGGTCGGGGAATTACTTCCATATTCTTTTACAGACTTAAACTAGTCTGAGTCGCTCTATGAGTGGCACGGTCCTTGTGGCCAACCAATCCATACTTGCAACATCGTTGCACATCTTATTTAGGAGGTTCAGTAATGAACAAGAAACAATGGCTAGGCCTTGGTCTAGTTGCAGTGGCAGCAGTTGGACTTGCTGCATGTGGTAACCGCTCTTCTCGTAACGCAGCTTCATCTTCTGACGTGAAGACAAAAGCAGCAATCGTCACTGATACTGGTGGTGTTGATGACAAATCATTCAACCAATCAGCTTGGGAAGGTTTGCAAGACTGGGGTAAAGAACACAATCTTTCAAAAGATAAAGGTTTTACTTACTTCCAATCAACAAGTGAAGCTGACTATGCTAACAACTTGCAACAAGCGGCTGGAAGTTACAACCTAATCTTCGGTGTTGGTTTTGCCCTTCACAATGCGGTTGAAGAAGCAGCAAAAGACCACTCTGATTTGAACTATGTCTTGATTGATGATGTGATTAAAGATCAAAAGAATGTTGCTAGCGTAACATTTGCTGATAACGAAGCTGCTTACCTTGCAGGTGTTGCAGCGGCTAAAACAACTAAAACAAAACAAGTTGGTTTTGTAGGTGGTATTGAATCTGAAGTTATCTCACGTTTTGCAGCTGGATTTAAAGCTGGTGTTGAGTCAGTAGACCCATCTATCAAAGTACAAGTTGACTATGCTGGTTCATTTGGTGATGCTGCTAAAGGTAAAACAATTGCAGCAGCACAATACGCAGCTGGTGCAGACGTTGTTTACCAGGCAGCAGGTGGAACAGGTGCTGGTGTCTTTGCAGAAGCAAAATCACTCAACGAAAGCCGTTCTGAAAGTGAAAAAGTTTGGGTTATTGGTGTTGACCGTGACCAAGTAGCAGAAGGCAAATACACTTCTAAAGATGGAAAAGAATCAAACTTCGTTCTTGTATCTACTTTGAAACAAGTTGGTACAACTGTAAAAGATATTACTAACAAGGCAGAAAAAGGTGAATTCCCTGGCGGTCAAGTGATCGTTTACTCATTGAAAGATAAAGGGGTTGACTTGGCAGTAACAAACCTTTCAGAAGAAGGTAAAAAAGCTGTTGAAGATGCAAAAGCTAAAATCCTTGATGGAAGCGTAAAAGTTCCTGAAAAATAATGGATGGAAGTCATTTCTTAGGAAGCGGCCCTCGGCCGCTTTTTTAAGAGTTGAGGCAAAGTCATTTTGTCTCAGTAAAGCTTGCTACTAGACAAACTAGCAAGTTTTATTGAAATAAAATAAGACTCTGAAAGGAAGAGCACATGGCACACGAAAATGTCATTGAGATGCGTGATATTACCAAGGTGTTTGGTGAATTTGTTGCCAACGACAAAATCAACCTGCACCTACGAAAAGGTGAAATTCATGCACTTTTAGGAGAAAATGGGGCTGGAAAGTCCACGCTCATGAACATGTTAGCGGGGCTTCTTGAACCAACCAGTGGTGAAATTGTGGTCAACGGTCAAGTTGTTAACCTAGACTCACCATCTAAAGCAGCTAGCTTGGGAATCGGAATGGTTCACCAGCACTTTATGTTGGTAGAAGCCTTCACAGTGGCTGAAAACATCATTTTAGGTAGTGAATTGACTAAAAATGGTGTGCTAGATATCGCTGGAGCTAGCAAAGAAATCAAGGCTCTTTCTGAACGTTATGGCTTAGCTGTTGACCCTTCTGCCAAGATAGCAGATATCTCAGTTGGAGCCCAACAACGTGTAGAAATTTTAAAAACCCTTTATCGGGGGGCTGATATCCTTATCTTTGACGAACCAACGGCCGTTTTGACTCCATCAGAAATTGATGAGTTGATGGCTATTTTGAAAAATCTTGTCAAAGAAGGAAAATCAATTATCTTGATTACCCACAAGTTGGACGAGATTCGAGCAGTTTCTGACCGCGTTACAGTTATCCGTCGTGGGAAATCAATTGAAACCGTCGAAATTGCAGGAGCTACCAATGCTGATTTGGCGGAAATGATGGTAGGACGTTCTGTTTCCTTTAAAACAGAGAAGCAAGCATCTCAACCAAAAGAAGTGGTCTTGTCTATCAAAGATTTGGTGGTCAATGAAAACCGTGGTGTTCCAGCTGTTAAAAATCTGTCCTTAGACGTTCGTGCTGGAGAGATTGTTGGTATTGCGGGGATTGATGGAAATGGTCAGTCTGAACTGATTCAAGCCATTACAGGTCTTCGTAAGGTTGAATCTGGTAGCATTGAGCTAAAAGGAGATTCAATTGTAGGCTTGCACCCACGACAAATTACAGAGTTGAGTGTTGGGCACGTTCCAGAAGACCGCCACCGTGATGGCTTGATTTTGGAAATGATGATTTCTGAAAATATTGCCCTTCAAACCTACTATAAAGAACCACATAGTAAAAATGGAATTTTGAACTATTCAAATATTACTTCTTATGCTAAAAAGCTAATGGAAGAGTTTGATGTTCGTGCTGCCAGCGAATTTGTTCCTGCAGCTGCACTCTCAGGAGGAAATCAACAAAAAGCAATTATTGCTCGTGAAATTGATCGAGATCCTGATCTCCTTATCGTCAGCCAACCAACTCGTGGTTTGGATGTCGGTGCCATTGAATATATCCACAAGCGCTTGATTGAAGAGCGTGATAATGGCAAGGCTGTCCTTGTTGTCAGCTTTGAATTGGATGAGATTTTAAACGTCTCAGACCGTATTGCCGTTATCCACGATGGTAAGATTCAAGGTATTGTATCACCAGAAACAACCAATAAACAAGAACTTGGTGTCTTGATGGCTGGTGGAAACTTGGGAAAGGAGAAGAGTGATGTCTAAAAAATTACAACAAATTTCGGTTCCCTTGATTTCTGTCTTCCTAGGAATTTTACTTGGAGCCATTGTCATGTGGATCTTCGGTTATGATGCTATTTGGGGCTATGAAGAATTGTTCTATACAGCCTTTGGTAGCCTGCGTGGGATTGGAGAAATCTTCCGTGCTATGGGGCCTCTAATCCTGATTGGTCTTGGTTTTGCCGTTGCCAGTCGTGCAGGTTTCTTTAACGTTGGGCTTCCTGGTCAGGCTTTGGCAGGTTGGATTCTCAGTGGTTGGTTTGCCTTGTCGCATCCAGATACGCCACGTCCCTTAATGATTCTAGCGACTATCGTGATTGCCTTGATTGCTGGTGGGATTGTAGGAGCGATTCCGGGTATTCTTAGAGCCTATCTAGGGACGTCAGAGGTTATCGTAACCATCATGATGAACTACATCGTTTTGTATGTAGGGAATGCCTTTATCCATGCCTTTCCTAAAGACTTTATGCAAAGTACAGATTCGACCATTCGTGTTGGGGCTAATGCAACCTATCAGACACCTTGGTTGTCCGAATTGACTGGTAACTCACGGATGAATATTGGTATTTTCTTTGCTCTCATTGCCGTTGCAGTCATTTGGTTCATGCTCAAGAAAACAACCCTTGGTTTTGAAATCCGTGCGGTTGGTCTTAATCCACATGCTTCAGAATATGCTGGTATTTCTGCAAAAAGAACGATTATCCTTTCAATGATTATTTCAGGTGCCTTGGCAGGTCTTGGTGGAGCTGTTGAAGGACTTGGAACCTTCCAGAACGTCTATGTTCAAGGGGCGTCATTGGCTGTCGGATTTAACGGGATGGCGGTTAGTCTGCTTGCGGCTAACTCACCAATTGGTATTCTCTTTGCAGCCTTCCTATTTGGTGTTCTCCAAGTTGGAGCCCCTGGTATGAATGCGGCGCAGGTACCGTCTGAGCTTGTCAGCATTGTAACAGCGTCTATTATCTTCTTTGTCAGTGTTCATTACCTTATCGAACGCTTTGTCAAACCGAAAAAACAAGTTAAAGGAGGTAAGTAAAGATGTCTATTACAACCTTGCTCACCCTCTTGGTGTCTTCTATGCTGATTTACTCAGCCCCCCTCATCTTTACAAGTATTGGTGGTGTTTTCTCTGAACGTGGTGGTGTCGTAAACGTCGGCCTTGAAGGAATTATGGTTATGGGTGCCTTTTCTGGAGTTGTCTTTAACCTTGAATTTGCAGAACAATTTGGAGCAGCAACTCCATGGCTATCCTTGCTTGTAGCAGGATTGGTTGGTGGTGTCTTCTCTATCATCCACGCAGCAGCGACAGTTCATTTCCGTGCAGACCATGTTGTCAGCGGTACGGTATTGAACTTGATGGCGCCAGCCTTGGCTGTTTTCTTGGTGAAAGTTCTTTATAACAAAGGACAAACCGATAACCTAAGTCAGACTTTTGGACGCTTTGATTTCCCAGTCTTGGCTAATATCCCAGTGATTGGGGATATCTTCTTCAAGTCGACTAGTCTGCTTGGTTACTTGGCGATTGCCTTCTCATTCCTTGCTTGGTTTATCCTCTTCAAGACGCGCTTTGGTCTCCGTCTCCGCTCTGTTGGTGAACATCCTCAAGCAGCGGATACCTTGGGAATCAATGTCTACAAGATGAGATATTTAGGGGTTATCATTTCAGGTTTCCTAGGTGGAATTGGTGGAGCGATTTATGCTCAATCCATCTCAGTTAACTTCTCAGTGACAACTATTGTTGGACCTGGATTTATCGCCCTTGCCGCGATGATCTTTGGGAAATGGAATCCAATCGGAGCCATGCTATCTAGTCTCTTCTTTGGACTTTCACAAAGTTTGGCTGTTATCGGATCTCAATTGCCATTCCTACAAGGAGTGCCTGCGGTTTACCTTCAAATCGCACCTTATGTTTTGACCATTCTTGTCTTGGCAGCCTTCTTTGGAAAAGCAGTTGCACCAAAAGCAGATGGTATCAACTATATCAAATCAAAATAAGCATACAAAAAAACGTCAGTACAGAATTGAACTGCACCCCAAAAGTTAGACAGAAAAAATCTAACTTTTGGGGTGTTTTTATTATGAAATTAACTTATGATGATAAAGTTCAAATCTATGAACTTAGAAAACAAGGATATAGCATAGAGAAGCTTTCAAATAAATTTGGGATAAACAATTCTAATATTAGGTACATGATTAAATTGATTGATCGTTACGGAATAGAGTTCGTCAAAAAAGGAAAAAATCGTTACTATTCTCCTGATTTAAAACAAGAAATGATTCATAAAGTCTTACATGAATGCTGGACTAAAGATAGAGTTTCTCTTGAATACGGCCTCCCGAGTCGTACGATACTTCTTAATTGGCTAGCACAATACAAGAAAAACGGGTATACTATTGTTGAGAAAACAAGAGGGAGAGCACCTAAAATGGGACGTAAGCCAAAAACGAGACCTGAAGAGAGGACAGAATTAGAACGTCTTCAAGCAGAAAATGAGTATCTGAGAGCGGAGAATGCCGTCCTAAAAAAGTTAAGAGAACTCCGATTGAAGGAGGAAAAAGAGAAAGAAGAAAGACAGAAATTGTTCAAGAATTAATGACTGAGTTTTCGTTAGATATTCTTCTAAAAGCCATTAAACTAGCTCGTTCAACCTACTACTATCACTTGAAACAGCTAGATAAACCAGATAAGGACCAAGAACTTAAAGCTGAAATTCAATCCATTTTTATCGAACACAAGGGAAATTATGGTTATCGTCGGGTTCATTTAGAACTAAGAAATCGTGGTTATCTGGTAAATCAGAAAAGAGTTCAACGCTTGATGAAAGTACTCAATTTACAAGCTAAAATGCGACAGAAACGAAAATATTCTTCTCATAAAGGAGACGTTGGCAAGAAAGCAGATAACCTCATTCAACGCCAATTTGAAGCAGCCAAACCAATAGAAAAGTGCTACACAGACGTGACAGAATTTTCCATTCCAGCAAGTGCTCAAAAGCTTTACTTATCACCAGTTTTAGATGGCTTTAATAGTGAAATTATCGCCTATAATCTTTCAACTTCACCCAACTTAGAACAAGTAAAAACAATGTTGGAACAGGCATTCACAGAGAAGCACTACGAAAATACAATTCTCCATAGTGACCAAGGCTGGCAATATCAACACGATTTTTATCATCAGTTCCTAGAGAGTAAGGGAATTCAAGCATCCATGTCACGTAAAGGTAACAGTCCAGACAACGGTATGATGGAATCTTTCTTTGGCATTCTGAAATCGGAGATGTTTTATGGTTATGAGAAAACCTTTAAATCACTTAATCAATTGGAACAAGCCATTGTTGACTATATTGATTACTACAACAATAAACGAATTAAGGTAAAACTAAAAGGACTCAGTCCTGTACAATACAGAACTAAATCCTTTGGATAAATTAATTGTCTAACTTTTTGGGGTCAGTACAAATGAACTGGCGTTTTATTTTTTAGGATGTTGGTGAGTTAGGTTCAATCCCCAAGGGACCAAATTTTCAGTTTTATTTTTGATACGAGAGATATTATCCTTATGACGAATGATAATCAAACTAGCAAGTGCTAGGATAATGAAGATGAAGAGAGGGTCATAGTGATTCAGGATAAAACCAAAAAGCGGAAAGAGTAGAACCCCGATGACAGCCGCGATAGATGCTGTGACACTAGATAGTGAAATCATACTACCAAGATAGAGGGTTCCAAAGAAAACAACTGCAAGGTAGAGACAGAAGACAGGTGCAAATCCGAAAACCACTCCAGCACTGGTTGCGACAGCCTTGCCTCCCTTAAATCCTGCAAAGATAGGGAAGGTATGTCCAATGACAGCCAAAAGTCCAAAGATGAGAGGCGAAACTCCTTGCAGATGAAACATAATCGGAAGCAGTGTTGCTAGGGTTCCTTTGAAAAAGTCAATCACAAAGGTTGCCATACCAGCTTTCTTGCCTAAAATGCGGAAGGTATTGGTCGTTCCAGTGTTACCAGAACCATGCTCGCGCAGATTGATTTGAAAGAATACTTGTCCAATCCAGAGACCAGACGGAATCGAACCCAGCAGATAAGCTAGGATTAATAAAACTATTGTAATCATACTCCTATTATATCATGAAATGGAGAAGAAAGGCAGAGAATCTCTTCTGAAATTGTCACACCGGAGAAAGAAAAATTTTGCAAAATCCTTGGAAAACCTGTAGAATAGTAAAGATGAACGAATAGGAGGTTCCTTGTGTCAAAAAAGGAAATCAATATTAACAATTATAATGATGATGCCATTCAGGTGCTAGAAGGGTTGGATGCGGTCCGAAAACGTCCAGGGATGTATATCGGATCGACCGATGGCGCTGGGCTCCACCACCTAGTCTGGGAAATCGTCGACAATGCTGTCGATGAGGCCTTGTCTGGATTTGGTGATCGTATTGATGTGACCATCAATAAAGATGGGAGTTTGACTGTGCAAGACCATGGACGTGGGATGCCAACTGGTATGCATGCTATGGGAATCCCAACGGTTGAAGTAATCTTTACCATTCTTCATGCCGGAGGGAAATTCGGTCAGGGTGGCTACAAGACATCTGGTGGTCTCCACGGGGTGGGTTCTTCCGTTGTTAACGCCCTTTCTAGCTGGCTAGAAGTTGAAATCACTCGCGATGGTGCAATCTATAAGCAACGTTTTGAAAATGGTGGCAAACCTGTCACGACCTTGAAGAAAATTGGTACAGCACCTAAGTCTAAAACAGGCACCAAAGTCACCTTCATGCCAGATGCGACTATCTTTTCGACGACAGACTTCAAGTACAATACCATTTCAGAACGCCTCAATGAGTCAGCCTTTCTCTTGAAAAATGTGACCTTGTCTCTAACGGATAAACGCACAGATGAGTTTGTTGAGTTTCACTATGAAAATGGGGTACAGGACTTTGTTTCTTATCTAAACGAAGACAAGGAAACTTTGACGCCAGTTCTATACTTTGAAGGTGAAGACAACGGTTTCCAAGTGGAAGTGGCCCTCCAGTATAATGATGGATTTTCAGATAATATTTTGTCCTTTGTTAATAACGTTCGTACCAAGGATGGTGGAACGCATGAGACAGGACTCAAGTCCGCTATTACCAAGGTTATGAATGACTATGCGCGTAAGACGGGGCTTCTCAAGGAAAAAGATAAAAACCTTGAAGGTTCAGACTATCGTGAAGGACTAGCAGCCGTTCTTTCTATCTTAGTTCCTGAAGAACATTTGCAGTTTGAAGGCCAGACCAAGGACAAACTAGGAAGTCCCCTAGCTCGTCCAGTTGTGGATGGAATTGTGGCGGATAAGTTGACCTTCTTCCTTATGGAAAATGGTGAACTGGCTTCTAACCTCATCCGCAAGGCTATCAAGGCGCGTGATGCTCGAGAAGCGGCACGAAAAGCACGTGATGAGAGCCGAAATGGTAAGAAAAATAAGAAAGACAAGGGCTTGTTGTCTGGAAAATTGACCCCAGCCCAGTCTAAGAATCCTGCTAAGAATGAACTCTATCTGGTCGAGGGAGACTCTGCCGGTGGTTCTGCCAAACAAGGCCGTGACCGTAAGTTCCAGGCTATCCTACCTCTTCGTGGTAAGGTCATCAATACAGCCAAGGCCAAGATGGCGGATATCCTCAAAAATGAAGAAATCAATACCATGATTTATACCATTGGTGCGGGTGTGGGAGCAGACTTCTCCATTGAAGATGCCAACTATGACAAGATCATTATCATGACTGATGCGGATACTGACGGTGCTCATATCCAAACCTTGCTCTTGACATTTTTCTATCGTTACATGCGTCCGCTAGTTGAGGCAGGACATGTCTATATCGCCCTTCCGCCTCTTTACAAGATGTCCAAAGGAAAAGGCAAGAAAGAAGAAGTGGCCTACGCTTGGACGGACGGTGAGCTAGAAGAACTCCGCAAGCAGTTCGGCAAAGGCGCTACCCTCCAACGCTACAAAGGTCTTGGTGAGATGAATGCGGACCAACTCTGGGAAACAACCATGAATCCAGAAACCCGCACTCTTATCCGTGTCACAATCGAAGACCTAGCCCGCGCAGAACGCCGTGTCAATGTCCTCATGGGCGACAAGGTCGAACCACGCCGCAAGTGGATTGAAGATAATGTCAAATTTACGCTGGAAGAAGCGACAGTGTTTTAAGAAGAAACTGTTTGCATAAGAAGATATGGCTTACCAATTTTAAACTAAAGAATTTAGAAAATAAATATCCACATAATAAGGAGTAGTTTATGGATTTTACCGTTCAACCTATAAAAATAAGCGATTTATTATCGAAAAAAACTTATTTAATTCCTAGATACCAAAGAGAGTATTCGTGGAATAGCAAGGAATTGATAGATTTCTGGAATGATATATTAGGTCAATTAACTGAACAAGAAGGAGATATTAAGACAAGTGAGTATTTTTTTGGTACAATCATTTTGATAGGTGATATGATACAACCTAATAAACCAATAGAAATCGTTGATGGTCAACAAAGAATGACAACTTTTACGATTTTTTTATCGGCTTTGTCTGCGTCATTTTTAGATATCAGAGAAACATTGGCTAATAAGGTTTGGGACTATGTGATTGCTGAAAATGATGATGGGGAAGAATTTGTTATTTTAAAAAACGATACAGCAGGAAGTTATTTTGCGGATAAGATACAAAAAAGATTATATGTAAATGATAATGGGAATTTCCAAGATTATTATAAGAATTATCAGCATATTCTTAATCGGGAGAAGAATGAAGATGATCTGACTGATGAGGAACGTTGTATAAAATACGCCTATGAATTTTTTATTGAGAAACTTAGAGAGAATAATTTAAAGGATATATTAGAAAAATATAATCTTTCGCATGAAGAGTTATTGAAGCTATTACGAGATCAACTATTAAATAGTCAAGTCATATATATTTCTTCACAGCAGGAAGAAAGTGTAAATGTTATTTTTGAAAATATAAATTCTAAAGGTAAGAGTTTGTCTTCTTTAGATATGATAAAAAATGAAATTTTTTCTGTAGAGGATAAGATCGTTCCCAAAGATGATGCTAGAGAAACTTGGAAAAATATAACAGATAATTTATCTAAATTTAAAGGACCAATTTCAAAAGAGAAATTTTATAGATATTACTGGATTTCAAGAAATTCAAATAGTACAGAATCAGAATTATATAAAAATTTCAAGAAAAAAATTAATAAAAATGACTACCTAGAGTTTTTACAACAACTTGAAAAATCTTCTGAATTATATGTAAAAGTTTTTAATAAAGACGAAGATTTGTTTAAAAAACATAACTGGTCTGATAAAGATATTAAAAGATTCAATTATTCAATTACTTGTTTGACCGACTACTTCTCTATACAACAATCCCAGTTACTTATTCTTGTACTATGTGAAAGATATAATGTGATTGATCCTAAGAAGCCCAAAATAAAGAAGAAGATTTTAATTGGTTTTATAAAAAGTTTAGAAAACTTTCACTATTTGTATAATGCAATTACTTCAAGTCCAAATAATAAATTAGAAACACGGTATGCCAATACTGCAAGAAAAATCTATAAAGCCAGTAATGAAGAGTTACCAAAAATTCTGGAAGATTTTAAAAAGGAATTATTTGCTTTATTGCCATCAAGGGAGAAATTTGTGGATAATTTTGGTAAGTTGTCTTATCAAAAAGAAACGAGATCTAAAAAGGATAAGAAATCAAACCTTATAACAAAATATTCATTGCGGAGATTTGAAGAAATCGTAGGGGGAAATGAAAGTTTACTGGGATATTCAATAGAACATATTATTCCTGAATCAAAAGATAATCCAGATAAAGTAAATAACATTGGGAATATGATCTTGTTGGAAGAACATCTAAATAATCTCGCCGATGATAAATCAGTTAAGGAGAAAGAGGTTATCTATAAAAATAGTCGGTATAGCAATGTTAAGCTATTTTTAGATACTTTTAAAAAGGATGGTGTTATTCAATTTAATGAAGATGACTTTGCTCAAAGGCGAAAGTACATGGCTGAGTTTTTATACGATCATATTTCTAATGAACTAAAGTAATAGATGATGTAATACATAATTATATGCATGTCAATAAACTAACTGATTAAAAATCACCTGACTAAAAACTTGCTAGCGGTTTATTTTCAAAAAAACGGCTGGCAGAAAAAGGTCAGCTTGGAGGGATTGGCGCAAATTTATCAACAAGAAAGAAGGTAGCCGTGGTTTTAGATAATAAATGGGGATAACCAGTAGCGCGAAACTGGCACGCAAGGAGGAGCGCCTGACTAAGGTCAGAGTCAAGCAACTCTTTGGGAGTGGGCAGTTGTTTGCCTTTGAGGTCGGCACCTTTGTTGGCTTGTCGGCTATCCACGCCCAGCTTTTTGGCGACATCTACGATTTCGCTGTACACATTCGCGACGTCAATATCGGCAAGGACGATTTTTAGTTTGCGCCCCGCATGTTTTTGGAGCAATCGCTGCGCTACATTAACAAGCTCCCTCAGAGAATTTTGACCAGATTGTCGATAAATACGCGGATATGAACATTGCTCATCCTTTCCGAGAGGGGAATGGACTCGCCATGCGGATTTGGCTAGATTGTATGCTGCGTCAGAAGCTGGGTAAAGTGGTAGATTGGAACGCCATTGATAAGGATGAATACCTGAATGCCATGAAGCGTAGTGCAGTGTCGACTGGAGAACTCAAGTATCTCCTCTTGAATAATCAAACTGATGACCTCACTCAGGCCCGTTTCTTTAAAGGTGTGGATGCTTCATATTATTACGAAGGGTAGACAAGGGATTTATGAAGTTCAAGTAAAGGTGACGATCATCTTTTGTAGGTAAACAATCGCTAAAACTATTGGAGGTGCTGGATTGATTACGTTATTAATGATGCCTTTTTTCCTTGTTCTCTTGGCCATTTTTGGAATTATATATGATTTAATGACCAATAAAGGTAGAAAAGAGTGTGCTCGCACAGTATCCTTGTTTATATTGAACATCCTCACTATTGGTATCTGTTTATTAGATCTACCAATGGAAAGTAAACCATACTCAGGAATAGGGTTTATCTTATTATATTTATATGCACTTGCCTTCACACCTTTGATGATTGTTTTCTCACTATATACCCTCTATCGGATTGGAAAACATTATAGGTATTTTAAGAGTAAGTTTGCTATAACACTCCTATTCAATGCTATTTTACTTTTCCTTCTTTCATTAGTAAATACTTTTGTATTATGGAGAAGCTTTCAAATATATCATAGAAACGATATGAATTTGTTTTATTTTATTTTAATCGTTTTGGGGATTTGTTCAACTGTCCAATTGATAGTAGGAGAACTTGAGATGAAAAGAATACGAGGCATCCAAAAACAAGAGGAGCAAGACGGCAATGAAAAATAATTCTATAAAAGATATGTGCAGACAACATAGAAGTGAAGCGCAAATGCTAAGATTAATTTTACAAACCGCAAAAAGTCTAAAAGTCGAGGCTGTCGCTATGTCCGGTTCACGAACTGATGCAAAAGCTCCAAAAGATGAATTTCAAGACTATGATGTGGTCTATATTGTGGATGATTTTGATAATCTGACGAGTGACCTTTCTTGGTTGAATCAGTTTGGGAAACGCATTATTGAGCAAGAAGTCAGTCTTGGTAATCGTTGTCTTTATCTCATGCTTTTTGAAGATGGCAATCGTATCGATTTAAGTCTTTGCCCTAAAGAATACATTCAAGAATGGGTGGACAGTGAAGCAGGATTCACTGTTTTAGAAGATCCAGAAAATTTATTTGAACCTTATTTCCCAAATCCAGAGCGTTACTGGATAATCTCAGCTACTGAAATGGATTTTAAAAATTCCTGCAATGAATTTTGGTGGGTGTCAGCTTACGTGGTTAAAGGAATCTGTCGCCATCAAGTCATCTATGCGACGGACCATCTCTATGGAATCTGCCAACAAGAAATGCTCAAGCTTTTAGCTTGGCAAGTGGCAGCAGATAAGGGAATGGTCGATGTTGGCAAGAACTACAAGTACCTCTTTCAGTATTTGCCTGCTGAGAAAGAGAAAGAATTTACAGCCTTGCTTGACTTTTTTGACCAGAAAAGCCTTACCAAGTCTCTTTTGGCTACCATGAACTTTTTCCATAAAGAAGCGCAGGCCTTCTCTCTCAAAACCGGCTTCCAATATGACAAAGTAACTGCTGAGAAGATGATTGAGTATGCTAAGGAGAGACTAGAAACAAATAAAATATTTACAAAATAATAAGATAACAAAATTTTTACTGATTAGTTTTCTCATTTCTTGGGGATTTGGTTGGGGATTGCTCGCTTTTCTGACGCAAATGAGCCTCTTAAGTCTAACAAGTCCACTAGGAGTTTTTCTCCATTTACTAGGAGGTTTCGGTCCAACCATTGCAGCCATTTCTTGTTTGCCTCAAAAACCCATTAAAAGCATAGTCTCTTTTATCTTAGGGGACTCAAAGAAATATATTTTGTTATTTCTTTTACTAATTTTCGTGCAGACAGGTGTCATTGCTTTCTCCTCTAAGGAGCTTAATACGGCTTTTCCACTAGAAAATTTGTTAGTTGTTTTTTTGAGTGCAGTCTGTGTTTATGGTGGCGAAGAAGAATTGGGATGGCGAGGTGTCTTGCAACCAACTTTGGAAACTAGATTCTCTTTTTGGATTTCCGGTTTGATAACAGGTTCTATTTGGGCAATATGGCATGTACCTTTATGGTTTGTGATTGGAAGTTCCCAAAGTGGGATGCCTTTTATATTATTCAGTCTATTTGCAATTTATCTCAGTATTCTTCTTGCAGCTGTTTTCAAAAAGACTAAGTCAGTCCTTTTTTGCGCCATTTTTCACGGCCTAATTAATACCCTACTTAGCTTATTTGTTATTAAAATTAATCTTTTATTCATTCTAGGATTAGTAGGATTGCTCTTCTTTTCTCACTACCTACAAAGAAACAGTTAAATTTATAAATTATAGATTTACTTTACAATAAAACACTAAAAAGAGAATTATTATGTCTAACATTCAAAACATGTCCCTGGAGGACATCATGGGAGAGCGCTTTGGTCGCTACTCCAAATACATTATTCAAGACCGGGCCTTGCCAGATATTCGGGATGGCTTGAAGCCGGTTCAGCGCCGTATTCTTTATTCTATGAATAAGGATGGCAATACCTTTGACAAGAGCTACCGCAAGTCGGCCAAGTCTGTCGGTAACATCATGGGGAATTTCCACCCACACGGTGACAGTTCTATCTATGATGCCATGGTTCGTATGTCACAGGACTGGAAAAATCGTGAGATTCTAGTTGAAATGCACGGTAATAACGGTTCTATGGACGGAGATCCACCTGCGGCTATGCGTTATACCGAGGCGCGTTTGTCTGAAATTGCTGGCTACCTTCTTCAAGATATCGAGAAGAAGACCGTTCCCTTTGCTTGGAACTTTGACGATACCGAGAAAGAGCCGACAGTCTTGCCAGCAGCCTTTCCAAATCTCTTGGTAAATGGTTCGACTGGTATTTCGGCTGGATATGCTACGGATATTCCACCACATAATTTGGCTGAAGTCATTGATGCGACTGTTTACATGATTGACCACCCAACAGCCAAGGTGGACAAACTCATGGAATTCTTGCCTGGACCAGACTTCCCGACTGGAGGGATTATCCAGGGTCGTGATGAAATCAAGAAGGCTTACGAAACTGGTAAGGGGCGCGTGGTTGTTCGTTCCAAGACTGAGATTGAAAAGCTAAAAGGTGGTAAGGAACAAATCGTTATCACTGAGATTCCTTATGAAATCAACAAGGCCAATCTGGTTAAGAAAATCGATGATGTTCGTGTCAATAATAAGGTAGCTGGTATTGCTGAGGTTCGCGATGAGTCTGACCGTGACGGTCTTCGAATCGCTATTGAGCTCAAAAAAGACGCTAATACGGAGCTGGTTCTAAACTATCTCTTTAAGTACACAGACCTGCAAATCAACTACAACTTTAACATGGTGGCGATTGACAATTTCACACCTCGTCAGGTCGGTATTGTCCCAATCTTGTCTAGCTATATTGCCCACCGTCGTGAAGTGATTTTGGCGCGTTCACGCTTTGATAAGGAAAAGGCTGAAAAACGTCTCCATATCGTCGAAGGTTTGATTCGTGTGATTTCAATCTTGGACGAAGTCATTGCGCTTATCCGTGCTTCTGAGAATAAGGCGGACGCTAAGGAAAATCTTAAGGTCAGCTATGATTTTACGGAAGAACAGGCTGAGGCTATCGTAACCTTGCAACTGTATCGTTTGACCAATACCGATGTGGTTGTCTTACAGGAAGAAGAAGCAGAACTTCGTGAGAAGATTGCCATGCTTGCAGCTATTATCGGTGATGAGCGGACTATGTACAATCTCATGAAGAAAGAACTTCGTGAGGTTAAGAAGAGGTTTGCGACTCCGCGTTTGAGTTCGTTAGAAGACACTGCGAAAGCAATTGAGATCGATACAGCTAGTCTGATCGCTGAGGAAGATACCTATGTTAGCGTGACCAAGGCAGGTTACATCAAGCGTACTAGTCCACGTTCCTTTGCTGCTTCAACTTTAGATGAAATTGGCAAGCGTGATGATGACCGTTTGATCTTTGTACAAGCTGCTAAGACAACACAGCATCTTTTGATGTTCACAAGTCTTGGAAATGTCATTTATCGACCAATCCATGAATTGGCAGATATTCGCTGGAAGGATATTGGAGAGCATCTGAGCCAAACCATCACAAACTTCGAAACTAACGAAGAAATCCTTTATGTGGAAGTCGTGGATCAGTTTGATGATGCGACAACCTATTTTGCTGCAACTCGTCTTGGTCAAATTAAGCGTGTAGAACGCAAAGAATTCACTCCATGGCGGACCTACAAGTCTAAGTCTGTCAAGTATGCTAAGCTCAAAGACGAGACAGACCAGATTGTAGCAGTGGCTCCGATTAAACTAGATGATGTTCTTTTGATTAGCCAAAATGGTTATGCCCTTCGTTTCAATATCGAAGAGGTACCAGTTGTCGGTGCTAAGGCTGCAGGTGTCAAAGCTATGAACCTGAAAGCAGATGATGTCCTCCAATCCGCCTTTATCTGTAACACCTCATCCTTCTACCTCTTGACCCAACGTGGAAGTTTGAAACGTGTTTCTATTGCCGAAATTCCGGCAACCAGCCGTGCCAAACGTGGCTTACAAGTCTTGCGTGAGTTGAAAAACAAACCGCATCGTGTCTTCTTGGC
The DNA here is from genome assembly GCF_003626515.1 of Streptococcus chosunensis. Classification (GTDB taxonomy): domain Bacteria; phylum Bacillota; class Bacilli; order Lactobacillales; family Streptococcaceae; genus Streptococcus; species Streptococcus chosunensis. Next base: position 739,487 of record NZ_RBCK01000001.1, on the reverse strand, counting down.
AGGAGCGGTTGCAGAACAAGGCTTTATTGGTGATCTCTTCAGTACAGAAGTGGAAGAGAACGACCAAACGCTGCTTGTTCAATCAAACAAAGGAACAATCTATGAAAGCCGATTGCTAGACTTGAACTTGTCAGAACGCACTAGCAACGGAAGCTTCATTTCTGATACTATTTCAGATGAAGAAGTTTTTGACGCTTATCTTAAAGAAGTATTTACAGAAGTCAAATAAGTGAAATGAAGAATCAGTTCTAAGAGCTGGTTCTTTTTTATTGAAGAAATTTTCTGAAAATTACAAAATATACTTGCTATTTTAGAAAAATAGTGTAGAATAAAAGAAATAGGTTTTTAGAATAAGGAGTGGAATATGACAGTAACGATTGATTGGGAAAATCTCGGTTTTTCCTATATGAAATTACCTTATCGCTATATTGCTCATTTTAAAAATGGACAATGGGATCAAGGAGAGCTTACAGAGGATGCAAACTTGCATATTTCAGAGTCTTCTCCAAGTCTTCACTATGGTCAACAAGCATTTGAAGGTTTGAAAGCTTATCGTACTAAGGATGGCAGTATTCAACTTTTCCGTCCTGATGAAAATGCTAAACGTCTGCAACGGACATGTGACCGTCTCTTGATGCCACAAGTTCCAACAGAAATGTTTGTAGACGCTTGTAAGGCAGTTGTTCGTGCGAATGAAGAATATGTACCTCCATATGGAACAGGTGGAACCTTATATCTTCGCCCTCTTTTGATTGGTGTCGGAGATATTATTGGGGTTAAACCGGCAGAAGAGTACATTTTCACCATCTTTGCTATGCCAGTTGGAAATTACTTTAAGGGTGGATTGGTTCCAACCAACTTCTTGATTCAGGATGAATACGACCGTGCGGCTCCAAATGGTACAGGTGCGGCTAAGGTTGGTGGAAACTATGCTGCAAGTCTCTTGCCAGGGAAATTGGCCAAGTCACGTCATTTCTCAGATGTTATCTATCTAGACCCATCAACTCATACAAAGATTGAAGAAGTCGGCTCAGCTAACTTCTTTGGAATTACAGCTGATAATGAATTTGTAACACCATTGAGTCCTTCTATCTTGCCATCTATTACCAAGTATTCTTTGCTTTATTTGGCAGAACATCGCTTGGGCTTAACTCCTATTGAGGGGGATGTCCCAATTGATAACCTTGACCGTTTTGTAGAGGCAGGTGCCTGTGGTACAGCAGCAGTTATTTCTCCAATTGGTGGAATTCAGCACGGTGATGATTTCCATGTGTTCTATAGCGAAACAGAAGTAGGTCCTGTGACTCGTAAATTATATGATGAATTGACAGGAATTCAGTTTGGCGATATTGAAGCGCCAGAAGGTTGGATTGTAAAAGTAGATTAAAATAAACTAAAGGAGATTTTTTATGAAATCGAAAAAGTGGCTCTTAACAGCAGGAGTGGTCCTGAGCACAACAGCTCTTTTAGTAGCTTGTGGAAAAGCTGATAAAGAAGCAGATGCACCGACAACATTCTCATATGTCTATGCAGTAGATCCTGCATCTTTGGACTATAGTATAGCGACTCGTACTTCTACAACAGATGTCATTGGGAACGTGGTTGATGGTTTGATGGAAAACGACCAATACGGAAATGTTATTCCTTCCCTGGCTGAAGATTGGTCTGTCTCAAAAGATGGTTTGACTTATACCTATAAACTACGTAAAGGGGTTAAATGGTACACTTCAGAAGGTGAAGAATACGCCGAAGTAACAGCCCATGACTTTGTAACAGGACTAAAACACGTGGCCGACGGTAAGTCAGACGGTGTCTCTCTGATCCAAAATTCAATTAAGGGCTTGGATGCCTACATGACTGGTGAAACGAATGATTTCTCTACAGTTGGTGTCAAAGCTTTGGACGATTACACAGTTGAATATACCCTAAACAAACCAGAAAGCTTCTGGAACTCTAAAGTCACCACAGCAACGATGTTGCCTGTAAATGAAGAGTTTTTGAAGGCATCAGGTAAAGATTATGGAGCAGTTACTCCAGCAGGGATTCTTTACAATGGTCCTTATATCTTGAAGACCTTGACTTCTAAATCGTTGATCGAATACGAGAAAAACCCAAATTACTGGGATAAAGAAAAGGTAAAAATTGAAAAGGTCAAATTGACTTACTACGATGGTTCTGATCAGGAATCGTTGATTCGTAGCTTCTCTTCAGGTGCCTATACGACAGCCCGTCTCTTCCCAAGTAGCTCAAACTTTGCTTCAACTTTGGAACAATACGGAGATAAAATCACTTATAGCCCACAGGACTCAAGTAGTTATTACTTCACCTTTAACGTAAATCGTCAATCATATAATAAAACTGCGAAAACAAGTGAAGAGCAAAAGACTTCTACTAAAGAAGCTATGCTTAATAAGGACTTCCGTCAGGCTATCAACTTTGCCTTCAACCGCCATTCTTATGCTGCCCAGCTAAATGGTGAAGACGGTGCGGACAAGATTATTCGTAACAGCCTCGTTCCTGACAACTTTGTACAAGCAGGTGGTAAAAACTTTGGTCAAATCGCTCAAGCAGAGTTGGTGAACTATGGTGACCAATGGAAAGATGTTGAGCTAGTTGACGGTAAGGATTCTATCTACAATCCTGACAAGGCTAAAGCTGCTTTCGAAAAAGCTAAGAAAGACTTGGAATCTAAAGGGGTAACATTCCCAATTCACTTGGATGTCCCAGTTGAACAAACAGATACCATCGCTGTTCAACAAAGCAACTCTTTCAAACAGTCTATTGAATCAACTCTTGGTGCTGAAAATGTTGTTATCGACGTTCTTCAAATGACAGATAATGAAAAGGAAACAATCACTTCTCAAGCGCGTGTTCCTTCTCAAAAAGATTATGATTTGAACAGTACAGGATGGGCTCCAAGCTATCAAGACCCAGCATCTTACTTGAATATCATGGATCCTAAATCAGGTTCTGCTATGAAACACCTTGGTATTACTAAAGGGAAAGATAAGGATGTTGTAGCTAAACTTGGTTTGGACCAATATAAGAAATTATTGGATGATGCAGATTCAGAAACTACAAATCTTGAAGAACGCTATGAAAAATATGCCAAGGCTCAAGCTTGGTTGACAGATAGTTCATTATTGATGCCAACAGCCTCATCTGGTGGTTCTCCAGTTGTAAGTAATGTCGTGCCATTCTCAAAACCATACTCACAAGTTGGTATTAAGGGTGACCCATATATCTTTAAAGGAATGAAATTGCAAAAAGATATTGTTACAACAAAAGAATATGAAGAAGCACTGAAAAAATGGCAAAAAGAAAAATTGGAATCAAATGGTAAGTACCAAAAAGAACTAGAAAAACACATTAAATAATGCGGAAAACTCTATATCGGACAAGCCCGATATAGAGTTTTTTCTTGCTAGTTTTGGGATTTTCTTGTAAAATAGAAAAAGTGAAGAGAGGTATGAAATGAGTAAGAAAGATAAAAAAATTGAAATTCAAGTAGCAGATGCCAAGGTTAATGTAGGAAAAGACAGTTTTGAAGGCTATACATTGACAATTGGTAAAAAAGTTATCGGAGAAATTGCCGAATTAGACGGACAATTTGCCATCATAAAGAATGGAAACGTCGATAGTTTTTATAAAAAATTGGAAAAAGCTGTGGAAATTTTGATTGAAAATTATAATTTAGCAAAATAAGTCTTGTTTTTTTGAAATTTTCATGATATAATAGTCCATGTTGATTGTAGGAGAGATAGCGAAGAGGCTAAACGCGGCGGACTGTAAATCCGCTCCTTCGGGTTCGGGGGTTCGAATCCCTCTCTCTCCATTTCATCAATGGGGTATAGCCAAGCGGTAAGGCAAGGGACTTTGACTCCCTCATGCGTTGGTTCGAATCCAGCTACCCCAGTTCTTAGGTAATGATCAAGATAAAAAGCAAAATATCTTAGGGTATTTTATTTTTATAATTGAAAGACGTGAACGATATGAACATGTCCTTGCGGGTGCTTAGGAAAAAAATTATAAGTATGTCAAGTTTAAGAAAAACTTGATTGTTGGAGGATTTTTTAGATGAACGAATTTGAAGATTTGCTAAATAGCGTTAGCCAAGTTGAGACTGGTGATGTTGTTAGTGCTGAAGTATTGACAGTTGATGCGACTCAAGCTAACGTTGCAATCTCTGGAACTGGTGTTGAAGGTGTCTTGACTCTTCGCGAATTGACAAACGATCGCGATGCAGATATCAATGACTTTGTTAAAGTAGGAGAAGTATTGGATGTTCTTGTACTTCGTCAAGTAGTTGGTAAAGATACTGATACAGTTACATACCTTGTATCTAAAAAACGCCTTGAAGCTCGCAAAGCATGGGACAAACTTGTTGGTCGCGAAGAAGAAGTTGTTACTGTTAAAGGAACTCGTGCCGTTAAAGGTGGACTTTCAGTAGAATTTGAAGGTGTTCGTGGATTTATCCCAGCTTCAATGTTGGATACTCGTTTCGTACGTAACACTGAGCGTTTTGTAGGTCAAGAATTTGATGCTAAAATCAAAGAAGTTGACGCTAAAGAAAACCGCTTCATCCTTTCACGTCGTGAAGTTGTTGAAGCAGCTACAGCAGCAGCTCGCGCTGAAGTATTCGGTAAATTGGCTGTTGGTGATGTAGTAACTGGTAAAGTTGCACGTATCACAAGTTTCGGTGCTTTCATCGACCTTGGTGGTGTTGACGGATTGGTTCACTTGACTGAATTGTCACATGAACGTAACGTATCACCAAAATCAGTTGTAACTGTTGGTGAAGAAATTGAAGTGAAAATCCTTGATCTTAACGAAGAAGAAGGACGCGTATCACTTTCACTTAAAGCAACAACACCTGGACCATGGGATGGCGTTGAGCAAAAATTGGCTAAAGGTGATGTAGTAGAAGGAACAGTTAAACGTTTGACTGACTTCGGTGCATTTGTTGAAGTATTGCCAGGTATCGATGGACTTGTTCACGTATCACAAATTTCACACAAACGTATTGAAAATCCAAAAGAAGCTCTTAAAGTTGGTCAAGAAGTTAAAGTTAAAGTTCTTGAAGTTAACGCAGATGCAGAGCGCGTATCACTTTCTATCAAAGCTCTTGAAGAGCGTCCAGCTCAAGAAGAAGGACAAAAAGAAGAAAAACGTGCTGCTCGTCCACGTCGTCCAAAACGTCAAGAAAAACGTGATTTCGAACTTCCAGAAACACAAACAGGATTCTCAATGGCTGACTTGTTCGGTGATATCGAACTCTAATCAAATTGAAAATACACAAAATCCTTTGTTTACTTAACAAGGGATTTTTCTTTTGTCTGTAAGTCTTTTTTGATATAATAGTTCTATGTTAGAATCAGAAAAACAATCACGTTATCAAATGTTAAATGAAGAGCTCTCTTTTTTATTGGATGGTGAAACCAATGTTTTGGCTAATCTTTCCAATGCCAGCGCTCTTCTAAAATCACGCTTCCCTAATACCGTATTTGCAGGCTTTTATCTGTTCGATGGAATGGAATTGGTTTTAGGTCCTTTCCAAGGCGGTGTTTCCTGTATCCGTATTGCACTTGGAAAAGGTGTTTGTGGGGAGGCAGCTCACTTTCAGGAAACGGTTCTAGTTGGTGATGTAAGGACTTATCCCAACTATATTTCTTGTGATGGTCGAGCTAAAAGTGAAATTGTTGTGCCGATGGTTAAGAATGGTCAATTGCTCGGGGTTCTGGATCTGGATTCTTCAGAGTTTGATGATTATGATGCTATGGATCGAGATTATTTGGAACAATTTGTCGCTATTTTGCTTGAAAAGACAGAATGGGACTTTACAATGTTTGGGGAGAAAGCCTAATGTATCAAGCACTTTATCGAAAATATAGAAGTCAAAACTTCTCCCAGTTGGTTGGTCAAGAAGTTGTGGCTAAGACTCTTAAACAAGCGGTGGAGCAAGAGAAAATAAGTCATGCTTATCTTTTTTCTGGTCCTCGTGGAACGGGAAAAACCAGTGTAGCTAAGATATTTGCCAAGGCTATGAACTGTCCAAATCAAGTGGGTGGGGAACCTTGTAATAACTGCTATATTTGTCAGGCAGTGACGGACGGTAGTTTAGAAGATGTCATCGAAATGGATGCAGCTTCTAATAATGGGGTCGATGAAATCCGTGAAATTCGTGATAAATCTACCTACGCCCCTAGTCTTGCCCGTTATAAGGTTTATATCATAGACGAGGTTCACATGCTGTCTACAGGAGCTTTTAATGCCCTTCTAAAGACGCTGGAAGAGCCAACACAGAATGTGGTCTTTATTTTGGCCACTACTGAATTGCACAAGATACCTGCTACGATTCTATCTCGTGTGCAACGTTTTGAATTTAAATCAATTAAGACACAGGATATTAAGGAGCATATTCGCTATATCTTAGACAAAGAAAATATCAGTTCTGAACCAGAAGCTGTGGAAATCATTGCTAGACGGGCTGAAGGTGGAATGCGGGACGCCTTGTCTATTTTAGATCAAGCCCTGAGTTTAACACAGGGAAATGAGCTGACGACTGCTATCTCTGAAGAAATTACTGGCACAATTAGTCTATCAGCCTTGGATGATTATGTAGCTGCCTTGTCTCAACAGGATGTTCCCAAGGCTTTGTCTTGCTTGAATCTTCTTTTTGACAATGGTAAGAGCATGACTCGTTTTGTGACCGACCTTTTACACTATTTAAGAGACTTGTTAATTGTTCAAACAGGGGGAGAAAACACTCATCATAGTCCAGTCTTTGTAGAAAATTTGACACTTCCTCAAGAAAATCTGTTTGAAATGATTCGCTTAGCGACAGTCAGTTTAGCAGATATTAAGTCTAGTTTGCAGCCTAAGATTTATGCTGAGATGATGACTATCCGTTTGGCAGAGATTAAGCCTGAACCAGCTCTTTCTGGGGCAGTTGAACATGAAATTTCTGCATTGAGACAGGAAGTTGCGCGTCTTAAACAAGAACTCGCAAATGTGGGAACTGTACCCAAGACAACAAGTCCAGCACCTAGTCGCCCAGCAGCAGGCCAGACAGTCTATCGTGTGGATCGCAATAAAGTGCAATCTATCCTACAAGAGGCCGTCGAAAATCCTGATTTAGCACGTCAAAACCTGATTCGTTTGCAGAATGCCTGGGGAGAAGTGATTGAAAGTCTTGGTGGGCCGGACAAGGCTTTGCTAGTTGGTTCTCAACCGGTTGCCGCCAATGAGCACCATGCTATTCTTGCTTTTGAGTCTAACTTCAATGCTGGTCAAACCATGAAACGGGACAATCTCAACACCATGTTTGGTAACATCCTCAGTCAGGCAGCAGGTTTTTCACCCGAAATTTTAGCCATTTCCATGGAGGAATGGAAAGAAGTTCGAGCAGCCTTTTCAGCCAAAGCCAAATCTTCTCAAACTGAAAAAGAAGCAGAAGAAAGTCTGATTCCAGAAGGATTTGAATTTTTGGCTGATAAAGTGAAGGTAGAGGAAGACTAAAGAAAGATTTCATGATACAATAAGTTTATGAATAGACAACAATTTATTATCATTGCGCTGTTTACAGCTGCTGAGACCTATTTTTTCAATGAAGCTTGGATGACTGGTCGTTATATTATGGCAGCCTTTTGGGCCATTTTGCTCTTTAGAAATTTTCGAGTAAGTTACTTGATGGGCAAAATAGTGGATGTCATTGACCAGCATTTAAAAGGAAAAGACTAGTCCTCAGCTTCTAGACAAAATCAAAGCCTTTTAGGCTTTTTTTTGTTATACTATAAAAGTATATTTATTGACCTTTTACCGTATTTTCTAGGGAAATCAAGTATGTTTCCAGTAAGAACTGTAAAGGCCTTGAAAAAGAAAGGAACTATCATGTCAGTATTAGAGATCAAAGATCTTCACGTTGAGATTGAAGGAAAAGAAATTTTAAAAGGGGTTAACCTGACCCTGAAAACAGGAGAAATCGCCGCTATCATGGGACCAAATGGTACAGGTAAATCGACTCTTTCTGCAGCTATCATGGGAAATCCAAACTATGAGGTTACCAAAGGTGAAGTCTTGTTTGATGGCGTAAACATCCTTGAGTTGGAAGTTGACGAGCGTGCGCGTATGGGACTTTTCCTTGCTATGCAATACCCATCAGAAATTCCTGGAATTACCAATGCTGAGTTTCTTCGTGCAGCCATGAATGCTGGTAAAGAAGACGATGAGAAGATTTCAGTTCGTGAGTTTATCACTAAATTGGATGAGAAGATGGAATTGCTCAACATGAAAGAAGAAATGGCTGAGCGTTACCTCAACGAAGGTTTCTCTGGTGGTGAGAAAAAACGTAATGAGATTCTTCAACTTTTGATGTTGGAGCCAACATTTGCCCTTTTGGATGAGATTGACTCTGGTCTTGATATTGACGCTCTTAAAGTTGTGTCTAAGGGTGTTAATGCCATGCGTGGTGAAGGCTTTGGTGCTATGATTATCACTCACTACCAACGTCTTTTGAACTACATCACACCAGACGTGGTACACGTGATGATGGAAGGGCGTGTTGTCCTTTCAGGTGGTCCAGAATTGGCTGCACGTTTGGAACGTGAAGGATACGCAAAACTAGCTGAAGAACTTGGCTACGACTACAAGGAAGAATTGTAATTCCCTCGTATCTTTTAGGAGAAGTAAATGACTAAAGAAAATATTAAACTTTTTTCAGAAATGCACGCTGAACCAAGCTGGTTGGCTGACCTCCGTCAAAAAGCTTTTGATAAGATTGAGAGTTTAGAGTTACCAGTTATTGAGCGTGTCAAATTCCACCGTTGGAATCTGGGTGATGGAACGATTACAGAAAGTGAGCCATCAGCAAATGTTCCAGATTTCACTGCACTAGATAATCACTTGAAGTTGGTGCAAGTAGGAACTCAAACTGTTTTTGAGCAAATTCCAGTTGAGTTGGCTGAACAGGGTGTCGTCTTTACAGACTTCCACTCAGCTTTAGAAGAAATTCCAGAGCTTATTGAAGAATTCTTCATGTCATCTGTTAAGTATGACGATGACAAGTTGGCAGCCTACCATACAGCTTATTTCAACAGTGGTGCTGTTCTCTACATTCCTGATAATGTTGAGATTAAAGAACCAATCGAAGGAATTTTCTATCAAGATAGTGATAGCGATGTGCCGTTTAACAAGCATATTATGATTATCGCTGGTAAAAATTCTAAGATTAGTTATCTGGAACGTTTAGAGTCACGCGGTGAAGGAAGTGCCAAAGCAACTGCTAATATCACAGTAGAAGTAATTGCACGTTCTGGTGCTCAAGTGAAGTTTGCTGCTATCGATCGTTTAGGAGAAAACGTCACTGCCTACATTAGCCGTCGTGGTAAATTAGGCAACGATGCAAGCATTGACTGGGCAATCGGTGTCATGAACGAAGGGAACGTCGTTGCGGACTTTGATAGTGACTTGATTGGTAACGGTAGCCATGCAGATCTCAAGGTTGTAGCTCTTTCAAGTGGTCGTCAGGTACAAGGGATTGATACTCGAGTGACTAACTATGGTTGCAACTCAATCGGAAATATCCTACAACATGGGGTTATTCTTGAAAAAGCAACTTTAACTTTCAACGGTATCGGGCACATTATCAAGGGGGCTAAGGGAGCAGATGCGCAACAAGAAAGTCGTGTTCTCATGCTTTCAGACCAAGCGCGTTCAGATGCCAATCCAATTCTTTTGATTGATGAAAATGACGTAACTGCAGGACATGCGGCTTCTATCGGTCAGGTAGATCCAGAAGACATGTACTACCTCATGAGCCGTGGTTTAGATAAGGCAACTGCAGAACGTTTGGTTGTTCGTGGTTTCCTTGGCTCCGTTATCGTTGAGATTCCAGTCAAGGAAGTTCGTGATGAAATGATTGCAACTATCGAAGAAAAATTGTCAAAACGCTAAGGGGTAGCCTATGTTAGATGTAGAAGTGATTCGCAAGGATTTTCCAATTTTAGACCAGATTGTTAATGATGAACCATTGGTTTATTTGGACAATGCTGCGACGACACAAAAACCACTAGCAGTTCTGGAGACGATTAACCGCTACTATGAGAACGACAATGCCAATGTTCATCGTGGCGTTCATACCTTGGCAGAACGAGCAACAGCTTCTTATGAGGCGGCTCGTGAAACCATTCGTAAGTTTATTAATGCAGGCTCTACAAAGGAAGTTCTCTTTACAAGAGGAACGACAACTAGTCTTAACTGGGTAGCGCGTTATGCTGAGGAAGTCTTGACTGAGGGAGACCAGGTCTTGATTTCCGTCATGGAACACCATTCCAATATCATTCCATGGCAGGAAGCCTGCCGCAAGACTGGAGCGGATCTTGTATATGTCTATCTCAAGGATGGAGCTCTGGATATGGATGATTTGCGAGCTAAATTGACTGATAGAGTTAAGTTTGTCTCCCTTGCTCACGCCTCAAATGTTCTGGGTGTGGTCAATCCAATAAAAGAAATCACTCAATTGGCCCACCAAGTTGGAGCTATCATGGTGGTGGATGGTGCTCAATCTACGCCTCATATGAAGATTGATGTTCAGGACTTGGATGTGGACTTCTTTGCCTTTTCAGGTCACAAGATGGCTGGTCCGACTGGAATCGGTGTTCTTTACGGAAAAGAAAAGTATCTAGAACAAATGTCACCAGTTGAATTCGGCGGCGAAATGATTGATTTCGTTTATGAACAATCTGCTAGTTGGAAGGAATTACCTTGGAAATTCGAGGCAGGAACTCCTAACATGGCAGGTGCGATTGGACTTGCTGCCGCAGTGGATTATCTGGAAAAGATTGGCATGGATGCGATTGAAGCCCATGAACAAGAATTGATTGCATACGTCTTTCCAAAACTGCAGGCGATTGAGGGATTGATTATTTACGGTTCTCAGGACTTGGCTCAACGTTCAGGTGTCATTGCCTTTAATCTAGGCAATCTCCATCCTCACGACCTTGCGACTGCTTTGGATTATGAAGGAGTGGCTGTTCGTGCGGGTCACCACTGCGCCCAACCCTTGCTCCAGTATTTGGATGTCCCAGCAACAGCTCGCGCAAGTTTTTATATCTACAATACCAAGGCAGATTGCGACAAGCTAGTCGATGCCTTACAAAAGACAAAGGAGTTTTTCAATGGCACTTTCTAAACTGGATAGCCTTTATATGGCAGTGGTAGCGGACCATTCGAAAAATCCACATCACCAAGGAAAGTTGGAAGATGCTGAGCAAATCAGTCTTAATAATCCAACCTGTGGGGATGTCATCAATCTCTCTGTCAAGTTTGATGCAGAGGATCGTTTGGAGGATATCGCTTTTCTAAATTCAGGCTGTACTATCTCAACTGCTTCTGCAAGCATGATGACGGACGCAGTTTTAGGAAAAACCAAACAAGAAATTTTAGAACTTGCGACTATTTTTTCTGAAATGGTGCAAGGGAAAAAAGATGACAGACAAGATAGTCTTGGCGATGCAGCTTTCTTGTCAGGTGTTGCAAAATTCCCTCAACGAATCAAGTGTGCGACCCTAGCCTGGAATGCCCTGAAGAAAACAATTGAAAATCAAGAAAATCAGTAAGACAAGTTTCTTTTGTCTTATGAATCAGTAGAAATAAAGAATGAAAGAAAGGATATTATGGCTGAAGAAAGAGTAGAACCAAAACCAATCGATCTTGGTGAATATAAATTTGGTTTCCATGATGATGTAGAGCCTGTCCTATCGACAGGAAAAGGATTGAATGAAGATGTCATTCGTGAACTATCAGCTGCTAAGGGAGAACCTGAGTGGATGCTAGAATTCCGTTTGAAGTCTTATGAAACCTTCAAAAAAATGCCCATGCAAACTTGGGGAGCAGACTTGTCAGAGATTGACTTTGATGATTTGATTTACTACCAAAAACCATCTGATAAACCAGCTCGTTCATGGGATGATGTTCCTGAAAAGATCAAGGAAACCTTTGAACGTATTGGGATTCCGGAAGCTGAGCGTGCTTATCTAGCTGGTGCCTCTGCCCAGTATGAGTCAGAAGTGGTTTACCACAACATGAAGGAAGAGTTCCAAAAATTGGGGATTATCTTTACAGATACGGATTCTGCCCTCAAGGAATACCCAGACTTGTTTAAACAATACTTTGCTAAGTTGGTACCGCCAACAGATAACAAGTTGGCTGCCCTTAACTCAGCAGTATGGTCTGGTGGAACCTTTATCTACGTACCAAAAGGAGTCAAGGTAGATATTCCACTTCAAACTTACTTCCGTATCAACAACGAAAATACTGGTCAGTTTGAACGTACCTTGATTATCGTTGATGAGGGAGCAAGTGTCCATTACGTAGAAGGATGTACAGCGCCAACTTATTCAAGTAACAGTTTGCACGCTGCCATCGTAGAAATCTTTGCCTTGGATGGAGCTTATATGCGTTATACGACTATCCAAAACTGGTCTGATAACGTCTATAACTTGGTAACCAAACGTGCTAAAGCTCAAAAGGATGCCACTGTTGAGTGGATTGATGGAAACTTGGGTGCTAAAACAACTATGAAATACCCATCTGTTTACCTTGATGGAGAAGGGGCGCGTGGTACCATGCTTTCTATTGCCTTTGCCAATGCAGGGCAACACCAGGATACTGGAGCTAAGATGATCCACAACGCTCCACACACCAGCTCGTCAATCGTGTCAAAATCCATCGCTAAAGGTGGAGGAAAGGTTGACTATCGTGGACAAGTAACCTTTAATAAAAACTCTAAGAAATCTGTTTCTCACATTGAGTGTGATACCATTATCATGGATGACTTGTCAGCATCAGATACTATTCCATTTAATGAAATTCATAACTCGCAAGTCGCTTTGGAACACGAAGCTAAGGTATCTAAGATTTCAGAAGAGCAACTCTATTACCTCATGAGCCGTGGATTGTCAGAATCTGAAGCAACTGAGATGATTGTTATGGGATTTGTAGAACCTTTCACAAAAGAACTTCCAATGGAGTATGCTGTTGAGCTTAACCGCTTGATCAGCTACGAAATGGAAGGGTCAGTTGGGTAAGAATATGTAGAATCTGAGCAGGATTTATTTCTGTTCAGATTTTTTTGAAAAATCATCTTATAAATATTCACAAAATTCCTTTTATATGATAAAATAAAACAATCATATTTAATGGAGATGACCTATGAATATTTTTAGAACTAAAGATGTCAGTTTGGGACGTACTGAAATGCACCGTCATTTAAAAGTATGGGATTTGATTTTATTAGGAATCGGTGCCATGGTAGGAACTGGGATTTTTACCATTACAGGAACCGCAGCAGCAACGCTTGCTGGTCCGTCACTGGTTGTATCCATAGTGATTTCTGCTCTATGTGTTTCTTTATCTGCCCTCTTTTTCGCAGAGTTTGCCTCTCGTGTTCCTGCAACTGGTGGTGCTTATAGTTATTTGTATGCAATTTTGGGTGAATTACCAGCTTGGCTTGCTGGTTGGTTGACTATCATGGAGTTCATGACAGCTGTTTCAGGTGTTGCCTCTGGCTGGGCAGCTTACTTCAAGGGCTTGCTCAGTAACTATAGTATTTCAATGCCTCAAGCCTTAAATGGGACTTTTAACCCTGTTCAGGGTACCTATATAGACCTTTTACCTATTTTGGTACTGACACTGGTGACCGGTTTAGTTTTATTAAATTCCAAGGCAGCTTTGCGTTTTAATTCGCTTCTAGTCGTCTTGAAATTCTCTGCTCTCGCTTTGTTTATTCTAGTTGGTATCTGGTATATTAAACCAGAAAATTGGTCCAACTTTGCTCCCTTTGGTTTTGGTCAAATTTATGGTGGGAGTACTGGAATAATGGCAGGAGCATCTTTGATGTTCTTTGGTTTCCTAGGATTTGAATCAATTTCTATGGCTGTTGATGAAATTCAAAATCCACAAAAGAATGTCCCACGAGGTATTGTTTTGTCATTGACAATTGTAACGGTTCTCTATGCTCTTGTTACATTAGTATTGACAGGGATTGTTCACTACAGCCAACTCAATGTGGACGATGCTGTAGCATTTTCATTGCGAAGTATAGGAATTGGTTGGGCAGCTAATTATGTGTCATTAGTGGCCATTTTGACCCTAATAACAGTGTGTATTTCTATGACTTATGCCTTATCGCGTATGATTTACAGTTTAGCACGTGATGGTCTTTTACCTCGAAGTTTTAAGCAATTAAGCAAAACAAGTCGTGTTCCTAAAAATGCGACCATCTTAACTGGAGTTGCTTCTGCAATTGCAGCAGGAGTGTTTCCACTGGCTAGTATTGCAGCCTTTCTAAATATTTGTACGCTTGCTTATCTTATCTTATTGGCTTATGGAATTATAAAACTTAGAAAGGATAAGGGAATGCCTAAAGAAGGAGAATTCAAAACACCCCTAGTTCCCTTGTTACCGATTCTCTCGATTCTAATCTGTCTTTCCTTTATGCTTCAATATAGTCTAGAAACATGGATTGCGTTTGGCATTGCTCTTGTAGTTGGACTTGTGATTTACTTTACTTATGGCTATCGTCATTCTACACTTTCTGAATAAAGAAAAAGCTGGAATTTCCCAGCTTTTTGCTTACTCTTTTACATATGTGAAGCCTTCTCCTAGGATTTCATGGGCTTCTGTAATAGTTATAAAGGCTTGAGGATCAATTCGATGAATCATTTCCTTCATTTTCACAATTTCATTTCTACCGACAATACAGTAAATGATTTTTAAATCTTCTTGACTATAATAACCTTGACCTGAGATGAAAGTAACGCCTCTACCTAGGTCATCATTAATCGCCTTAGCAAGTTGGTCAGGACGTTTTGTGATAATCATAAATCCTTTACCTGCATAGCCACCTTCACCGATCAAATCAATGACACGCGAAACGATAAAATCAAATAAGAGCGTGTAGGAAACCAATCTCAAATCCTTGAAGATTAGGAGAATAAGCATGAGAATACAAAAATCTAAGATAAAGAGCAGTTTCCCCATGGATATATGAGTGTATTTATTGAGAATACGAGCTAGAATATCAGTACCACCAGTTGTACCTCCAGCATTAAAGATAATTCCAAGACCAATTCCCAATAGAATCCCAGCTATAAGGGCAGTGATTAGTAAATCACCTTGAAGATCAATATGAAGGGGTATACGTTCAAAAAAGGCCAACCAGGCGGACAAGGCTAAGGTTCCTAGTAAACTAGAATAGAGGGATTTTGCTCCAAAAATCTTCCAAGCTAGGATGAAAAGGGGAATATTAATCAGCAGGTTCATGAGAGAAACAGGGATTTTAAAAAGATAAAAGGTGATGAGGGTAATACCTGTCGCCCCTCCTTCAAAGAGATGATGAGGAACTACAAAATAAGTCAGACCAAAAGCATAAATAGCAGCACCTAGTAAAATGGTTAAAATGGGATAAATTTTTTTAATCATAGGAACCTCTTTTCTTATAAGTAGATTATATCAAATTTTTAAGGAAAATTTGAATGACTCCATTAGGATTTTTAATCTTTTTTTGATATAATTAAAAGTAAGAAAACCAATCTGAATCCTAAAATAGAAAGATTGATACTATGACTAAAATTAAGATTGTAACCGATTCATCTGTTACTATTGAACCTGAACTAGTAAAACAATTAGATATCACTGTTGTTCCGTTATCTGTAATGATTGATAATGTTGTTTATTCTGATGCGGATTTGAAAGAAGAAGGTAAATTTCTTCAGTTGATGCAAGCAAGTAAGAATCTTCCGAAAACAAGTCAGCCACCTGTAGGTGTCTTTGCGGAAGTTTTTGAAGACCTATGCAAAGATGGTAGCCAGATTCTTGCTATTCATATGTCTCATGCTCTTTCTGGTACTGTAGAAGCGGCACGTCAAGGTGCTAGCTTATCTACTGCCGATGTGACAGTTATTGATAGTTCATTCACTGATCAAGCCTTGAAATTCCAAGTTGTTGAGGCTGCAAAATTAGCGCAAGAAGGCAAAGAGTTGGAGGAAATCTTATCTCATGTAGAAGAGGTTAAAAACCACACAGAACTCTATATTGGCGTTTCGACTTTGGAAAATCTTGTTAAAGGTGGACGAATTGGCCGTGTAACTGGATTGTTGAGCTCCCTTCTCAATATACGTGTTGTCATGCAGATGAAAGACCATGAATTGCAACCAATCGTTAAAGGTCGTGGAGCTAAAACTTTTAAAAAATGGTTGGATGAGCTGACAAGTTCGCTAACTGAACGTTCTGTAGCAGAGATTGGAATTTCATATTCTGGTAGTGCTGATTGGGCAAAAGAGATGAAAGAAAGCTTACAAGCTTATGTTGAAAAGCCTATTTCAGTTTTGGAAACGGGCTCTATTATTCAAACTCACACGGGTGAGAATGCTTGGGCTATTTTAGTACGTTACCACTCCTAAAAAAATAAATAAAATGGGAAGAAATAGTGTTTTTAACTTGACCTAAAAGGGATTTTAGGATATGATTATATTTGTTAATTAGAAATTAAATTGGAGGAATCATTAACATGGCAAACAAACAAGATTTGATCGCTAAAGTAGCTGAAGCTACAGAATTGACTAAGAAAGACTCAGCAGCAGCAGTTGAAGCTGTATTCGCAGCAGTAACTGAGTACCTTGCAGCTGGTGAAAAAGTTCAATTGATCGGTTTTGGTAACTTTGAAGTTCGTGAGCGTGCTGCACGTAAAGGTCGCAACCCACAAACTGGTAAAGAAATCAAAATTGCAGCTTCTAAAGTTCCAGCATTCAAAGCTGGTAAAGCTCTTAAAGACGCTGTGAAATAATTTGAATTTAAAAAGCCTGTCATATCAAGCATTTGAGCTTGTGTGACAGGCTTTTCTTTTGCTTTTGGGGCATTTTTGGGGCAAAACTATAAATTATCTAGTAGGTCGAGGATATTATCATCCATCTTCTTTGTAACGTGTGTGTAGATTTTGTCTATTGTTCTAGAATCATAACGTCCTACTCTTGCCATAATTGCTTTTAGAGTTACGCTATTCTGCTTACGAGAGTATGCCTAAAGATGTGGTAGGTGAGGCGCCTATCAATGGATTCTTCAAGTTGTGTATTTGTTTTCAGATTTAAATCTTCAATAGTTTTTACGATTTTTGGCAGTTCCGCTCGTCATGTAGAATTATATTCGATATACTCAAGGTTCACTGTGTAATCAAGAGGCAGGTTTAAGATTAATTTAGATCACTCTGATTGTGACTTTGAAAGATCAAGTTTGATTAGAAAGCGTTGAA
Source organism: Streptococcus chosunensis (assembly GCF_003626515.1). Classification (GTDB taxonomy): domain Bacteria; phylum Bacillota; class Bacilli; order Lactobacillales; family Streptococcaceae; genus Streptococcus; species Streptococcus chosunensis. The sequence continues at coordinate 722,182 of NZ_RBCK01000001.1, read as the reverse complement.
TGTATTTTATATCGATATAAATCTAAAATGCCTATTTAAAATCATTCATGCTACTAGTAAGAGAGCTGATATAGCTCCCTTAGATTTTTTTTGGTAAAAAGTCCACCACTCTTCTAAAAAAGTGAAATTTACTTTAATATATAGCTGAGATACTGCAACAAATGGTCATTATGCTACTATTGTATATGGATATAATGCTGAAAAGTTGAAGAAATTGAAAGTTCAACTGAACATGACATATATAGGATAAGGAGAGAGCAAGCTATCCTTTTATCTTTATATTATCATGATTCCTTAATTTTAATGGATACAGTAGAACACGAGATTGCAGCAGTAAAAAAATTGACCAGTAGTTAGAATTTATTGCTAATCTCTGAGATGATGTACCTATTAATGATTTACTGAAATAAACAGATTTGGCAAAAATTATGTCTATCTTTACAGAATTTTATGCTCACTGAGTAGGCGATATTGAGCCAAAGAGGAAGTGATGGCACTTGATCAAACCTTCAAACGTTTTTATAGTTTTATCAGGCAAGTTAAAGAGGGGCTTCTGGTGTGAGTATTCGTGAGTTCATGAAAGGGGATAATTGAGGTCTGGTAATGATGGGAAAGAGTGATAAAGAAGAAGTAATCGATCTAGCTGATTTTGAACTTTAACTTGTCAATGTAGCTATAAGAGAGTATAATAATTTTAAAAAGATGGGAGCTATAAGGATAAGCAATTTGTTATACCAGTGAGAGTTGATGAGAGAATTTTAAATAAACTCGATTTTGTATCAATAAAGCTACAACAAGGACGATCAGAAACGATTGGTAAAGGATTAGAGAAGCTCTATAGTGAGCTGGGGAGAAAAAGGATTGATTTGGGCACATATTTGATTAGGTGTGGCTATTTCTGTCTTAGCACTCTATACCTACACGATTATTTATATTTTTAATCATGATATGGAAGAAATCTTCGCAACTTTCATTATGTTGGTAATTTATTCACCATTCTTTCCGTTATTTTTGATATCAGTTGGAGGATTATCTTTATTGGTTTGCGTAGAATTAGCTTATCGTAATTTGCAACGATATAAAGAAATTAAAAAGTCCTTTCTTTTTGATAGTACTTTTACAAATAAAAGTCTTAGTAATATAATAGAACTATAGAAGGGGAGGTGGAAGAAATGTTTCGAAAAGAAAAAGCACGCAAGAGATTTTACTTTTGGTTTATTATTTTTATCCTTTATCTTTCTTTTGGATTGTATTGTATTTGTACAAATTTTGGAGATACCTTGGGTATGATTTTACTATCACCTTTTATCTTTGCTTCCCTGCCACTCTATGCTTATTTAGTCCTTGGTTTGTTTATCTGGGGGTTCATGAGTCTTGCTATGGATGATGTTATGGATCTTTAGTTAAAGGAAAGCTAAGATCGAGAAAGGACACATTTGGTCCTTTCTTTTTTTGATAGATATAGTTGTTCTTTTTAAAAGAGTATTTTTTTACAAAAATTCTTGGATATTTTGTTTATTTATGCTATAATAGGAACAATTATTTTTAGGAGGTGCAGTATGTCTTATTTGTTTGAGATATTACCGAGTTTATTGAGCGGTGCAAGCATGACTTTACAGGTGTTTGCACTGGTCTTGATTTTTTCTATTCCCTTGGGCGTTTTGATTGCCTTTGCCTTGCAAGTCCATTGGAAGCCCCTCCATCATCTGATTAACATTTATATTTGGATCATGCGGGGAACACCCTTGCTCTTGCAATTGATCTTTATTTATTATGTGCTCCCAAGTATCGGGATTCGTTTGGATCGCCTTCCTGCGGCCATTATTGCCTTTGTTCTCAATTATGCGGCTTACTTTGCTGAAATCTTCCGTGGAGGGATTAATACTATTCCTAAAGGTCAATATGAAGCTGCTAAGGTTTTGAAGTTTAGTCCCTTTGACACAGTTCGCTATATTATCTTGCCCCAAGTGACCAAAATTGTTCTTCCTAGTGTATTTAACGAAGTTATGAGTTTGGTCAAGGATACTTCTTTGGTCTATGCGCTAGGAATTTCAGATCTTATCTTGGCTAGTCGAACAGCTGCAAACCGTGATGCTAGTCTGGTTCCTATGTTCTTGGCAGGAGCTATTTACTTGATTTTGATTGGTATTGTGACTATTCTTGCCAAAAAAGTTGAGAAGAAGTACAGTTACTATAGATAGGAGGAAGCCATGTTAGAATTACGAAATATCAATAAGAAATTTGGAGACAAACAAATCCTGTCTGATTTTAGTCTAAGTATTCCTGAAAAGCAAATCCTGGCTATCGTTGGACCTTCTGGTGGAGGTAAGACAACCCTCTTACGTATGCTTGCGGGCCTTGAAACCATTGATTCAGGGCAAATCTTTTATAATGGAGAACCTTTAGAACTGGATGAATTGGAGAAGCGAAATCTACTAGGATTTGTATTTCAAGATTTTCAACTGTTTCCTCATTTATCAGTTTTAGACAATTTGACCTTATCACCTGTGAAAACAATGGGGATGAAGCAGGAAGAGGCTGAGAAGAAGGCGAGAGTGCTTTTGGAACAGTTAGGATTGGATGGTCATGCAGACGCCTATCCCTTCTCACTATCTGGTGGGCAAAAGCAGAGGGTGGCCTTGGCGCGTGCTATGATGATTGACCCAGAAATCATTGGCTACGATGAACCAACTTCTGCCCTAGATCCAGCATTGCGTTTGGAAGTGGAAAAACTAATCTTGCAAAATAAGGAACTTGGTATGACGCAGATTGTCGTTACCCACGATTTACAGTTCGCTGAAAATATTGCGGATCAGATTCTCAAGGTTGAACCCAAGTAGGAGGTGCTTATGACTAGTAGAAAAATTGCTTTAGTATTGATTTCTTTTCTCAGTCTTTTTTTCACGGCTTGTACTCAGAAGGCTAGTGATCCAAAGCAGGATAACTGGGATAAGTATCAAGAGCAGGGAACGATTACTATTGGTTTTGACAATACCTTTGTACCCATGGGATTTGAAGAAAAAAATGGTCAATATACAGGATTTGATATTGATTTAGCAGAAGCTGTCTCTGAAAAATTAGGCTTTAAGGTTCAATTTCAGCCAATCGACTGGGATATGAAAGAAACAGAACTGCAAAATGGAACCATAGATGCTATTTGGAACGGTTATTCTGCGACTGATGAACGTCGAGAAAAGGTTGCCTTTAGCATACCATATATGGAAAATCAGCAGGTTCTGGTTGCTAAGAAAAGCCAGCAAATTCGTTCAGTAGAGGATATGAAGGATAAGACCTTGGGAGCCCAAGCCGGTTCCTCTGGTTATTTAGACTTTGAAGCTCAACCAGAACTTCTAAAGAATAGAGTAAAAGACCAGAAGGCCAATCAATACCAGAGTTTCAATGAAGCCTTGATTGACTTAAAAAATGATCGAATTGATGCCTTGTTGATTGACCGTGTGTATGCTAATTATTACCTACAGTCTGAAGGAATATTAAACGACTATAATGTCTTTTCAGCTGGATTTGAAAGTGAATCTTTTGCGGTCGGTGTCAGACCTTCTGACAAAAGATTACTGCAAGCTTTAAACCAAGCCTTTATTGAACTATACCAAGAAGGAAAGTTCAAAGAAATTAGCCAAAAATGGTTTGGAGAAGATGTGGCAACCAAAGAAGTGAAAAGTAGAGATTGAGTATTGCTCAGTCTCTTTTGGAATCAAAAAATCCTCTGGCAAGTACCAGAGGATAAGAGCTTATACTCAATGAAAATCAAAGAGCAAACTAGGAAGCTAGCCGTAGGCTGTACTTGAGTACGGCTAGGCAAGGCTGACGTGGTTTGAATTTTATTTTTGAAGAGTATTATTTCATTGTTGGGAAGAGCAATACATCACGGATAGTAGTTGTATCAGTGAGGAGCATGCAGAGACGGTCGATACCAATTCCCAAACCACCTGTTGGTGGCATACCATATTCAAGGGCTTCAATGTAGTCATAGTCGATGCCTGTTGCTTCATCGTCACCAAGTTCTTTAGCTTTAGCTTGGGCTTCAAAACGGCTAAGTTGGTCGATTGGATCATTCAACTCAGTAAAGGCATTTCCGTACTCCTTAGTCATGATGAAGAGCTCAAAACGGTCAGTAAAGCGTTCGTCTTCAGGATTCTTCTTAGCCAGTGGAGATACAGCTACTGGATGTCCATAGACAAAGGTTGGTTGGATCAAAGTTTCTTCAACAAACTCTTCAAAGAAGGCATTGATGATGTGACCAACTTCAGTGTAGTGTTTTTCAACTGGAACTTTCTTTTCAGCAGCGATAGCTTTGGCTTCCTCGAAAGTCATGTCTTGCCAGAAATCTACACCAGTAATTTCCTTGATAGCATCCACCATGTGAACACGTTTAAATGGTTCATTGATTTTGATTTCAGTACCTTGATAGTTAACTGGGCCATCGCCTTTAACTGATTTAGCAGCGTGTTGTATAATACCTTCAGTCAAGTCCATGATGTCTTGGAAGTCTGCATAAGCTTGGTAAACTTCGATAGAAGTAAACTCAGGGTTATGAGTAGCATCCATTCCTTCGTTACGGAAGATACGGCCGATTTCATAGACGCGTTCCATACCACCCACGATAAGGCGTTTCAAGTGAAGCTCAGTCGCGATACGAAGCACCATGTCAATGTTTTGGGCATTGTGGTGGGTGATAAATGGACGAGCAGCAGCACCACCAGCTTCGTTGTGAAGAACAGGTGTTTCCACTTCAAGGAAACCTTTTTGATCAAGGTAACGACGGATTTCAGAGATGATTTTTGAACGAGTGACAAAGCGCTCAAAGCTTTCACGATTAGAAATCAAGTCAAGGTAACGTTTACGGTAAATTGTTTCAACATCTGTCAAACCATGGAATTTCTCTGGAAGAGGACGAAGAGCCTTAGACAAGTGTGTAATGTGGGTTGCTTTGATAGAGAGTTCTCCCATATCTGTACGCATTACTTCACCTTCGACACCAAGGAAGTCACCAAGGTCTGCTTTTTTGAAGATTTCGTAGTTTTCTTCACCGACAGCATCCTTACGAACGTAGATTTGAATCTGCCCTTCGCGGTCTTGAAGGTGGGCAAAACCTACTTTACCTTTACCACGTTTGGTTACCAAGCGTCCTGCGATAGTAGCTGTTTCGTTTTTATCATGTAATTGTTCTTTATCGAGGTCAGCAAATTTATCTTTTAATTCTTGTGAATTTGCAGTGCGTTCAAAGCGTTTTCCGAAAGGATCAATTCCTTGTTCACGGAGCGCAGCCATTTTTTCACGGCGAACGATTTGCTGGTCATTTAGTTCTTCCATATGTTCTGTTGACATGGGATCCTCCTAGTTTTACTCAAAATTGAATACGATGAGTCATTTTTTGCGATACTCCCATTTTATCATAAATAAGCAAGAAATTCACGGATAATCTTTCAAAACTAAAAAGAACTTGACGCTGAAATCAAGTTCTGTTATTGATAGGAAGTATCATTCCAAGTATCGAGAGTAAATGTTTCAAAATCATGGGTTTCTAGAATGGTCAGGCTAGCATTTGCTAGACCGCCATCTTTACGAAGAAGAGGTTCTTTATAACCTAGAAGAGTACGAAGACTAGCAGTTAGGTTGGCGCTGTGACCAACAATTAGAATACGCTCAGCAGGACTATCATTTAATGATTTGATAAATTGGATGGTCCGTTGCGTGGTATTATAGAGGGATTCAGCTCCAAACATTTGAGTGTCAAATTGAGCCAGATTAGAACGGAAAGCTTTGATTTGTTGTGGATAAATAGATTCCAAGGTTGCGATTTTTAAACCTTCCAACTTCCCCAGCTGCCATTCACGGAGATTAGGGACACTTTCTAAAGAACAGGGCGTCTTGAGTTGACTTTGGATAATCTCAGCAGATTTGACCGCTCGAGGTAAATCACTTGAATAAATCTGATCAAAAGGAATTTCCTTGAGATAGTGGCCAAGTTGTTTTAGGGTGTCAATGGATTCAGGAAGAAGGGGAGAATCTCCACTGGCACCTTGAAAGCGCCCTTCTTGGTTCCAGACTGTACGACCGTGGCGGACAAAGTAGAGTTTCATTACTTGCTGTCCTCCAAGATATCTACAAAGTCAGCTTTTACAAAGTTAGCCAAGTCTTGTGGAGCGACGATAATGCTGTGACCAACTTCTCCAGCAGAGACAATCATTTGATCCAAGTCTAGAGCAATCTTATCGATAAAAATGGGGTAATTGTGTTTCTGACGAATTCCGACAGGATTATTGGCTCCATGAATGTAACCAGTTGTTTTTTCCAAGTCCTTTTGTGGAATCATGCTCACTTTTTTATTGCCAGAAATTTTGGCTAGTTTCTTTTCAGACAAATGTTGAGTGATAGGGACAATTCCGATAATTGGTCCTGTTTTATCTCCCAAAAGCGCCAAGGTTTTGAAAATCTGATTTCGTTCATAACCTTGAGGAAGCTCTCCTTCCAGGGCATTGATTTGAATCCCCTGATGTGGGATACCTGCTTTAGACAGGATTTGTTCCACCAATGTTTTTTTGACTTTAACTTTTTTTGCCATTATTTATATTTATCCTCCAATTGGCTCATCCAAATACCAAGCCAGATTCCCAGTGCAAAGAAGAAGGCGATGATGACATACCCAACAAGAGAAATACCGGTGTACTGGATACTTTCAGCATTTCCTGCATTTGGGATCAAGATCAAAAGGGTACTTGAAAGGACGATACCGATGATGAAATGATAGACACGTGAGTGGTAGTTGTTTAAGGCATAATCCATCAATTTTGAAAAAATGATGAGAGTTGCACCTGCACCGATTCCAATCGGGAAGAAGGTTCCCAAGAGGTCAAAGGTTTTAAAACCAGTCAACATAGGAGCATAGAGCCCCAAAATCAAAAGTAGGTTTGATGGACTGAGGCCAGGAACTAATACGCCAAGAGCCAGCAGTGTACCAGCTAGGACGAAATTAAGAAAGCTGGCGCTCAAGGATCCAACGACAAAATTTAAGGCATAGAGTCCTAATCCAGAAATGATAAAGGTTATCCAGAACCAGACTAAATCAATTTTGTCTCGATCAGATTCTCGAGTTGATTCTTTGAGGAGGCTAGGAACTGTACCAATGATAGCTCCTGCAAAGCTCCATAAGACAAAGACCTGATAATTTTCAAGCAGGTATTCAATCGGGTAGGAAAATAAGCCGATTCCCAGAAGCATACCAATGGCAACTGGAATAAAGTACAAAACATTTTCTTTAAAGTCTTTAAAGGGATGAGCCAGAAAACCAATCATTCGTTCATAAATTCCTAAGATTGCTGCTAGAACCCCTCCGGAAATTCCTGGTAAGATAAATCCCAGAGCAATGACAATCCCTTTAATAACGCGTGCTAACCATGAGAGCATATTTTTCCTCCAACTATTTCTATTTCAAAAAATCCTTACTATATTGTATCACAATCTAAAACAAAAAGAAAAAGCAAATGAGAAACAAATGCTTTTAAGGTTTTAAAAAGAGTTTTCTAAAGGTTTCTTCTTTATTTTTTAAAGAAGAGATGACGTTGATATCCAAATCGTGGTCAAAGCCAGCAATTTTTCCTTTAGAAGTGTACTGGTGAATGTCATAATCTATATCAGTCTTAGGAGTTGCCTCGTAAAATCCTGAGTCAGAACCATAGGAAGGAATCCACACAGACGTAAACTTGTCAGTATCAATACTGTGTTCTTCCATGAAATAGACCCCAACGTAGATTCCGATATTTTTAGCACCTAGTGATTCTAGTTTTGCACGAAAGGCTTCAACACCTTCGTTCATATTGGACATGGTTTTTTCTTCCACATCTAGCCAATAGTAGCTAGGGCTGTATGGCGATGCGGAATTATAAAAACTTTCAGCAGCCTTTTCCATTTCTTGGATACTTTTTCCAGCTACATAGGTATAGACCCCAACTGGGACATTTCGTTTTTGAAACTCGGTAATATGGGTTTTAAAGGCCTTGTCTACCCCATTAACAAAGGAAGCATCATTCTCTTTTGAAGACTGAGCGCCACTATGGACGCGAACAATAGCTCCTGAAATGTTTTGGGAGAGAGTATCGTAATTAATTTCCTCAGGTCGTTGCCAACCAGAAACATCAATCACCGGTTTATCTATATTATGTAGCGCTTGCGATTCTACTTGCGCGATATTTGACTTTGTTTTTACAGGATGGTCCTCAAAACGAGGGCGATTTAGGATTAAAATGAAAATCATAATCCCAAAAAAACCAAACAAAATAAGCGGATTAATTTTCTTTCTCATATCTTATAATTTTACCTTATAAATGAAAAAAAATCAAAAAAAAATACTCAAAAAATGGGTTAATAGAGGACTTTAGAGCATTTTTTCATTCAAGAGCGCGGAATGATTTGAAATATGGTATAATAAAAGGGAATTTCTAGAGAAAAGAGAAGATTATGTCAAATTATGCCATTATTTTAGCAGCGGGTAAAGGAACTCGCATGAAATCTGATTTGCCAAAAGTTTTGCACAAGGTTGCGGGTATTTCTATGCTGGAACATGTTTTCCGTAGTGTAGGAGCTATCCAACCTGAAAAGACAGTCACAGTTGTCGGTCACAAGGCAGAATTGGTTGAGGAGGTCTTGGCTGGACAGACAGAATTTGTGACTCAATCTGAACAGTTAGGGACTGGTCATGCGGTTATGATGACAGAGCCAATTTTGGAAGGTTTGTCAGGTCACACCTTGGTCATCGCAGGAGATACTCCTTTAATCACAGGTGAAAGCTTGAAAAACTTGATTGATTTCCACATCAATCATAAAAATGTGGCTACTATCTTGACTGCTGAAACAGATAATCCTTTTGGCTATGGACGAATTGTACGTAATGACAATGCTGAAGTTCTTCGCATTGTGGAGCAGAAGGATGCTACAGATTTTGAGAAACAAATCAAGGAAATCAATACTGGAACATATGTTTTTGATAACGAGCGTTTGTTTGAGGCTTTGAAAAATATCAATACCAATAACGCTCAAGGTGAATACTATATTACAGATGTCATTGGCATTTTCCGTGAAGCTGGTGAAAAAGTTGGCGCTTATACTTTGAAAGATTTTGATGAGAGTCTTGGAGTAAACGACCGTGTGGCTCTTGCGACTGCTGAGTCGGTTATGCGTCGTCGCATCAATCATAAACACATGGTCAATGGGGTCAGCTTTGTCAACCCAGAAGCAACTTATATCGATATTGATGTTGAGATTGCTCCTGAAGTTCAAATCGAAGCCAATGTTACCTTGAAAGGGCAAACGAAAATTGGTGCTGAGACTGTTTTGACAAATGGAACGTATATAGTGGATAGCACTATCGGAGCAGGAGCTGTTATTACCAACTCTATGATTGAGGAAAGTAGTGTTGCTGACGGTGTGACAGTCGGTCCTTATGCCCACATTCGTCCAGGTTCAAGTCTGGGTGCCCAAGTTCATATTGGAAACTTTGTTGAAGTTAAAGGTTCTTCAATCGGTGAGAATACCAAGGCTGGTCATTTGACTTATATCGGAAACTGTGAAGTGGGTAGCCATGTTAACTTTGGTGCTGGAACCATTACAGTCAACTATGACGGCAAAAACAAATACAAGACAGTCATTGGAAACAATGTCTTTGTTGGTTCAAACTCAACCATTATTGCGCCAGTAGAACTTGGTGACAATTCCCTCGTTGGTGCTGGTTCAACGATTACTAAAGACGTGCCGGCGGATGCTATTGCTATTGGTCGCGGTCGTCAGGTCAATAAAGACGAATATGCAACACGCCTTCCTCACCATCCTAAGAATCAGTAGGAGCCTATCATGGAATTTGAAGAAAAAACGCTTAGCCGAAAAGAAATCTATCAAGGGCCAATTTTTAAACTGGTCCAAGATCAGGTTGAATTACCAGAAGGAAAGGGAACTGCCCAACGGGATTTGATTTTCCACAATGGAGCTGTCTGTGTTTTAGCTGTAACGGATGAACAAAAACTCATCTTGGTCAAGCAGTACCGCAAAGCTATCGAGGCTGTCTCTTACGAAATTCCAGCCGGAAAGTTGGAAGTAGGAGAAAATACAGACCCTGTTGCAGCAGCTTTGCGTGAATTAGAGGAAGAAACAGCCTATACAGGGAAATTGGAACTCTTGTACGATTTTTACTCAGCCATCGGCTTTTGTAATGAAAAGTTAAAACTATACCTAGCAAGCAATTTGACGAAAGTGGAAAATCCGCGTCCGCAGGATGAGGATGAAACCTTGGAAGTTCTTGAAGTAAGCTTAGAGGAAGCCAAGGAATTGATCCAATCAGGTCATATCTGTGATGCCAAGACAATTATGGCTGTTCAGTATTGGGAATTACACAAAAAATAGAGGAGGTCAGTATGGGTAAACCTTTATTAACGGATGAAATGATTGAAAGAGCTAATAGAGGCGAAAAAATTTCGGGTCCCCCTTTGCTTGATGACGAGGAAACCAAGATTTTACCAACCTCTTCTTCCCGTTTTGGTTATGCCAATCCTAAGGATCATGGATTTAGTCAGGAAACCTTGAAGATTCAGGTCGAACCGTCTATTCATAAAAGCCGTCGCATTGAAAATACCAAGAGAAATGTCTTCAATTCTAAGTTGAATAAAATCTTATTTGCTGTCATCTTTCTCTTAATTTTGCTTGTCTTAGCAATGAAACTTTTGTAATAGAAAAGGAATTGAAATGAAAATAGGAATTATTGCGGCTATGCCAGAAGAACTAGCGTATCTGGTCCAGTATCTAGAAAATGCCCAGAAGCAAGTTGTTTTAGACAATACCTATCATACTGGAACCATTGCCTCGCATGAAGTCGTTCTTGTAGAAAGTGGAATTGGTAAGGTCATGTCTGCTATGAGTGTGGCGATTTTGGCTGATCATTTTCGAGTGGATGCTTTGATTAACACGGGATCTGCTGGTGCAGTAGCAGAGGGTATCGCTGTTGGGGATGTCGTGATTGCTGACAAATTAGCCTATCATGATGTGGATGTCACAGCATTTGGCTATGCTTATGGACAAATGGCGCAACAACCGCTTTATTTCGAATCAGATAAAACCTTTGTTGCCAAAATCCAAGAGAGTTTATCTCAATTGGACCAAAAATGGCATCTTGGTTTGATTGCTACAGGAGATAGTTTTGTTGCAGGAACTGACAAGATAGAAGCGATTAAGTCCCATTTCCCAGATGTTTTAGCCGTGGAGATGGAGGGGGCAGCTATTGCTCAGGCAGCGCATGCCCTTAATCTTCCAGTTTTAGTCATCCGAGCTATGAGTGATAATGCCAACCATGAAGCAAACCTCTCTTTTGATGAGTTTATTATCGAAGCTGGACGTCGCTCTGCCCAAGTCTTGTTAGCCTTTTTGAAGGCTTTAGATTAAGCGGAAATTTGACAGTTTTTCTAGCTTATGATAAGATTTAAGTAAAGAAAAGCTAGAAAACGTTTCAGAGGATATTATGAGTATTGAAATGACCGTCAGTGAGATTGCAGAGGTCTTAGGATTGTCTCGCCAAGCAATCAATAACCGTGTCAAAGAATTACCAGAAGAAGACACAGATAAAAATGACAAAGGGGTAACAGTCGTTACCAGAAGTGGCTTGATTAAGCTAGAAGAAATCTATAAAAAAACGATTTTTGAAGATGAGCCTGTCAGTGAAGATGTCAAGCAGCGTGAACTGATGGAGATTCTGGTTGATGAGAAGAATGCTGAAATTCTTCGTCTCTATGAACAATTAAAAGCCAAGGATCGTCAGTTATCAGAAAAAGACGAGCAGATGCGTATCAAAGACCGTCAGATTGCTGAGAAAGACAAACAACTCGATCAGCAGCAACAATTGACCCTTCAAGCCATGAAGGATCAAGAAAATCTTAAGCTAGAGCTGGACCAAGCAAAAGAAGAAGTCCAATCAACTAAGAAAGGCTTTTTTGCTCGTTTATTTGGAGGATAATCAAGGAGCTGTTTAGGTTAAATGCTAACCTGATGGCTTCTTTTGTTTCTAAATAGTATAGTTGCTCAAGTAATACTCAATGAAAATCAAAGAGCAAACTAGGAGACTAGCCGTAGGTTGCTCAAAGCACTGCTTTGAGGTTGTAGATAAGACTGACGAAGTCAGTTACATATATCTACGGCAAGGCGACATTGACGTGGTTTGAAGAGATTTTCGAAGAGTATAAAATAACAGTATAGGAGAGGTATATAATGGAACGATTAGAAGATTACATTGCTTTTGACTTAGAATTTAATCAGCATGAAGGGCAAACACACTTGATTCAAGTATCAGCTGTGCGTTTTAGAGATGGTCAGGAAATCGATGCCTATGATTCCTATGTTCATACCAGTGTCCCCTTAAAAAGTTTTATCAATGGTTTGACTGGGATTACAGCTGAGACCTTAAAAGATGCCCCTCCAGTGGAGAAAGTTATAAAAGATTTCCAAGAGTTTGTGGGTTCTTTACCCATGGTTGGCTACAATGCTGCTAAAAGTGATTTGCCTATTCTATCAGAGCATGGTTTAGACTACAGTCAGCAGTACAAGGTAGATTTGTATGATGAAGCTTTTGAACGTCGGAGTTCGGATTTACACGGTATTGCCAATCTCAAATTGCAAACTGTTGCCTCATTTCTTGGATTTCAAGGTCAATCTCATAATAGTCTAGAGGATGCACGTATGACGGCGCGTGTTTACGAGTCCTTTCTAGAGTCGGATCAAGCTAGAGAATTGTTAGAGACAGAAAGTAGCCTATCAAATAATCCTTTTGGAAGCTTGGACTTGTCTCAATTATTTGACTAGGAGTGCCTATGAAACCTGAAAAACCTAAAAATCTAGGTTTTAAGCAGATATACTTTAATCTAGATAAAATACTCTTTCTTTTCTTCTTGACTTTCATGATGATTGAGTTTGTATGGTTACCGTCAAATTCTTGGATTGCTGGACTTTTGCTCCGTCAGACAGGTTATCTCTTTTTATCTTACAACAATATTTTTGCCATTATAAAGGGTTCTCCCTTTGTTAGTCTTGCTCTATTTATTCTGGTAATCGTTAATTTACTGATCGCCTATTACCAGATAGGACTTCTCTTTATCGGAGCCCGGCACCTCCTCTATCATGAAAAGAGAACTTTGCTGGAGTACAGTCGTAAGGTCTTTCGACAAAGTTTCTTGTTTATGAAGCAAGTGACACTTTCCAAGATAGCCTTTATCTTCTTTTATGTCATGATGCTCTTTCCATTGATTCGAAAGATTTTAAAGATTTACTACCTCAATAAAATTGTTATTCCAGACTTTATCGTTGATTATGTGGAAGACAAGTATTGGCTAGTGGGTATAGTGGTTACTATTCTGGCTTTACTTCTGTTTTACATTTCAGTGCGTTTCATGTTTGCCCTACCTCAGCTTTTATTTGAGAAAAAAACAGTCAAAGAAGCAGTCAGATACAGTCTAGAGAAGACAAGAAGGCACTCCTGGTTTTATACTTGGAACTTGCTTTGGATTATCGTCAAAACCTACCTATTTTTTATCCTTTTATTGATTCCAATATTAGTAAGTCAGGTGCTGATGGATGGTTTGACCCATAAGGAATCTCTTGTGCTGGGAATTATCAACTTTGTCTTGATTAAGAATTTCCACTATATGGCCTTGACTTACTTTCTCATTAAGTTTGTTTCCTTCTTAACAGGAGAAGAACTAGAAATCACACCAAGGAGAAAGAAAGACCACTGGATGAGATGGGGAGTGATGGGCTGTGCTTGTATCTTTTTCGCTCTTGAGGGTTATGTTTATTTAGAAGCTCCAGTTGCCAATAAACCTTTAATTATTTCTCACAGGGGAGTATCTAATAAGAATGGTGTCCAAAATACAGTTCAGTCTTTAGAAAGGACAGCTCAACTAAATCCAGACTTTGTTGAGACGGATGTTCAGGAAACAAAAGATGGCCAGTTTGTCATGATGCATGATGCCAATATCAAAAATTTGACAGGTGTTAATGCCAATCCTCAGGATTTAACTTTGGAAGAATTAACCAAACTTGATATTTCAGAAAATGGCTATCACAGCAAGGTGTCTAGTTTTGATGACTATCTCAATAAAGCCAATGAATTACATCAAAAACTCCTTATTGAAATTAAAACCAGTCGAAAAGATAGTCCAGATATGATGAAACGCTTTATGGAAAAATATGGAACTGTTCTTAAGAAGAATGGTCACCAAATGCAATCCTTGGACTACCATGTGATTGACCAGGTTTTAGCCTATGATTCGCAAATTCCAGTTTATTTCATCCTACCTTATAATAGTATTTTTCCAAGAACCAAGGCTACAGGTTATACCATGGAGTATTCAACTTTAGATGAAAATTTTGTCAACAAGCTTTGGAATACCGATCAGAAATTGTACGTGTGGACCATCAATAGTTCAGAGTCCTTTGATAAATCTGTTCATTTGGGAGCTGATGGCATGATAACGGATGATTTGGAAATGATTCAAGATCAGGTTACCATTGCCCAAGAAGACCCAGAGTATACGGATTTACTGTTCAAACAGGCTATGGAATTCTTTAATTTTTAGTAAGCAAAAAGAGCCTGAGACAAAATAGTTCTCAACCACAAAAAAGCAACGGCAAATACGTTGCTTTTTTGGAGATAAGGGACTATTGGCCTAGGCTCAGTCTTGAGATAAGGTCCTTAGAAACTCGTATTCTGAGGATTTTATTTTAAATCAGAGGTTGGCTCTCGCCAAGCTTATTTAATATAGAGTTCTTGATTTTTTAGGACAATTTCACGGACACTTGCAAACTTCTTAAGTTTTTTGATTTCTTCTGGATGAGTGACGAGAGTGATAACATAACCTTCCTTGCCCATACGGCCAGTACGTCCAGCACGGTGAGTGTAGGTTTCGATATCTCTTGGGACATCAAAGTTTACGACACATTCTAGGCTATCGATATCAATTCCACGAGCCAGGAGGTCAGTTGCAAGGAGCAGGGTTAGTTGCTTGTCTTTAAACTTTTCTAAGATGACTTTTCTAAATTTGACATTGACATCACTAGCTAGAGAAACAGCCAAGATATCACGATACTGTAGTTTTTCTTCTGCACTTCCAAGGTCTGATAGGCTGTTAAAGAAGACCAGACCGCGGAAATCCTCAACATGAGCTAGTTTTCGTAGCATATCCACTCGGTGACGTTGATCCACCTGCATATAGAAATGCTGGATGTTATCCAATTTTTGGTCGGAGAGATCTATGGTACGTGTGTTAGGTGCAATCTTTTCTTGGTCAAACTTGGTCGTCGCACTCATGTAGACGAGTTGGTGGTCACGAGGTGCGTAGTGAGTAATTTTCTCGACAAAGTGTATCTGAGAATCATCGAGCAATTGGTCAAATTCATCTAGTATGATGGTTTCCACATTCATCATCTTGATTTTTTTCAATTTAATGAGTTCAAAGATACGGCCAGGAGTTCCAATCAGAATTTCTGGTCCTTTTTTTAGACGTTCAATCTGGCGTTTCTGACTTGAGCCTGATAGGAAGAGTTGGGCAGTCAAGCCGATAGCTTCTGACCACGTTTTACATACGTCAAAAATCTGTCCAGCAAGCTCCGTATTTGGTGCTAGAATCAAGAGTTGCTGCGCTTTTTTCTTTTGTAGTCTGAGAAGACTTGGTAGAAGGTAAGCTAGGGTCTTACCAGTTCCTGTTGGGCTCACTCCTAGGAGGTTTTCTCCAGCAAGAAGGGGCTCAAATAGTTGAGTTTGAATGGGGGTGAATTCTTGGAAACCGAGTTGGTTACTCAGTTCTTGCCATTCAGTCGGTAGTTTGGTTTTCATTTTTCTGCCTCAAATCTAATGCCAGCAGTCTGGCGCATAGTATATAGTAGCTTATGAATTGAACTTGCATCTTCCAGCCAAGTTTGGTAGAGATTCAGATCTGGTTGCTGGATCATTTGTGCAAATGCAGCGACTTCCTCGGTCATCGTATGAGGAGCCTGTTGGATAGGGAGTTGGATTTGATTGCCTTGGTGGTCGGTAAAAATAGCCGAGCTGACATGCTCGATGGTGTTGAGGGTCAAGGTTCCATCTGTCGTATAAATTTCGCAAGGAAGATTGGAAGTGATGTTTTTCCCAGCTTTTATATGAATTTGAAAGTCAGGGTATAAGAGGATTCCGTCTCCATTCAGGTCCATGCTATTGTCAAGCTGTTGAGCCTGATAGGTCGCGTCTTGAGCTTTTCCAAAGAGACGAACGGCAGCGTAGAGAGGATAAATCCCCAAATCCATGAGAGCACCGCCAGCAAAACGATTTGAGAAGACATTTGGTGTTTCCCCAGCCAATAAGTTAGGCATTTTGGAAGAATACTTGGCATAGTTGAAATCTGCTCCCAAAATTTGCTTGTCTGCTAAAAAGTTTTTGATAGTAGTAAAAGCTTCTTCGTGGTAATTACGAGCTGCTTCGAAGA
The DNA here is from genome assembly GCF_003626515.1 of Streptococcus chosunensis. GTDB lineage: Bacteria > Bacillota > Bacilli > Lactobacillales > Streptococcaceae > Streptococcus > Streptococcus chosunensis. The sequence continues at coordinate 705,674 of NZ_RBCK01000001.1, read as the reverse complement.
TAAAACAGTGATTTTTCTCAGCTGTTTGAACCAAATCCAGCCATTCTTGTGGTTGAGTGACAGCTGGCTTTTCAAGAATGACGTGTTTTCCAGCAGATAATGCAACTTTTGCCTGAGCAAAATGCAAGGAGTTTGGACTAGCAATATAGACAACATCAAAGGAGCTCTTGAAGAAGTCCTCTAATTGATCAAAGAGTTGGATATCTTGATAGCGAGAAGCAAAGGTTGCCGCAGTTTCTAGTTTTCTAGAATAGACTGCGACCAGCTGGTATTCTCCACTGATATGGGCTGCTTCTATGAAGTGGTGACTGATAGCCCCTGTTCCGATGACACCTAATTTAAGCATAGTTACTCCTTTTCCAATTTCAAATCCTTCTTTCATTATAACATAGATAGACAGGACTATCCAACAGAGGGGAAAAAATTTCAAATAAGCTACTAGGTCTTTTCCAAAGAAAGTGGTACAATAATGAGATGAGTAAATGAAATGGGAGGGAAAATGAGGTTATTACCTATAAGAAAAATATCACGTCAGTCTAAGAGGCTAGCGCTTTTTTTGACGTTTTGTGCAGGATATGTAGATGCCTATACGTTTATTGTGCGAGGGAATACTCTTGTAGCTGGACAAACTGGGAATGTCGTCTTTCTTTCAGTGGGACTCATTCAACAGAATGTGTCAGATGCCAGTGCGAAAGTAATGACCTTGCTAGCTTTTATGATGGGGGTCTTTTTATTAACTGTTTATAAGGAAAAATTGAGAATTGTGAAAAAGCCCATTCTGTCATTGCTTCCTTTAGCAATCTTATCAATCATTATTGGTTTTGTGCCGCAGACTGTAGATAATATCTATCTAGTACCGCCTTTGGCTTTCTGTATGGGACTGGTGACAACTGCTTTTGGAGAAGTGTCGGGTATTGCCTATAATAACGCTTTTATGACAGGGAATATCAAACGGACCATGCTGGCTTTTGGAGATTATTTCCGAACTAAACACACTCCTTTTTTGCGTGAAGGGTTTATATTTGTTAGCCTTCTTAGTAGTTTTGTTCTTGGTGTTGTCTTTTCAGCCTATTTGACGATTTTCTATCATGAAAAGACCATTCTTGGTGTTCCTATTATGATGAGTATTTTTTACCTCAGCATGCTTTTTTCCAAGTGGCGGAAAAAAGTAAAAGAAAAAGATTCATTTTAGGTGTTATTACTTGTAAGAAAACAGGAGATATGCTATACTTGAAGAGTTGACTATGCACGTTCCTGTGCAACCGCACGAACATCGTTGCTTGATTATTCAAGTTTAAGTGGTTTGTCCCACGATGCTAGGCGAGTCTTCACAAAAAAACGGGGAAACCCATAAAAATCATAGGAGGTGCATAATGAGCACATACGCAATTATCAAAACTGGCGGAAAACAAGTTAAAGTTGAAGTTGGTCAAGCAGTTTACGTTGAAAAATTGAACGTTGAAGCTGGTCAAGAAGTTACTTTTAACGAAGTTGTTCTTGTTGGTGGTGAAAACACTGTTGTCGGAACTCCACTTGTTTCTGGAGCTACTGTAGTTGGAACTGTTGAAAAACAAGGAAAACAAAAGAAAGTTGTTACTTACAAGTACAAACCTAAAAAAGGTAGCCACCGTAAACAAGGTCATCGTCAACCATATACTAAAGTTGTCATCAACGCAATCAACGCTTAATTTTAAGGAGAACACATGATACAAGCAGTCTTTGAGAGAGCCGAAGATGGCGAGCTGAGGAGTGCGGAAATTACTGGACACGCCGAGAGTGGCGAATACGGCTTAGATGTCGTGTGTGCATCGGTTTCTACGCTTGCCATTAACTTTATCAATTCTATTGAGAAATTTGCAGGCTATGAACCAATCCTAGAATTAAACGAAGATGAAGGTGGCTATCTGATGGTTGAAATACCAAAAGATCTTCCTTCACACCAGAGAGAAATGACCCAGTTATTCTTTGAATCATTTTTCTTAGGTATGGCAAACTTATCGGAGAACTCTTCTGAGTTCGTCCAAACCAGAGTTATCACAGAAAACTAACACGGAGGAAAACATTATGTTAAAAATGACTCTTAACAACTTGCAACTTTTCGCCCACAAAAAAGGTGGAGGTTCTACATCAAACGGACGTGATTCACAAGCAAAACGTCTTGGAGCTAAAGCAGCTGACGGACAAACTGTAACAGGTGGATCAATCCTTTACCGTCAACGTGGTACACACATCTACCCAGGTGTAAACGTTGGACGTGGTGGAGACGATACTTTGTTCGCTAAAGTTGAAGGCGTAGTACGCTTTGAACGTAAAGGACGCGATAAAAAACAAGTTTCTGTTTACCCGATCGCTAAATAAAAAGGTCCAGTGAACCTTTTTATCCCGAGCCTTGAAATGTAAAGGCGAGGAAGCTAGAAATAGCATTAAATAAGGCTTTCCAAGTTTTCGGAGAGCCTCTTTTTTTGTTTTGATACCCATGATTTTTTCGTTCTTAGTGTAGATGCATTTTATGAGTGACATTATTTTTCTTCGATGGAAAACTTCTAAAATATGGTATAATGAAAAGATAAAGAAGTTGGGGGTAGAAGATGAACATTCAACAATTACGCTATGTTGTTGCCATTGCCAATAGTGGTACTTTCCGTGAAGCTGCTGAAAAGATGTATGTTAGTCAGCCGAGTCTGTCTATTTCTGTTCGTGATTTGGAAAAAGAGTTGGGCTTTAAGATTTTCCGTCGGACTAGCTCAGGGACTTTCTTGACTCGTCGTGGTATGGAATTCTATGAAAAAGCGCAAGAATTGGTTAAAGGATTTGATATTTTTCAAAATCAGTATGCCAATCCTGAAGAAGAAAAAGATGAATTTTCCATTGCTAGTCAGCACTATGACTTCTTGCCACCGACGATTACGGCTTTTTCAGAGCGCTATCCTGACTATAAGAACTTTCGTATTTTTGAATCAACTACTGTTCAAATCTTAGACGAAGTGGCCCAAGGGCACAGTGAGATTGGGATTATCTACCTCAACAATCAAAATAAAAAAGGGATCATGCAACGGGTTGAAAAGTTAGGCCTTGAGGTCATTGAATTGATTCCCTTTCATACCCATATTTATCTTCGTGAAGGGCATCCTTTAGCCCAGAAAGAGGAATTGGTCATGGAGGATTTAGCTGATTTACCAACGGTTCGTTTTACTCAAGAGAAAGACGAGTACCTTTATTATTCAGAGAATTTTGTTGATACCAGTGCGAGCTCACAGATGTTCAATGTGACAGACCGTGCTACTTTGAATGGTATTTTGGAGCGGACGGACGCCTATGCGACAGGTTCTGGATTTTTAGATAGTGATAGTGTTAATGGTATCACAGTTATTCGTCTTAAGGATAACCTAGATAATCGCATGGTTTATGTTAAACGTGAAGAAGTGGAGCTGAGTCAAGCTGGGACTCTCTTTGTAGAAGTCATGCAAGAATATTTTAATCAGAAGAGGAAATCATGAAAAAAAGAGGAATAGTGGCAGTCATTGTACTGCTTTTGATTGGGCTTGATCAGTTGGTAAAATCCTATATCGTCCAGCAAATTCCATTGGGTGAAGTGCGCTCTTGGATTCCCAATTTCGTTAGCTTGACCTACCTGCAAAATCGAGGGGCAGCCTTTTCTATCTTACAAGATCAGCAGTTGTTATTTGCTGTCATTACTCTGGTTGTCGTGGTAGGTGCCATCTGGTATCTACATAAACACATGGAGGACTCACTTTGGATGGTCTTGGGTTTGACCTTGATTATTGCAGGTGGTCTTGGAAACTTTATTGACAGAATCAGTCAGGGCTTTGTTGTGGATATGTTTCATGTGGACTTTATCAATTTTGCAATTTTCAATGTGGCAGATAGCTATCTGACGGTTGGAGTGATTATTTTATTGATTGCAATGCTAAAAGAGGAAATAAATGGAAATTAAAATTGAAACTGGTGGCCTGCGTTTGGATAAGGCTTTGTCAGATTTGACAGAATTATCACGTAGTCTCGCGAATGAACAAATCAAATCAGGTCAGGTCTTGGTCAATGGCCAAGTCAAGAAAGCTAAATATACAGTCCAAGAGGGCGATGTCGTCACCTACCATGTGCCAGAGCCGGAGGTCTTAGAGTATGTGGCTGAGAATCTTCCGCTAGAAATCATCTACCAAGATGAGGATGTGGCTGTCGTCAACAAACCTCAGGGAATGGTTGTGCATCCGAGTGCTGGTCATACTAGTGGAACTCTGGTAAATGCCCTCATGTACCATATCAAGGACTTGTCGGGTATCAATGGGGTTCTGCGTCCAGGAATTGTTCACCGTATTGATAAGGATACGTCAGGCCTTCTCATGATTGCTAAAAATGATGAGGCGCATCTAGCACTTGCCCAAGAACTCAAGGATAAAAAGTCTCTCCGCAAATATTGGGCGATTGTTCATGGAAATCTGCCTAATGATCGGGGTGTAATTGAAGCACCGATTGGCCGTAGTGAAAAAGACCGTAAGAAACAGGCTGTGACTGCTAAAGGTAAGCCTGCAGTAACCCGTTTCCACGTCTTGGAACGCTTTGGTGATTATAGCTTGGTAGAGTTGCAGCTGGAGACAGGCCGCACCCATCAAATCCGTGTCCACATGGCTTATATCGGCCATCCAGTCGCTGGTGATGAAGTCTATGGTCCTCGCAAGACTTTGAAAGGACATGGACAATTTCTTCATGCCAAGACTCTAGGATTTACCCATCCGAGAACAGGTGAGACCATGGAATTTACAGCAGATATCCCAGAGCTTTTTAAGGAAACCTTGGAGAGATTGAGAAAGAATTAGACGTGATAAAAGGTTGAGATGACTTGTCTCGACCTTTTTCCTATCAACTCTTTTCTATTTCCTGTCATTCATGTTATAATGGATAAATATGAAGAATCGGAGTGAGACTATGAAATTCAAACGGATTGTCTTTAAGGTGGGGACTTCTTCTCTGACAAATGAGGATGGAAGTTTATCACGTAGTAAGGTAAAGGCTATTACCCAACAGTTGGCTATGTTGCACGAAGCTGGTCATGAGTTGATTTTGGTGTCGTCAGGTGCCATTGCAGCTGGTTTTGGGGCCTTAGGATTTAAAAAGCGTCCGACTAAGATTGCTGATAAACAGGCTTCAGCAGCGGTAGGGCAAGGCCTTTTGTTGGAAGAATACACGACCAATCTTCTCTTACGCCAAATCGTTTCTGCACAAATCTTGCTGACCCAGGATGATTTTGTGGATAAGCGCCGTTATAAAAATGCCCATCAGGCTTTGTCAGTCCTTCTTAGTCGTGGAGCTATTCCAATTATCAATGAAAATGACAGTGTTGTTATTGATGAGCTCAAGGTTGGAGATAATGACACTCTAAGTGCCCAGGTAGCGGCTATGGTTCAAGCAGACCTTTTGGTCCTCTTGACAGATGTAGACGGTCTTTATACTGGAAATCCTAATTCAGACCCAACAGCCAAACGCTTGGAGCGAATCGAGACCATCAATCGTGAGATTATTGATATGGCCGGTGGAGCAGGTTCGTCTAATGGTACAGGTGGCATGTTAACCAAAATCAAAGCTGCAACTATTGCGACAGAATCAGGAGTTCCTGTTTATATCTGCTCATCTTTGAAGACAGATGCCATGATTGAAGCAGCTGAGGAGACTAAGGATGGTTCCTACTTTGTTGCTCAAGAGAAGGGACTTCGTACCCAGAAACAATGGCTGGCCTTTTATGCTCAGAGTCAAGGTTCTATTTGGGTTGATAAAGGTGCTGCAGAAGCTCTCTCTCAACATGGAAAGAGTCTTCTCTTATCTGGTATCGTTGAAGCAGAAGGAGCATTTTCTTACGGTGATATCGTGACAGTATTTGACAAGGAAAGTGGAAAATCACTTGGAAAAGGACGCGTGCAATTTGGTGCATCTGCTTTGGAGGATATGTTGCGTTCTCAAAAAGCCAAGGGTGTCCTGATTCACCGTGATGACTGGATTTCCATTACTCCTGAAATCCAACTACTCTTTACAGAATTTTAGAGGTAAACTATGGTAAGTACACAAGAACAATTTGAACAGGTACAGGCTGTTAAAAAATCGATCAACACAGCTAGTGAAGAGGTGAAAAACCAAGCCTTGCTAGCCATGGCTGATCACTTATTAGCAGCTACTGAGGAGATTTTAGCAGCCAATGCCCTTGATATGGAAGCGGCCAAGGGTAAAATCTCAGATGTGATGTTGGATCGTCTTTATTTGGATGCAGGGCGCATAGAAGCGATGGCAACTGGGATTCGTGAAGTGGTTGCTTTACCAGATCCAATCGGTGAAGTTTTAGAAACAAGTCAGCTTGAAAATGGCTTAGTGATTACCAAAAAACGTGTGGCTATGGGTGTTATCGGTATTATCTATGAAAGTCGTCCAAATGTGACGTCTGACGCGGCTGCTCTGGCTCTCAAGAGTGGAAATGCGGTTGTTCTTCGTAGTGGGAAGGATGCCTATCAAACAGCTCATGCTATTGTCACAGCCTTGAAGAAGGGCTTGGAGACGACTACTATTCACCCAGATGTGATTCAACTGGTGGAAGATACCAGCCGTGAAAGCAGCTATGCCATGATGAAGGCCAAGGGGTATCTAGACCTTCTTATTCCTCGTGGGGGAGCTGGTTTGATCAATGCAGTGGTTGAGAATGCGATTGTACCAGTTATCGAAACAGGGACAGGGATTGTTCATGTTTATGTCGATAAGGATGCAGATGAAGACAAGGCTCTGTCTATCATCAACAATGCCAAAACCAGTCGTCCTTCTGTCTGCAATGCCATGGAGGTTCTACTTGTTCATGAAGACAAAGCAGCAAGCTTCCTTCCTCGCTTGGAGCAAATGCTGGTTGCAGATCGAAAAGAAGCTGGGTTGGAACCAATTCAATTCCGCTTGGATGAAAAAGCAAGTCAGTTTCTTTCAGGTCAAGCAGCTGAGGCCCAAGACTTTGACACCGAGTTCTTAGACTATGTATTAGCTATTAAGGTTGTGAGCAGTTTAGAAGAAGCGGTCGCGCATATTGAAGCCCATAGTACCCATCATTCAGATGCAATTGTGACGGAAAATGCTGAAGCTGCAGCTTACTTTACAGATCAAGTGGACTCTGCAGCGGTCTATGTAAATGCCTCAACGCGTTTCACAGATGGAGGCCAATTTGGACTGGGTTGTGAAATGGGGATTTCTACTCAGAAACTGCACGCGCGTGGTCCCATGGGCTTGAAGGAGTTGACCAGCTACAAGTATGTGGTTACTGGTGACGGACAGATAAGGGAGTAAGAGATGAAGATTGGATTTATCGGTTTGGGGAATATGGGTGCTAGCTTGGCCAAGGCTGTTTTGCAGGCTAAGACGGGTGATGACCTTCTCCTTGCCAATCGTAGTCAAGCCAAGGTGGATGCTTTCATTGCTGACTTTGGCGGTCAGGCTTCCAGCAATGAAGAAATATTCGCAGAAGCAGATGTGATTTTTCTAGGAGTGAAGCCTGCTCAGTTCTCAGACTTGCTTTCTCAATATCAGACCATCCTTGAAAAACGAGCAAGTCTTCTTTTGATTTCGATGGCAGCTGGATTGACCTTGGAAAAACTGGCTAGTCTTCTTCCAAGTCAGCACCGAATTATTCGTATGATGCCTAATACCCCTGCTTCTATCGGACAAGGAGTGATTAGTTATGCCTTGTCTTCTAATTGCAGGGCTGAGGACAGTGAGCTCTTTTGTCAGCTTTTAACTAAGGCTGGTCTCTTGGTTGAACTGGGAGAAGGATTAATCGATGCAGCGACAGGTCTTGCAGGTTGTGGACCAGCCTTTGTCTATCTCTTTATCGAAGCCTTGTCAGATGCAGGTGTTCAGACGGGATTGCCACGGGAAATAGCATTGAAAATGGCAGCTCAAACCGTGGTAGGAGCTGGGCAATTGGTCTTAGAAAGCCAAGAGCATCCTGGGGTTTTGAAAGACCAAGTTTGTAGCCCAGGTGGTTCGACTATCGCTGGTGTAGCAAGTCTAGAAGCGCATGCTTTTCGAGGAACGGTCATGGATGCAGTTCATCAAGCTTACAAACGAACACAAGAACTAGGTAAATAAGAGGTGGCTTTGACTGCCTCTTTTATGGTGGTTGATACTCTTCGAAAATCTCTTTAAACTGCGTCAGCTTCCATCTGCAACCTCAAAACAGTGTTTTGAGCAACCTGCGGCTAGCTTCCTAGTTTGCTCTTTAATTTTCATTGAGTATTAAATGAGAAGACAAAAAGATTGTCACAAACCCCTATTTTTTTGATAGAATAGAAGTAGTAAAAAAGAAATGAGTTAGACATGTCAAAAGGATTTTTAGTCTCTCTTGAGGGACCAGAGGGAGCAGGAAAGACCAGTGTTTTAGAAGCTCTGTTACCAATTTTAGAGGAAAAAGGGGTAGAGGTGCTGACGACTCGTGAACCAGGCGGAGTCTTGATTGGGGAGAAGATTCGTCAAGTGATTTTGGATCCAAGTCATACTCAGATGGATGCGAAGACAGAACTTCTTCTCTATATTGCCAGTCGCAGACAGCACTTGGTGGAAAAAGTTCTTCCAGCCCTTGAAGCTGGCAAGTTGGTCATTATGGATCGTTTCATCGATAGTTCAGTTGCCTATCAGGGATTTGGTCGTAGCTTAGATATTGAAGCGATTAACTGGCTCAATCAGTTTGCGACAGATGGCCTTAAACCTGATTTGACACTCTATTTTGACATCGAGGTGGAAGAAGGGCTGGCTCGCATTGCTGCTAATAGCAATCGTGAGGTCAATCGTTTGGACTTGGAAGGGTTGGACTTGCATAAAAAAGTCCGTCAAGGCTACCTTTCTCTTCTGGACAAAGAAGGAAGTCGTATTGTCAAGGTTGATGCTAGTTTTCCTTTGGAGCAAGTTGTGGAAACTACCAAGGCAGTTTTGTTTGATAGAATGGGCTTGGCCAAATGAAACAAGAACAACTAAAGGCCTGGCAACCAGATCAGTTTGACCGCTTTGTCCGTATCCTAGAACAAGATCAGCTCAATCATGCCTATCTCTTTTCAGGTTTCTTTGGAAGCTTGGAAATGGCGCAATTTTTAGCTAAGGGCCTCTTTTGTACAGATAAAGTAGGTGTTTTACCATGTGAGAAATGCCGGAATTGTAAACTGATTGAACAGGGAGAATTTCCCGATGTCACTTTGATTAAACCAGTTAATCAGGTCATTAAGACAGAACGCATTCGAGAATTGGTGGGGCAGTTTTCTCAAGCAGGGATTGAAAGCCAGCAGCAGGTCTTTATTATCGATCAAGCTGAGAAAATGCACCCTAATGCAGCCAATTCTTTGCTCAAGGTCATCGAAGAACCCCAGAGTGAGGTTTACATTTTCTTCTTAACTAGCGATGAGGAAAAGATCTTACCGACAATCCGAAGTCGGACCCAGATTTTCCACTTTAAAAAGCAAGAAGAAAAACTCATCTTGCTCTTAGAACAAATGGGGCTGGTTAAGAAAAAAGCAACTCTCTTAGCCCAGTTTAGTCAATCACGAGCTGAAGCAGAAAAGTTGGCTAATCAGGCAGGCTTTTGGACCTTGGTCGATGAAAGTGAACGCCTGCTGACTTGGTTAGTGGCTAAGAAAAAAGAAAGTTATCTGCAGGTTGCTAAATTAGCCAACTTGGCAGATGATAAGGAAAAACAAGATCAGGTTTTACGGATTCTTGAAGTCCTCTGTGGGCAGGACCTCCTGCAAGCAAGAGTTAGAGTGATTCTACAAGATTTGCTAGAAGCTAGAAAAATGTGGCAAGCTAATGTCAGCTTTCAAAATGCCATAGAATATCTGGTCTTGAAAGAAATATAAACTTAAAAATGAATGATAAAGAAAGGAAAGGGCTGTTTTATGGACAAAAAAGAATTATTTGACGCGCTGGACGATTTTTCCCAACAGTTATTGGTAACCTTGGCCGATGTGGAAGCCATCAAGAAAAATCTCAAGAGCCTGGTAGAGGAAAATACAGCTCTTCGCTTGGAAAATAGTAAGTTGCGCGAACGCTTGGGTGAGGTGGAAGCAGATGCTCCTGTCAAGGCCAAACATGTTCGCGAAAGTGTCCGTCGCATTTACCGTGATGGATTTCACGTATGTAATGATTTTTATGGACAACGTCGAGAGCAGGACGAGGAATGTATGTTCTGTGATGAGTTGTTATACAGGGAGTAGGCATGCAGATTCAAAAAAGTTTTAAGGGGCAGTCTCCCTATGGTAAGCTGTACCTAGTGGCAACGCCGATTGGTAATTTAGATGATATGACATTTCGAGCTATCCAGACCTTGAAAGAAGTGGACTGGATTGCTGCTGAGGACACGCGCAATACTGGTCTTTTGCTCAAGCATTTTGATATTTCCACCAAGCAGATTAGTTTTCATGAGCACAATGCCAAGGAAAAAATTCCTGATTTGATTGGTTTCCTGAAAGCAGGACAAAGTATTGCTCAGGTTTCCGACGCAGGTCTGCCTAGTATTTCAGACCCTGGTCATGATTTGGTCAAGGCAGCTATTGAGGAAGAAATTGCAGTTGTCACCGTTCCAGGTGCCTCTGCAGGAATTTCTGCCTTGATTGCCAGTGGTTTAGCGCCACAGCCACATATCTTTTACGGCTTTTTACCCAGAAAATCAGGCCAGCAGAAGCAATTTTTCGACTCGAAAAAAGACTATCCAGAAACACAAATTTTTTATGAATCGCCTCATCGTGTGGCAGATACGTTGGAAAATATGCTAGAAGTCTACGGTAACCGCTCGGTCGTCTTGGTCAGGGAATTGACCAAAATCTATGAAGAATATCAACGCGGTACCATTTCTGAGTTATTAGAAAGCATTGCTGAAACGCCACTTAAGGGCGAATGCCTTCTCATCGTTGAAGGTGCTAGCCAAGATTTGGAGGAAAAGGACGAGGAGGACTTGTTTTCAGAAATACAAGTACGCATCCAGCAAGGCATGAAGAAAAACCAAGCTATCAAGGAAGTCGCTAAGATTTACCAGTGGAATAAAAGCCAGCTATACGCTGCCTACCACGACTGGGAAGAAAATCAAGAAAATGACTAAACAGGGAAGTTTGCCTTCTTCCCTTTTTTTGTTATACTAGTAGAAGAAAAAATTAGAAAGATTTGTGGGAGTGAAAAAGTCCGGGGGACTTTTTCAGCCTGAGCCAGGAAATTCGAAAGCGAAGTAAGTCCTGTTGACTTTTTCAGCCTGAGCCAAGAAACTCGAAAGCGAAGTAAGTCCGATTGGCTTTTTCAATGTGAAACTTGTCTTCACACTCCCAAATAGGTATTAGTGTCGTGTCTCAATCTTATATCAATGTTATCGGTGCTGGTTTGGCAGGTTCTGAAGCAGCCTACCAAATCGCAGAATGTGGTATTCCAGTTAAACTTTATGAAATGCGTGGTGTTAAGTCAACACCTCAGCACAAAACAGACAATTTTGCTGAGTTAGTTTGTTCCAATTCCTTGCGTGGGGATGCTTTGACCAATGCTGTTGGGCTCCTAAAGGAAGAAATGCGTCGCTTGGGTTCTGTCATATTGGAATCTGCTGAAGCTACACGAGTTCCTGCTGGTGGTGCCCTTGCGGTGGACCGTGATGGTTTCTCCCAAATGGTGACCGAAAAAGTTGCCAACCATCCCTTGATTGAAGTGGTTCGTGATGAAATTACAGATTTACCGACTGATGTAATCACAGTTGTTGCTACTGGTCCTTTGACTAGCGATGCTTTGGCTGAAAAGATTCATGCCCTTAATGACGGCGATGGTTTCTATTTCTACGATGCGGCAGCGCCTATTATCGACGTCAACACTATTGATATGAGCAAGGTCTATCTCAAGTCTCGTTATGATAAGGGAGAAGCCGCTTATCTCAACGCTCCAATGACCAAGCAAGAATTTATGGATTTCCATGAAGCCTTGGTCAATGCGGAAGAAGCTCCGCTCAATTCTTTCGAAAAAGAAAAGTATTTTGAAGGCTGTATGCCTATCGAAGTCATGGCAAAACGAGGCATTAAAACTATGCTTTATGGTCCTATGAAACCAGTCGGTCTTGAGTATCCAGACGACTACACAGGACCTCGTGATGGAGAATTCAAAGCACCTTATGCGGTGGTTCAGCTGCGTCAGGATAATGCGGCTGGTAGCCTATACAATATCGTCGGTTTCCAGACCCACCTCAAATGGGGAGAACAAAAGCGTGTCTTCCAAATGATTCCAGGCCTTGAAAATGCGGAGTTTGTACGTTATGGTGTCATGCACCGCAATTCTTACATGGATTCACCAAATCTTCTTGAGCAGACTTACCGTTCTAAGAAACAACCAAATCTCTTCTTTGCTGGTCAAATGACGGGTGTGGAAGGCTATGTAGAGTCCGCAGCGTCAGGATTAGTTGCGGGAATTAACGCAGCTCGTCTTTTCAAGGGAGAAAGCGAGGCTATTTTCCCAGAGACGACAGCGATTGGAAGCTTAGCTCATTACATCACCCATGCCGACAGCAAACATTTCCAACCAATGAATGTCAATTTCGGAATTATCAAGGAGTTGGAAGGTGAGCGTATCCGTGATAAGAAGGCTCGTTATGAAAAAATTGCAGAGCGTGCTCTTGCTGACTTAGAGGAATTTTTGACTGTCTAATTTTTTTGAAAGAATTGCTCACGATACTATAAAAATCTTAGAAATTGTGATAAAATAGGTAGGATGAAAAAAGGAGAGTAAAAATGGCGAATCCCAAGTATAAACGTATTTTAATCAAGTTATCAGGTGAAGCCCTTGCCGGTGAACGTGGCGTAGGGATTGATATCCAAACAGTTCAAACAATCGCAAAAGAGATTCAAGAAGTTCATAGCTTAGGTATCGAAATTGCCCTTGTTATTGGTGGAGGAAATCTCTGGCGTGGAGAACCTGCTGCTGAAGCAGGAATGGACCGCGTTCAGGCAGATTACACAGGAATGCTTGGGACTGTTATGAATGCTCTTGTGATGGCAGATTCATTGCAACAAGTTGGTGTCGATACGCGTGTGCAAACTGCCATTGTTATGCAACAAGTGGCAGAGCCTTATGTCCGTGGACGTGCCCTTCGTCACCTTGAAAAAGGCCGTATCGTTATCTTTGGTGCTGGAATTGGTTCACCATACTTCTCGACAGATACAACAGCGGCTCTTCGTGCAGCTGAAATCGAAGCGGATGCCATCCTTATGGCTAAAAATGGCGTCGATGGTGTTTACAATGCTGATCCTAAGAAAGACAAGACAGCCGTTAAGTTTGAAGAATTGACCCACCGTGATGTTATCAACAAAGGTCTTCGTATCATGGACTCAACAGCTTCAACCCTTTCAATGGATAACGACATTGACTTGGTTGTCTTTAACATGAATCAACCAGGCAACATCAAACGTGTCGTATTTGGTGAAAATATCGGAACAACAGTTTCAAATAATATCGAAGAAAAGGAATAAGAAAGATTATGGCTAACCCAATTATTGAAAAAGCTAAAGAGAGAATGACCCAGTCTCACCAATCACTTGCTCGTGAATTTGGTGGTATCCGTGCCGGTCGTGCCAATGCAAGCTTGCTTGACCGTGTACATGTAGAATATTATGGAGTAGAAACTCCTCTTAACCAAATCGCTTCAATTACGATTCCAGAAGCGCGTGTTTTGTTGGTAACACCATTTGATAAGTCTTCATTGAAAGACATCGAACGTGCCTTGAACGCTTCTGATCTTGGTATTACACCAGCTAACGACGGTTCTGTGATTCGCTTGGTTATCCCTGCTCTTACAGAAGAAACTCGTCGTGACCTTGCTAAAGAAGTGAAGAAGGTCGGCGAAAATGCTAAAGTAGCTGTTCGTAATATCCGTCGCGATGCTATGGATGAAGCTAAGAAGCAAGAAAAAGCAAAAGAAATCACTGAAGACGAATTGAAGACTCTTGAAAAAGACATTCAAAAAGTAACAGACGATGCTGTCAAACACATCGACGACATGACTGCCAACAAAGAGAAAGAACTTTTGGAAGTCTAAAAATAAACAGAAAAACTCAGTTGGCATTGCTGGCTGAGTTTTATTCGAAAGAAGGAAATATGAATACAAATCTTGCAAGTTTTATCGTTGGACTGATCATCGATGAAAATGACCGTTTTTACTTTGTGCAAAAGGATGGTCAAACCTATGCTCTTGCTAAGGAAGAAGGTCAACATACAGTAGGGGATACGGTCAAAGGTTTTGCCTACATGGATATGAAGCAAAAACTCCGCCTGACAACTCTAGAAGTGACTGCCACTCAGGACCAATTTGGTTGGGGGACTGTAACGGAAGTTCGTAAGGACTTGGGTGTCTTTGTGGATACAGGTCTTCCTGATAAGGAAATCGTTGTGTCACTCGATATTCTCCCTGAGCTTAAGGAACTCTGGCCTAAGAAGGGCGACCAACTCTACATACGTCTTGAAGTGGACAAGAAAGACCGTATCTGGGGACTCTTGGCCTATCAAGAAGACTTCCAACGTCTGGCTCGTCCTGCTTACAACAACATGCAGAACCAAAACTGGCCAGCCATTGTTTACCGTCTCAAGCTGTCAGGAACCTTTGTCTACCTACCAGAAAATAATATGCTTGGCTTTATCCATCCTAGTGAGCGCTACGCAGAGCCACGTTTGGGGCAAGTATTAGATGCGCGTGTCATTGGTTTCCGTGAGGTAGACCGTACGTTGAATCTCTCCCTCAAACCACGCTCCTTTGAAATGCTGGAAAATGATGCTCAGATGATTTTGACCTACTTGGAAAGCAATGGCGGTTTCATGACCTTAAATGATAAGTCATCTCCAGACGACATCAAAGCAACCTTTGGCATTTCTAAAGGTCAGTTCAAGAAAGCACTCGGTGGTTTGATGAAGGCTGGTAAAATCAAGCAAGACCAGTTTGGTACAGAGTTGATTTAGGGAGACATATGAGAAAATCATTTTACACTTGGCTCATGACTGAGCGCAATCCTAAAAGTAACAGTCCCAAGGCTATCTTGGCAGATCTTGCTTTTGAAGAGTCGGCTTTTCCAAAACACACAGATGATTTTGATGAGGTGAGTCGTTTTTTGGAGGAACACGCTAGTTTCTCTTTCAACCTAGGAGACTTTGATGCTATCTGGCAAGAATACTTAGAACACTAGAGACAATGAGATGAGGCTAGTATTTTATTGTTCTCTTTGCTATAATAAAAAGAAATAAAAGGATTAGAGAGGTTCTTTATTTGAAGGAACATTCAATAGACATTCAACTGAGTCATCCAGATGACCTGTTTCATCTTTTTGGTTCCAATGAACGCCATCTTCGTTTGATGGAAGAAGAGCTTGATGTGGTGATTCATGCCCGTACGGAGATTGTCCAGGTTTTGGGAGAAGAAGCTGCATGTGAGGAAGCCCGTCAGATTATCCAAGCCTTGATGGTCTTGGTGAACCGTGGGATGACCGTTGGTACGCCAGATGTGGTGACGGCTATTAACATGGTCAAAAACGATGAAATCGACAAGTTTGTCGCCCTTTACGAAGAAGAAATCATCAAGGATAATACTGGTAAACCTATTCGTGTCAAAACCCTAGGGCAAAAGCTTTATGTGGACAGTGTCAAACAGCATGATGTGACTTTTGGAATTGGGCCCGCAGGGACAGGGAAGACTTTTCTTGCAGTTACTTTAGCCGTGACAGCCCTTAAACGTGGGCAGGTCAAGCGGATTGTCCTAACTCGTCCAGCAGTGGAAGCTGGCGAGAGTCTAGGTTTTCTTCCAGGCGATCTCAAGGAGAAGGTAGATCCTTACCTTCGACCTGTTTATGATGCCTTGTATCAGATTCTGGGAAAAGACCAAACAACTCGTCTCATGGAGCGTGAAATTATCGAGATTGCGCCCCTTGCCTATATGCGGGGACGAACCTTGGATGATGCCTTTGTCATTCTCGATGAGGCACAAAATACGACCATCATGCAGATGAAGATGTTTTTGACTCGTTTAGGTTTTAATTCTAAGATGATTGTCAATGGAGATATCAGTCAGATTGACCTACCACGTAATGTCAAGTCCGGTTTGATTGATGCTCAAGAGAAACTCAAGAACATTCACCAGATTGACTTTGTTCATTTTTCAGCCAAGGATGTGGTTCGCCATCCAGTTGTCGCTCAGATTATCCGAGCTTATGAACCAGCTCCAATTAAAAATGAAGAGAGTGAAGAAAGTCAAGAAGAAATAGAATAGCAAAAAAGAGCAGTTCAGGTGGACTTGCTCTTTCTTTTATCTGATAATTAGATTTGTTAGACTAGTTCGTCAATTGGAGTATGTTTTTTTTCGAGACCATGGGCTACTGGAAGACTGGTTAAGTAACCTTGATAAGTGGTCACACCTTGGCGCAAGCCCTCATCCTCAGAGATTGCTTGTGAGAATCCTTTGCCAGCCAAAGCTTCGATATAAGGAAGAGTGACATTGGTTAGGGCGATGGTTGAAGTACGAGCAACCGCTCCGGGGATGTTGGCAACGGCATAGTGGAGCACACCGTGTTTTTCATAGACGGGTTCATCGTGCGTTGTCACACGGTCAGCTGTTTCGATAACGCCACCTTGGTCAACAGCAACGTCAACGATGACCGATCCTGGACGCATTTGCTTGACCATCTCATCTGTCACCAATTTTGGAGCCTTGGCACCAGGGATGAGAACCGCTCCGATTACCACATCCGCATCTCTCACACTGGCTTCGATGTTGAATGAATTGGACATGAGAGTTTGAATTTGGTGGCCAAAGACCTCCTCTAAAACGGAGAGACGTTTAGCACTGATATCAAGGATGGTTACTTGAGCACCAAGACCAAGGGCAATTCGGGCAGCATGGGTTCCGACGACACCGCCACCGATAATGGTTACTTTTCCTTTAGGCACACCCGGTACACCCCCAAGTAGGACACCAGAACCTCCTGCTTGCTTAGTTAGGAAATGGGCTCCGATTTGGACTGCCATACGGCCTGCAACCTCACTCATAGGAACGAGGAGTGGTAACTGACCTTGAGAATCACGAACAGTTTCATAGGCAATACCAGTTGTTTTTGCTGCTAACATAGCATCTGCTAATTCAGGCGCTGCGGCCATGTGCAAGTAGGTGAAGAGAAGCAGGTCGTCACGTAAGTAACCATATTCAGAAGCTAGTGGTTCTTTTACTTTGACGACCAACTCGGCCGACCAGGCTTCAGCAGCAGTAGAAACAATCTCAGCTCCTTGCTTTTGATAGTCAGCATCAGTAAAGCCAGAACCGATACCAGCATTTGTTTCGATAAGGACGCGATGACCACGACCGACTAAGCTGTGGACACCAGCAGGTGTGAGGGCAACACGGTTTTCATTATTCTTAATTTCTTTTGGAATTCCGATTAACATAGAGAAAAACTCCCTTTCTATTGACGGGTTGTAAATGATTTATCACATTATCTATAAAAATAAGGTGATGATTTTATTCTATATGAAACCGCTTTAAAAAGCAAGAAAAATTTGTTATCATTTCTTTTTTATGCTAGACTGGTAGAAAATATTTTTAAATGGAGGAGAAGTATGGAATCAATCTTTTTAAAACTAGCTCAGTATCCAATAGTCGAGACTGAGCGTTTATTGCTTAGACCTGTAACCTTGGATGATGCGGAAGAAATGTTTGACTATGCCTCGGACAGAGAAAATACGCGCTACACTTTTCCAACCAATCAAAGCTTGGAAGAAACCAAGAATAATATTGCTCAGTTCTATCTAGCTAATCCATTAGGCCGTTGGGGAATTGAACTGAAATGCAATGGCAAATTTATTGGAACCATTGATTTGCACAAGATTGATTCTGTTCTTAAGAAGGCAGCTATTGGCTACATTATCAATAAAAAGTATTGGAATCAAGGATTAACGACAGAAGCCAATTGTGCCGTAATTGAGCTAGCTTTTGAGAAGATAGGAATGAATAAGTTAGTTGCTTTATACGATAAGGCTAATCCCGCGTCAGGAAAGGTCATGGAGAAATCAGGCATGCATTTTTCTCACGAAGAACCTTATGCTTGTATGGACCAGCATGAAAAAGGCCGAATCGTTACAAGAGTTCATTATGTCTTGACCAAGGAAGACTATTTTGCAAATAAATAAGCAGTTGAGAAGAAATTTTCAACTGTTTTTTCTTCCTCTTACGAATAATCTAAGAGAGGAGAAAATATGGAAGCAATTATCGAGAAAATCAAAGAGTATAAAATCATCGTCATCTGTACTGGTCTGGGCTTGCTTATCGGCGGATTTTTTCTGCTAAAACCAGCTCCACACACACCTGTCAAAGAAACGAATTTGCAGGCAGAAGTTGCAACTGTTTACAAGGATTCGGTATCCGAAAAGGAGGTGAAGAAGGAAGAAAAGGAAGAACCCCTTGAACAAGATCTAATCACAGTAGATGTCAAAGGTGCTGTTAAATCGCCAGGTATTTATGACTTGCCAGTTGGTAGTCGGGTCAATGACGCTGTTCAGAAGGCAGGTGGCTTGACAGATCAAGCAGATAGCAAGTCGCTCAATCTAGCTCAGAAAGTTAGTGACGAGGCTCTGGTTTACGTCCCAACTAAGGGAGAAGAAGTAGCTAGTCAACAGACTGCTTCTGGGACAGCTTCTTCAACAAGCAAGGAAAAGAAGGTCAATATCAACAAGGCCAGTCTGGAAGAGCTTAAACAGGTCAAGGGATTAGGTGGCAAACGAGCCCAGGATATTATCGACCATCGTGAGTCAAATGGGAAATTTAAGTCGGTTGATGAACTCAAGAAGGTCTCTGGAATTGGTGCCAAGACAATAGAAAAGCTAAAAGATTATGTTACAGTGGATTAAGAATTTCCCCATTCCCCTAATTTACCTGAGTTTTCTGTTACTTTGGCTTTACTACGCCATTTTCTCAGCATCCTATCTTGCTTTGTTGGGGTTCGTTTTTTTGCTAGTTTGTCTCTTTATTCAATTTCCTTGGAAATCTGCTGGAAAAGTTTTAGTGATTTGCGGAATCTTTGGTTTCTGGTTTCTGTTTCAAAATTGGCAACAGAGTCGAGCGAGTCAAAATTTGGCGGATTCTGTTGAAAGGGTACGGATTTTACCTGACACTATTAAGGTCAATGGTGACAGTCTATCCTTTCGTGGCAAGTCTGATGGACGCATTTTTCAAGTTTATTATAAACTCCAGTCCGAGGAGGAGAAAGAAGCCTTTCAAGCTTTAACCGACCTTCATGAGATAGGACTAGAAGGGAATCTTTCGGAGTCAGAGGGGCAGAGGAATTTTGGTGGATTTGACTATCAAGCCTATCTGAAGACTCAGGGGATTTACCAGACTCTCAATATCAAAAAAATCCAGTCACTTCAAAAGGTTGGCAGTTGGGATATAGGTGAAAACCTATCCAGTTTACGTCGAAAGGCTGTAGTTTGGATTAAGGCGCATTTTCCAGATCCTATGCGCAATTACATGACGGGGCTTCTATTAGGACATCTGGATACAGACTTTGAGGAGATGAATGAGCTTTATTCCAGTCTAGGAATTATCCACCTATTTGCCTTGTCGGGCATGCAGGTAGGATTTTTCATGGATGGCTTTAAGAAACTACTCTTGCGATTGGGATTGACCCAAGAAAAGTTGAAATGGCTGACTTATCCCTTTTCCCTTATCTATGCAGGCCTGACAGGATTTTCAGCTTCGGTCATTCGCAGTCTCTTGCAAAAGTTACTGGCCCAACATGGTGTTAAGGGATTGGATAATTTTGCCTTAACTGTCCTTGTCCTATTTATCATCATGCCCAACTTTTTCCTGACTGCAGGAGGAGTCTTGTCCTGTGCTTATGCTTTTATCTTGACCATGATCAGCAAAGAAGGGGAGGGGCTCAAGGCTGTTGCCAGAGAAAGTCTAGTCATCTCCTTGGGCATATTGCCTATTCTATCCTTCTATTTTGCAGAATTTCAACCTTGGTCCATCCTTTTGACCTTTGTCTTTTCCTTTCTATTTGACTTGGTTTTCTTACCGCTCTTGTCTGTCTTATTTGCCCTTTCCTTTCTCTATCCAGTCATTCAGCTGAATTTTATTTTTGAATGGTTGGAGGGAATGATTCGCTTGGTCTCGCAGCTGGCAAGTAGACCTCTGGTCTTTGGACAACCCAATGCATGGCTTTTAATCTTATTGTTAATTTCTTTGGCTTTTGTCTATGATTTGAGGAAAAACATTAAAAGGCTAACAGTATTGAGCTTATTGATTACAGGTCTCTTTTTCCTTACCAAGCATCCACTGGAAAATGAAATCACCATGCTGGATGTGGGGCAAGGCGAAAGTATTTTCCTACGGGATATAACTGGTAAAACCATTCTCATAGATGTCGGTGGCAAGGCAGAATCTGATAAGAAAATCGAAAAATGGCAAGAAAAAGCGATGACTAGCAATGCTCAGCGAACCTTGATTCCCTATCTCAAAAGTCGTGGAGTAGCCAAGATTGACCAGCTGATTTTGACAAATACGGACAAGGAGCATGTTGGAGATTTGTTGGAGGTGACCAAGGCTTTTCATGTAGGGGAAATTTTAGTATCAAAAGGCAGTCTGAAACAGAAGGAATTTGTGGCAGAACTACAGGCGACTCAAACCAAGGTTCGTAGTGTGTCATTGGGAGAAAACTTGCCAATTTTTGGAAGTCAGTTAGAAGTCCTATCTCTAAGGAAAATTGGAGATGGAGATCATGAAGATTCCCTGGTTTTGTATGGAAAACTCTTGGATAAAAACTTCCTTTTCACTGGAAATTTGGAGGAGAAAGGAGAGAAGGACTTGCTGAAGCACTATCCAGACTTGAAAGTGGATGTTTTGAAAGCTGGCCAACATGGCTCTAAAAAGTCATCAAGTTCAGCCTTTTTAGAACAGCTCAAACCAGAGATGACTCTCATTTCAGTTGGAAAGAACAATCGAACGAAACTCCCCCATCAGGAAACCTTGACACGACTGGAAGATATCAATAGCAAAGTTTATCGAACTGATCAGCATGGAGCTATACGGTTTAAAGGTTGGAAAAGTTGGAAAATCGAAACGGTTGATTAATGAGCAGAAACTTTTTAAAAAAATAACTTTTTATCTTGACAAGGGCTAGAAAACTTGGTATCATATAAAAGTTGAGAAAAGCAGAAGTGAGAGCTTCTCGCCTTGTGACATTAAGTTGCCTGGCCCTACGGATGAAAAGTTTCTAAGAAACGCTATCATAACGTGCGGGCTTGTATATTTACGAGTCCGCTATTGTTTTTCTCTAATAAAACAAAAGAGGTGAAAACCATAGCAAAGCAAGACTTATTCATCAATGATGAGATTCGTGTACGTGAAGTTCGCTTGATTGGTCTTGAGGGAGAACAGTTAGGTATCAAGCCACTCAGTGAAGCGCAAGCTCTGGCTGATAACGCTAATGTTGACCTAGTGTTGATTCAACCCCAAGCCAAACCGCCTGTTGCAAAAATCATGGACTACGGTAAGTTCAAATTTGAGTACCAGAAGAAGCAAAAAGAACAACGTAAAAAACAAAGTGTTGTTACTGTGAAAGAAGTTCGTCTAAGTCCAACTATTGACAAGGGTGACTTTGATACAAAACTTCGCAATGCACGCAAATTCCTTGAAAAAGGAAATAAAGTTAAGGTATCTATTCGCTTTAAGGGTCGTATGATTACCCATAAAGAGATTGGTGCAAAAGTTTTAGCCGAGTTTGCTGAAGCAACTCAAGATATTGCCATCATCGAACAACGTGCTAAAATGGATGGACGTCAAATGTTCATGCAATTGGCGCCAGCGACTGACAAAAAATAATTGTCAGAAAGTTAAATAAAGGAGAAAAAATCATGCCAAAACAAAAAACACACCGCGCATCAGCTAAACGTTTCAAACGTACAGGTTCTGGTGGACTTAAACGTTTCCGTGCTTACACTTCTCACCGTTTCCACGGAAAAACTAAGAAACAACGTCGTCATCTTCGTAAAGCATCTATGGTGCATTCAGGAGATTACAAACGTATCAAAGCAATGCTTACTCGCTTGAAATAATAGCTTGACTGTAAGTAAACAATTCTAAGAAATATTTGGAGGAAATAAAACATGGCACGTGTTAAAGGTGGCGTTGTATCACGCAAACGTCGTAAACGTATTCTTAAATTAGCAAAAGGTTACTATGGAGCTAAACACATCTTGTTCCGTACTGCAAAAGAACAAGTAATGAACTCTTACTACTATGCATACCGTGACCGTCGTCAGAAAAAACGTGACTTCCGCAAATTGTGGATCACTCGTATCAACGCGGCAGCTCGTATGAACGGACTTTCATACTCACAATTGATGCATGGTTTGAAATTGGCTGAGATCGAAGTTAACCGTAAAATGCTTGCTGACTTGGCTGTTAATGATGCAGCAGCTTTCACAGCTCTTGCAGATGCAGCTAAAGCAAAACTTGGTAAATAATAACTGATGAGACTGGAACAGGATTGTCCCAGTCTTTTTTAAAATAAAGGAGAAAAATATGGCTTCAAAAATGCTACACACTTGTTTACGAGTAGAAAATCTTGAAAAATCAATTGCATTCTATCAAGATGCTTTTGGTTTTAAAGAATTGCGTCGCAGAGATTTTCCAGATCATGCCTTCACGATTGTCTATCTAGGACTTGAGGGTGACGACTATGAGTTGGAGTTGACTTACAATTACGATCACGGTCCTTATGTGGTTGGAGATGGGTTTGCCCATATCGCTCTCAGTACCCCTGATCTTGAAGCTCTTCATAAAGAACATAGCGACAAAGGCTATGAAGTAACGGCGCCTAATGGTCTACCAGGAACTGCACCGAACTATTACTTTGTTAAAGACCCTGATGGCTACAAGGTCGAAGTCATTCGTAAAAAATAATCTCATGAAGTCAAGTGGAATGTTCGTTTTCTACTTGACTTTTTTAAGCTGAAAGAGTATACTAGTAAAAATTTAACCTTTAAGGGGAGTCCCGAGAGACTCACAAGGTGTCAGATAAAAGAATAGTACAATTTTCTAGAGGAGACTTTTTGAGTGTGCTCTCTTGTGTTGTACGATTTTAACTGAGGCCTTGCACTAGCAAGGTCTTTTCTTTGTCTGGTCCCCTTAAAATTTAAGGAGGAAAAGTCATGAATCCCACATGTAAGAAACGTTTGGGTGCAATTCGTTTGGAAACCATGAAGGTGGTAGCACAGGAGGAAATCGCGCCAGCAATCTTTGAATTAGTCCTAGAAGGGGAAATGGTTGAAGCTATGCGAGCAGGCCAATTTCTTCATCTGCGTGTGCCTGATGACGCCCATCTCTTGCGTCGCCCTATTTCAATTTCGTCTATTGATAAGGTTAAGAAGCAGTGTCACCTCATTTATCGGATTGAAGGGACTGGGACAGCTATTTTCTCAACCTTAAGTCAGGGAGATACTCTTGATGTGATGGGTCCTCAGGGAAATGGTTTTGACTTGTCTGACCTAGATGAGCAGAGCCAGGTTCTCTTAGTTGGAGGGGGGATTGGTGTACCTCCCTTGCTTGAGGTGGCCAAGGAATTGCATGCGCGTGGTGTGAAAGTAGTGACTGTCTTTGGTTTTGCTAACAAGGATGCTGTTATTTTAGAGACGGAATTAGCTCAATATGGTCAAGTCTTTGTAACGACAGATGATGGTTCTTATGGTATTAAGGGAAATGTTTCCGTTGTTATCAATGACTTAGACAATCAATTTGATGCTGTTTACTCATGTGGGGCGCCTGGAATGATGAAGTATATCAATCAAACCTTTTATGACCACCCAAGAGCTTATCTATCTCTGGAATCTCGTATGGCTTGTGGGATGGGGGCTTGCTATGCCTGCGTCCTAAAAGTGCCAGAAAGCGAGACGGTTAGCCAACGCGTCTGTGAAGATGGGCCTGTTTTCCGCACAGGAACAGTTGTATTATAAGGAGAAAATCATGACTAGAAATCGTTTACAAATTTCTCTACCGGGCTTGGATTTGAAAAATCCGATTATTCCA
Source organism: Streptococcus chosunensis (assembly GCF_003626515.1). Classification (GTDB taxonomy): domain Bacteria; phylum Bacillota; class Bacilli; order Lactobacillales; family Streptococcaceae; genus Streptococcus; species Streptococcus chosunensis. The sequence goes on along the minus strand of NZ_RBCK01000001.1, from coordinate 681,577 downwards.
GCATCAGGCTGTTTTGGTTTTGGTCAAGAGTATGCCAAATACTATGATTTAGACCTTTTAGGTTCTATTATGATCAAGGCGACAACACTTGAAGCCCGTTTTGGAAATCCAACTCCAAGGGTGGCAGAAACACCTGCTGGCATGCTCAATGCAATTGGCTTACAAAATCCTGGTTTGGAAGTTGTTTTGGCTGAAAAGCTACCTTGGCTGGAAAGAGAATATCCAAATCTTCCTATTATCGCCAATGTAGCTGGTTTTTCAAAACAAGAATATGCAGCTGTTTCTCATGGGATTTCCAAGGCAGCTAATGTGAAAGCAATCGAGCTCAATATTTCTTGCCCCAACGTTGACCACTGTAATCACGGACTTTTGATTGGTCAAGATCCAGATTTAGCTTATGATGTGGTGAAAGCAGCGGTAGAAGCCTCTGATGTACCAGTTTATGTCAAATTAACCCCTAGTGTGACGGATATCGTCACTGTCGCAAAAGCTGCAGAAGATGCGGGGGCAAGTGGCTTGACCATGATCAATACTCTAGTTGGAATGCGCTTTGACCTCAAAACTCGTAAACCAATCTTGGCAAATGGAACAGGTGGAATGTCTGGTCCAGCAGTCTTTCCAGTAGCCCTCAAACTTATCCGCCAAGTAGCCCAAACAACAGAACTGCCTATCATTGGAATGGGGGGAGTGGATTCGGCTGAAGCTGCCCTAGAAATGTATCTGGCGGGAGCATCTGCTATCGGAGTTGGAACAGCTAACTTTACCAATCCATATGCCTGTCCTGACATCATTGAAAATCTACCAAAGGTTATGGACAAATACGGTATTAGTAGTCTAGAAAATCTCCGCAAGGAAGTAAAAGCCAGCCTTAGATAAGCTAGACCATTCTTATCGTCAATAAGACACATAATTTTCATCATTTTGTAATATTTTCATCTTTTAACTATGTTAAAATAAAGTTAATTACGAATGATGTAGATGAATTTCTACTTAGGGGAGTAAAATGAAGAGAACACTACTTGTAAGCACGGCAGTGCTTGCATTGGCAATTGTGCCCACAACATCAGTCTTTGCTGAAGATAGTAAAACAACAGACCAAAGTCAAACGACGAATAAGAGTCAATCTGTGGACAAAAATCAGTCTAAAGATAAAAATCAGACTCCAGCTTCAGAAGAGAAAAAAGTTGTTGAAAATACAAAGAATGAAGCTGAAAAGACGGAAAAAAAGAAAGAACCAGTTATTGTAAAAGAAAATAATTCTAAAAAAGAGGCTATTTCAAATAAAGAAAAAGTTGAAGAAGCTCATAAGAATGGTTGGCAGAAAGAGCATGGGAAATGGCTTTTTTATGAGAATAATCAACCAATAAAAAATTGGAAAAAAATTGCGGGTGTCTGGTATTTATTTGATCAACATGGAATCATGGCCAGCAATACTATTGTTAATGACTATGCTTTTCGTACTAGTGGAGCAATGGTAGAAAAGTCCTGGGTAAAAATTGCTGATAAATGGTATTATGCTACAGATTCAGGAAAGATCCTTCGTAATAGATGGGAAAAAATTGGCAATGTTTGGTATTACTTCAAGCAAGATGGAGTTATGGCTAGCAATACTCTAGTGAACGATTATCTGCTTAATAATACTGGAGCAATGGCTCAGAATGCTTGGGTGAAGATTACTGATAAATGGTATTATGCTACAGATTCAGGAAAAATCCTTCGTAATAAATGGGAAAAGATTAAGGGCGCATGGTATTATTTTAATAATGATGGTGTGATGGCCAGTAATCAGTGGAAAAATGCTTACTATCTAAAAAATAGTGGAGCAATGGCTGAAAAAGAATGGATTTTTGATACATCTTATAATAGCTGGTTTTACCTAAAATCAGGCGGTACGTATGCTTCACATGAATGGATTGGTGATTATTACCTCAAATCTGGTGGTTATATGGCCAAGAATGAATGGATTTTTGATTCTAACTACAATGCATGGTACTACCTAAAAGAAGATGGAAGCTATGTTACTGGTGGTTTTAACATCAAAAATAAAGAGTACTTCTTCCAGAGTAATGGAAAGTGGATTCAAAGTCCAAAATATTTTAAGGTTAAACCAATCACAGCCTATATTTATAGCGAATCAGGAGATATTTTGAGCTATGTCAATCAGGGAAGTATTGTGACCTATGATGGCTCTAAAAGCAAGGGTAGTCGTCTAGCTGTTTCAATATCAGGCTTGTCCGGTTATATGAATCAAAGTGATTTGGCTTTAGTTGAGGAAGGAAGTGAGTTTATTCCTCACTATACTACTGACGGAAGATTCCTATACCATGAACTTTCTCCATACACTAGTATTCGGGTAGCTTCACATACTTCAGCTATGAAAATTGGTAAGAAGTATTATTCAAAGGATGGAGAACATTTCGATGGGTTTACTATCAAAAATCGTTTCCTTTTTAAGAATTTGACTGAAGCAACCAACTATAGTGCGGATGAATTAAATAGAGTTTATTCGATGATGAATATCCGAAACAGTCGTCTTGCCGGTAAAGGAGCAATTTTTAAGGAAGCTGAAAAACGTTACGGTGTCAATGCTCTCTATTTAATGGCTCACAGTGCGCTAGAAAGTGCTTGGGGACGTAGCCAAATTGCTAATGATAAAAATAACTTCTTCGGTATAGCTGCTTACGATACCAGTCCCTATGATTCCGCTAAGAAATTTGATGATGTAGACAAAGGAATTCTTGGTGCGGCCAAGTGGATTCGTGAGAACTATATTGACCGTGGAAGAGATCACCTTGGAAATAAAGCGACGGGAATGAATGTACGCTATGCATCAGATCCGTACTGGGGTGAAAAAATAGCTAGTATCATGATGAATATCAATAGTCGACTTGGTGGAAAAGATTAAAAGATAAGCAACGATAACTGCTGAAAAAGTGGTTGTCGTTTTTTTATTTTTCCGTAGATTTAAGAAGATAAAATGGAGTGAAGTATAGTCAAAAAGCCGTTTTAAAGCGGTTTTTTTGTTATAATGAAGGGAAGAATTATTGATATTAAAGGAGAAAAACATGACATTTGAAGAAATTCTACCTGGGTTAAAGGCTAAGAAAAAATATGTACGAACTGGTTGGGGAGGTACGGAAAACTATGTCCAGCTTTTTGATACTATTGAACAAAACGGGGTTGCACTGGAAGTGACACCTTATTTCCTAATCAACGTGTCTGGAGAAGGAGAAGGTTTTTCCATGTGGAGTCCGACACCTTGTGATGTTTTGGCGACAGATTGGGTAGAAGTGTATGGCTAAACGTGTACTCATTACAGGAGTGAGTTCAGGGATTGGTCTGGCTCAAGCTCGACTCTTTTTAGAAAAGGGCTATCAAGTTTATGGAGTGGACCAAGGTGAAAATCCATTCCTACAAGGTGATTTCCATTTTTTACAGAGAGATTTGACCTTGGACTTGGAGACTATTTTTGATTGGTGTCCTCAGGTGGATGTTTTGTGCAATACTGCTGGAGTTTTGGATGATTATAAACCACTTTTGGAACAGACAGCGCAGGAAATTCAAGAGATTTTTGAAATCAACTATATGACTCCTGTTGAGTTGACTCGCTATTACTTGACACAAATGCTGGAGAATAAAAAAGGGACCATTATCAATATGTGCTCCATCGCTTCGAGCCTAGCAGGTGGCGGTGGACATGCCTATACTTCTTCGAAGCACGCCTTGGCAGGCTTTACTAAGCAGTTGGCTCTAGACTATGCTGAAGCTGGGATTCAGGTCTTTGGTATCGCTCCAGGAGCAGTCAAGACAGCTATGACTGCTGCAGATTTTGAGCCAGGAGGCTTGGCTGACTGGGTTGCTAGTGAAACACCAATCAAGCGTTGGATTGAACCAGAGGAAGTGGCAGAAGTCAGTCTCTTTTTGGCCAGTGGAAAGGCATCTGCCATGCAGGGGCAAATTCTGACAATGGATGGTGGCTGGTCTTTGAAGTAGGAGGACCTGATGGAAATCAAAAATCACAGAAGAGAATGCATCGCAAGAAGTCTTGAAAGTCAAAGCAGAATTATTAGGATTTCCAGAACTGGACAAAACCTCTTACATGAATTGGAAGGTGAATGATGAGAAACCAACTAGCTCTTAGTGGTGAAAAACTTGATGAGAAAGTTTACCCATAACTATTTCATCATGTTGGCATGATTCGTGGGGAATACTTGTTGAGAGAGCTCAATCAAAATATACTATTACCAAGTTGTCAGCAATTTGTAAAAGATTATCTAGAGACTATCTGCTCCCTGTACTCAGATGAAGAAGTTTGGTATCGTTTTTCAGAGTTAACAAATACAGAAGCTAATTGTTTAGAGGGGACTAAAGAGCATTTTGATGAAAATCATCCCTTGTTTGGTTATAGAGGAACTAGGCGCTTGCTGGCGTGTCCTGATGAATTTCAGGCTGAAGCACATGTCGTTACAGAAGTTTATCAAACAAATCCCAATCTGTCTCTTATTTTTCCTTTTGTCAATGATGCCGACCAATTAAAACAAGCTATTACAGTATTACGTCAGCATGGTTTTACTGGGAAAGTCGGCACAATGATTGAATTACCTTCAGCTTATTTTGACTTGGAAAGGATACTGGAAACGGGTATTTCAAAGATTATAGTTGGAATGAATGATTTGACTTCTTTTGTTTTTGCGACTGTGAGAAACAGTCAATGGCATGATATGGAAAGTCCAATTATGTTAGATATGCTAAGAGATATGCAGGATAAAGCAAGGATGAAAAAGATTGACTTTGCTGTAGCAGGCTATCTGAATGATTCTTTCATACAAAAAATGAATCAGTTGGGTATCAAGTGCATTATTCACTACAGTTCTATTCTAGAGATTTTTGATTTAGAAATTGACCATCCAGATCATCTCAAACATATAAAAGAAGAAAGTAAGAAATTACAAAGGAGCACCCATGACACCGCAAGAAATGTGGAATGCATACAAGAAAACTACACCCTCTATAGGAGATGAAATCGATGCTTGGGCTTTTGGAGTAGATGCCGATCTCTTGGCAGATTTGGTTTTAAGAGGCGAAAAAACTGCAACAGCATCAGCCTACGATCTCTATGCACTAGAAGCCGAGTCTCTTCCTCAAGAAGGAACTTTTGATGTTATTTTAGATAGTCAAAATCAGGCTGTCTGTATTGTCGAAATTACAAAGGTTTCTGTCCAACCCTTCAATCAAGTTTCTGCTCAACATGCCTTTAAGGAAGGGGAAGGTGACAAATCCCTAGCCTATTGGCGGCAGGTTCATGAGGATTGTTTCGCCGAGTGGTTGAGAGAAGCAGGACTGACTTTTACACCTGAAAGCAAGGTTGTTTTAGAAGAATTTCGCAAGGTCTACCCACTGTAGACTGCTAGAATGAAGAAAGTTTTGGAAATGACCGTCCAATCCTTTTTTCTTAAGCAAAACATGATATAATAAGTTTGTTTGAAGAAGAGCTCTAGCTCTTAAACTTAGATAGGAGAAAACTATGCAAGCAGTTGAACATTTTATTAAGCAATTTGTTCCTGAACATTATGATTTATTTTTAGACTTGAGTCGTGAGACCAAGACTTTTTCAGGAAAGGTGACTATTACTGGTCAAGCACAGAGTGACCGTATTTCCCTTCACCAAAAAGATTTGGAAATCGCTTCTGTAGAAGTTGCAGGGGAAGCTCGCTCATTCACAGTTGATCATGACAACGAAGCTCTTCATATTGAATTAGCTGAGGCTGGTCAAGTTGAAGTGGTTATCGCTTTCTCAGGAAAAATTACAGACAACATGACAGGGATTTACCCTTCTTATTACACAGTTGATGGAGTTAAGAAGGAGGTCTTGTCAACTCAATTCGAGAGCCATTTTGCGCGCGAAGCCTTCCCATGTGTGGATGAGCCAGAAGCCAAAGCAACTTTTGACCTCTCTCTACGTTTTGACCAAGCAGAAGGTGAATTGGCCTTATCAAACATGCCTGAGATTGATGTTGAAAACCGTAAGGAAACAGGTATCTGGAAGTTTGAGACAACACCTCGCATGTCTTCTTACTTGTTGGCCTTTGTTGCTGGTGATTTGCAAGGTGTGACGGCTAAAACTAAAAACGGTACCCTCGTAGGTGTTTATTCAACCAAAGCTCATCCACTATCAAACCTTGATTTCTCACTGGATATCGCTGTTCGCTCTATCGAGTTTTACGAAGATTACTATGGAGTTAAATACCCAATCCCTCAATCTCTCCACATCGCCCTTCCTGACTTCTCAGCTGGTGCTATGGAAAACTGGGGGCTTGTGACCTACCGTGAAGTTTACTTGGTTGTGGATGAAAACTCAACATTTGCTAGCCGTCAACAAGTTGCCCTAGTTGTGGCCCATGAATTGGCTCACCAATGGTTTGGGAACCTCGTTACTATGAAATGGTGGGATGACCTTTGGCTCAATGAAAGCTTTGCTAACATGATGGAGTACGTCTGTGTGGATGCTATTGAACCAAGCTGGAATATCTTTGAAGATTTCCAAACAGGTGGTGTTCCGTCTGCGCTTAAACGCGATGCGACTGATGGTGTTCAATCTGTTCACGTCGAAGTTAAACATCCAGATGAAATCAATACGCTCTTTGACGGAGCTATCGTCTATGCTAAAGGAAGCCGTCTCATGCATATGCTTCGCCGTTGGCTAGGTGATGCCGATTTTGCCAAAGGTTTGCATGCCTACTTTGAAAAACATCAATACAGCAATACAATTGGTCGTGACCTTTGGGATGCTCTTGGTCAAGCATCAGGACGTGATGTCGCAGCCTTCATGGATTCTTGGTTGGAACAACCTGGTTACCCAGTTCTCACTGTCAAAGTTGAAAATGATGTCTTGAAGATTTCACAAAAACAATTCTTTATCGGTGAGCACGAAGACAAGAACCGTCTCTGGGTTGTGCCACTAAACAGCAACTGGAAAGGCTTGCCTGATACACTCGAAACTGAAAGCATCGAAATCCCTGGCTACGCAGCTCTTCTTGCAGAAAACAAAACAGCACTTCGTCTCAACACAGAAAATACAGCCCACTACATTACAGACTATCAAGGAGACTTGTTAGATGCTGTTCTTACTGACCTAGTTGAGCTTGATAATACAAGTAAACTGCAAATCGTCCAAGAACGTCTCTTACTTGCTGAAGCAGGGCACATTTCTTATGCTGACTTGCTCCCAGTTCTTGATAAACTAGCTAAGGAAGAATCTTACCTTGTCGTTTCAGCTGTTTCTCAAGTAATTTCTGCTCTTGAGCGCTTTATCGATGAAGGAACAGAAGCTGAAAGAGCCTTCAAAGAATTGGTTGCTAAATTGGCTCGTCACAACTATGATCGTCTTGGTTTTGAAGCTAAAGACGGAGAATCAGATGAGGATGAATTGGTTCGTCAGTTGGCTGTTTCTATGATGATTCGCTCAAATGATGCAGAAGCTAGTCAAGTCGCTAGCCAAATTTTTGCGGCTCACAAGGAGAATCTTGCAGGACTTCCAGCAGCTATTCGCTCACAAGTTCTGATTAATGAGATGAAACATCATGAGACTAAAGACTTGTTAGCACTTTATCTTGATACCTATACTCACGCAACAGATGCTGTCTTTAAACGTCAGTTGGCAGCTGCTCTTGCTTACAGTACAGATGCGGACAATATCCAAACCTTGATTACTTCTTGGAAGGACAAATTTGTGGTCAAACCACAAGACTTGTCTGCTTGGTACTTCCAGTTCTTAAGCCATCAAGCAACTCAGGAAACAGCATGGTCTTGGGCTCGTGAAAATTGGGCTTGGATTAAGGCAGCTCTTGGTGGAGATATGAGCTTTGATAGCTTTGTTATCCTTCCTGCTCACGTATTTAAGACTCAGCAACGCTTGGCAGAGTATAAGGAATTCTTTGAGCCACAACTTTCTGACCTTGCTCTTAGCCGTAACATCGGTATGGGAATCAAGGAAATTGCAGCGCGTGTTGATCTGATTAACCGTGAAAAAGTTGCAGTGGAAGCAGTCGTTCTTCAATACGGAAATGCATAAATAAGCCTAAAATAAAAAGAAAACTCAGCTATCTCATGTAAAATGCAGAGAGTTGAGTTTTTTTTAAGGCAAATTTGGTATAATGGTTTTAATAAGGAGGAGTTTCTCATGATAAAAATCTTATTGGTTGAGGATGACCTAGGCCTGTCAAATTCAGTATTTGACTTTTTAGACGATTTTGCGGATGTCATGCAGGTATTTGATGGGGAAGAAGGTCTCTACGAAGCTGAGAGTGGCGTCTATGACTTGATTTTGCTCGATTTGATGTTGCCTGAAAAAAATGGCTTCCAAGTATTGAAAGAATTGCGTGAAAAGGGGATTACGACTCCAGTTCTGATCATGACTGCCAAGGAAAGTTTGGATGACAAGGGACATGGATTTGAACTGGGAGCAGATGATTATCTGACCAAACCTTTCTACCTAGAAGAACTCAAAATGAGAATTCAAGCCCTGCTCAAACGTTCAGGCAAGTTTAATGAAAACACCTTGACTTATGGAAATATTGTGGTTAATTTGTCAACCAATACCGTTAAGGTTGAAGATACTCCTGTCGAATTACTGGGGAAAGAGTTCGATTTACTGGTTTATTTCCTTCAAAATCAAAATGTTATTTTGCCGAAGACTCAGATTTTTGATCGTTTATGGGGATTTGATAGTGACACAACGATTTCGGTTGTCGAAGTTTATGTTTCAAAAGTCCGTAAGAAATTAAAAGGAACCACTTTTGCAGAGAATTTGCAAACCTTGCGCAGTGTTGGGTATATTTTAAAAGATGTTCAGTAAACTAAAAAAAACATGGTATGCGGATGACTTTAGTTATTTTATCCGCAACTTTAGTGTCTTCACTCTGATTTTCTCTACCATGACCTTGATTATTTTACAGGTCATGCACTCGAGTCTCTATACTTCGGTGGACGATACGCTACATGGTTTGAGTAATAATCCTCAAGCAGTTATTCAGCTTGCTGTAAATAGGGCAACAGAAGAGATTAAAGATTTAGAGAATGCCGCTACAGATACTAGCAAGACGGAGATAAAACCAAATGTTAGTTCTAACACAGAAGTCATTCTTTTTGATAAGAATTTTACCCAGCTCCTTTCTGGAAACCGATTTTTGGGCTTGGATAAGATTAAACTAGAGAAAAAAGAACTAGGTCATATCTATCAGATTCAGGTTTTTAATAGCTATGGACAGGAAGAAATCTATCGCATGATTTTGATGGAAACGAATATCAGTTCGGTTTCAACCAATATCAAGTATGCAGCTGTCTTGATTAATACCAGTCAGTTGGAGCAGGCCAGTCAAAAGCACGAGAAATTGATTGTGGTCGTGATGGCTAGTTTCTGGATTTTGTCTTTACTTGCCAGTCTCTATCTAGCTAGAGTCAGTGTTCGTCCTCTGCTTGAGAGCATGCAGAAGCAGCAGTCCTTTGTGGAAAATGCCAGTCATGAGTTACGAACTCCACTTGCTGTTTTGCAAAATCGCTTAGAAACCCTTTTCCGTAAGCCAGAAGCTACCATTATGGATGTGAGCGAAAGCATTGCCTCGAGTTTGGAAGAAGTTCGAAACATGAGGTTTTTGACGACAAACTTGTTGAATTTAGCTCGGAGAGATGATGGGATTAAGCCAGAACTTGCAGAAGTTCCAACTAGCTTTTTTAATACGACTTTCACGAACTATGAGATGATTGCCTCGGAAAACGACCGTGTCTTCCGTTTTGAAAATCGTATCCATCGAACAATTGTTACAGATCAACTTCTTTTGAAACAACTGATGACCATCCTATTTGATAATGCCATCAAATATACTGAAGAGGATGGTGAAATTGATTTTGTGATTTCGGCGACAGATCGCAATCTGTATTTACTTGTTTCTGATAATGGAGTCGGTATTTCCGCAGAAGATAAGAAGAAAATTTTTGACCGTTTTTATCGAGTAGACAAGGCTAGAACCCGTCAAAAAGGTGGTTTTGGTTTAGGCTTATCTCTAGCCAAGCAAATTGTAGATGCGCTAAAAGGAACCATTACTGTTAAAGATAATAAACCAAAGGGAACAATCTTTGAAGTGAAGATAGCCATCCACACACCATCTAAAAAGAAAAAATAAAAATATCGCTCCAGTTGGGGCGATATTTTGGATTTATCTTCTACGTTTTCGTTTGATAATAGATCGTTGAATTTTTAAGACAAGTAAGCTGGCTCCGATTGCTGCGGCAAAGGCAAGAGCAGTTGATAATTTTAATGCTAAAAAGATAAAACTAAAGATAGCAATACAGATACAAAAAACAGCGATATTAACAAAAAATAGGATTTCCTTGAGATTGGCATCAGATTGTGCTTCAGGTGTATAATCTTGATAGCGAGGAACCTGCTGGCTTAATTCTTCTTGATAGTCTACCTCATAGGATTGTAATTTTCTTACGGGCATTATTCTCTCCTTAACAGTACATACCTATTTTATCATTTTTTCAGCAGAGAATTATTACAGAAAGGTTACAATAAGAATAAAGTCCCTTTTCATTTTTAAAGAATGGCTGATTTTTGAGAAATATGGTATAATTTTTCTTATGGAAAAGATTATCATTACAGCAACTGCTGAAAGTATTGAACAAGTTAAACAACTGCTCGAAGCTGGCGTAGATCGTATCTATGTCGGTGAGAAAGATTTTGGCCTTCGTCTGCCAACAACCTTTAGTCATGACCAATTGCGTGAAATTGCTAAGTTGGTTCATGAAGCAGGTAAGGAATTGATTGTTGCGGTCAATGCCCTCATGCATCAAGATATGATGGACCGTATCAAGCCTTTCTTAGACTTTTTGGAAGAAATCAAGACAGACTACATTACGATCGGGGATGCAGGTGTCTTTTACGTTGTCAACCGCGATGGTTATTCCTTTAAGACCATCTACGATGCTTCAACCATGGTAACTAGCAGTCGCCAGATTAACTTCTGGGGACAAAAGGCTGGCGCATCTGAGGCTGTTTTGGCGCGTGAAATTCCATCTGCTGAACTCTTCAAAATGCCAGAGATTTTGGAAATTCCTGCTGAAGTTTTGGTTTACGGAGCTAGCGTTATTCACCATTCTAAGCGTCCTCTCTTGCAAAACTATTATAACTTTACACATATCGATGATGAAAAGACGCGCAAGCGTGACCTCTTTTTGGCTGAGCCAAGTGACCCAGAGAGCCACTATTCCATTTTTGAAGACAATCATGGAACCCACATCTTTGCCAACAATGACCTTGATTTGATGACCAAATTGACAGAATTGGTGGAGCATGGTTTCACTCACTGGAAACTAGAAGGTCTCTACACTCCTGGTCAGAACTTTGTTGAGATTGCAAAACTCTTTATCCAGGCACGTAGCTTGATTCAAGAGGGCAACTTTAGCCATGACCAAGCCTTCTTGTTGGATGAAGAAGTGCGTAAACTTCACCCTAAAAACCGATTCCTTGATACAGGATTCTATGATTACGATCCTGATATGGTTAAATAGGACATCAAAACCCGAAATAAAAATGTTCGGGTTTTTCCAGTGTATCCATGAAATAAAAACGGATAGATGTTATAATAAAAGTAGCTCTTTAATGGAGGTGTTTGAGTGGAAAATCTGAAGAAAATGGCAGGTATCAAGGCTGCTGAGTTTGTCAAGGATGGCATGGTTGTCGGACTGGGAACAGGTTCTACTGCCTATTATTTTGTCGAAGAAATTGGTCGTCGTATCAAGGAAGAAGAGTTGCAGATTACAGCTGTAACGACTTCCAGTGTGACCAGTAAACAGGCTGAAGGGCTTAATATCCCACTCAAGTCTATTGACCAAGTAGATGTTGTCGATGTGACGGTTGATGGAGCGGATGAAGTGGATAGCCAGTTTAACGGAATCAAAGGTGGTGGTGGTGCCCTTCTCATGGAGAAGGTTGTCGCAACGCCCTCAAAAGAATACATTTGGGTGGTGGATGAAAGCAAGATGGTAGACAAACTAGGTGCTTTTAAATTGCCAGTAGAAGTGGTTCAGTATGGCGCAGAACAGGTTTTTCGTCGTTTTGAGCGAGCTGGCTACAAACCAAGTTTCCGTGAAAAAGACGGTCAACGTTTTGTGACAGATATGCAGAATTTTATCATTGACCTTGCCTTAGATGTCATTGAAAATCCAATTGCCTTTGGGCAAGAATTGGACCATGTCGTTGGTGTTGTAGAACACGGCTTATTTAACCAAATGGTAGATAAGGTCATCGTTGCTGGACAAGATGGAGTTCAGATTTTAACTTCAACAAAATCAAAATAATCAAAATAATAAGGAGATACACTATGTCAAAATTTAATCGTATTCACTTGGTGGTACTAGATTCTGTGGGAATTGGTGCTGCACCAGATGCTAATAACTTTGTCAATGCAGGGGTTCCAGATGGGGCTTCTGACACATTGGGACACATTTCTAAAACAGTTGGTTTGAATGTGCCAAACATGGCTAAAATCGGCCTAGGAAATATTCCTCGTGAAACTCCTCTTAAGACTGTACCGGCAGAAAGCAATCCAACTGGATATGCAACAAAATTAGAAGAAGTATCTCTTGGTAAGGATACTATGACTGGACACTGGGAAATCATGGGACTAAATATCACTGAGCCTTTCGATACTTTCTGGAACGGATTCCCAGAAGAAATCTTGACAAAAATTGAAGAATTCTCAGGACGCAAGGTCATTCGTGAAGCCAACAAACCTTACTCAGGAACAGCAGTTATCGATGATTTTGGACCACGTCAAATGGAAACTGGAGAGTTGATTATCTATACTTCAGCTGATCCTGTTTTGCAAATTGCTGCCCACGAAGACATCATTCCTCTGGATGAACTTTACCGTATCTGTGAATACGCTCGTTCGATTACCCTTGAGCGCCCAGCCCTTCTAGGTCGTATCATTGCTCGTCCTTATGTTGGTGAGCCAGGTAACTTCACCCGTACTGCAAATCGTCGTGACTTGGCAGTTTCACCATTTGCACCAACTGTTTTGGATAAATTAAATGAAGCTGGTATCGATACTTATGCTGTTGGTAAAATCAACGATATCTTTAACGGAGCTGGTATCAATCATGACATGGGACACAATAAGTCAAATAGCCATGGAATTGATACACTCTTGAAGACCATGGGCCTTGCTGAGTTTGAAAAAGGATTCTCCTTCACAAACTTGGTAGACTTTGATGCTCTTTACGGTCACCGCCGCAATGCTCATGGTTACCGTGATTGCTTGCATGACTTTGATGAACGCTTGCCTGAAATTATCGCAGCTATGAGAGAGAATGACCTTCTCTTGATAACTGCGGACCATGGAAATGACCCAACCTATGCAGGAACAGACCACACTCGTGAATATATTCCACTTTTGGCTTACAGTCCTTCCTTTAAAGGAAATGGTGTCATTCCAGTTGGACATTTTGCAGATATCTCAGCGACTGTTGCCGATAACTTTGGTGTTGAAACTGCCATGATTGGGGAAAGTTTCTTAGATAAATTGGTATAAGATGACGCGATATGCTTTACTTGTTCGGGGCATTAATGTCGGAGGGAAAAATAAGGTTGTCATGGCGCAACTTCGTCAAGAACTGACAGAGTTGGGACTGGAAAAGGTTGAAACCTACATCAACAGTGGCAATATTTTCTTTACTTCGAGAGTTCTCAAAGACCAATTGGTTGAAAAGTTAGAGGCTTTCTTTGCAGTCTATTATCCATTTATTCAGAGTTTTTCTTTGCTGAGTCAAGAAGACTATGAAGCAGAAGTGGAGAATCTGCCAGCTTGGTGGAACGAAGATTTGGCACGAAAAGATGTCCTCTTTTACACGGAGGGTTTGGATGTGGACCAAGTCATCGAGAAAGTAGGCAGTTTGAAACTGGAAGATGAAGTTCTTCATTTTGGAAAACTTGGGATTTTCTGGGGAAAATTCTCTGAAGAATCCTACTCTAAGACTGCCTATCATAAGTACTTGCTCAAGATGCCTTTCTACCGCCAAATCACCATTCGCAATGCTAAAACTTTTGAAAAAATCGGTCAAATGCTAAAAAATAATAAAGGAGACACACAATGACATTTTTAGATAAGATCCAAGAAACAGCTGCTTTTCTGAAAGATAAAGGAATCCAAGTGCCTGAGTTCGGTTTAATCCTTGGATCAGGACTTGGAGAACTTGCAGAAGAAATCGAAAATCCAGTTGTAGTAGACTATGCTGAGATTCCAAACTGGGGCCGTTCGACAGTAGTCGGTCACGCTGGTAAATTGGTATATGGTGAACTTGCAGGGCGCAAGGTCTTGGCTCTTCAAGGTCGTTTTCATTTCTATGAAGGAAATCCTCTTGAAGTCGTGACTTTCCCAGTTCGTGTCATGAAAGTTCTTGGATGTGAAGGTGTCATTGTAACCAATGCAGCTGGCGGTATTGGATTTGGTCCTGGTACTTTGATGGCTATCTCAGACCATATCAATATGACGGGGCAGAACCCATTGATGGGTGAAAACTTGGATGAATTTGGTCCACGTTTCCCAGATATGTCTAAGGCCTACACACCAGAATACCGTGCTACTGCCCATGAAGTGGCTAAAAAACTTGGTATCAAGCTTGATGAAGGTGTCTATATCGGCGTTACTGGTCCGACTTATGAAACACCAGCAGAAATCCGCGCCTATAAGACACTGGGAGCAGATGCAGTTGGTATGTCGACTGTTCCTGAAGTTATTGTGGCAGCTCACTCAGGTTTGAAAGTTCTCGGTATTTCATGTATTACTAACCATGCTGCAGGCTTCCAAGAAGAACTCAACCACGAAGAAGTTGTAGAAGTAACCGAACGTGTCAAAGGTGATTTCAAGGGCTTGCTTAAAGCGATTCTTGCAGAATTGTAATCATGTTAAAGGACTTGAGGAGATTTTTTCGAAAGATTCCTTATAATTTTAGATTATTCCTAGCAGTGATTCTACAAGGAATAGTTTCGGGTTTATCTGGTATTTTTCTCCATTATCTTTTAGAGATAGTAGAGAGTCTAGCTTTTGGTCAGTCAGAACATCATAGTGGATTTTTGACAGATGGAGTTTCCTCCTCACGGATAGGACTAAGTTTAATAATCGTGGGTCTTGGCTCATCCTTGGTCTGGTATTTCTTGCAAAAAGGGTCGAAGATTTATTCCATCAAAGCTCAGATGAAGGATGAGACTTCACAATACAAGCTTCATTTTTTAAGACAGCTATTTCATTCAATTTGGCAGATCATTGCAGTTGGAGGGGGAGCCCCTATTGGCAAAGAAGCTGCACCACGAGAGATTGGAACTCTATTTGCAGGGCCAATTGGAAAAATATGTATACTGTCCATGAAGGATCGTATCTTTCTCCTTGCTTGTGGTGCTGGTGCTGGTTTAGCGGCTGTTTATCAGGTTCCATTAACAAGTGTCTTCTTTGTTTTTGAAACCCTAGGAATCGCTCTATCTATTAAACGATTTGTCTTAGTCGGTTTGACTACCTATGTCTCAACCTATATAGCAGGCTGGGTTATTTCAGATCAGGCTCTCTACCAGATTCCAGCCATCATTTGGTCATTAAAGGAAATATGGATTATTCCCTTATTACTTCTTTTCTTAACCCCACTAGCTTGGCTTTTTGGTCGTTTGAGCAAAGAAGTGTCTTCAAACAGAATAAAAGATAAACGAATACTTCTCACATTGCCTACAGCTTTTCTTTTTCTTGCTGGGTTGGCAAGTTATTTTCCACATCTACTAGGAAATGGACGCATGATGGCTCAGGAAATTTTAAATGGTAGCAGTGGTCAAACAGTGATTCTCATGTTTTTCCTAAAAGCAGTGGTCGTTCTTATTATTCTGTGGGCAGGGGCCTATGGTGGTAACCTTACGCCATCTTTTGCCTTGGGGATGGCTGGTGCTGCTCTCTTGGGCATGATTCTAGGTTTGGACAGTCAGCCAACCGTTTTACTTTTGGGATCTGTTTGCTTTTTATCTGTGACCTTGAGGGCGCCCATTTCTGCAACTGGATTAGTAATAGGCTTCACTGGGGTCGGTTTAGATTCTCTTCCGTATCTCTTAGTAACAGCTGTTTTAGCCTATGAATTTGCAAAAATGTTAGACCGCTTTCCTTGGCCTAGCATACTGTGTCAGAAATCAAAGAATAAAGTAATTAGGTAGGAAATACCCATTTCTTCTAGTCAATGATTTGATTTAAAAGATTAAAAAAACTCTCAATTTATTTATAACTGTTTTAAATAAAAATGAAGTAGTCTTATTGGAATCTTGATTGAATCCGATTTTTCCTAGCTATAAAAATAAAAAAAAGAAAGGTAGAGCGTGTGTTCTAATTTGAACACGAGCGGAAAACTTTTCTAAAAACTCAGAAGAGAAGGGAGTTCGGATTTGAATAAAAGCCGCTCTAAGCTTCTCAATATCATCAAAATTAAGAAAGAAAGGATGGGTAAACCGTATTTGCTGAACTGAATACGGGCGGAGAACTGTGTAAAAAAGATAAACTGTTTAGCATCTGCGATGCGTCATCAGTTTCTTATTTTTACTTTATTCTCTGTCGCTATCCTGAATATAAAAAAAGAAAGGTAGAGTGAGGTGTTCTAATTTGAACACGAGCGGAAAACTCGGAAAATAGATAATCTGACTGAGAAATCAGGATTTCTCGTCAGATTCCTAATTTTCAGTCGTTTTCTTGTCGCTCTTTGTATCATAAATTATGTCTATCCATATTGCTGCTCAGCAGGGTGAAATTGCTGATAAAATTCTTCTTCCTGGGGATCCTCTTCGTGCGAAGTTTATTGCGGAGAATTTCCTTGAAGATGCTGTTTGTTTTAACGAAGTGCGTAACATGTTTGGTTACACTGGTACTTACAAGGGCCACCGTGTATCTGTCATGGGAACTGGGATGGGGATGCCATCGATTTCGATTTATGCGCGTGAGTTGATTGTGGACTACGGTGTGAAAAAATTGATCCGTGTGGGAACAGCAGGTTCTTTGAATGAAGACGTTCACGTCCGTGAATTAGTTTTGGCGCAAGCAGCTGCAACCAATTCAAACATCATCCGCAATGACTGGCCACAGTACGATTTCCCACAAATCGCTAGCTTTGATTTGCTGGACAAGGCCTACCATATCGCCAAAGAACTTGGTATGACCACCCACGTTGGGAACGTTTTGTCTTCTGATGTCTTTTATTCAAACTACTTTGAAAAGAACATCGAACTTGGTAAATGGGGAGTCAAGGCTGTGGAAATGGAAGCAGCAGCCCTTTACTATCTGGCGGCCCAACACCATGTTGACGCGCTTGCCATCATGACTATTTCTGATAGTTTGGTCAATCCAGATGAAGACACGACTGCAGAAGAACGCCAAAATACCTTCACCGATATGATGAAGGTTGGATTAGAAACCTTGATTACAGAGTAAAATGTAAAAGAAAATCCTGATTTTAAGTAAAATCAGGATTTTTTCATGGATGCAATTTTTTCTGGGTCTGGTGTGACACGGAGGGTCTTTTGTCCTGTGTAGGTGACAAAGCCAGGTTTTCCACCAGTTGGTTTATTGAGTTTCTTGACTTCAATCATATCTACCTGAACCAGATTTGACAGGCGACCTTGAGAGAAGTAGGCGGCTAGTTCTGCCGCGTCTGTCTTGACTTCATCGGATGGGTCAAGATTTCCTGAGATGACAACGTGGCTTCCAGGAATGTCCTTAGCATGGAACCAAAGTTCTTCCTTGCGGGCCATTTTAAAGGTCAATTCCTCATTTTGCAGGTTATTGCGTCCTACATAGATGATAGTTTTGCCATCGCTTGCTAGATATTGTTCTGGCTTTTTGCGCTTCTGAATTTTTTCTCGCTGTCTTCTGCGGATAAAACCTGTTTGAATCAATTCTTCACGGATTTCAGCGATTTCTTCCAGCCCAGCTTGATTGAGAACAGTTTCCACACTTTCCAGATAGAGAATGGTTGCCTTGGTTTCTTCAATCAGATCAGTCAAGTATTTGACAGCTTCTTTGAGTTTCTGATACCGTTTAAAATAGCGTTGGGCATTCTGGTTGGGAGTCAGAGCTTTATCAAGCGCAATCGTGATAGGTTGGTTGGTGTAGTAGTTTTCTAGGATAACCTGGTCTTGGTCGTTAGGCACTTGGTGAAGGAAGGTTGTCAGCAATTCCCCTTTTTGACGAAATTCTTCAGCATTGTCTGTCGCCAGTAATTCTTTTTCCTGTTTTTTAAGCTTATGACGATTTTTTTGAAGTTCATTTTCAACACGACGAATGAGTTCACTGGCTTGCTGTTTGACGCGGTCGCGCTCAGCCTTATCCTTATAGTAGTTGTCCAACAAATCAGAAAGACTGGCAAAAGGCTCTCCCACCTGATTTGCAAAAGGAACTGGACTGAAGGAAGTCTCAGTCAAGCATGGCTTGGTTTCTTGATGGAAAAAGTTACGGAAAGTAGATAGTTTATCACTAACCAGAATGTTTTCCAATTCATTTGCAGTATCCCGTCCCAGACCTTGAAAGAGGTTTTGAAGGTTCTTAGCTCTCGTTTCCTGAGTTTGTAGGATTTCAAAGAGCTTTTCATCCTTGATCGTGAAAGGATTGAAAGATTCCGTACTTGGCGGAGCGATGTAGGTCGACCCAGGAAGCAAGGTACGGTAGCTATTTTGTGAAAAGCCAACATGTTTGATAACTTCGAGGATTTTATGACTGCTTTTATCGACCAGTAGAATATTACTGTGTTTCCCCATAATTTCGATAATCAAGGTAGCCTGAATATGGTCTCCAATCTCGTTTTTATTAGAAACCGTAATTTCCACAATACGGTCATTTTCCACTTGCTCAATTGATTCAATCAGGGCACCCTGCAAATACTTTCTCAAAACCATGATAAAGGTAGAAGGCTGGGCTGGGTTTTCAAAAGTTGTTTGTGTCAGCTGAATGCGTCCAAAAACTGGATGGGCAGAAAGGAGCAGGCGATGGCTTTGGCGATTGCTGCGGATTTGCAAGACCAACTCTTGTTCAAAAGGTTGATTGATTTTCTGGATGCGACCGTTCACTAACTCTCTTCGCAATTCCTCAACCATGTGGTGTAAAAAAAATCCGTCAAATGACATCGTTCTCTCCTTGTGATCGTATTCCATAGTATTATATCAAAAAGGTAGAATAAAATCATGGAAATGTGGTATAATAAAGCCAAGTAAAGAGAAACGAGAAGTACATGTATATTGAAATGGTAGATGAAACTGGTCAAGTTTCAAAAGAAATGTTGCAACAAACCCAAGAAATTTTGGAATTTGCAGCCCAAAAATTAGGAAAAGAAGACAAGGAAATGGCAGTCACCTTTGTGACTAATGAGCGTAGTCATGAACTGAATTTGGAGTACCGTGACACGGACCGTCCGACAGATGTCATCAGTCTTGAGTATAAACCAGAGTTGGATATTGCCTTTGACGAAGAGGATTTGCTTGACAATCCAGAATTGGCAGAGATGATGTCTGAGTTTGATGCCTATATTGGGGAACTGTTCATCTCTATTGATAAGGCTCATGAGCAGGCCGAGGAATATGGCCACAGCTTTGAGCGTGAGATGGGCTTCTTGGCAGTACACGGCTTTTTACATATCAACGGCTATGATCACTACACTCCAGAAGAAGAAGCGGAGATGTTCGGTTTACAAGAAGAAATTTTGACAGCCTATGGACTCACAAGACAATAAACGAAAATGGAAAAATCGTGACCTGATAGCCAGTTTAGAATTTGCCATCACAGGAATTTTTACTGCTATCAAGGAAGAACGCAATATGCGAAAACATGCAGTGACGGCTCTTGTGGTCATCCTTGCAGGTTTTGTTTTTCAGGTGTCA
Source organism: Streptococcus chosunensis (assembly GCF_003626515.1). Classification (GTDB taxonomy): domain Bacteria; phylum Bacillota; class Bacilli; order Lactobacillales; family Streptococcaceae; genus Streptococcus; species Streptococcus chosunensis. Next base: position 661,632 of record NZ_RBCK01000001.1, on the reverse strand, counting down.
CGAATCGAATGGCTCTTTCTCCTATTGAGCATTTTCTTGGTAGTAGCGTTTGAGATTATCAATTCTGCTATTGAAAATGTGGTGGATTTGGCCAGTCACTATCACTTTTCCATGCTGGCTAAAAATGCCAAGGATATGGCGGCTGGCGCGGTATTAGTGGTCTCTCTTTTCGCAGCCTTAACAGGCGCATTGATTTTTCTCCCACGAATCTGGGATTTATTATTTTAAACAGTAAGAGGAAATTATGACTTTTAAATCAGGTTTTGTAGCCATTTTAGGACGTCCCAACGTTGGGAAGTCAACCTTTTTAAATCACGTCATGGGGCAAAAGATTGCCATCATGAGTGACAAGGCGCAGACAACGCGCAACAAAATCATGGGAATTTACACGACTGATAAGGAACAAATCATCTTTATCGACACACCAGGGATTCACAAGCCTAAAACAGCTCTCGGAGATTTCATGGTTGAGTCTGCCTATAGTACCCTTCGCGAAGTGGATACTGTTCTTTTTATGGTTCCTGCGGATGAAGCGCGTGGTAAGGGAGACGACATGATTATCGAGCGTCTCAAGGCTGCCAAGGTTCCTGTGATTTTGGTGGTGAACAAGATCGATAAGGTTCACCCAGACCAGCTTTTGTCTCAGATTGATGATTTCCGTAACCAAATGGAATTTAAGGAGATTGTCCCTATCTCAGCCCTTCAGGGAAATAACGTCTCTCGTCTAGTGGATATTTTGAGTGAAAATCTGGACGAAGGTTTCCAATATTTCCCAGCTGACCAAATCACAGACCATCCAGAACGTTTCTTGGTTTCAGAGATGGTTCGCGAGAAAGTCTTGCACCTAACTCGGGAAGAGATTCCTCACTCAGTTGCTGTAGTGGTTGATTCGATGAAGCGGGATGAAGAGACTGACAAGGTTCACATCCGTGCAACCATCATGGTCGAGCGCGATAGCCAAAAAGGGATTATCATCGGTAAAGGTGGTGCTATGCTTAAGAAAATCGGTAGCATGGCCCGTCGTGATATTGAACTCATGTTAGGAGACAAGGTCTTTCTAGAAACCTGGGTCAAGGTCAAGAAAAACTGGCGCGATAAAAAGCTGGATTTGGCTGACTTTGGCTATAATGAAAAAGAATACTAAGTAGAGGTGGGCTCATGCCTGCTTCTTGTTTTTACAGAAGGAGGACTTATGCCTGAATTACCTGAGGTTGAAACCGTTCGACGTGGCTTGGAAAAATTGATTTTGGGAAAGAAGATTTCGAGTATAGAAATTCGTTATCCCAAGATGATTAAAACGGATTTGGATCAGTTTCAAAAGGAAGTGCCTGGTCAAGTTGTTGAGTCAATGGGACGTCGTGGGAAATATTTGCTTTTTTACCTGACAGACAAGGTCTTGATTTCCCATCTGCGGATGGAGGGCAAGTATTTTTACTATCCAGACCAGCTTCCCGAACGCAAGCATGCCCATGTTTTCTTCCAGTTTGAGGACGGTGGGACACTTGTTTATGAGGATGTACGTAAGTTTGGTACTATGGAACTTTTGTCTCCTGACCTTTTGGACGCCTACTTTATTTCTAAAAAACTAGGTCCTGAGCCAAGTGAACAAGACTTTGATTTACAGGTCTTTCAAGCTGCTCTAGCCAAATCTAAAAAGCCTATCAAATCCCATCTCCTAGATCAAACCTTGGTAGCTGGACTTGGCAATATCTATGTGGATGAGGTTCTCTGGCGAGCTCAGGTTCATCCAGCTAGAGCTTCCCAGACTTTGACAGCAGAAGAAGCGACTGCCATTCATGACCAGACTATTGCTGTTTTGGGACAGGCTGTTGAAAAAGGCGGCTCCACCATTCGGACCTATACCAACGCCTTTGGGGAAGACGGAACCATGCAGGATTTTCATCAGGTTTATGACAAGGCTGGTCAAGAATGTTCACGTTGTGGTACCATCATTGAGAAAATCCAACTAGGCGGACGAGGCACCCATTTTTGTCCTCAGTGTCAAAGGAGGGACTGATGGGAAAAATCATTGGAATCACTGGGGGAATTGCCTCTGGTAAGTCAACTGTGACAAATTTTCTAAGAAAGCAAGGCTTGCAAGTAGTGGATGCCGACGCAGTCGTCCATCAACTTCAAAAACCTGATGGTCGTCTGTTTCAGGCTCTAGTCCAGCATTTTGGGCAAGAAATCATCCTTGCAAACGGAGAACTCAATCGCCCTCTTCTAGCTAGTCTCATCTTTTCAAATCCTGAAGAGCGAGAATGGTCTAAGCAAATCCAAGGAGAGATTATCCGTGAGGAACTAGCTGCGTTAAGAGACCGGTTGGCTCAGACAGAATCTATCTTTTTCATGGATATACCCCTACTTTTTGAGCAGGACTACAGTGCTTGGTTTGATGAGACTTGGTTGGTCTATGTGGATAGAGATGTCCAAGTAGAACGCTTAATGAAAAGGGACCACTTGTCCAAAGATGAAGCTGAGTTTCGTCTGGCAGCCCAGTGGCCTTTAGAAAAAAAGAAAGATTTGGCCAGTTATGTTCTAGATAACAATGGTAGTCGTGATCAGCTTCTAACTCAGGTGCTTACCCTTCTTGAGGGAGATAAGCAAGATGACAGAGATTAACTGGAAAGATAATCTGCGCATTGCCTGGTTTGGTAATTTTCTGACAGGAGCCAGTATTTCCTTGGTTGTGCCTTTTATGCCTATCTTTGTGGAAAATTTAGGTGTAGGGAGTGATCAAGCTGCTTTTTATGCAGGTTTAGCTATTTCTGTCTCTGCCATTTCTGCGGCACTTTTCTCTCCTATCTGGGGCATCCTTGCTGACAAATACGGTCGAAAACCCATGATGATTCGGGCTGGGATGGCCATGACCATTACTATGGGAGGCTTGGCTTTTGTGCCAAATATTTATTGGTTAATCTTTCTTCGTTTATTAAACGGTGTATTTGCAGGATTTGTTCCCAATGCAACGGCTATGATAGCCAGTCAGGTTCCCAAGGAGAAATCGGGTTCTGCTCTTGGGACTTTGTCCACAGGTGTAGTTGCAGGTACTTTAACTGGTCCCTTTATCGGGGGATTTATTGCAGAATTATTTGGCATTCGTACTGTTTTCTTACTGGTTGGTAGTTTTCTATTCTTAGCTGCTGTTTTAACTATTTGCTTTATTAAGGAAGATTTTCAACCAGTAGCCAAGGAAAAGGCCATCCCAACAAAGGAATTATTTACATCAGTTAAATATCCCTATCTCTTGGTCAACCTCTTTCTGACCAGTTTTGTCATCCAATTTTCAGCCCAATCAATCGGCCCTATCTTAGCTCTGTATGTACGCGACTTAGGCCAGACAGAGAATCTTCTTTTTGTCTCTGCTTTGATTGTGTCCAGTATGGGCTTTTCCAGTATGATGAGTGCAGGAGTCATGGGCAAGTTAGGTGACAAGGTGGGGAATCATCGTCTCTTGGTTGTAGCCCAGTTTTATTCAGTCATCATCTATCTTCTCTGTGCCAATGCTTCTAGCCCCCTTCAACTAGGACTCTATCGTTTCCTCTTTGGCTTGGGAACCGGTGCGCTGATTCCTGGAGTTAATGCCCTTCTCAGCAAGATGACGCCCAAAGCTGGTATTTCGAGGGTCTTTGCCTTCAATCAGGTATTCTTTTATCTGGGAGGTGTCGTTGGGCCTATGGCAGGTTCTGCAGTAGCAGGTCAATTTGGCTACCATGCTGTCTTTTATGCGACAAGTCTTTGTGTTGCCTTTAGTTGTCTCTTTAACCTTCTTCAATTTCGAACATTATTAAAAGTAAAGGAAATCTAGTGCGAGTAAAAATTAATCTCAAATGCTCCTCTTGTGGCAGTATCAATTACCTAACCAGTAAAAATTCAAAAACCCATCCAGACAAGATTGAGGTTTTAAAGTATTGTCCCAAGGAAAGAAAAGTAACCCTACATCTTGAATCTAAGTAGATTTTATGGTAAAATAATAGGGATTTTAAGGAGTTTGATATGTATAACCTATTATTAACCATTTTATTAGTATTATCTGTTGTGATTGTAATTGCGATTTTCATGCAACCAACTAAAAACCAATCCAGCAATGTATTTGATGCCAGCTCAGGTGATTTGTTTGAACGCAGTAAAGCACGCGGTTTCGAAGCTGTAATGCAGCGTTTGACAGGGATTTTAGTCTTTTTCTGGCTAGCCATTGCCTTAGCATTGACGGTATTATCAAGTAGATAAGAAAATAATGGGCAGGACTAGGTCTTTGCCTGTTTTTATTTGTAAAATGAGTATCTTATTTTAACACCAAATAAAAAATCTAGAAAGAAAACATGAAAGAAATTATAAAAGAATATTTACAAGATAAAGGAAAGGTAACTGTCAATGACTTAGCTCAGGCTTTGGGAAAAGACGGATCCAAGGATTTTCGTGAGTTGATTAAAACCTTGTCCCTAATGGAAAGAAAACACCAGATTCGCTTTGAAGAAGATGGCAGTCTGACCTTGGAAGTTAAGAAAAAACATGAGATTACTCTCAAGGGGATTTTTCATGCCCATAAAAATGGCTTTGGCTTTGTCAGCCTAGAAGGTGAGGAGGACGACCTTTTTGTAGGGAAAAACGATGTCAACTATGCTATTGATGGCGATACTGTTGAGGTTATCATCAAGAAAGTCGCTGATCGTAACAAGGGAACAGCAGCGGAAGCCAAAATTATCGATATCCTAGAACATAGTTTGACAACCGTTGTCGGTCAAATCGTTCTAGATCAGGAAAAGCCTAAGTATGCTGGCTACATTCGTTCGAAAAACCAGAAAATCAGTCAACCGATTTATGTGAAGAAACCAGCCCTTAAACTGGAGGGAACAGAAGTTCTCAAGGTCTTTATCGACAAATACCCGAGCAAGAAACATGATTTCTTTGTTGCTAGTGTTCTCGATGTAGTGGGTCATTCAACAGATGTCGGAATTGATGTTCTTGAGGTCTTGGAATCAATGGATATTGTCTCAGAATTTCCAGAAGCTGTTGTCAAGGAAGCAGAAAGTGTGCCTGATGCTCCGTCTCAAAAGGATATGGAAGGTCGTCTGGATCTAAGAGATGAGATAACTTTTACCATTGACGGTGCAGATGCTAAGGACTTGGACGATGCGGTGCATATCAAGGCCTTGAAAAATGGCAATCTGGAACTCGGAGTTCACATCGCAGATGTTTCCTACTATGTGACCGAGGGTTCTGCTCTTGACAAGGAAGCCCTTAACCGCGCAACTTCTGTCTATGTGACAGACCGTGTGGTCCCAATGCTTCCAGAACGACTGTCAAATGGAATTTGCTCTCTCAATCCTCAAGTTGACCGCCTGACCCAGTCAGCCATTATGGAGATTGATAAACATGGTCGTGTGGTCAATTACACTATTACACAAACGGTTATCAAGACAAGCTTCCGTATGACCTACAGTGATGTCAATGATATCCTAGCAGGTGATGAGGAAAAGAGACAAGAATATCAGAAAATTGTTCCAAGTATCGAACTCATGACCAAGCTCCATGAAACTCTAGAGAATATGCGAGTAAAACGTGGAGCCCTCAATTTCGAAACCAATGAAGCTAAGATTTTGGTGGATAAGCAAGGTAAGCCTGTTGATATCGTTCTTCGTCAGCGTGGTGTTGCCGAGCGCATGATTGAGTCCTTTATGTTGATGGCTAATGAAACAGTTGCCGAGCATTTTAGCAAGCTGGATTTGCCTTTTATTTATCGTATCCATGAGGAGCCTAAGGCTGAAAAGGTTCAGAAGTTTATTGATTATGCTTCAAGCTTTGGCTTACGCATTTATGGGACTGCAAGTGAGATTAGCCAGGAGACCCTCCAAGATATCATGCGTACTGTTGAAGGAGAACCTTATGCGGATGTCTTGTCCATGATGCTTCTTCGCTCCATGCAGCAGGCTCGCTATTCAGAGCACAATCACGGCCACTATGGACTAGCAGCAGATTACTATACTCATTTTACCAGTCCTATTCGCCGTTATCCAGACCTCCTTGTTCATCGTATGATTCGGGATTACGGCCGTTCTAAGGAAATAGCAGAGCATTTTGAACAAGTGATTCCTGAGATTGCGACCCAGTCTTCCAACCGGGAGCGTCGTGCCATTGAGGCTGAACGTGAAGTCGAAGCCATGAAAAAAGCTGAGTACATGGAGGAATACGTGGGTGAAGAGTACGATGCAGTTGTATCAAGTATTCTTAAATTCGGTCTTTTTGTTGAATTGCCAAATACAGTTGAAGGCTTGATTCACATTACTAATCTACCTGAATTTTATCATTTCAACGAACGTGATTTGACTCTTCGTGGAGAAAAATCAGGAACAGCCTTCCGTGTAGGGCAACAGATTCGTATCCGAGTTGAAAGAGCCGACAAGATGACTGGTGAAATTGACTTCTCATATATCCCAAGTGAGTTTGATGTGATTGAAAAAGGCTTAAAACAGTCTAATCGCAGTGACAGAGGGCGTGGTTCAAGTCGTCGTTCAGATAAGAAGGAAGATAAGAGAAAATCAGGACGCTCAAATGATAAGCGCAAGCATTCACAAAAAGATAAGAAGAAAAAAGGGAAGAAACCTTTTTATAAGGAAGTAGCTAAGAAAGGAGCCAAGCATGGCAAAGGGCGAGGGAAAGGTCGTCGCACAAAATAAAAAAGCGCGCCACGACTATACAATCGTAGATACGCTAGAGGCAGGAATGGTCCTGACTGGAACTGAAATCAAGAGTGTGCGAGCTGCTCGAATCAATCTCAAGGATGGCTTTGCCCAAGTGAAAAATGGGGAGGTTTGGTTGAGCAATGTTCATATCGCTCCTTACGAAGAGGGCAATATCTGGAATCAAGAACCAGAACGTCGTCGAAAACTCCTGCTCCATAAGAAACAAATTCAAAAATTGGAACAAGAGACTAAAGGGACAGGAATGACGCTGGTTCCCCTTAAGGTCTATATTAAAGATGGCTATGCCAAGCTCCTTTTAGGACTTGCCAAAGGGAAGCATGACTATGATAAACGGGAGTCAATCAAACGTCGTGAGCAGAATCGCGATATTGCGCGCGTGATGAAAGCTGTTAATCAGCGATAAAAAGAGGAAATGAAAATGGAAAAACTAGTTGCCTATAAACGTATGCCCTTGTGGACGAAAGAAACCATGCCAGAGGCGGTTCAGCAGAAACACAATACCAAGGTAGGGACTTGGGGTAAGATTACTGTTTTAAAAGGAACTCTCAAGTTTATTGAATTGACAGAGGATGGTGAGGTTCTAGCTGAGCATCTCTTTGAAGCAGGAGCCGACAATCCCATGGCACAACCACAAGCTTGGCACCGAGTAGAGGCTGTAACAGACGATGTAGAGTGGTACTTGGAATTTTATTGTAAACCTGAGGATTATTTCCCTAAAAAATACAATACCAATCCTGTTCATTCAGAGGTCCTAGAGGCCATGCAGACAGTAAAACCAGGGAAAGCCTTGGATTTGGGCTGTGGTCAAGGTCGTAATGCACTCTTTCTAGCCCAGCAAGGTTTTGATGTGACAGCCGTAGATCAAAATGAACTGGCTCTTGAAATCTTGCAAAGCATTGTGGAGCAGGAAGATTTGGACATGCCTGTTGGTCTCTACGATATCAATTCAGCTAGCATTGGTCAAGAGTATGATTTCATCGTCTCGACAGTTGTTTTGATGTTTCTGCAAGCAGATCGCATTCCTGCAATTATCAAAAACATGCAGGAGAAAACCACTGTTGGTGGTTACAATCTTATCGTTTGTGCCATGGATACGGAGGATTATCCTTGCTCAGTGAACTTCCCATTTGCTTTTAAGGAAGGGGAACTGGCAGACTATTACAAGGACTGGGAATTGGTTAAGTACAATGAAAATCCGGGTCATCTTCACTGTCGTGATGAAAATGGTAATCGTATTCAACTACGCTTTGCGACCATGCTAGCTAAGAAAATAAAGTAAATAAGAATGAAGATCTGGAAAATTCCTGATCTTTTTTCTTTTTTGCGAATAATATAGAAAAGGAGGGAAATCATGTTTGTTGCGAGAAATGCTAGGGGACAGCTGGTAAATGTGTTAGAGGATAAGCTTGAGAAGCAAGCATACACCTGCCCAGCTTGTGGAGGTCAGCTCCGTTTGCGTCAAGGATCAAGTGTAAGGACCCATTTTGCTCATAAATCCTTAAAAGACTGTGATTTTTCCTCTGAAAATGAAAGTCAAGAACACCTGGCAAATAAGGAATCCCTTTATCACTGGTTGAAAAAAGAGACAGAGGTTCAATTAGAATACCCGCTTCCAGAACTTAAACAGATTGCAGATGTATTTGTAAATCGTAATCTAGTTCTAGAAGTTCAGTGTAGTCCCTTGCCTCAAAAACTTCTTAAAGAGCGTAGTGAGGGTTATCGTAGTCAGGGTTACCAAGTACTGTGGTTGCTAGGAGAAAAACTTTGGCTCAAGGAGCGTTTGACTCGTCTGCAACAAGGTTTTCTCTATTTTAGTCAAAACATGGGCTTTTATATTTGGGAAGTAGACAAGAAAAAACAGGTTTTAAGGCTTAAATATCTCATCCACCAGGATCTCCGAGGTAAACTCCATTATCAGATTAAGGAATTTCCCTATGGCCAAGATAGTCTACTGGAGATATTACGTCTTCCCTATAAGAAACAAAAAATATATCGTTTTACAGTTTCTCAGGACAAGAACATCTGTCGCTATATCAGACAGCAACTTTATTATCAAAATCCTATTTGGATGAAAGAACAAGCAGAAGCTTATGAAAAGGGAGATAATATCCTGACTTATGGGCTGAAAGAATGGTATCCACAAATTCGACCACTAGTAGGTGAGTTTTGCCAGATTAAGCAAGATTTGACCAGCTATTATCAGTATTTTCAAACCTATTATCAAAAAAATCCTCAAAATGATTGGCAAAAGCTCTATCCACCAGCCTTTTATCATCAATATTTCATGAAAAATATGGTAGAATAGAGAAGATGGAGGAATCTAATGGTATTACAAAGACATGAAATAAATGAAAAAGATACATGGGATCTATCAACGATTTACCCAACTGACCAGGCTTGGGAAGAAGCCTTAAAAGAGTTAACAGAACAATTGGAGACAGTAGCCCAGTATGAAGGCCATCTCTTGGATAGTGCGGATAGCCTACTAGAAATTACTGAATTTTCTCTTGAAATGGAACGCCAGATGGAGAAGCTTTACGTCTATGCTCATATGAAAAATGATCAGGACACCCGTGAAGCTAAGTACCAAGAGTACTATGCCAAGTCCATGACGCTCTACAGCCAGCTAGACCAGGCCTTTTCATTCTATGAGCCTGAATTTATGGAGATTAGTGAAGAGCAGTATGCTGCCTTTTTAGAGGCTCAACCAAAATTGCAGGTTTATCAACACTATTTTGACAAGCTTTTACAAGGCAAGGAACACGTTCTATCACAACGCGAAGAAGAATTATTGGCTGGGGCTGGAGAAATCTTTGGTTCGGCAAGTGAAACCTTCGCTATCTTGGACAATGCGGATATTGTGTTCCCTTATGTCCTCGACGATGATGGTAAGGAAGTTCAACTCTCTCATGGGACTTACACACGTTTGATGGAGTCTAAAAATCGTGAGGTGCGTCGTGGTGCTTATCAAGCACTTTATGCGACTTATGAACAATTCCAACATACCTATGCCAAAACCTTGCAAACCAATGTTAAGGTGCAAAACTATCGTGCCAAAGTTCGCAACTATAAGAGTGCTCGTCATGCAGCCCTAGCAGCGAATTTTGTTCCAGAAAGTGTTTATGACAATTTGGTAGCAGCAGTTCGCAAGCATTTGCCACTCTTGCATCGTTACCTTGAACTACGTTCAAAGATTTTGGGGATTTCAGACCTCAAGATGTATGATGTCTACACACCGCTTTCGTCTGTCGAATATAGTTTTACCTACCAAGAAGCTTTGAAAAAAGCAGAAGAAGCTCTGGCAGTCTTGGGTGAGGATTACTTGAGTCGTGTTAAACGTGCCTTCAGCGAGCGTTGGATTGATGTTTACGAAAATCAAGGCAAGCGTTCAGGAGCCTACTCTGGTGGTTCTTACGATACCAATGCCTTTATGCTCCTTAACTGGCAGGACAATCTAGACAATCTTTTTACTCTTGTTCATGAAACAGGTCACAGTATGCATTCAAGCTATACTCGTGAAACGCAGCCGTATGTTTATGGAGATTATTCTATCTTCTTAGCTGAGATTGCATCAACTACCAATGAAAATATCTTGACGGAAAAATTATTGGAAGAAGTGGAAGATGATGCAACGCGCTTTGCTATTCTCAATAACTTCCTAGATGGTTTCCGTGGAACAGTTTTCCGCCAAACTCAATTTGCTGAGTTTGAACACGCGATTCACCAAGCAGATCAAAATGGTGAAGTCTTGACAAGCGATTTCCTAAATAAACTCTATGCAGACTTGAACCAAGAGTATTATGGTTTGAGTAAGGAAGACAATCCTGAAATCCAATACGAGTGGGCTCGCATTCCACACTTCTACTATAACTACTATGTATACCAATATTCAACAGGCTTTGCGGCCGCCTCAGCCCTGGCTGAAAAGATTGTCCATGGTAGTCAAGAAGATCGTGACCGCTATATTGACTACCTCAAGGCAGGTAAGTCTGACTATCCACTTAATGTCATGAGAAAAGCTGGTGTTGATATGGAGAAGGAAGACTATCTCAACGACGCCTTTGCAGTCTTCGAACGTCGTTTGAATGAGTTTGAAGCCCTTGTTGAAAAATTGGGATTGGCATAAGATGGTTGAATCGTATAGTAAAAATGCCAACCATAACATGCGTCGTCCTGTCGTCAAGGAAGAAATTGTGAACTTGATGCGTCAGCGTCAAAAGCAAGTCACAGGCTCTTTGAAAGAACTGGAAGACTTTGCTCGCAAGGAAAATATTCCCATCATTCCCCATGAAACGGTTGCTTATTTCCGTTTTCTCATGGAAACTATGCAACCAAAAAACATTCTGGAAATTGGGACAGCTATCGGTTTTTCAGCCCTCTTGATGGCAGAACATGCGCCAAACGCCAAGATTACAACCGTTGACCGCAATCCAGAAATGATTGGTTTTGCCAAGGAAAATTTTGCCCAGTTTGACAGTCGCAAGCAAATCACGCTTCTAGAGGGAGATGCGGTAGATATATTATCTACACTGACAGAGTCCTATGATTTCGTCTTTATGGACTCTGCTAAGTCTAAATACATCGTCTTTCTGCCAGAAATCCTCAAACACTTGGAATTTGGTGGTGTGGTTGTCTTGGATGATATCTTCCAAGGTGGTGATGTTGCCAAGGATATTATGGAAGTCCGTCGAGGTCAGCGAACTATTTATCGAGGCCTTCAAAGACTATTTGATGCAACCTTAGACAATCCAGGACTCACTGCAACATTAGTACCTCTGGGGGACGGCATTCTCATGCTTCGTAAAAATGTAGCAGACGTTCAATTGCCTGACAGCGAATGATTTTCAGAATAATTTAAGAAAATATAGTAAAATAGATAGGGTAACACTTATCTCAAAGGAGTAGACATGAAGAAAAAACTATTGGCAGGTGCCATTACACTATTATCAGTAGCAACTTTAGCAGCTTGTTCGAAAGGTTCGGAAGGGGCAGACCTTATCAGCATGAAAGGGGATGTCATCACTGAACATCAATTTTATGAGCAAGTAAAAATCAATCCTTCGGCCCAACAAGTCTTGTTGAACTTGACTATTCAAAAAGTATTTGAAAAGCAATATGGCTCAGAAGTAGATGACAAAGAAATCGATGATATCATTTCTGGAGAAGAAAAACAATATGGTGAGAATTACCAACGTGTCTTATCACAATCAGGTATGACTCTTGAAACACGTAAAGCACAAATTCGTACAAGTAAATTAGTTGAATTTGCAGTTAAAAAGGCTGCAGAAGCTGAATTAACTGATGAAGCGTATAAGAAAGCGTTTGAGAGCTATACTCCGGACGTAACTGCTCAAATTATTCGTCTTGATAATGAGGATAAAGCGAAAGAAGTCCTTGAAAAAGCTAAGGCAAGTGGCGCAGATTTCGCTCAATTAGCTAAAGATAACTCAACTGATGAGAAAACCAAAGCTAACGGTGGTGAAATCACTTTTGATTCAGCTTCAACAGAGGTACCAGATCAAGTTAAGAAAGCAGCTTTTGCCTTGGATGTTAATGGCATTTCTGATGTCATTACAGCTACTGGTACTCAAGCATACAGCAGTCAGTATTACATTGTAAAACTCATTAAGAAAACAGAAAAGTCATCTAATATCGATGACTACAAAGAAAAATTGAAAACTGTTATCTTGACTCAAAAACAAAATGATGCATCATTTGTTCAAAGTATTGTCGGAAAAGAATTGCAAGCAGCCAATATCAAGGTTAAAGACCAAGCCTTCCAAAATATCTTTACCCAATATATCGGTGGTGGCGATTCAAGCTCAAGTAGTTCTTCAAAAGAATAAAACAGAAAAGAGCCAAGTGCTCTTTTTCTTATGAGAAAATCTTCTATCTTAAGGGTAAGAGTTTTTTTCTTTCGGAAAAAATGGTATAATAGCAATCAAAACTAGAAAATAAACGGAATTTGGGAATAATTTCTTTTGTTCTCATTAGATTGGTGATACTATGAAGATTAGTAAGAGGCACCTATTAAACTATTCTATTCTAGTTCCTTACTTACTTTTATCTATTTTGGGCTTGATTGTGGTTTATTCGACAACCAGTGCCATTCTTATCGAAGAAGGTAAAAGTGCCCTCCAATTGGTTCGAAGTCAGGGAATGTTTTGGATATTTAGTTTAATATTGATTGCCTTGATATATAAGCTGAAATTGAATTTTTTGAGAAAAGAACGACTTTTATTTATTGTTATGTTTGTTGAGCTGATTCTCTTAGCTTTGGCTCGCTTAATTGGTACGCCAGTCAATGGAGCCTATGGTTGGATTTCAGTAGGACCTTTGACCATTCAGCCAGCAGAGTATTTGAAGATTATCATCGTCTGGTACTTGGCCCAACGTTTTTCAAAACAACAGGATGAAATTGGGATTTACGATTTTCAAGTTTTAACTCAAAATCAATGGATTCCTCGTGCTTTTAATGATTGGCGCTTCGTCCTACTAGTAATGATAGGAAGTTTAGCTATTTTCCCAGATTTGGGGAATGCTACCATCCTAGTTCTTGTCGCCTTGATTATGTATACAGTTAGTGGAATTGCTCATCGTTGGTTTATAGTCTTTATCGGTGTATTATTTGGAGTTTCAGCCCTATCCTTATCAGCTATCTCTATGATCGGGGTTGATAAGTTTTCAAAAGTTCCAGTATTTGGTTACGTTGCTAAGCGTTTCAGTGCCTACTTTAATCCCTTTGCCGATTTGGCAGGGTCAGGCCACCAACTTGCAAATTCCTACTTTGCCATGGTAAATGGTGGATGGTTTGGTCTAGGCTTAGGAAATTCAATCGAAAAACGTGGTTATTTACCAGAGGCCCATACAGACTTTGTATTTTCAATTGTTATTGAAGAATTTGGATTTGTGGGAGCTAGCTTGATTTTAGCACTTGTCTTTTTCCTGATTTTACGAATTATCCTAGTCGGTATTCGTGCTAAGAATCCCTTTAATTCCATGATGGCGATTGGGGTTGGGGGGATGATGCTGGTACAGGTATTTGTCAATATCGGTGGAATTTCTGGCATTATTCCTTCGACAGGAGTAACCTTCCCCTTCTTATCACAAGGAGGGAACAGTCTCCTAGTCTTGTCTGTAGCCATCGCCTTTGTCTTAAATATTGATGCAAGTGAAAAACGTGCCCAATTATATGAGGAGTTAGAAACTCACTCATCAAACTATATGTAGAGTTGATAGTGGAAAGGATTACCTATGTCTCTTCAAAAATTAGAAAACTATAGTAATAAAGCTGTCGTGCAAGAAGAAGTATTAATTTTAACAGAATTGTTAGAAGATATTACTAAAAATATGCTTGCCCCAGAGACTTTTGAAAAAATCATGCAGTTGAAGGAATTATCAACTAAAGAAGATTATCAAGGCTTGAACCAACTGGTTACTAGTCTGTCAAATGATGAAATGGCTTATATTTCACGCTATTTCTCTATCTTGCCTCTCTTGATTAATATTTCTGAAGACGTGGATTTGGCTTATGAAATCAACCATCAAAATAATATCGATCAAGATTATCTTGGTAAATTATCAGCAACGATCAAAATGGTTGCGGAAAAAGAAAACGCGGTTGAAATTCTAGAACACTTGAATGTTGTCCCTGTTTTGACAGCCCATCCAACACAAGTGCAACGTAAGAGTATGTTGGATTTGACCAACCATATCCATACCCTCTTGCGTAAGTACCGTGATGTGAAATTAGGTTTGATTAATAAGGAAAAATGGCATAATGATCTCCGTCGTTACATTGAGATTATCATGCAGACAGATATGATTCGTGAAAAGAAATTGAAAGTGACCAATGAAATCACGAATGTAATGGAATACTACAATAGCTCATTCTTGAAAGCAGTTCCTCATTTGACTGCTGAGTACAAGCGTCTGGCTAAAAAACACGGTTTGGAGTTGAAACATCCTAAACCAATTACCATGGGTATGTGGATTGGTGGAGACCGTGATGGTAATCCTTTTGTTACAGCAGATACCTTGAAACAATCTGCTATGACTCAGTGTGGAGTCATCATGAATTACTATGATGAAAAGATTTACCAACTTTATCGTGAGTTCTCTCTCTCAACCAGTATTGTCAATGTGAGCAAGCAAGTCAGAGAAATGGCTCGTCAGTCTAAGGATAACTCGATTTATCGTGAAAAAGAGCTATACCGTCGTGCCTTGTTTGATATTCAATCAAAAATCCAAGCGACAAAAGCTTATTTGATTGAGGATAAGGAAGTTGGAACTCGCTATGAAACAGCTAATGATTTTTATAAGGATTTAATTACCATTCGTGATTCCCTCTTGGAAAACAAGGGTGAAGCACTGATTTCTGGTGATTTTGTTGAGCTAATTCAGGCAGTTGAAATTTTTGGTTTCTATTTGGCATCTATTGACATGCGTCAAGATTCTAGTGTTCACGAAGCCTGTGTAGCTGAACTCTTGAAATCAGCGGGTATTCATTCCCATTATAGCGAACTAAGTGAAGAAGAAAAATGCCAGCTTCTTTTGAAAGAGTTAGAGGAAGATCCGCGTATCCTTTCTGCTACTCATGTTGAAAAATCAGAGTTACTCGAAAAAGAATTGGCCATCTTTAAAGCTGCTCGTAAGTTGAAAGATAAGTTAGGTGATGACGTCATTCGTCAGACTATCATTTCACATGCAACCAGCGTATCAGACATGTTGGAATTGGCTATCTTGCTAAAAGAAGTAGGGTTAGTTGATAAAGAAAGAGCCCGTGTCCAAATTGTTCCTCTCTTTGAAACAATCGAGGACTTGGACCACTCAGAAGAAACCATGAGAGAATATCTTTCACTTCCTCTTGCTAAGAAATGGATTGCTTCACGTAATAACTACCAAGAAATCATGCTTGGTTACTCTGATAGTAATAAAGATGGTGGCTACCTATCATCATGTTGGACCCTCTACAAGGCTCAACAACAATTGACTGCTATTGGAGATGAATTTGGCGTTAAGGTTACCTTCTTCCATGGTCGTGGTGGGACTGTTGGTCGTGGTGGTGGACCAACCTATGAAGCCATCACATCTCAACCGCTTAAGTCTATCAAGGATCGTATCCGTTTGACGGAGCAGGGTGAAGTAATTGGGAATAAATACGGTAACAAAGACGCTGCCTACTATAATCTTGAAATGTTGGTTTCAGCAGCCATTAACCGTATGATTACTCAGAAGAAGAGCGATACCAATACCTCAAATCGTTACGAAGCTATTATGGATCAAGTGGTGGACCGTAGTTACGATATCTACCGTGATTTGGTCTTTGGAAATGATCATTTTTATGATTATTTCTTCGAATCAAGTCCAATCAAGGCTATTTCAAGCTTTAATATTGGTTCTCGTCCAGCCGCTCGTAAGACTATTACTGAAATCGGTGGTTTGCGAGCTATCCCTTGGGTCTTCTCATGGTCGCAAAGTCGCGTCATGTTCCCTGGCTGGTATGGGGTTGGTTCAAGCTTCAAGGAATTTATCGATAAAAATCCAGAGAATATTGCTATCTTACGAGATATGTACCAAAATTGGCCTTTCTTCCAATCGCTCCTTTCAAATGTTGATATGGTCTTGTCAAAATCAAATATGAACATTGCTTTTGAATATGCCAAACTGTGTGAGGATGAAGAAGTAAAAGCAATCTATGAGACTATTCTAAATGAATGGCAAGTTACCAAGGAAGTTATCTTGGCTATCGAAGGTTACGATGAACTCTTGGCTGAAAATCCATATCTAAAAGCAAGTTTGGATTATCGTATGCCTTACTTTAATATTCTCAACTATATCCAGTTGGAGTTGATTAAACGTCAACGCCGAGGAGAATTATCTAGCGACCAAGAAAAATTAATCCATACAACCATCAACGGAATTGCGACAGGATTGCGTAATTCGGGCTGATGTCTTTCAAAAAAATGCTAAAAGAGTCTTGACAAGTAGTTGAAAAATGATATAATTTAACCATTCAGAAAAGTAATCATTCAAACTTTTTAGAGAGTCTGTGGTAGCTGAAAACAGATAAGTGGCGATGATGAAAATTGGGCTGAATGTTATTTAGAATTTGAAATCATAAAAATTCGGTGAGCACACCTTACAGTGCATCTCGTTATTGCGAGACAGAGCGATAGGGAAATTCCCTATAATTGAGGTGGTACCGCGCATCGACGTCCTCACACAAGTTTTTTGTGTGAGGACTTTTTGATGGAGGTTAGTATGGAAAGAAAACGATGGCGTAGCTTGTTGAGATAAGTGAAGTATTTTAAAGGAATAAAAGGAGAAATAGAATGAAAAATAAACGTTTAATTGGAATTATCGCTGCATTAGCAGTCTTAGTAGCAGGAAGCTTGATTTACTCTTCAATGAATAAACCAGAAGCTAAAAATGAAAAGAAAGTTGCCAAAGTTGGTGTCCTTCAATTTGTGAGCCATCCATCTCTTGATTTGATTTATAAAGGGATTCAAGATGGACTGGCAGAAGAAGGCTATAAAGATGATCAGTTGAAAATTGACTTTATGAACTCAGAAGGTGACCAAAGTAAGGTTGCAACAATGAGCAAACAGTTGGTTGCAAATGGGAATGACCTTGTGGTTGGTATTGCAACACCAGCTGCTCAAGGCTTGGCTAGTGCCACAAAAGACCTACCGGTTATCATGGCCGCTATTACAGACCCAATCGGAGCTAACTTGGTCAAAGATTTGAAAAAACCAGGTGGCAACATTACAGGGGTATCTGACCACAACCCAGCTCAACAACAAGTTGAACTCATCAAAGCTTTGACACCAAATGTGAAAACAATCGGAGCCCTTTACTCAAGCAGCGAAGACAATTCAAAAACACAGGTAGAAGAATTTAAGGCTTATGCTGAAAAAGCAGGTTTGACAGTGGAAACATTTGCTGTTCCTTCAACAAATGAAATTGCTTCAACAGTAAATGTTATGACTAGCAAAGTTGATGCTATCTGGGTTCCAATCGACAACACAATTGCTTCAGCCTTCTCAACTGTTGTTTCAAGTAATCAATCCGCTAAAAAACCAATTTACCCAAGTGCAACTGCAATGGTAGAAGCTGGTGGTTTGGCATCCGTTGTAGTTGACCAACATGACCTTGGTGTGGCAACAGGTAAAATGATTGCGGAAGTCTTGAAAGGTGCTAAACCAGCTGATACTCCAGTCAATGTCTTTTCAACTGGTAAGTCAGTGATTAACAAAAAATTGGCACAAGAATTAGGTATTACGATTCCTGAATCTGTTCTAAAAGAAGCAGGACAAGTGATTGAATAATCTACAATGGAGGAGTTGGGGACATCTCCTCCAATTTTTTACAATAGAAATCATATAGAAAAGGTTAAGAAACAGATGATATTATCTATTATTTCTCAAGGATTTGTCTGGGCTATTTTAGGTCTGGGGATCTTTATGACATTTAGGATTTTGAACTTTCCAGATATGACGACAGAAGGTTCCTTCCCTCTTGGGGGAGCTGTTGCTGTCACTCTGATAACGAAAGGTGTGAATCCCTTTTTAGCGACACTTGTTGCTGTTGGAGCTGGTTGTTTGGCTGGAATGGCAGCAGGACTTCTTTATACAAAAGGGAAGATTCCAACTTTGCTCTCAGGGATTTTGGTGATGACTTCTTGTCACTCTATCATGCTCTTAATTATGGGACGTGCGAATTTAGGCCTGCTTGGAACCAAGCAAATTCAGGATGTTTTGCCTTTTGATTCGGATTTGAATCAACTCTTGACAGGTCTCATCTTTGTGAGTATTGTTATTGCTCTCATGCTCTTTTTCTTGGACACCAAACTCGGACAGGCCTATATTGCTACAGGTGACAATCCTGATATGGCTAGAAGTTTCGGGATTCATACTGGACGCATGGAGCTTATGGGTTTGGTTTTATCAAATGGTGTGATTGCCCTTGCAGGTGCTCTTATTGCTCAGCAAGAAGGTTATGCCGATGTATCTCGAGGAATCGGGGTTATCGTTGTGGGACTTGCAAGTTTGATTATTGGAGAAGTTATCTTCAAGAGTTTGAGTTTGGCAGAACGTCTGGTTGCCATCGTTGTCGGGTCTATCGCTTATCAATTCTTAGTGTGGGCAGTTATTGCGCTTGGCTTTAATACAAGTTACCTTCGTTTATACAGTGCCTTGATTTTAGCAGTCTGCCTCATGATTCCAACATTTAAGCAAACCATCTTGAAAGGAGCCAAGTTAAGCAAATGACAGCAATTGTAGAATTAAAAAATGCAACCAAAATCGTTAAAAATGGCTTTGATGAAGAAAAGATTATTTTAAATGATGTTTCCTTAGAAATTTTTGAACAGGATTTTATCACGATTTTAGGTGGAAATGGTGCTGGGAAATCAACTCTCTTTAACACTATTGCAGGAACCTTGTCATTAACCAGTGGAACCATCCGTATTTTGGGTGAAGATGTTACCAAGTTTTCACCAGAGAAGCGGGCTAAGTATCTGTCTCGAGTTTTCCAAGATCCTAAGATGGGGACAGCTCCCCGTATGACAGTAGCTGAAAATCTTTTGATTGCCAAGTTTCGTGGTGAAAAGCGTGGATTGTTACCACGACGCTTGACTAGTTATAAGGATGAATTTCAAGCGACCATTGAAAAAGTAGGAAATGGTCTTGAGAAACACTTGAATACACCGATTGAGTTCTTATCAGGTGGTCAAAGACAGGCCTTGAGTCTCTTGATGGCAACCTTGAAGCGTCCTGAATTACTCTTGTTAGACGAGCATACTGCAGCCCTTGATCCAAAGACCAGTGTGGCCTTGATGGAATTGACGGATGAATTTGTCAAGAAAGATCAGCTGACAGCGCTTATGATTACCCACCATATGGAAGATGCTCTCAAATATGGCAATCGTTTAATTGTCATGAAAGAAGGACGAATTATCCAAGATTTGAACCAAGAAGAAAAAGCAAAAATGAAAATCTCTGATTATTATCAACTCTTTGAATAAAGTAGGGAAAATGAGTGAAATGGTTTACTTTTTTTCTGAAATAAAGTATACTATATAAAGTAAACTATGATAACATGGAGGTATTGTGTATGGTTGACAAACAAGTCATTGAAGAAATCAAAAACAATGCCAACATTGTGGAAGTCATAGGAGATGTGATTTCTTTACAAAAGGCAGGACGGAACTATCTAGGGCTCTGTCCTTTTCATGGTGAAAAAACACCTTCTTTCAACGTTGTAGAGGACAAGCAGTTTTACCACTGTTTTGGTTGTGGGCGCTCAGGTGATGTCTTTAAGTTCATAGAGGAGTACCAAGGGGTTCCCTTTATGGAGGCTGTCCAAATCTTAGGTCAGCGTGTTGGGATAGAGGTGGAAAAACCGCTTTATAGTGAGCAGAAGCCAGCTTCACCCCACCAAGCTCTTTATGATATGCATGAAGATGCTGCCAAATTTTACCATGCTATTCTCATGACAACGACTATGGGAGAAGAGGCCAGAAATTACCTTTATCAGCGTGGTTTGACAGATGAAGTGCTCAAACATTTTCGGATTGGTTTAGCACCTCCAGAACGCAACTATCTTTATCAACGTTTGTCTGGTCAGTATCGTGAAGAGGATTTTCTAGATTCAGGATTGTTTTATCTCTCGGATGCTAATCAATTTGTAGATACATTTCACAATCGGATCATGTTTCCCCTGACAAATGACCAGGGCAAGGTCATTGCCTTCTCAGGTCGTATCTGGCAGAAAACGGATTCACAAACTTCTAAGTATAAAAATAGCCGATCGACTGCAATTTTTAACAAAAGTTACGAATTATATCATATGGATAGGGCAAAAAAATCTTCTGGCAAAACCAGTGAGATTTACCTGATGGAAGGATTCATGGATGTCATTGCAGCCTATCGGGCTGGAATCGAAAACGCTGTGGCGTCCATGGGAACAGCCTTGAGCCGTGAGCATGTTGAGCATCTGAAAAGGTTAACCAAGAAGTTGGTTCTGGTATACGATGGCGATAAGGCTGGGCAAGCTGCGACATTGAAAGCACTGGATGAAATTGGTGATATACCTGTGCAAATTGTCAGCATGCCTGATAACTTGGATCCAGATGAGTATCTACAAAAAAATGGTCCAGAAGACTTGGCCTATCTATTAACGAAAACTCGTATTAGTCCGATTGAGTTTTACATTCACCAGTACAAACCTGAAAATAGTGAAAATTTGCAGGCTCAGATTGAGTTTATTGAAAAAATAGCTCCCTTGATTGTTCAAGAAAAATCTATTACTGCTCAAAACAGCTATATACATATTTTAGCTGACAGTCTGGCGTCCTTTGATTATGCCCAGATTGAGCAGATTGTTAATGAGAGTCGTCAGGCACAAAGGCAGAATCGCATGGAAGGTATTTCCAGACCGACGTCAATCACTATGCCTGTCACCAAGCAGTTATCAGCTATTATGAGAGCAGAGGCTCATCTACTTTATCGAATGATGGAATCTCCTCTTGTTTTGAACGATTACCGTTTAAGGGAAGACTTTGCATTTGACACACCTGAATTTCAGGTCTTATATGACTTGCTTGGCCAGTATGGAAATCTTCCTCCGGAAGTTTTAGCAGAACAGACAGATGAAGTTGAAAGAGCTTGGTACCAAGTCTTAGCTCAGGATTTGCCTGCTGAGATGTCACCTCAGGAACTTAGTGAAGTAGAAATGACTCGAAACAAGGCTCTCTTGAATCAGGACAATATGAGAATCAAAAAGAAGGTGCAGGAAGCGAGCCATGTAGGAGATACAGACACAGCCCTAGAAGAATTGGAACGTTTAATTTCCCAAAAGAGAAGAATGGAGTAATAATGGCAACAAAACAAAAAGAAGTAACAACATTTGATGTACAAGTAGCAGAATTTATCCGTAATCATAAACAAAAAGGGACAGCAACTGATGATGAAATTAATGCAAGTCTGGTGATTCCTTTTACCTTGGATGCTGATGGGATTGAAGATCTCTTGCAACGAATTCAGGATGCAGGGATTTCTATCACAGATAACGAAGGAAATCCAAGTGCGCGTGTTCTTAGCACTGAAGAAGAGCCAGAACTCAGTGATGAGGACTTGATTGGTTCAACTTCGGCTAAGGTTAATGACCCTGTCCGTATGTACTTGAAAGAAATCGGGGTCGTACCTCTCTTGACCAATGAAGAGGAAAAAGAATTGGCGCTTGCTGTTGAAGCTGGTGATATCGAAGCCAAACAACGTCTTGCGGAAGCCAACCTTCGTTTGGTTGTTTCTATTGCTAAACGCTATGTTGGTCGTGGTATGCAGTTCCTTGACTTGATTCAAGAAGGAAATATGGGCTTGATGAAGGCGGTTGACAAGTTTGATTATTCTAAAGGGTTCAAGTTTTCAACTTACGCAACTTGGTGGATTCGTCAGGCTATCACTCGTGCTATTGCGGATCAAGCTCGTACCATCCGTATCCCAGTTCACATGGTTGAAACCATCAATAAATTGGTTCGTGAACAGCGTAACCTCCTTCAAGAATTGGGACAAGATCCAACACCAGAACAAATCGCTGAACGTATGGATATGACCCCTGACAAGGTTCGTGAAATCTTGAAGATTGCCCAAGAACCGGTATCCCTTGAAACTCCAATCGGTGAAGAGGATGATAGCCACCTTGGGGACTTTATCGAAGATGAAGTGATTGAAAATCCAGTGGACTATACAACTCGTATCGTTTTGCGTGAGCAGTTGGATGAGGTCTTGGATACTCTTACAGACCGTGAAGAAAATGTTTTGCGTCTGCGTTTTGGGCTAGATGATGGTAAAATGCGTACCCTTGAAGATGTGGGTAAAGTCTTTAACGTGACTCGCGAGCGTATCCGTCAGATTGAAGCTAAAGCTTTGAGAAAACTACGCCAACCAAGTCGCAGCAAACCGCTTCGTGATTTTATTGAAGACTAAGAGTGAGGATGAATATGGCTTATACAGAAGAGCAAATTGAAAACATCAAAACACGAATTTTATCAGCCTTGGAAGAAGTTATTGACCCTGAGTTGGGAATCGATATTGTCAATCTTGGTTTGATCTATGAAATTCGTTTTGACGGTGACACAGGACAAACAGAGATTGATATGACTTTGACAACCATGGGTTGTCCTCTAGCAGACCTTTTGACAGACCAGATTTATGATGCTATGACAGAGGTTCCAGAAGTAACGGATACTGAGGTCAAATTAGTTTGGTATCCAGCCTGGACTGTTGAAAAAATGAGTCGCTATGCACGTATTGCCCTAGGCATTAAGTAAACAAATAAAAACATGTGAGAGATTATTGGAAAAGCGAGGAAATTTCCCCCTCTTTTCCTCTAGTCTCTCCTTTCTTTTGCTGATTTTATTCAAAGAAAATGATATAATAGTAGTTATGGAAAAAAAGAAATTACGCATCAATATGTTGAGTTCAAGTGAGAAAGTAGCAGGACAAGGAGTTTCAGGTGCTTACCGTGAATTAGTTCGTCTTCTTCACCGTGATGCCAAGGACCAATTGATTGTTACAGAAAATCTTCCAATAGAGGCAGATGTGACTCACTTTCATACAATTGATCTCCCCTATTATTTATCAACATTCCAGAAGAAACGATCAGGAAGGAAAATTGGCTATGTGCATTTCTTACCTGATACACTCGAGGGGAGTTTGAAAATTCCATTTTTCATAAAGGGAATTGTGAAACGCTATGTATTTTCTTTTTACAACCGGATGGAGCACTTGGTGGTGGTCAATCCTATGTTTATTGAGGATTTAGTGGCAGCTGGTATTCCACGTGAAAAAGTGACCTATATCCCTAACTTTGTCAACAAGGAAAAATGGCATCCGCTTCCACAGGAAGAGGTAGCGAGACTGCGTACAGAGCTAGGTCTTAGTGACAATCAGTTTATCGTAGTAGGTGCTGGTCAAGTTCAGAAACGCAAAGGGATTGACGATTTTATCCGTCTGGCTGAGGAATTGCCGCAAATTACCTTTATCTGGGCAGGTGGTTTCTCTTTTGGTGGTATGACAGATGGTTATGAACGCTACAAGAAAATCATGGAAAATCCCCCTAAAAATTTGATTTTTCCAGGTATTGTATCGCCAGAGCGGATGCGCGAATTGTATGCCCTAGCGGATCTTTTCTTGCTTCCTAGTTACAATGAACTCTTTCCTATGACTATCCTAGAAGCTGCCAGTTGTGAAGCTCCGATTATGTTGCGTGATTTAGATCTTTATAAGGTAATTTTGGAGGGCAATTATCGGGCGACAGCAGATAGAGAAGAGATGAAAGAAGCTATTCTGGAATATCAAGCGAATCCTGCTGCCTTAAAAGACCTCAAAGAAAAAGCTAAGAATATTTCCAGAGAGTATTCAGAAGAGCATCTGTTACAAATCTGGTTGGACTTTTATGAGAAACAAGCCGCTTTAGGGAGAAAGTAAAAAGTGAGGTAATCTATGCGAATTGGTTTATTTACAGATACCTATTTTCCTCAGGTTTCTGGTGTTGCAACCAGTATTCGAACCTTGAAAACAGAACTTGAAAAGCAAGGACATGCAGTTTTTATCTTTACGACGACGGATAAGGATGTCAATCGCTATGAAGATTGGCAAATTATCCGCATTCCAAGTGTTCCCTTTTTTGCTTTTAAGGATCGTCGCTTTGCCTACCGAGGTTTTAGCAAGGCGCTTGAAATTGCCAAACAGTATCAGCTAGATATTATCCACACTCAGACAGAATTTTCTCTTGGCTTGTTGGGGATTTGGATTGCGCGCGAATTGAAAATCCCAGTCATCCATACCTATCACACCCAGTATGAAGACTATGTGCATTATATTGCCAAGGGGATGTTGATTCGTCCTAGCATGGTCAAGTATCTGGTCAGAGGTTTCCTTCATGACGTGGATGGGGTTATTTGCCCGAGTGAGATTGTCCGTGATTTGCTATCTGACTATAAGGTCAAGGTTGAAAAACGGGTCATTCCAACTGGGATTGAATTAGCCAAGTTCGAGCGTCCGGAAATCAAGCAAGAAAATCTAAAAGAACTGCGTAGTAAATTAGGGATTCAAGATGATGAACAGATGTTACTGAGTCTTTCCAGAATTTCTTATGAAAAAAATATTCAAGCAGTATTAGCAGCTTTTGCAGAAGTTCTGAAAGAGGAAGACAAGGTTAAACTGGTTGTTGCTGGGGATGGGCCTTATCTGAATGATCTTAAAGAGCAAGCCCAGAAACTAGAGATTCGAGACTCGGTTATCTTTACAGGAATGATTGCTCCTAGTGAGACGGCTCTTTACTATAAGGCAGCAGATTTCTTCATCTCGGCCTCAACAAGTGAAACGCAGGGTTTGACATACTTGGAAAGCTTGGCCAGTGGAACGCCTGTCATTGCTCACGGAAATCCTTATCTGGACAATCTTATCAATAACAAGATGTTTGGAACTTTATATTACGGCGAGCATGATTTGGCTGGAGCTATTTTAGAAGCTCTGATTGCAACGCCAGATATGAATGAGCATATCTTATCAGCGAAATTATACGAGATTTCAGCTGAGAACTTTGGAAAACGGGTACATGAGTTTTATCTGGATGCTATTATTTCAAATAATTTCCAGAAAGATTTAGCCAAAGATGATACGGTCAGTCAGCGTATCTTTAAGACAGTTTTGTATCTTCCACAACAGGTGGTTGCTGTACCCGTAAAAGGCTCTAGACGCATGCTGAAGGCTTCAAAAACACAGTTGATCAGCATAAGAGATTATTGGAAAGACCGTGAAGAATAGAAAGAGGAAAAGCTATGAAAAAACAATTAATGAGAAGCGGTCGTGATAAAAAGATTGCTGGTGTTTGTGCCGGGGTGGCCCATTATCTAGATATGGATCCAACTATCGTTCGCGTAATATGGGGTGTCCTTGCTTGCTGTTACGGAGCTGGAATTGTAGCCTATATCATTTTATGGATAATTGCACCAGTAGCAAGCGACTATTGAAAACTAGCTAAATTCATGCTAAGATAATAGAAAATAGAATGTAACGAAGGAGATAAAAATGGCATTTGGAGATAATGGAAAACGTAAAAAAACGATGTTTGAAAAATTAACCTTGCTTATCGTACTTATCATGTTAGTAGCAAGTATTTTGGGTATTTTTGCAACTGCAATTGGTGCCCTCAGTAATCTATAAAATAGATTTAAGAAAATCTTGTGACTGGGATTTCCCAGCCCTTTTTTAAAGTGAGAAGAAAAAATGAGTATGTTTTTAGATACGGCCAAGATTAAGGTCAAGGCTGGTAATGGTGGCGATGGCATGGTTGCCTTTCGCCGTGAAAAATATGTCCCTAATGGCGGTCCTTGGGGTGGTGACGGTGGTCGTGGAGGAAATGTGGTCTTTGTTGTAGACGAAGGACTACGTACTTTGATGGATTTTCGCTACAATCGCCATTTCAAGGCTGAGTCTGGTGAAAAAGGGATGACCAAAGGAATGCATGGTCGTGGTGCTGAGGACCTTAGAGTTCGAGTACCACAAGGTACGACTGTGCGTGATGCAGAGACTGGCAAGGTCTTGACAGATTTGATTGAACACGGTCAAGAATTTATTGTTGCCCACGGAGGTCGTGGTGGACGTGGAAATATTCGCTTTGCGACACCAAAAAATCCTGCACCGGAAATCTCTGAAAATGGAGAACCAGGTCAGGAACGCGAGTTACAATTGGAACTTAAAATCCTTGCGGATGTTGGTTTAGTAGGCTTTCCATCTGTTGGGAAATCAACACTTTTAAGTGTTATCACATCTGCTAAACCAAAAATCGGTGCCTACCACTTTACCACTATTGTGCCAAATTTAGGTATGGTTCGTACCCAATCAGGTGAATCCTTTGCAGTAGCTGATTTACCAGGTTTGATTGAAGGAGCTAGTCAAGGTGTTGGTTTGGGAACCCAGTTCCTCCGTCACATCGAGCGTACACGTGTGATCCTTCATATTATTGATATGTCAGCTAGCGAAGGCCGTGATCCTTATGAGGATTATCTTGCCATCAATAAGGAGCTGGAGTCATACAATCTTCGCCTCATGGAGCGTCCACAGATTATCGTAGCCAATAAGATGGACATGCCTGAGAGTCAGGAAAATCTTGTAGAATTCAAGAAAAAATTGGCTGAAAACTACGATGAATTTGAAGAGTTACCAGCTATTTTCCCAATATCTGGTTTGACTAAGCAAGGTCTGGCTACACTTTTGGATGCGACAGCTGAATTGTTAGATAAGACACCAGAATTCTTGCTCTATGATGAGTCAGATATGGAAGAAGAAGCTTACTATGGATTTGACGAGGAAGAGAAGGCCTTTGAAATTAGTCGTGATGACGATGCGACATGGGTACTTTCTGGTGAAAAACTCATGAAACTCTTTAATATGACCAACTTTGATCGTGACGAATCAGTCATGAAATTTGCTCGCCAGCTTCGTGGTATGGGGGTTGATGAAGCCCTTCGTGCGCGTGGTGCTAAGGATGGGGACTTGGTCCGCATTGGTAAATTTGAGTTTGAATTTGTAGACTAGGAGACTGTTATGGGAGATAAACCGATATCTTTCCGAGATGCGGATGGCAATTTCGTTTCCGCCGCAGATGTTTGGAATGAAAAGAAATTGGAAGAACTGTTTAATCGTCTCAATCCAAATCGTGCCCTGAGATTGGCACGAACTAAAAAAGACAATCCATCTCAGTAAAATAGATAAAAAGATTCCGTGCCAGATTAGACACGGAATTTTTTATTCTTCAAAGAAAAATGGTGGAGCGAATTTTTTCAGTTCTTCAAAGCATTTTTGAGCAGCTTCTGCATCTTCACAGATGACAAGACAGACATCATCGCCACAGAGGGTAGCGATAGCGTCAGGAAAGCTCAAAGCATCAATGATAGAACCAAAGGATTGAGCAAGCCCAGGAAGGGTTTTTAGTAGGACTTGGTGTTGAACTGGACGCATCAAGACAAGAGCATCTTCCATATAAATTTCGAGACGTTTTTCCCATTTTGAGGTTGAACCTGCATTGAGCACGTAGTAAGAGTTGTCTTCTTCTCGTACTTTTGAAAGGTTCATACTTTTAATATCTCTCGAAAGTGTAGCTTGTGTAACTTGAATATCATTATCGGCAAGAAGAGCTTGTAGCTCAGCTTGAGTATGAATCTTGTTTTTTGTTACAAGAGCTCGTATGAGTTGGTGTCGGTGTTCAGATTTATTCATAAAATGTTACTCCTTGTACTAGATACAGAAAGCGTGGACTGAACGAGATTGTCAGTCGGGTGGTAAGCGGTATTGTCACGTATGATGATTTCAAAGTAAGTAGTATAGGACTAAACGGAGAGAATCTCCCTCTTTTAACTTGTCACTAGTTGGGTGGAGATGAATTGGCTCTCTATCCGTTTATTTACATTAGTGTCCTCTACTAACAGTAAATCACTCAATTAGGGTAGCCTTTTGTCACGACTTGTTGTGAATTTATGTCAAATGGAAATTCACAGAGATTTTCCAACATGTGGTATGGTAGCGAGTATTATAAATGATTGCACATGTTGGTTAGGGTCTTAGTATCTTTTGTCCCAAATCCAGTATTATGCATATCAAAGGTCTAGACTAGGATTGAATTTGATACCAAGTTTATGTGTAGTTTAACAGTTCAAGTGGAAATAGTTCCATCTTGAAAGTCTGATATATTAAACCTTTTGACAAGGTAGGATAAGACTAGACTGTTCAAGATCAACAGTCAGCTGGTATGCGGTATTGTCACGTATGGTGATTTCAAAGTCAGTAGTATAGAGGACTAAACGAAGAGTATCTCCTTCTTGTAACTTGTAAATAGTCGGTTGCAGTTCAAATTGCACATCCATCCATTCATCTGCAGTAATATCTTCTACTAACAGTAAATCATTTCTATTTTGTAAATTGAGATAGCCTTTTGTCACGACTCGTTGCGCATTTTCACGAAATGGCAATTCACAGAGATTTTCCAACATGTGGTAGCGACCGTTGTCAATGGTTCTAGCACTTAAAACAGCTGGATAAGGTTGTAGATATTTCTTTTGTCCAAGTTCCAGTAGTTGGGCCGATAAGAGCCCCTTATTGGTACTAGATTTAATACGAAGATTGAGCTGAGCGCGACCGTTCAGGTGGAGGTTCTTGGTCACAGGAAGGTCAATAGTAATTTGATTGGCTTTCCCTTGATAGAGGTCTGTATTAAAGGTCTGGTATGTTTTACCATAGCGCTCAAAATCCTTATCTGGGTACTGGTTTTGAATGACTTGCTCTTCTTGACCAAGTGAGAAAGTTTCTGAGCTTTCCTGATTACCAAAATCATCAAGAGTCTGCCAAGTCTGAGGAGCTGTATTGTCCTGCCAGATAACGGTCGGAAGTTGGAAATTTGTATCTTGTCCCAATAATTTCTTAGTCAGTAAGGCGTTCATAGATTCACGGAAGTCAATGGACTGCCAGTTGTTCATATAAACATGGGCACCATTATGGAAAAAGAGATGCTTATTGATATGAGCTGGAAGAGCATGGAACATCTGGTAAACATGAAGTGGTTTGACATTCCAATCCTGTGAACCGTGGGTAAAGACAACCTCAGCCTTTACTTTATGGGCATTGAGCAGATAATTGCGGTCATGCCAAAACTGATTGTAATCGCCAGTCTTGCGATCCAGTTGCACTTTTACTTTTTCTAAGTCAGCTTGGTGAGCTTCGTTACCACGGATATAGTCGCCAGCCAAGAGATTACGAGAGTAGGTTAGTTCAGCAAGAGAGTCAAAGTCCTCACCTGGATAACCACCTGGGCTAGTGACCAGACCGTTTTCACGGTAGTAGTTGTACCATGAAGAAATGCCAGCCTCGGCAATGATGACTTCTAAACCATCGACACCTGTAGTCGCAAGACCATTGGACATGGTACCAAGATAGGAAAGTCCAGTTGTGGACACTTTTCCGTTTGACCAGTCAGCCTTGACTTGACGCTGGCGCGTGTGATCAGTAAAGGCACGGCAACGACCATTGAGCCAATCGATAACATTTTTATAAGCCTCGATTTGCTGATAATCCCCGTTAGTCATGAAACCAGTAGAGTCTTTGGTACCAACACCTGAAACATATAGATTAGCAAAACCACGTGGAAGGAAGTAGTCGTTGAGACTATAGCTAGCGTTGATGTGAGTTAGCTTTTCCTCAGCTTCTGACACAAGCTCAGCTTGACCTTGAGCTTGGACGAGATTTAGTTGAGGTTCTTCTAGCTCAATCTTGTGAGTAGGTTTGACTTCGAGTTCGCCCTCCATCTTGTAGAGAGCCTTGTCGCTAGCTTTATCATTGGTTCCCTGATGATAAGGGCTCGCAGTCATGATAGCAGGGATTTGCCCGTCATAACGAGGACGAATAATGCTGACCTTGACTAGATCTGGTAGACCTTTTTGGTCAGTATCGACACGAGACTCAACGTAAACGACTTCTCGAATGACATCATGGCTAGAAAAAGTAGCCAAACTCTTGCCGTTAAAGTAGTGATAGTCATTATCCTCAGGAATAAGACCGTCACTGACAAGTTGGTCGATAAGAGTGTTCCCCTTTTTGGTGCGAGTATTGAGTAACTGATAGAGATTTTCAATCAAATCACCGTATACGATGGGAAAACCAGTTTCTTTACGGAAAACATCACTATTTTCAAAGTCAACCAAATAAGAAAAGCCTAAAAGTTGAAAAGCTACAGTATAGAAAATATCTGCAGTCAACTCTTTATCTGATTGAAAAAATGTCAGTAAGTCAGTTTCTTTATCAACTGCCAAACAGGATAGAGGATAGGTGCTATCTTTAAAATTAAAAAAGAAACGAATAAGAAACGCCTCAAGCATTTTTTTATTTGTAATGTTGACTGGTAAATCAAATCCATACTTTTTTAATTCAAAGATAATTGTATCTCTAGATAGCGCTAAATAGCTGAATTGATTAAAACGCATAGAACCTCCAGTGAAATTATACTTTAATTTATTATATCAAAAAAATAGCGAAAAACCAAGATTAATCTTTCTGTAGAAAGATATTTACCATTATATATTACAACGGTTTAATTTTTAAAAACGAAAGAAAATTCCATTATCAAATGATATAGAAAATGTTCAAATTCGTTGAAATGAAGACGATTGCATGGTATAATATATTGTATGTAATTGTAAATTTTTGTTACATGAAAAATATAGGAAGTGAACATTATGTATAAATCAAAAAGACAAAAAAATAAATCTTTTGATTGGTATGGCTTGAGTCAACGTTTCTCTATTCGTAAGTATCATTTTGGTGCTGCGAGTGTTCTGTTGGGGACAGCCTTGATTTTGGGTGTAGCCCAAACGACTGCCAAAGCAGAAGAAACAGCTGCTGAAAATAAAACAGAAGCTGTTGCATCTGCTCCAAAAGATGATAAGGCAAGTGAGAATGCCGTAAATGTGACGACACCAGCTCTTTCTGCTACGACGAAAGCGGCTGTAGTAGAAAAGCCAACCTTGAGTGATGAGGAAGTTGCAAAATTAGCTGCTGAAGCATCTAAGAAAGATGATAAAGCATCTGAAACAGCTACAACTGAAAAAACAGAAGTAGCTGAAAAAGAAAAAGCAACACTGACTGCTCCTTCTACTGACAAAAAAGCTGAAAAAGCAGTTGATGAAAAAGCTGATAAAAAGTACGAAAAGAAAGCAGAAAACCCAATCACTGCTACTAAAACTGTCCTTGAACAGTTGACATCTGAAGCAGAAGTATTGAACACAAGTGCCTCAAACTTTGCGAATAAAAAAGCAGAAGATAAAGCTGGAAAAGAAGCAATCGCAACTGCAGTAGCTTCAGCTAAAGTTCAAATCGAAGCTTCTAAGAAAGCTCTTGCGGCGGGAGAAATCACCAAGGAAGAATTGGATGCCCAACTCCAACGCATCTCATCTGCTATCGAAGCAGTCTATGCTGAGATGAAACGTGCAGGACACGTAGGTAAAGTTGAAGCTGTGTTGGCGGATGGAGCAGGTTCTACAGTAGCTATTGCTAATCCTATTAACAAAGTTGTTGTTAACAATGTTGGCGATATTACCGAAGAAGAAGCGCGTGCCATTGAAAAAGAAATCCGTACTGCAAATCCATCCTTGACAGCTGAAGATAAAATCGAAGTTAAACGAAAAGGTAATACAGGTGCAGCTGTAGCAACTGTAACATTGGCTAATGGTAAGGTAGCTCAAAATGGTAATAAAACATATGATTTTGCTATTGGTGATGTAGCTTATGGTTCAGCTGGTGAGAAAAACTATAGTCAACTTCGTGAAGCAATCAACTGGTTTGACTTTGCTACTGCGTCTATTACATATGCTGATGGAACAAAAGTAGGGGCTGTTGAATATGTTGATAATCCGGCTATGGTTGATTTCACCAGCTCTAAAGGACGTCAAGAACGTGGACGTTTTACAATGGTTCGTACAGTTCTTGAATCTACAACTCATCCTGAGTTAGTAGGTAAGAAGACAAATGATCCTGCATTTTTAGCGTCTGGATTAGCTAAATATACATTGTGGAAAACATATGATGATGTAAAAAAAGAAGTACAAAATAATCAATCTAGTGGACGAGGAAATAATGAGATATTTGAGGTGCTTCAAGAAGGTATGCGTTTTGATGTACCAACTAAGGTAAAAGGTTATACATTAAGTGCTACAGTAAGTTCCCTTTCTCGTAAAAAAGTTTCCACAGAAACATATACTCTAAATAAAGCTAATGGTGAACCTGAAAATATCAACAGAAGTCCTGTTGATGGTGTTGTTCAACGTGAAGACGTCATTGTAACAAGACAGGATCCAAACTGGAGTCATTTACGATTAGCAGGATTTGAAACTAAATATGAAGATTCAAATGGGGTAACTCGTGAACGATTAACTGCCTTTGCTCCAGCTTATGATGGTGGTAACGTTGGGGTTAAGTTCCAATTATCAGCAACATATAATGGACGCCCAGTCGCGGTTAATGCCATTGCAGCTGACTCGGAAGACTTGAGTGTGGCTGAGTTCACTCAATTCGAGTCTGATGGTACACCGTGGGAAGAGTTCATGCGTTTGAATAAAAACAAAACAAACTCTAAAGGTTTATTCCCTAATAGAAATGTTAACGCTAACTTTTCAAGCACTTTTGATAGAAAAACAAATGCAAAGTTATCAACGGGTTACAATCTTTCTGAATGGGCGAATAAAACAGAAACAGGTTATGGAAGTCAATTATTTGGACCATTTGACTCAGGTATTAATAATGGATACGATCTTCCAATAGGTTTATCTCAAAATGTTGAAAATTTAGGTGTTTACATTAATGCCAATGGTAGCCAATCTGCGACAGTCGGATTCGTAATCTATGACGGTGGAGATGCACCAGCTTCTTACGGTTCTGCACAACATATCATCGGTAACTTTAATAAAGAAAAAGATGGAAAACAAGTAACTGCGACACAGCCATATTTAGGAGATGTTCCTGCAGATTCAGACTTCCGTACAACAATTGCTGAGCCAAATGGAGCATGGGTACTAGATGACTTAGTTAACTCAGAAGATTATAAAGAAATCAGTCTTGTTAGTGGTACAACTCAAGTTACAAACTCTAAAGGTCAATCAGGAACATACTTATTAGATGGTAAAAACCCTGTAATTCGTATGGCTGATGGAACGCAAGTAGCGATTAAAAATGGTGAAATTCTATCAACAGCTAATACATTACAAGGTGGAGATGGTTTACCAATTAAAGGGTTATATAACCAAGCAACACGTGGACTTGGTGTAGGTAACTTACCTGATGAAGGTGAAGGACAACTTCTTGACCCAGCAGTAGCAACTAAATACACATTACGTCATGCAAGTGAGAATGAATATGTCTTAAAAGGTGTCAAAGTTAACCGTGGTGTGAATAATGATGTAGCTTATGTTCGGGGGTGGGTTGACTTTAACGGAAATGGTAAATTCGACCTTTATGAATCATCTGAATTAGTAACAGCTAACGCTGATGGAACATATGATATTACATTCAAAAACACACCGCAATTATTAAATACATCAGTAGATAATCTTGGAGTTCGTTTACGTATTTCTGTAGATAAGAATGACTTAAGGCTGCCTACAGGATTAGCATCTTCAGGGGAAGTGGAAGATTTCGTTGCAAACGTTATTCACCAACCTCGAGGAACACGTCATGAAACAAAAGATTATCAAGGGAAAAAACAAGAAGTGAATTTCCCAACTAATGCTATGTTTACTGCAAGTGGTAAAACAATTGAATCTAACTATAAACAATGGGCACAAATTGATAATAATACAGCGCCTAAGATGGTGTTAAATGATACAGTTGTAAAATCTGAAGAACCAACAGGTAAAACTGTTGAGGTGAAAGACAAACTAAGCCAAACAATTTACAATGGTACTGAGGTAGTCGTTAAAGATGCGAGAGGAAATACTCTTGGTACGGCTGTTAAAGTATTGAATAAATTAACAGGTAAAACAGAATACTACCTATCTGAATATACAGAATATGATACAGCAGGAAACAAAGCTGGGGTTTATAAACTAAATGAAGATTCTGCGGAAAACAAAAATTCTAAACAAGGTAGTTTGAGTTTTACAAAAATCACTTTTGAACCAGAAAAAGGATTTGTAGGTACAGCTAAAGGGGTAGCTATCCGTGCGTGGGATAATAATGGAAGTCACACTGGATGGGAAGCTACAGAAGATACAATTAGAGAATCTTTGACAAGTACGACTTTAGCAGAAAAAGATAAGGTATTAGAAAATGTAAACAATGGAAATAACGGTGCCAAGTCTATGGATACAAGTTATATTCCAACTGTTATTGACGTTCGTCCAGTAGGAGAAGATACGACTACAGAAGACGTTCAAGGAAAACCACAATCATCTAATCCTTCAATTCCGACAAAAGGAACAGTTGAAACTATCACAAATGAATCTGTAGAAACTTCTAAACGAGTTGATATTTTAAATACAAGTGAGAAACCAACTTTTGCAACTAGAAAAGAAATTCCAGGGAAACTATATACAGAAGATACAACTGTCGACAAGGAAACAACTCTTACACTAACAGATGGAACAACAGTCACGTATAAACCATCAGATAAAATTCCAGCAGGAACTAAGTTAGGCAATGTTTCATCACCAGTTGCCGTTAATGGTACAGGGAATGTAACTGTAAGTAATGCAAGATTTACAACAGGATCAGTGCCAGCAGGTTCGGTATTAGAAGGAGCTTTACCAACAGCAACAGAGGACACGACAGTAATCCGTAATGGGGCTAATGTGGTTGTACCAGCAGGAAGTAAATTACAAGTAGGAGATGAACTTGTTACACCGCTTAAAATAAAAAGTGGAGCTCAAATTACAACATGGAAAACTACTTTTACTAAAGGAGATACGATTCCAGCAGGAACTCAAACAAGATTTGAAGGAACTCTTGTGAATGAAACTTCTGCAGATCAATTAGTTCCTAAAGGCGAAAGTATTACAATCAATGGAACTACCTATACTGCTAATAATGATGTGATTCCAAAAGGAACTCGTACAGCTTCTACTTATGAAGATTTAATGAATGTTACTCTTCCAGATGCAGTTCATATTGATCCAGAGACTGGTGCAGTTGAGACAGTGCATCGTCGTTATACTAAAGTAACTGACACAGAAATTGTAATCGAAAATGAAGGTACTTACACATTAAATCAAGATACTGGTGAAATCACATTCACTCCACATCCTAAATTTGTAGGGAAAGGAACTGGAGTAACAAAACAACAACCAGACTTTGACTATAACAATAAAGTAGATGGAGACCCTGTGACTAGTCAGTATGGTACAGACTATGGTAAAGCAACGTATACACCAATTGTTAACCCTCAGTCCAAAGCATCTATTACTCGTACAATTCATTATGTATACGAAAATGCTAACGACAATCCATCAAGTCAAGATTCTTATAAAGACAATGATCCAATCGTAGCTATCGATAACACACCAGTTACTCGTACACAAACGATTGACTATACTCGTGATTACAAGATCTTCTCTGAAGCGGGTGCAACTGCTACAGAGTTAGTAACTTCAAACCAAGTTACAGATGCAACAGGGCATGTTTATAAAGTTGGAGATACAATTCCAGCGGGAACACAGTTCAACCAAGGTTCAATTATCATCGGTAAATGGACAGCTTCAAGTGATCAAAATTCTAAATTTAAAGAAATTATCTCACCAATAGTAAAAGGTTACACAGCTGAAGTAGTAACAGCTGATTTCACTCCTCGTGCTGACGGTAAGATGGGTCATATCCACAATGGTAAACAACCTGTAGGATTATATACTCCAGTAGTTGATAATAATAAAGACGTTGGAGCATATGAACCATTAGTATCAGAAGTTCGTGCGGATAACAAAGACGACTTCGATATGTATGTTGTTTACAAAGCTGATACTCAAAAAGCTAAAGTAACATATATTGACTTAGATGCAACAGGTGATGATCGTATTCTTGAAGTACAAAATGCTAATCCAGCTCCTGCAACAGGTGCAGATGCGAAAACAACTTACAGTGTTACAACACTTCAAGGTAAATCACATACAGCTATTCCTTATACAACAGCTGAAACAATTAAGAAATATGAAGACCTTGGATATGAATTAGTAACAGATGACTATACAAATAATACTCAAGGTACAGCTATTGAGGGTGGACGTAAGTTTGATGATGATAAAGAAGTAGATCAAGCATTCAATGTTTACCTACGTCACAAGAAAGTTACTCGTAAAATTAAAGATACTCAAGAAGTAACACGTACAATCGAGTACAAATATGCAAGTACAGATGATGTACCAGCAGATAAACGTGGAACAACGGCTGCACCGACAGTAACTGAGACACTTCACTTTGAACGTGACCGTACAATCGATTACACATTAGCTGCGAAAGAATATCCAACAGAATACGCTACTTATAAAGCAGTATTAGATAAGAGCGGATATGATTCTCCTGAAGAATACAAAGCTCGTGTAGTTTACTACGACCACATCACAAACAAAGCAATCGCAGCAGATGCAACAGATGCTCAAAAATCAATCGTTACATTTGGACCATGGACTCCAGTAGGCGGAACATCTAACGATGCAATTACCTTATCTGATGCAGAAAAAGCTAAAGACGATAAATTCAACCTTGTTAACTCTCCAGAAGTCACTGGATATGTACCAGATAACGCTACTGTAGAAGCGACTGCAGCAATCGATGCAGAAGCAGATGACTACAAGATTACAGTTCTTTATACTCCAGTAGACCAAAAAGCTGTAGTTAAATTTGTAGAAGTAGATCCTACTAATACAGATAAAGTCATTACTCCAGGTCTGGCAGATCCAATCTCAGTAACAGGTAAATCAGAAGCAACTTACCCAGCTACAACAGCAACTTCAGTAACAGATAAAATTGCTGAATTAGTTAAGAAAGGTTACGAACTAGTTGATAATGGATTCAAATCAACTGATAAGTTCGATAAAGATGCTGCAGTTGATCAAGAATATGTGGTGAAATTCAAGGCTAAAGTAGTAGATATTCCATCATTTGATCCAACTAAACCAGCAAGCAATGAAAATCCAAAACCAACTCCAGGTGTAACTCCAATCGATCCAAATAATCCAGATGGACCAAAATGGACTGAGGCATTAATCAACGCTGTAAAAGTACAAGAAGAAGTAACACGTACAATTAAGTATGTATACGAAGATGGTACTCCAGTAGCAGAATCTGATTTAACAAGTGTAGCTGATAAGAAAGTTAAAACACTTAAATTCACTCGTTCTGGTAAGATTAATGTAGCGACAGGAGAAATCACATACGGAGATTGGTCAGCTGATCAAACATTCGAAGCAGTAACTTCTCCAACACTTGAGAAATACACTGCGGCAGTTGCAGGTGTAACACCAACAGTTGCAGATGTGCCAGCGAAAACTGTAGTGGCTACAGAAAAAGACTTTGAAGAGACAGTAATTTACTCTACAAAACCAACAACTGTAGACCCTAACAAACCAACAGATCCAACTAATCCAAATGTTACTCCTCAACCTGATGATGTAGTTCCTAACGATCCAAAAGGACGTACGTACAGAGAACTAGGTTTAGTTGAAGAAGTAACACACACAGTACACTACAAACTTGAAGACGGTTCAGATGCAGGTATCGCTGATAATGTACAAACATTAACATTTACACGTACTGCAGAGGTGGATCCAGTAACTGGAGCAATCTCTAACTACGGTACATGGAAAGCTAAAGGTGGAGACACAACAATCGATGCTGTAACAACACCAAATAAAGATGGATATGTAGCTTCAGCGAAAACATCTACAGAACGTACAAATGTAGCAGCTACGGATAAAGATAGTGAAGAAACAATTATCTACCGTAAACTTGGTTCATATGTACCAGTAGTACCAGAAGGTATCACACCTCCTGCAGATGCTGACTTAAATCCAAAACCATATCCAAATGCAACTCCAGCTGACCCTACAAAACCAGGAACACCTACTGAAACTCCAGTAGTACCATACATCCCTGGAACAACACCAGTAGGACCAAATGGAAAACCATTAACACCGAAAGATCCTAACGATCCAACTAAAGGATATGAAGTACCAGGCTTACCAACAGATCCAACAGAAAACACTACAATTACCTATGTTAAAGATGGATCACAAGTAGCTGTTGTTCACTTCATTGAAGTAAATAGTGAAACGGATAAGACTGAAAAAGGTGCAGTAGCAGAATCAGTAGTAGATACTGGTGATACAGGAAAAGCATTTACTAAAGTTGCTGATGTAACAGCAACAATTGAGGCACTTAAAGCTAAAGGTTACACAGTTGTAGAAAACAACTACCCAACAGATGGTACATTCGATGCAGATTCTAAGACTAACCAAGTATACAAAGTCCTAGTAACTGCTAAGCCGATTACTGTAAATCCAAATGATCCAACTCCAACTAAAGATCAACCAATTGATCCAAATAATCCAACAGGACCAAAATGGACTCCAGAGTTAATCAAAGAGTTAGAAGATGGACGTAAAGAGGAAGTTAAACGTACAATCAAGTATGTTTACGCAGATGGATCAAAAGCTGCTGATTCAGTTCAAGAAACTAAAGAGTTCAAACGTTCAGCAACAATCAACCCAGTAACTGGTAAGATTACATTCGGAGACTGGTCACCGGCTCAAACATTTGAAGCTGTAACTTCACCAAAAGTTACAAACTTTACTCCAGATAAAGAGACTGTACCAGCATCAGAAGTAACAGCAACTGCTGAAGACATCAATGAAACAGTAATCTATACTACAAAACCAACGAATGTTGATCCAAGCAAACCAGTTGATCCAAACACACCAGATGTTACTCCAAAACCTGAAGATAAAGTACCAAACGATCCAAAAGGACGTACTTACAAAGAATTAGGATTAATCGAAGAAGTAACTCACACAGTTCACTACAAACTAGCTGATGGATCAGATGCGGGTATCCCTGATAATGTACAAACATTAACATTTACACGTACTGCTGACCTAGATCCAGTAACTGGAGCAGTTTCTAACTTCTCTGACTGGAAAGCTAAAGGCGATGACACAACAATCGATGCTATAACAACACCAAACAAACCTGGATATGTAGCTTCAGCTGCGACATCTACAGCTCGTGAAAATGTTCAAGCTACTGATAAAGATAGTGAAGAAACAATTATCTACCGTAAACTTGGTTCATATGTACCGGTAATTCCAGAAGGAGTAACACCTCCAGCAGGAACTGACCTAACACCAAAACCATATGAAACTCCAACTAAAGAAGATCCTACAAAACCAGGAACACCTACTGAAACTCCAGTAGTACCATACATCCCTGGAACAACACCTGTAGGACCAGACGGTAAACCATTAACACCGAAAGATCCTAACGATCCAACGAAAGGATATGAAGTACCGAAAGTACCAGAAGATCCAACTCAAAACACTACAATCACGTATGTTAAAGATGGTTCTCAAGTTGCTCTAGTTCACTTCATTAAAGCTGATGGAACTGCAGTTCATGTATCAGTTGCAGAAGCAGGAGACACAGGTAAAGCAATTAAGACAACAAACATCGATAACGT
The DNA here is from genome assembly GCF_003626515.1 of Streptococcus chosunensis. GTDB lineage: Bacteria > Bacillota > Bacilli > Lactobacillales > Streptococcaceae > Streptococcus > Streptococcus chosunensis. The sequence goes on along the minus strand of NZ_RBCK01000001.1, from coordinate 621,661 downwards.
TAAAGCTGAATTAGAAGCTAAAGGTTACGAAGTAATTGCTCCAACTGATGCAGCCTACACTACAGATCGTGTAGCATTCTACGCTGAATCGAACCGTACATTTGATGATAAAGATGACAAAGGTAATGATGGAATTAGCCAAGTTTACTACGTAATCGTTAAAGAAGGAATCACTCCAATCGATCCAGATAAACCGCTAGATCCAAATACACCGGACGTAACTCCAAAACCAGGAGACAAAGTACCTGGAGATCCAAAACAACGTACTTACGAACAACTAGGATTACTAGATGAAGTAAATCGTACAATCAACTACAGATATGCGAATACTGATAAAGTAGAAGAAGCTAAACGTGGTCAAGAAGCTGCAGCTACTGTAGAACAAAAACTTCGTTACTCTCGTAAAGGTGACCTAAACAAAGTAACAGGTGAAATCACTTATACTTCTGACTGGACTGCACCACAAACATTAGCTGAAGTAACATCACCAGTAATCGAAGGCTATGTTGCAGATATTAAAGCTGCTGAAAAAGTAGATAACGTAGCTCACGATGCAGCTGATTCAGTAGTAAACGTAGTTTACTCACCACTTGGAAAATATGTACCAAAAGTACCAGAAGGATTCGAAGTTCCAAATATTGATAAACCTCAATATCCAAACGATCCAACAGATCCAACGAAACCAGGAACACCAACGATACCGATTCCTTACGTTCCAGGAACAACTCCAAAAGATCCAAATGGAAACCCACTGAAACCAGTAGATCCAAACGATCCAAGTAAAGGATATGTTCCACCAACNACACCGATTCCTTACGTTCCAGGAACAACTCCAAAAGATCCAAATGGAAACCCACTGAAACCAGTAGATCCAAACGATCCAAGTAAAGGATATGTTCCACCAACACCTGAAAACCCTACAGAAGATACTGAAATCACTTATGAGAAAGATACTCAAAAAGCGAAAGTAACGTATGTGGTAGAAGGAACTGGAACAGTACTTCACACAGATAACCTAGAAGGTAAATCTGGAGAACCAATCGAGTACTCTACAGTAGCTAAACTTACTGAATTGAAAGCTCTAGGATATGACCTAGTAACTGACGGATTCACAACAGCTACAGCTAAGAACTACGATAAAGATACGAAAGTAGATCAAAGCTTCGTAGTAACGGTTACACCACACGTTGAGCCAATCAAACCAGTAGATCCAGAAAATNCAGCTACAGCTAAGAACTACGATAAAGATACGAAAGTTGATCAAAACTTCGTAGTAACGGTTACACCACACGTTGAGCCAATCAAACCAGTGGATCCAGAAAATCCAAATGATCCTAATAAACCAAAACCAGGTGATCCAATCGATCCTAAGAACCCTGATGGACCAAAATGGACAGAAGATCTAATTAAGAAGATTGATACAACTCGCCACGTGAACCGTACAATCACTTACGTTAACGAAAAAGGCGAGGAAGTAGCTGAGAAAGTAACAGATAAAGTTACATTCACTCGTGAAGCTAATCTCAACGCTGTAACAGGTGAAATTACTTACGGTGACTGGACAGCTAAAGATGGAGATACAACATTTGATAAAGTTGAATCACCAGTAGTTAAAGGTTATATTCTAAAAGATGCTAAACAAAAAGAAGTAGCAGCTACAACAGGATTAACTGCAGACTCTAAAGATGAAAATATCGAAGTTGTCTACACTAAACTTGGTTCATGGATTCCAAAAGTACCAGAAGGTTCTACACCAGTTCCTCCAGTTATGTATCCAAACGATCCAACAGATCCAACGAAACCAGGAACACCAACAACAACGATTCCTTACGTACCAGGAACTACACCAGTGGTACCAAAAGATCCAACTAAACCAGTAGATCCAAATACTAACCCACTAGTTCCATTAACACCAGTAGATCCAAACGATCCAACTAAAGGATATGAAGTACCACCAGTACCAACAGATCCAAGCGTAGATACACCAATCACTTACGTAACTGATAAACAAAAAGCTATTACAAACTTCGTAACTGAAACTGGTAAAGTAGTATCAACTCCAGTAGTGGATGAAGGTGATTCAGGAGCTAACTTCACTAAGTCTAAAGTTGATGAAGTAACTAAGACGATTGAAAAACTTGAAAAAGCTGGTTACAGAGTCGTTAAGAACGAGTTCCCATCTAAAGATACAGACAGAGTATTTGATAAAGACAAATCTGTAGATCAAATCTTCACTGTAACAGTATCTGAAAGAATTATTCCAGTTACACCAGGTAAGCCAGTAGATCCAAATGATCCAAACTTACCGAAGAACCCAGATGGAACTCCAGTAACACCATCTACACCAGAGCCAGGTAAACCAGTATTCCCTAACGATCCAAACAGCCCAGTATGGCCAAGTACTGTGAAAGATCTTGTAACTGAGAAATCAGCTACACGTACGATCAAGTATGTAGATCGCAACGGAAAAGAAGTATCTGAAACTCGTACAGAAACTATCAAGTTTACTCGTGAAGCGAAAGTTAACTTAGTGACTGGTGAAACCACTTATGCTGAATGGACGACAGATCGTAACGATGATATCTTCAACGGATATCCAGTACCAGTTGTGAAAGGATACATCGCTAAAGCTGGTGATCTAGCATCATCAACTAAAGATGTACGAGTAACACCTGATACAATCAAGGACATCACTGAAACAGTGATTTACGATAAGTTAGGTTCATGGATTCCAAATATTCCAGGAACACCAACAAATCCAATTACTTATCCAAACGATCCTAAAGATCCAACCAAACCTGGATCTGATAAACCTAAAGTACCTTATGTACCAGGATTTATCCCTGTAGATCCAGAAGGTCAACCATTGAAACCAGTTGATCCAAACGATCCAACGAAAGGATATGAAGTACCAAACGTACCGAATAATCCAACTACGGATACACCAATCAGCTACGTTCCAGTACCACAACCAACACCAACACCTGATACACCAAAATATGTTGATGGTCAACGTGAACTTCCAAATACAGGTACGGAAGATCATGCTAGCCTTGCAGCACTCGGACTTTTAGGAGTCCTAAGTGGATTTGGATTGATTGCTCGTAAGAAAAGAGAAGATGAAAAATAATCATTTTGATTCTCATTAGATGCTAACTTGCAATCAAATAAAGAAAGAACTTGAGATTTGCTATCTCAGGTTCTTTTCTTTCTCTTTTTTAAAATGGTATAATATAGTGAGAACGATAGAGGAGAAGTGTAAATTGATCGCACAACTAGATACAAAAACAGTCTATAGTTTTATGGAGAGTGTCATTTCGATAGACAAGTATGTGAGAGTAGCTAAAGAATATGGCTACACTCATCTGGCCATGATGGATATTGACAATCTTTATGGAGCTTTCGATTTTCTAGAGGTTACAAAAAAATACGGCATTCATCCTTTGTTAGGGCTTGAAATGAATGTGCTTGTAGATGATAAGGATGTGAATCTGCGCTTTTTAGCCCTATCTAGTGTTGGCTATCAGCAGTTGATGAAACTTTCAACAGCCAAGATGCAGGGGGAGAAAAATTGGTCAGTCCTGTCCCAGTACTTGGAGGATATCGCGGTCATTGTGCCTTATTTTGAAGAGCTTAAGTCGCTCAATCTAGGCTGTAATTACTATATTGGAGTTTATCCAGACACACTGGCCAGCGAATTTCATCATCCTATTATACCCCTCTATCGGGTCAATGCTTTTGAAAGTAAGGATAGAGAAATTCTGCAAGTGTTAACAGCGATTAAAGAAAATCTTCCCCTCAGAGAAGTTCCCTTGCGCTCACGACAAGATGTCTTTATATCAGCAAGTTCTTTAGAGAAACTATTCCAAGAACGTTTTCCTCAAGCCTTGTACAATTTAGAAAAGCTTATTTCAGGCATTTCTTATGACTTGGATACTAGTCTGAAATTGCCTCGCTTTAATCCTGCTAGACCAGCAGTAGAAGAGTTGAGAGAACGCGCTGAATTGGGGCTTGTTCAGAAGGGGTTAACTGGTAAAGAATATCAAGACCGTCTAGACCAAGAATTGGCTGTTATTCATGATATGGGCTTTGACGATTATTTCTTGGTTGTCTGGGATTTGTTGCGTTTTGGACGTTCAAATGGCTATTATATGGGAATGGGACGGGGTTCTGCAGTCGGTAGTTTGGTTTCCTACGCCTTGGATATTACTGGGATTGATCCGGTAGAGAAAAATCTGATTTTTGAACGTTTCCTCAATCGTGAACGCTATACTATGCCTGATATTGATATTGATATCCCTGATATTTATCGTCCAGATTTTATCAGATATGTTGGTAATAAATATGGCAGTAAACATGCGGCTCAAATCGTTACTTTTTCTACCTTTGGGGCCAAGCAAGCTTTACGTGATGTCTTGAAGCGCTTTGGTGTGCCAGAGTATGAATTGTCCGCAATTACCAAGAAAATCAATTTTCGAGATAATCTAAAGTCAGCTTATGAGGGGAACCTCCAGTTTCGTCAGCAAATCAATAGTAAGTTAGAATACCAAAAAGCCTTTGAAATTGCCTGCAAGATTGAGGGCTATCCAAGACAAACCTCTGTCCATGCAGCTGGTGTTGTGATCAGTGACCAAGACTTGACCAACTACATTCCTCTAAAGCATGGCGATGAAATTCCACTGACTCAGTATGATGCTCATGGAGTCGAAGCTAGTGGGCTTTTGAAAATGGATTTTCTGGGACTGCGAAATTTGACTTTTGTCCAGAAGATGCAAGAATTGCTTGCTGAAACAGAAGGTGTTAAGATAGCTATCAACGAGATTGATTTGGAAGACAAAGAAACGTTAGCTTTATTTGCCTCTGGCAATACAAAAGGTATCTTTCAATTTGAGCAACCTGGTGCCATTCGCCTGCTTAAGCGTGTGCAACCAGTCTGTTTTGAAGATGTCGTAGCGACTACTTCTCTAAATAGACCAGGTGCTAGTGACTATATCAATAATTTTGTGGCAAGAAAGCATGGGCAGGAAAAAGTGACAGTTCTAGATCCAGTACTGGAGGATATTTTGGCTCCAACCTATGGCATTATGCTCTATCAGGAGCAGGTTATGCAGGTTGCTCAGCGTTTTGCTGGATTTAGCCTCGGAAAAGCCGATATTTTACGTCGGGCTATGGGAAAAAAGGATGCCTCTGCCATGCATGAAATGAGGGAATCATTTATTCAGGGAGCATTAGAAGCTGGTCATACTAGGGAAAAGGCAGAGCAGGTCTTTGATGTTATGGAGAAGTTTGCAGGTTATGGATTTAACCGATCTCACGCCTATGCTTACTCAGCCTTGGCCTTCCAGTTGGCCTATTTCAAAACACATTATCCAGCCATCTTTTATCAGGTCATGTTGAATTCTTCCAATAGTGATTACCTAACGGATGCTCTTGAAGCAGGCTTTGAAGTAGCACCGTTGTCCATCAATACCATCCCCTATCACGATAAAATTGCTAACAAGTCCATCTATCTAGGTCTTAAGTCGATTAAGGGAGTCAGCAATGATTTGGCGCTTTGGATTATTGAAAATAGACCTTATTCTAACATTGAAGATTTTATAGCTAAATTACCTGAGAATTATCTGAAACTTCCTCTGCTAGAACCATTAGTAAAAGTCGGTCTTTTCGATTCATTTGAGAAAAATCGTCAAAAAGTATTTAATAATTTAGATAATCTATTTGAATTTGCGAAAGTGTTAGGAAGCTTGTTCGGTGATACTATATATAGTTGGCAGGAATCGGAAGATTGGACAGAACAAGAAAAATTCTATATGGAACAAGAGCTTCTAGGAGTGGGAGTTAGCAAACATCCACTACAAGCTATTGCAAGTAAGGCTATCTACCAAGTTACACCAATCGGAAATTTGTCAGAAAATAGTCACGCCATTATATTGGTTGAAATTCAGAAAATAAAAGTGATTCGGACCAAAAAGGGTGAAAACATGGCCTTCTTACAGGTAGATGATAGTAAGAAAAAATTGGATGTTACCCTCTTCACAGACTTATATCGACAGATTGGGAATGAGTTGAAAGAAGGTGGATTCTACTACATCAAAGGGAAAGTACAGTCACGTGATGGCCGTCTGCAAATGATTGCACAAGAAATAAGAGAAGCGGTAGCTGAGCGCTTTTGGATTCAGGTGAAAAATCATGATTCGGATCAAGAAATTTCGAGAATTTTAGACCAGTATAAAGGCCCAATCCCTGTCATCATCAGGTATGAAGAGGAACAGAGAACGATTGTTTCTCCCCATCATTTTGTAGCCAAATCCACTGAATTAGAAGAGAAATTAGGTGAAATCGTTATGAAAACGATTTATCGCTAAAATTACGGAAAATAGAAGAATTTTCCAATTAAATGTGATATAATCAGTAAGAATGTTAAAAGAAAAAGGAGCATAACCAATATGAAACGTATTGCTGTTTTGACTAGTGGTGGAGACGCCCCTGGTATGAACGCTGCTATCCGTGCAGTTGTTCGTCAAGCAATTTCAGAAGGAATGGAAGTATTTGGTATCTATGATGGATATGCTGGTATGGTTGCTGGTGAAATTCATCCCCTGGATGCGGCTTCAGTAGGAGACATCATTTCTCGTGGTGGTACTTTCCTTCACTCTGCTCGTTACCCAGAGTTCGCTCAACTTGAAGGGCAACTTAAAGGGATTGAGCAATTGAAAAAACACGGAATTGAAGGTGTAGTTGTTATCGGTGGTGACGGATCTTACCACGGTGCTATGCGTTTGACTGAACATGGATTCCCAGCTATCGGTCTTCCTGGTACAATCGATAACGATATTGTTGGTACTGACTTCACAATCGGTTTTGACACAGCGGTTACTACTGCTATGGATGCTATCGATAAGATTCGTGATACATCATCAAGTCACCGTCGTACATTTGTTATCGAAGTAATGGGTCGTAACGCAGGTGATATCGCTCTTTGGGCTGGTATTGCAACTGGTGCTGATGAAATCATCATTCCTGAAGAAGGATTCAAGATTGAAGATATCGTAGAAAGCATTAAATGTGGATACGAGTGTGGTAAAAAACACAATATCATCGTCTTGGCAGAAGGCGTGATGTCAGCAGCTGAATTTGGTCAAAAACTTAAAGAAGCTGGAGATACAAGCGACCTTCGTGTGACAGAACTTGGACATATTCAACGTGGTGGTTCTCCAACTGCGCGTGACCGTGTTTTGGCATCACGTATGGGTGCACATGCCGTTAAACTTCTTAAAGAAGGTATCGGTGGTGTTGCGGTTGGTATCCGTAACGAGAAAATGGTTGAAAACCCAATTCTTGGAACTGCAGAAGAAGGAGCTTTGTTTAGCTTGACTGCAGACGGTAAGATTGTGGTTAACAACCCACATAAAGCTGACCTTGAGCTATCTAGCTTGAATAAGAGCTTGTCATAATTTATAATTTTGTTAAAAAGACCAAAAAGGTCATATATAAAGGAGTCACAAAAATCATGAACAAACGTGTAAAAATCGTTGCAACTTTGGGACCTGCGGTAGAAATCCGTGGTGGTAAAAAATTCGGTGATGACGGATACTGGGGTGAAAAACTTGATGTTGAAGCTTCAGCTAAAAACATTGCTAAATTGATTGAAGCTGGTGCTAACACATTCCGTTTCAACTTCTCACACGGTGACCATCAAGAACAAGGTGACCGTATGGCAACTGTTAAACTTGCAGAAAAACTTGCAGGTAAAAAAGTTGGTTTCCTTCTTGATACAAAAGGACCAGAAATCCGTACAGAATTGTTTGAAGGAGATGCAAAAGAGTACTCTTACACAACTGGTGAAAAAATCCGTGTTGCGACTAAACAAGGAATCAAATCAACTCGTGATGTGATTGCATTGAACGTTGCTGGCGCTCTTGATATCTATGATGATGTTGAAGTTGGTCGTCAAGTTTTGGTTGACGATGGTAAACTTGGTCTTCGTGTGGTTGCTAAAGATGACGCAACTCGTGAATTCGAAGTTGAAGTTGAAAACGATGGCGTAATTGCTAAACAAAAAGGTGTTAATATCCCTAACACTAAAATTCCTTTCCCAGCTCTTGCTGAACGCGATAACGACGATATCCGCTTTGGTCTTGAACAAGGTATCAACTTCATCGCGATTTCATTCGTACGTACTGCAAAAGACGTGAACGAAGTTCGTGCAATCTGTAAAGAAACTGGAAATGGACATGTTCAATTGTTCGCTAAAATTGAAAACCAACAAGGTATCGACAACTTGGATGAAATCATCGAAGCTGCTGATGGTATCATGATCGCTCGTGGTGACATGGGTATCGAAGTACCATTCGAAATGGTTCCAGTTTACCAAAAAATGATCATCAAGAAAGTCAATGCTGCAGGTAAAGTTGTTATCACTGCAACAAACATGCTTGAAACAATGACAGAAAAACCACGTGCAACTCGTTCAGAAGTATCAGACGTATTCAACGCTGTTATCGACGGTACTGATGCTACAATGCTTTCAGGTGAGTCTGCAAACGGTAAATACCCACTTGAGTCAGTAACTACAATGGCTACAATCGACAAGAACGCTCAAACTCTTCTTAACGAATACGGTCGTTTGAACTCAGATTCATTTGAACGTAACTCTAAGACAGAAGTAATGGCTTCAGCTGTTAAAGATGCTACTAACTCAATGGACATTAAATTGGTTGTAACTCTTACTAAGACAGGTCACACTGCACGTTTGATCTCTAAATACCGCCCAAATGCTGACATCTTGGCATTGACATTCGACGAATTGACAGAACGTGGATTGATGTTGAACTGGGGTGTTATCCCAATGTTGACAGATGCTCCATCATCAACTGATGATATGTTCGAAATTGCTGAACGTAAAGCAGTTGAAGCAGGTCTTGTACAATCTGGTGACGATATCGTTATCGTAGCTGGTGTACCAGTTGGAGAAGCTGTACGTACAAACACAATGCGTATCCGTACAGTACGTTAATTAAAATGAAAAAAGCCTATCATATCAAGCTTTCTAGCCTGTATGATAGGTTTTTTTGTAGCAGGGGGCAAATAAGGGGCAAAACTTTTTAAAAAAGGCCAGTTAATACAAATACGATTCAGCTAATATAATTGAAAATGATGGAAAAAAAGGTGAAATTATGGTATACTTTAACACAGGACCTTTTTAGAAATTTTGAAAGAGTATTAAAAATTTAAAATGAGAAAAATTGTTATCAATGGTGGCTTGCCCCTGCAAGGTGAGATTACCATTAGTGGTGCAAAAAATAGTGTTGTAGCTTTGATTCCAGCTATTATCTTGGCAGATGATGTTGTGACTTTGGATTGTGTTCCAGATATTTCGGATGTTGCTAGTCTTGTCGAAATTATGGAATTGATGGGTGCTACCGTTAAGCGTTATGACGATGTGTTAGAGATTGATCCAAGAGGTGTTCAAAATATTCCAATGCCTTATGGGAAAATCAATAGTCTTCGTGCATCTTATTATTTTTATGGAAGTCTTTTAGGTCGCTTTGGAGAAGCTACAGTTGGTTTACCTGGTGGATGTGATTTGGGACCACGTCCTATTGACTTACATCTTAAGGCTTTTGAAGCTATGGGAGCCACTGTTAGCTACGAGGGTGATAACATGAAGTTATCTGCTAAAGATGTGGGACTTCATGGTGCAAGTATTTACATGGATACGGTAAGTGTAGGTGCGACGATTAATACAATGATTGCTGCGGTTAAAGCAAATGGTCGTACTATTATTGAAAATGCAGCCCGAGAACCTGAGATTATTGACGTTGCTACTCTCTTGAATAATATGGGGGCTCATATCCGTGGTGCTGGAACCAATATTATCATTATTGATGGTGTTGACAGATTACATGGAACGCGTCATCAGGTGATTCCAGACCGTATTGAAGCGGGAACGTACATTTCCTTAGCTGCTGCAGTTGGTAAGGGAATTCGTATTAATAATGTTCTTTATGAACACTTAGAAGGATTTATTGCTAAGTTGGAAGAAATGGGAGTACGAATGACTGTATCTGAAGACAGCATTTTTGTTGAGGAACAGTCTAATTTGAAAGCAATCAATATTAAGACAGCTCCTTATCCAGGTTTTGCTACTGACTTGC